>DATJGE010000024.1:0-26435 GCA_035495295.1 Nitrospira sp. | reverse complement strand
TTGCACCTCGACATAAAACGGAGTAGCCTTCATTTTCCTAGCTGCATACGTGCGCCGAACCTAGGAACGAATGTCTGTGACGAAACTGTACATTCTCCAGGAAATCAAACGCACCACCAGTGCCAACGGCGGCACACCGCTCCGAAAACTTCAGTTCGAATCCGAGACAGGAATAAAACGATACGATTGGTTCGGCGTGTATTGGGCTCGCTGGAGCGATGCCATACGGGAATCCTGCTGCCTACAGGATCACCTCGATGAGATCACTCATCGCCCGCACGCGAAGCCGCTCCGTTACGACCGCACGCTCCCGGCCCGCATTGTTCGCCATGCGTAAAACGGTCTGACAGTCGGGCGGTCCCAAGCAGCCAGACATTCCCACCTAGCCACGAGAAAACGCAACCGTCTATTCTGCTGCGGGGGGATCAATTGGCGAAGGAATTGATCTCGAGTCGGTGGAAGCGTTTGATGTCGTTGGGGCGACTCCAGTCGATCTGGTCACGTCGCTCGACAAAGAGTACGTTCTATCACAATGTTTGTCGGCGATCTCTATAACGGAAGTCACTGGGTGTGATTCACCCCTTCAAGTCGTGCTCCTCCAGCACGTCATCATGCTTGAAATCTGAGTCATGGACTGGCCCACGGCATGAATGAGACGGCAATGGAAATGGAAATCAGGATGATAATGATCCATTCCAAGAGCTCCATGCGACGGGTGCCGGCGCGATCCGACATCTTGCCGTAGATGCTCTCGAGTGTTTCGAGTTTTCGCAAGATGCTGGCGTCCCAATCCTCCAAATGAAAGCGTTGAGACACGAGACGGTACACCCGCGCGAGATACTGATCGCCGAGAAGCTTCAGCGTATTGGTAACGCGTTCAAACAGCAGCGCGCTGTCCACCTGGAGCTGAGCGATGTGAGTCGTATGTTTCTCGTAGGAACCGGGAAGCGACAAGAGGCGCGGAGTCTTGGTCAGCGCTTCATAGCCCTGGTCGAGTGCCTGATCAAGCTGTTCGTCGAGCATCCGCATTTCAAGCAACTCGACGTTCGCAAACTCCAAGACCGCACGGACATCGTCCATGTCTTTCCCGAACAACACCGCTGCATGCCAATCAATCAATGCGGCGTCCTCAATGCCAAATGAGATACGGTAGGACAGCGCATCACGAATTTCCTGGCCCGCGAGCGGCGTCCGCTCGCCACGCAGAATGCTCGCCAGCGCTTGTTCACGGCTGGTCCAAAGCGGCGCGTCCAGGGGAGGCGCGTAGGAGTCGATCGAAAAGATGAGGTAGTCCTCAACTTCCACGGCAATCTTCGGCCGTTCGATGGCCGGATAAATCGCTTGCACCAGTTGCTCAACCCGTGAGCGAGATTCCGATAGGAGTAGCTCATGTTCATAGAGTGCCTCGCTCAGCTCCAATAACCCCTCGAGCGGACCATCCAGCGCAAACCGATAGGTGATGGTGACGGCGCCGAAGTCATACGCCATCACTTCAACGGTCGGGCTTGACGAGAACGAACCCACTGTGAGCGAGCCGCCCTCCTGCATAAGCCGAAGGGGAGACGGACGATATTCGAAATATTGCGGCGCTCTGGCTTTGTGACGAAGACGGCTGCGCTCGGTTGCGGCGGAGATATGGCGATCAGCCTGCTCGAGATTGATGGACAAGCCGATATCATATGCAAACACGGCATAACAGGTGCCTTTATTGATCGTGATCGGCGAATCGTTTTGGAAGGAGATCTGAGATTCCGGCATGCCTGACTATAACAAGAAGGAGTCTCGACCGTCAGTTCAAAGGTTCTTCCGCATGGCAAATCGCCTGGGGATTATTCTCGTTTTCATTGTGCATTGCGTGTGAGCAGAGTTGTCTGAAAAGAGGCGCTGCCGCCTGGCATACGAATGAAGATTTCATCAATTTTGTGGTTGCTATCACGTTCCAATCCCCGGTGGCATTGAAGCCAGGGGGTTCCCTAGTATCGGACCTATGCGGTTTTTCCTATTGTTCTCGCTCCAAGACTTTGAAAATCAAGGAGGTGTCCATGGCGATTTTTGAGGATATCACCAAAGGGCCGATGCCGGTATTGCTGGGACTTGGTGTGGCAATGGCAGCTCCGAACGTAATCCCGACGGTGGCCTCGGGGTTGCGTCCGCTTGCCAAGGCGCTGGTCAAGGGCGGACTCACGCTGTACGACGCGTTGAAAGAGGGTGTGGCTGAGGCCGGCGAGCAACTCAACGATCTTATTGCTGAGACCAGGGCGGAAATGGCCGTCGAGGGCAAGCATCCAGCCAATGGTTCTGAAGCGGAGTATGTCGGGACGCCGGACAGATCCCGCCGGCGACGGTCTCGATCGTAAGATTCTGACATGTCTCTGTGATTGGACAAGGGAGGTATGAGTCGGTGCAAGGGACGAGTGTGCGTTTGGCCCATGCGTCGCCCGGGCGGATCCGCTTGAAAGTCGACGACATTAAGAACAATCCCAACAGAGCCGGCGAGATCGAAACCACGCTTCGCACCGTCCCCGGCATCCTTTCGGTACATGCCAATCCGCTGACCGGTAGCCTGCTGCTCACATACGACACACCGGCTTTAGAATCAATGGAAGTGCCCTTCGCCGTCGCGCAGGTCCTCGGTATTTCCTTAAACGATCTCAATCCGGACGAGTTGCAACGGCTGATGTCCCATGAAGCAAACGGACAGAAGCTCGTCACGTCATCGCTTTCGCAAGAACTTGAATCGGCCTTCAAGCACATGAACGCCTCGGTCCGACAAGCGATGGGCGTGGATTTGTGCGAACTCCTGCCGTTGGCGCTGGCGTTACTCGGTGTCCGCAGTTTTCTCGCCTCCAAAAAAGTGGTGTCGCCGTCATGGCATGAGTATTTGTGGTTCGCGTTTAGTACGTACTTCATCCTTAACCGGACGAATTCTTCTCACTGAGCCATGGTGACGGACGACCAGTTTTTGGTCCCTACGCCCCACCGTCACGGCACCACGGGCATCGAAATCATCCATTGCTTGCCAGGAAGAATGCGCGTACGCGTGCCCTGGATCAAAAATTCCCCTGCATTCGCTCAGGCATTAGCCGGCTCCCTGCGCAAAATCGAAGGCATCTCAGAGTGCCGCGCGAATGCAGAATGCGCCAGCGTCACCATCTGGTTTGATCATCGCCGCCTGACCGCACCCCGCTTGGCACGACGGCTTAGCAGGCTCTCTTCCGGTGACATTCGGCGGCTTGCAGCAGGAAACGGGAACAGCGGCAGGGTAACCGACGTGCAGAGCTCGTCATCATGGTTTGAACTCTCCTTGTCGTCGGCTGGCGTCGTATTGGGTTTCCTGTGCGAACCCTTGGCGCCTGTGCTTGTGCCGTTGCTGCTGGCTGGGAGCGCCTTGCCGATGTTAAAGCGGGCGTACGATGCGGTCGCTGCAGAAGGGCGGTTGACCGTCGACGTCCTTGATGCCTCAGCAACTGCACTACTGAGTGTGCAAGGCCAGTTCAACATGGCTGCCTTTATGGTATGGCTCATCAATCTCGGCGATTACATCCGCGATGCGACGGTGAGCCAGGCGCGTGCAGCGGTCGAGTCGGTTCTTGCCTTTCAGGAGTCCTTCGCCTGGGTGGTGAGGGGCCGCCGCAAAATCAGAATCTCGGTTTCCAAAATAGAAGTCGGCGACACGGTAATTGCCTATCCAGGCGACCGCATCCCGATCGACGGAGTCGTTGTCTCTGGCAAGGCCACAGTCGATCAACGCGCTTTGACCGGCGAGTCCATGCCGGTCGAGAAGGAACCAGGCGCTCAGGTCTACGCCGCCACGGTCGTCCACGAGGGGAAATTGTACATCCGTGCCTCCCATGTGGGGAACGAGACAGAAGCGGCCAAGATCGTCCGATTGGTGGAAGGCGCTCCCGCTCATGAAACCGCAATTCAAAATTATGCGGAGCGATGGGCGAATGATCTCGTGCCGTATAGCTTCGCCGGCGCCGGAGTGCGGGGGATGTTTGCGAATGGGGTGAGCGGGGCCGCGTCAGTCTTGGTGATTGATTATGGGACAGGCATCCGCATTGCCGCGCCTACGGCGGTGCTGGCCACGATGACGAAGGCTGTTCGTCAAGGGATCTTGTTCAAAGGGGGCCGGGCGCTCGAACAACTGGCGAGCGTCGATGCCGTCGTCTTCGATAAGACCGGAACATTGACCACCGGATCTCCGGAAATCACCGACGTCGTCGCCTATGGATCGTTCGACCGGAACAAAGTGCTGGCCCTCGCGGCCGCCGCCGAAAAGCGGCTGAATCATCCGGTGGCCCAGGCGATCGTGAAAGCAGCGGCCGAGGCCAACCTGACGGTGCCTGCACGGAAGTCATCGGAGTATACGATCGGTCTGGGTGTGACGTCACGTGTGAATGGATATCTCGTTCACGCCGGCTGTCTGCGATTCATGGATCAATTGGGTATCGCGGTGCCTGAAGCCGCCAAGCGGAACGCGGCGGAGTTTGCGCTCAGAGCTGTCTCGCCAGTCTGCGTGGCAGTCGATCAGCGGCTTGTGGGCGTGATCGGCTATGCCGATCACATTCGACCGGAAGCCCCGGCCATGGTCCGAAGTCTCCACGCGCTGGGAATCAAAGAGATCGTGATGCTGACGGGAGACCATCGAGATGTCGCTCAGCACGTGGCGGGACAGCTAGGCATCACGAGCTACGAAGCGGAGGTCTTGCCATCCCGCAAAGTCGAGGCTGTCAAAGAATTGCAGGCGAAAGGCTATCGCGTGGCATTTATCGGGGACGGCATCAACGATTCGCCGGCGCTCGCCCACGCCGACATCGGTCTGGCGGTCAAAGGCGGCGCGGACGTTGCACAGGAAACCGCCCATGTCGTGCTGCTCAACGGGGACTTATACGGTATTTTGACGGCGATTACGCTCGCGCGGGAGGCGGTCGACTTGATTCATGAGAACTGGAGCATCATTGCGGTGCCGAATACGGTCGCACTCACGCTGGCCTGTTTGGGGGTGCTGGGCCCGGCAGCCGCCACACTGCTCAGCAATGGATCCGCGATTGTCGCTACCGGCAATTCGCTTCGTCCGTTGTGGACGAATGGCTCAGGGGCTCACAATAGCGCTAAGATGGCGCGTTCCATCAGCGCTTCCGTCACAGACCGTGCCACGGCATGGGACACGGTATCGACGATGCGGGCGGTCAGTTGAAATGAAGACGTTGGGGCTGGTTCTTGTAAGTAATCGGCCTTTTTGATGACGGACAAAATTTCGTCATGCGTCAACCGCTCGGAGTCGAAGAAGACAAGCACATTTCCCGTTGTGGGATTCGCGGTCACCCGAGTGACGCCCGGCAACGATTGGATAACCTCCTCGACATGCCGCGCGCGGGGAACCGACCGCTTCACTTCCTGGACCTTAACTCTCAACCGGCCGTCCATCATGTGGAGGTAAGAACTCATAGGCCTCTCCCTACGGGTGGTAGTACTGAGCCCCAGCTTGCCACTGTGAATACCATAAGGATAGAAAAAGTTAATTACAGAACAGCTATTGGCAGGTTAAATCCGAGTAAAATACGATGTCCGCGCCGGGATGTTTGGGCCCAGGTAACTGCTTGTGACGCGTTTGCGTCACCGGCGATTAAGGGAAGAGGCGAGTTAACAGACTGTTTACTGAAAGATAACATTCTCGTTCAGATGTCAGCCTACACTCGCACGCCAGACGCATATCATGGTCTCCGGCGTGCCCCACAAATCCGATTGCATCGTCATCCTCACGTCCGCCCCGGCATCGGTCGATGAACTACGCAGGGCGCTCGAGCAAATCGGCTATTCGATTCGTGTTGCAAAAAACTTCCATGAGGCCGCGATAGGCCAGACTGACGGCTCGGTCTCGCTCGTGGTCCTCGACCGTCCGCATTGTGACGTCCAGCGCCTGAGCACCCGTCTGGCAGTCTTCGCAAAATCGTTGTATGTGGCATTGTGGCCTGGGCAACAAGGCTGCACGGAAGAGCAATTTCTACAGGATATGGATGCCGGCGTAGATGACGTTTTTTCAGGACAAACACTTCGGCAGATTGTGGCAAGGATTCGAGCGCTCCTCCGGCGGCATGCCGCGGAGACCTACGCGCGGCAGACCCTCATCGTGGGGGACCTGCAAATGGATCTCGACAAGCATGAAGTCACCATCGAGGGCAAGCTTGTCTCGCTAACGGGCAAAGAGTTCGCAATCTTGCAGTGCTTTCTTGAGGCACCCGGCCAAGCCTTTTCTCGTCAAGCTATTCTCAGCCGCGTCTGGGGCGAACATTATGCACTCGACCAGCATGCCCTGGACGTTCATGTTCACGCACTACGGCACAAGATCGAAAAAGACCCCGATCGGCCGAATCTGATCTTGACGGTTCGAGGCGTGGGGTACAAATTAAAAAACGATTGAAGCAGCTTTGAACGCGGCTCTCTTACATCACCCCAACGCTGGCCCTACCCACATCATGCCGACCGCTAACTGCCGATCAGCAAGTCAATGCCACGCAGCATCGCGCAGAAGACATGAGAACAGGATCGACCAGACGTCAATTCAATCCCTGCAATTGGGTGTCAATGAGGAAGCGGATGGAAAGTTAACAGAGTATTTACGGTTTTGTGACGGCCCCGGAACAACGAAGGCCTATCGTGTGGTCAGTAGTGATAGGAACTGAATGTTGTTCGAATCTCGACAGAGTCACCGAGACTCATGAGGAGGACTTACAGATGCGCAGCACCGTCCTCGAAGTAGCGGAATCTGCACTGGCCTCAAGGGATACCCTTGAGGCGCACATCGTTGCGCGCGTGAACGAAGACGCCGTCATCGGCCTCGATGCATTGGTGCAAATGCTGCCAGACCATAGCTGGAACCAAATTTTTCATGCGGTCGATCAGTTGGCCCGTGAGGGTCGGATCGTGCTGCGCCGTCATCGATACGACTATACGCTGTTTTCGACCGCGTATCCGGCCTGACGTTCCCCCCGCAACCTTTTCATCGCATCATCGTCGCCAGACGATCAACCTTCATTCTCAGAGACAACGGGCGCTGTCATATGGCGGATGATCTTTCCTTCGACCATATAGATAACGAGTTCGGCAATATTGGTTGCATGGTCGGCGATACGCTCAAGAGATTTGCCGATAAACGTGAGGCGAATCGCGCGCGTGATGGTAGTTGGATTCTCGATCATGAAGGAGAGCAGTTCGCGAAAGAGCTGGTGCGTGAGATCATCCACGAAATCATCATCGGCACACACCTTCCTTGCCAATACCGCATCTGAACGCACAAACGCATCAAGGCATTCCCGCACCATCCCCATGGTCCAATTCGCCATTCTGGGAATATCGATATAGGGCTTCAGCTGGGGCTCTTCATTCAGTTCGATAACCCGCTCAGAAATATTTTCCGCGATATCACTCATCCGTTCGAGCTCGGTGGAAATCTTCATGGCCGTGGTGACAAATCTCAAGTCGCGGGCGGCGGGAGCCTGAAGCGCTAACAATCTCATGCAGCTTTCGTCGATTTCTACGTCCATCTTGTTGACGAGCGTATCTCTTTCGATAATTTGAGAGGCCAAGTCGGCATCGCGGTCGACCAACGCCTTGATCGATCCCTCAATCTGCGCTTCCACGAGTTCCCCCATCCGCAGAATCTGCGACTTCAGATCCGCGAGCTCCTGGTCGATGTGACGTTGCATCAGCGTCCTCGTGGGCGTGATTATCCGAATCGCCCGGTAATATATTCTTCGGTCAGCGTATTTGCCGGATTGGTAAAGATTTTGTCCGTCCGGTCGCACTCGACGAGTTCGCCCTCGTACATGAAGGCCGTGTAATCGGATACCCGCGCCGCCTGCTGCATATTGTGCGTGACGATCACGATGGTGACCCGTTGTTTGAGCTCCGTGACCAATTCCTCGATCCGTGCAGTAGCGGTGGGATCCAGCGCGGATGTCGGCTCATCGAAGAGCAGCATCTCGGGACTCGTCGCCAGCGCCCGTGCGATACAGAGACGCTGCTGTTGCCCTCCTGACAAGTTAAACGCAAGATCGCGCAAACGGTCCTTGACCTCCGGCCAAAGCGCCGCATCCTTCAGCGATTGTTCCACAATACCGTCAAGATCGCTTCGGCTCATTGACCCGCGAATTCGGAGGCCATAGGCCACATTTTCATAAATCGTTGTCGGAAAAGGGTTGGGCTTTTGAAAGACCATCCCCACGCGCATGCGGATTTCGATCGGGTCGATCGTTTGGTCCACGATATTCAAGCGATCAGGATACAATAATACCGCCCCCGCATATCGGTTCCCCGGATACAGATCATGCATGCGGTTCAGGCAACGCAGGAAGGTCGTTTTGCCGCAGCCTGACGGACCGATCAGGGCGGTCGCGTGACGATCCGGAAGGCTCAGCGAGATCGCCTTGAGGGCTTGGATTGTCCCGCTATAATAAAAACTCAGCTTTTCTGACTCTGCTTTCACTGCAGGTGTGCTGGTAACGTGCGGCGGCGTCATTGTTACCAGTGAATCCGCCTGCGAAAGCGTCCCCGCACCGCGATGGCCAACGCATTCATGGCCAGCGTCATCAATATCAGGACGACACCAGCCGCGGCGGCATTGATGTGGAATTCCTCCTGGGGACGAGAGACCCAATTGAACATTTGGATTGGCATGACCGTGAAAGGATCAAACAGCCATTGAATCGACACAAACGGAAACTCCGCAGTGACAGGAGGGTGAGGCAGAAATGCGATGAAGGACAAGGCGCCGACGGTGATTAACGGCGCAGTCTCGCCGACCGCCCGAGAAAGAGCGAGGATCATTCCGGTGAGGATGCCGCCCATCGAGTAGGGGACCACATGGTCTCGCACGGTTTGCCACTTCGTCGCTCCGAGGGCGTAGGAAGCCTCTCGGATTTGCGGTGGGACTGCTCGCAGCGCTTCCCGAGTCGCGATAATGACCATGGGCAAGATGAGCATGGCCAGCGTCAAGCCGGCAGTGAGAAAGCTCTGTCCGAGATGGAATTCATAGACCAAAAGCCCGAGTGCCATCAAGCCGTAGACGATCGATGGCACACCGGCTAGGTTCGTGATGTTGATTTCAATCACATCGGTCATCCAATTCTTGGCAGCATACTCTTCAAGATAAATTGCTGCGCCAATTCCCAATGGAACGGCCGTCAGGGCAGTGAGAAACATGACGAGAACCGTGCCAATCCATGCGCTCAAGATTCCCGCTTGAGAAGGAAACCGTGAAGGATACGACGTGAGAAACTGCCAGGATACACGGCCCATGCCGTCGTAGATGAGCTGCAATAACAGGGCGAGCAGCACAAAACAGGCCATGGCCATCACGAGGAGTCCCGCAAGGGCGAAGAGCCGATCGCGAAGACGGCTTCGCGCAATGCGTCCTCGAAGGTGATGACCGTCAATACATCTGTCGATAGCGTTTTTTGAGAACATGCCCGGCAATATTGAATACGAGTGTCATCAGTAACAACGTTAATCCCGTTGCAAAAATGGTCTGATAGCCGATGCTGCCATGGGGTAAATCGCCCAAACTCACTTGAACAATGTAGGCGGTCATCGTGGCGGCTGGCTCAAGCGGATTCCAGGTCAACCTCGGCTGCATGCCAGCGGCGATTGCCACGACCATCGTTTCTCCGATCGCTCGTGAAATGCCAAGCACATAGGCCGCCGTAATACCGGACAGTGCCGACGGAAATACGACGCGTAGCGCGGTTTGCATGCGAGTGGCTCCAAGCGCAAACGCGCCTTCTCGAAGATGGACAGGAACCGCCCTCATGGCATCCTCACTCACGGAGCTGACGTAGGGAATGATCATCATCCCAATCACCAGTCCGGCGCTCAGCATGTTGAAGCCCGGGAGTTCCGGCCATACCGTTTGAAGCGCCGGCGTCACAAACAACAATGCAAAATAGCCATACACGACCGTAGGCACAGCGCTCAGCAATTCGAGCCCAGGCTTGATGACCTCGCGAACGCCGCTTGATGCGTATTCACTGAGAGAGATAGCGATCAAACTTCCCATTGGCACCGCCACCGCGAGCGCTACCGCGGTCGTGACCACCGTCCCGGACACGAGCGGCAAAATGCCGTAATGCGGCTCTGAAAAGAGGGGAGTCCACTGGGTGTCTGTGAAAAAATCGACCAGCGAAATCTGCCGGAAGAATCCAAACGACTCGTAGACCAGTACACCGATTATGCCGACGGTTATCGCGACAGAGGTCAATGCCGCAAGGAGCAAAAGCGACTCAATGGCCCTTTCTTTTACATTAGTCAGGAAGCGCGACGATAACTGCAACGCTTCAGCTGTCTTCAAGGCGACCTCGGCACTCATAGGCGGCTCATCACAGCTTGGCTTCCCGTCTCAGCAAATCTTCGATCTTCAGGCCGATCGTTGATGCCCCTTGGAAGGCCGTGCCCAACTTTCCGTTTTTGAAGTGAGCAACGGTGAGCTCATACGCCTGTTCTGGCAGCGGAACATACTTCACCTGTGGGACGAGCGTCGGGGCCTGCGCAAAGTAAAACTCGACGAATCGCTTCACTTCCGGCTTTCCAGCCGATTTCGAACTCACATAGATGAACATTGGGCGGGAAAGGGGCTGATACGATCCATTCTCGACCGTCTCCCGCGACGGTAAGATAGGTCCTTGTCCTCCATCCACCGCCACAGCCTTCAACCGCTTCTTGTTAGGTTCATAGTAGGCATAGGGAATGTACCCCAGCGCTTGCTTGTCGTTGGCGATACCTTGCACGAGGGTGTTGTCG
The DNA here is from genome assembly GCA_035495295.1 of Nitrospira sp. GTDB lineage: Bacteria > Nitrospirota > Nitrospiria > Nitrospirales > Nitrospiraceae > Nitrospira_C. The sequence continues at coordinate 15,638 of DATJGE010000024.1, read as the reverse complement.
TCCTCGCTGGCGGTATAGTCACCCCGACTCGCCTTGGCCTTGCCCACCACCGCCTCCGTAAAATAATCGAATGTCCCGGAATCCGAACCGGCGCCGAACAGTTTCAGCGGCAACGCCGGCCATGAACTCCTTACCTGGCTCCAGGTGGTCACACGGCCTTGCGAGGAAGGCTCCCACATCCGCTTGAGCTCGGCGATCGTGATGCTGTCCACCCACGTGGCTTGGGGACTCACGGCGATGGTCAGCGCGTCAAAGGCGATCGGCAACTCGTAATATTGCACGCCGCCGGTCCGGCACGTCTCCATTTCGCTGGATGAGATCGGACGGGACGCGTCCTGGACATCCGTTTCGCCGCGACAAAATTTCTTGAAACCGCCCCCGGTACCTGAAATCCCGACGGTCACTCGGACGCTGCCGCGAGTTTCTTTCTGAAATTCCTCGGCGACCGCTTCAGTAATCGGAAACACCGTGCTGGAACCGTCCACCTTTATGAGTGTTGGCGGTTGCGACTGGACGAGCTCAGACGACCCCAACAGCAGACTCAGCATGAAAAGCCCGACAACACCTTTTATACAGAGGGAGTAAGACATCGCGGTTCTCCTGAAGGCGTCGAACAAAAGTTCGTGTGGCGCCCTTTTGCCTGTCTTATTTTTGAGTGATGCAGTATGTCTTCTCCGGTAGTGATGAGTATCCCGCGCCGGCATCTTCCTTAAAATCTGCGATTTCGGTTCTGCCTGTCTGCCAGACATGAATACAATCCGCGACCAGGTAGGGCTCGGTCTTGGGCACACCATTGACAATGACCGGCTTCCTACCGCTGGTCTTTCCCACCACGAGAAACCGGTTTCCATTTCTTAACGCAGCCGGTTCAAGTTTTCCCGCGTAGAGAATTGCAAATTCATAATCACCTGCTCGTGGTTTATCAGGCTCTGCGGGTCCATACACCGGGTGTTTTACGATGGGCAGCTGTTCAGCGACGATGACGACACCTGTGCCATTATTTGCAACGGACACCATCCGGCCTCCCAACTCGACTTTTGTCCCTGAGGCGGATACTCCGCTTTCATTCGACGGCGAGGCATCTCGCCATGCTTCGAAATGAAACGTCGGAGAAACCTTTTCCATCGCGTTTGGCGGGAACGGTGAATTTGAAGCGCACCCACCCACGAGCGGCAAAAGCATCATGAGCCCTATCAGATAACGATTGTTCATTGCCCACCTCCCTCCATCTACGGTCTGAGACAAACTTAACGAAATCTTAACTATGCGAAATTGTGGCCCAAACACATCGTGTGTTACAGTGCGGTTAGCGCCTTGTTACAAGCGTGTTACATTTCAGTCGTCCACTCATAGAGCGGGAGGTCGCCCATGAAGTCTTTTCTGAACTGCGTGGTTGGAATCATTGGGATCACCTCTGTTGGGTGCTCGGCCCCTTCCTTGTTTCCGCCAGAAGCGACACGTGACGCCACACCAACACAATTCGGAGTCTTAGAAGCGAAGCCGGATGCCTTCAAAGGGCGCGTTGTCCAGCTTGCCGGACGTATTGTCGGAGTTGAACAATCCACTGACGGCATACTCATACGCGCGCAGGAACTACCCATCGAGAAGCATCCGGTGTACGGACCGGCTGAAAGCACGAAGGGAACCGCTGCGTTTGCCATCCTCTATCCCGGCAAAGTGGATGAGAAAGCTCTGTGGTACGGCAACAAGGTTATCGTTGTCGCAGTAGCCAAAGGATCTCATTCCGTGACGGTGGACGGGCTGTCTCGGACAACACCGTACGTCGTTGCCCGTTGCATGCATGTCTGGAAGACTGGAGAATACGGAAGCTACGGAATTGAGGATTTCCCTCATGTGACTGACACCTATTACCCCCTGGAGCACCAGACGTATTGCGTCAGGTAGTCTCTGACGACCAACGTGTCAGCGAGCGCAGCCTAAAGACTGCGATTAGCCGCCTGAGAATTCACCTTCGTCAGCCCGCAGGCAGGGCTGTAGCCCATCCGGCAGGAGTTCTGGTAGTCCTGTTGCGCACCCGCTGAATCTCCCAATATCGACCGGGCAATAGCGCGGTTGTAATACAGCACGGTATCGCCCATCCCAAGCGCTACTGCCTTCGAAAAATCCTTTTCCGCCTGCTCGAACTCGCCAATGAGCATCTCGATCAACCCACGGCTCTGAAATGCTTCCGGCATGGCATTGTTTCGACTGATGGCATAGTCGAGGTCTTTCTTAGCGTGGCGGTATTCGCCTTGTAGGGCGTAGACGACAGCACGATTTGCATAGATTGTGGCATCCTGCCCGTCAAGCTTGGCCGCAGCGTTGAAATCCTCCAATGCGTCTTGAAGTTTGCCCATGGACCGATACGCCTTTCCGCGGTGATTGTAGGCGCGGGCAGAATGCGGCTCCAGCCGAAGCGCTTGGTCGAATGCTTCAAGAGCTGATGCCGCCTGTCCTGATTCCAGGTATACGATGCCGAGGTTGCTTAGGTAGGAAGGATTAGCCGGATTCAGCTGAACAGCCTTCGTGAAATCGTCAGCGGCCTGTCCCATTCGACCTTGGGAGGCATACACGAATCCTCGTGCGTTCCAAGCGTCCGCCCGGGTAGGGCTTATGCGAATCGCCGCCGAAGCAGTTTCAATCGCTCTATCGCTCCTACCTTGACGAAACTCCGTCTCGCACTGGGCAACAAGATCCACCGCCGCATCGCTTGCACGTAGGGCTTGCGACGTGCAACCGAGTACACCGGTGCTTAAGCCAAGGCTTACGATGAATACCAGCGCGGGTCGAATCAGGCTCATTCGGTCCTCCTTACACATAGGCGATGCCCGACCTATATGACAGGGGACTATAGGGTCTACTTGTTATGGATTTAATATCGGGATGTTACAGCCGTGTAAACTCTTAGGGAGCGGCAGGCTTCTTAGAGGGCTTACGCTCGAGCGTCGTGGTTCCTGTCCCGAGTTCGTTGCGGAGTTGTTCAAGTTGGGCTTTGAGTTCCGTTATTGTATCTGATTGTTCTTTCATCCGTGAGCGCAGTTCCAGATTCGCACTGGTCAGTTCACGAATTTGCAGCCGTAAGTCGTTGGCGGATTCTGTCGCGATTGCAGTCGCCGTCGAGGCGCCGCCCTTCACCGCCGGTTGCTCGGTTGCAGAGACCGCGAGTTGCTTCTGGTCTGAGGCCGTCTTCGCGGGAGCTGCTGCCTGTGCCGCCAAAACTTCCTGAGGTTTGAGAGAAATATGGACTTTCTCGAACGCAGTCCAATGCGGCTCCTTGTTTGTGGGCACGACGGCAGCCGCGGCCGGGGCGACCACCCACAACCTCATCCCTTTATCGTCCCGTGGATCCCGCGTCTCTCCGCCTCCAGGGTCGGCTTTAAGAAGCGCATAATGATCCGTGAGTATCACATGGAGGTACTCATCTCGAAAAAATAGGCTCCCAGATGTCCGATCCGAGTCATAGGGGGCGTCCGGATTCTGAATTGAAAAAAAGACGCGCTCGCGTGGAGTTGTCTGGTGAAATGCTGCGGCAAGCGGATCAGCCAACATCAGCACTTCCGCCGGCGTGAACACTGGCTTCGGTTGGGGGGTGGCGAAGGCGCCAATGAACAAACCACTCCATCCCGAGACTTCGAGTGAGTTGATCAGCGAACGGATATCTCGCGGCGTGTAATCTGCAGGGTGACGATTGATGATTGCCGGGGAGGCTCTTTCATCCGTCGTTCGGTCTGTCACGATACCAACCTGAATGCCGCCGAGATTATACAGCACCCTTTGCTGGCTCGTCAGTCCGCAGGCTGATAGGGCGACAAGACACCATAGCGCGAGTACAAAGCCGCTCGAGACACGGAACTGTACCCGGTCGCATGGCACCCTCTGCCTATGTGAGGACAATCCGATGGCCGACCAGGAGTCGACGGTACCACTCTTCATGGCCGAAATGATGAATCTCATTTGCATACGAATTGAATTGCCCAGCGCTTTTCCCGGGACGGCTGTCCATCCCTAGATACCTGTCCCATCCAGGCTTTATCGACAGCTTGGTCGATTTGAGCGATCTGTCCCTCCCGAGAGATGCGGTAGCCACTGGGGCACTTTTCGTCGAGAAGATGGAGTGCATCTCTTCTCGCTCGAGACGTCAGCACATCTTGTTCCTCATAGTAAGGGTAGATAATAGTTCCGCCAGCTGCCGTTTCGTTGACCATCCGAGCGCTCGGTGCACAGCTTGCTATCACGAAGGGAATCAACGCCAGCATGACGTGTTTGGTCTTCTTCATCATGAGGAATGGGGGAGGCTATCAAGACTGACTGCGGTTTTTGCGCATCTCGCCGTGTCTTCCACGATCTTACGCTCTCGACGCCTTATTGATAACGGACCTGAAATTGAACGAAAAAAGCATTTTGTGCGAAGGGATCAGTATTCGGCACGGAAGTTCCAGGTCCGAACCCTGAGTGGTGTCGAAACTCGTAATCAATCGAAAGTTTCGTCTGTATTTTTGGCGGAAGATTCTCAAAGTAATAATTCACTCCCACGATTGTCCGCGTGTACAAATCATTGCCTAGCCTCGTATCGGGGTCGAATTGCTCGTACATGACCACCGGTTCCCAGTTTTGGAGGGGACCATTTGAGATGAAGTACTTTGAGAGTACGTACCACGTTCTTCGCATCACCCCCGGCGCTGCGTTTCCTCCGCATTGCGCCACGTTCAAACACGCTCCTTGTGCCGGGATGCCCGTTGAAGTTTGATTCGCGCCGTCATGTCCTTGCCAGTACTCGCCCTGCATCATTAATCCTGGAAGGTATCGAGATGTGTAGCGGAAATCAACTCCATACCGGTCGAAAGCGCCTTTGCCGCGCCCGTTGATCTGGGTATTGGTGTTATTGCTCTCGCCGGCGAGCATCGTGAAACTGATGAAGGAAATATCCGTCGCCAGAAAACGTATCCGTCCATAGCCGACTTTTGGCCCATTGGCGCCCACTGCATTGGCCTCAAAGTTGTTATTGTTCATAATTCCGCCGACGTATTCCACACGATTAAAGAGCGTTCCTCTCACATCGGCAAAATAGTCACGCTCATGAATGAATTCGATTGTGCCGACGCTCGGGTTCGAACCATTGCGATTTATGGTGCCGCTGCCCACCGACGTCAAATAGGGTGAACTGATCACATCACGCAACCCGCCGGAAGTTTCCGTGAAAATCCCGAACGGCATACGAAAGATGCCCATGCGGATGAAGTTGAGGTTCGGCGCGATACTGGGCAGTGGTCTGAAGTCGATGTATGATTCACGGAAAAAGGTGGCCGAGATGGCTGTGCCTACTGGTTGTGTGTTACATGGACTACCGGCGGCACAACCAGGTGTGTTGTTGGCCAAACTGATGCTCTGAAACTCATAGAGAGCATGCCACTTAGGGATGTACTCGTTGATCTTTCCGTAAAACAACATCTCCGACCGCCGGATCGATAAGTTGTCCTGGCTTTTCCCTTCGGCGACATGAGCCTCTTGGTGTGAATAGAGAAACTGCAAGGCGTTCAAACCCGCATTGAATTTATTGCTCAATGATGGAAGTCTCTCAATCTTCGCCTTCCATTCCTCGATGATGCTGAGCCGCTTGTCCAGCGATTCTACGGGGTCGACAATAGGAGGCGACGGTGGTGGCGCCTCAGGTCCTTGTGTCTCCTTCGCCGGACCTTGTGCTTCCTTCGTCGGCACCGTTGCATCCTTCGGGGCCGCCTGTGGCTGTGCCTCTTGAGCGGCTTGCGCGAAGAGGATCTCTCCATTGATGCAGAGCAAGAACACGAGAATCAAACTGCCAAGTGGCAGCACGATTCGCTTACAGCTCATGGACACCTCCCAATGTGTGTTTCCAGTTCATCAATAATGCGCAGGGAGCTTGTCGATTGTTTGCCTGACATGCGGGGGATAGTAAGACGGAATGTGTAACGGCGTGTTTATCGCCTTGTTACAAACGAGTTAAATGAAGACACCTAAGGTAGGCGATCAGCTTGAGAGGAGAGAAGTGTCGGGGTAGAAAGTGGTCGCGACCCGCCTGTTGGACTCGCAACAAAGCGGATTATGCGGTTCTTTATCTTGTTGTGAGCGTGCTCAAACAGCGGTAAAGATTCTGGGCGTGCATCTTTAAACTCAGAGGAAACGGAAGTACCGGACTGCGCTATTGCCTGTCGCCTCGTCTCGCTGAAGGACCACGGTGCCGGATTTCGTGGTCTCGCCGACGGCCAACGTCATCTTGGCGGAGAAGATGTTGCTTTTGACATCGTAGACGCTGAGGATGCGCAGTTCCTTTCCGATCTCCGCGAAGCTTCCGACGCGATCCAATTCTTGAATCGTCTTGAAGGGGCGGCTTTGAATAATTTCGCCTGCCATGGTTTGAGTGATGCGCGGATCGAGCGACTGCAGCACCAGGACGTCTGCGGTATTGATGTTCACCCGGCTTTCGCCTTCCTGAGGAAACACCGTGACATATTGCAGAAGCTTGTCGACGATTTCGGGAGTCATGCCTTTGATCAAGCGCAGTTCACGCACCGTTTGCAACGGCGCATTGGCGGCACGATAAGACGGCCGTAATGACTGGTAATACACGGATTCGGCGCCGGCCGCCTCCGGAATGTCGTCCGCATCGACCCAGTCGACGATGGCGTCCACGAGATCGGGGTTGAGCACCAATAGCGCAAAGAGGCGCTTCACTCTGCCGACTTTCGTTTTTTTCGCATTTGGATCCATGGCGGCGGCCAGGTCGTTCAGATTTAATTTGCCGCGCTCATCTTCGATCTGCGCCGTCATTAACCCATCGCCGATCGCATACTTATTGATGGGAAACGCCCATAGATCCGTCGTGGCATCGTATATCTGGCCCGTCTGTTTGTCGCGAAGATGGTCCTGCTGCAGGACGGCGCGCGCCGCCTGCACGGCCGCCCGCGTCAGCACCGTCGCTTTGAAATTGTCGCGGAACGCCGCCGCCTCGCGATACTCACGGCGGGCGTCGCTGTCGAACTCGAGAATGAGGGCGACGAGAAGTGCCAGGACCAGGATAGCCAGCAGCAGGGCGACGCCTTGTTCGTCATCGCGCACTCGCCGTTTAGCTCTGAGGGGATCCTCAGGTCGGGTGGGTGTAGAACGACGATCCTGCATGGAGATCACATCGCTGGATCACGCTCAGCTTTTGGCGTAAGAAACGATTCTCAGGGTGGCGTCGAGGCTGACGGGGTTGTCGTATTTCGGTTTGATCTGAAGGTGATGCACCTGCACGTCGTAGGGGGCTTGTTCCAATGCGACGAGCAGGGATAAGAGTTGCGGAAACTGAACGCCGTCCAGCCTAAGATCGACCGCGGTTTCCTGATAGCCGTGCTGCAGCGTGCCCTGCTGTGGCTGCATTCCGACGATCCGATCCCGGATCTGCACGGACGCCGCAGCCTCCTCCATGAATGCCAAGAGAGAAAACTGACCGTCGCCATTGGGAAGCCGCTGCTCAAGCTTGCCGACCCGGGCTTGCTTCGCCTGGTATTCGACAGCCAAGGCGGCCAGCTCGACGCGTTCCTTGGATTTTCTCACGGTCTGCCGTTCCAGCTTGTCGATTCGCTCGAGCAGGGGGTCCACCACGATAACAAACAACAGACTCGCAAGGACCACCGCCCCGCCGACCCCGAGAATCATGCGCTCGCGGGTCGCCAGATGCCGCCACCGTTCTTGAAGGGCCTCCATCATTGTCGCTGCACCGTGTACGTGAGGCGAAATACGACTTGATTTGCCGCGGCGCCCACGCGTGTATCGGCCACCGAGACGCCCTGAAATAGCTGATTCGATGTAAAGGCCTGCTTAATTTTTTCAACCGAGTCGAACGAATTGGTTTCGCCTTCCAAATGAATCGCGAGCCCTTCCACCGTCAATTCGCGGATTGTCAAGGGAATCCCCGGCGGCAATTGTTTGGCAAGGTCCGAGAGGTTGGCCAATACGCTGTTCCGGCTATGGTCGATGACCGTGAGGCGCTTGTCGAGTTGGGCAACGCGGTAGCGGGCCACGTCGAGTTCTTCTCCGGGCCCACCGCCTTCGCCGAATGACTGGACGAATTGGGCCTGAAGTCCCTGTTTCACTTGCGTCAGCGTCGATTGCTTCACGAACACCCGCACCGAGAGATCGACCAACGCCAGCATGGCCAGAATGATGCCGCCCCACAGCGCCAGCCTTCGATCCTGACGGGACTCGCTGGTCCGTGCCGAAGCCGCCTCTGTGGCCGCCGTCAGATCGAGGCCGAGATCGGATCCGATCGCCTTCGGCTTCCATCGCGGCCTCACGACTTTCGGGTGAATGGCCAATCCAAAGGCGATCGAGAACGCCCGTGGACAGTTGGCACCGAATCCCTGACGCGGGCCGACCGGTGTCAATCCCAATTCATGCGCGACATGGCCGCCCAATTCCCGGAGCTTAGAACCGCCGCCCGACACCCAACAATGGGACAGACGGCCATGGGCCGTGCCTTCATACGCGTGCAACGACACCCGCAATTCTTTGAGCAAGGGCTCGAGCCAGGCGTCGACTTCCTGCACTGCCATGGCTCGCTTGCGACGTTCCGCTTCGGCGAAGCTGCAGGCATAGCGGACTGCCAGCGCATGCGTCAGATGATTGCCGCCCCAAAGAACCGTGCGAAGTACGGCTGGCCGCCCTTCATGGATCAGACAAAGGGTGGTCTTGGTGGCTCCGACGTCGATGATGGCCAAATCACCCGGAACATTCGCGCCTTCCTCTTGAAGGAACTTGGTGACGGAGTACAGCGCCATGCCGTCGACTCCCACTGCCGCCGGCTTCAAATCGGCGGAAGCCAGGAATTTCAAGTGTTCGGCCACCTTATCTTTGGGCGCGGCCGTAATCAGAACCTCGGCGCCCTTCGGCTTTTGCATGGCTCCGGTTTGCATCTTGGCCGGCAGCACGATGCTGCCCATAGCCACGTCTTCCAGCGCCATGGGGATTAAATTCTCGACTTCAAACGGTACAACCTGCTCGAGCTTGGCCGAATCGCGGAAGGGAAACGAGAGAGTCCGAATGAAGAGGTCTTGGCAAGGGAGGGCCGTGACAATATCCCCACTCCCGTACAGCCCGTTTTGCCAGAGAAAATTGCGGAGTTGTCCGGCAAGGCGAGCGGGTTCGGCCTGCGCCGGTTTTCCGTAGGGCAAGGGCAGGTGGAAGTACTCGACCGATTCACGGCCAGACAATCGGCGGCGGAATCTCACCGCCTTGATGGCTGTCTGACCCAGGTCTAAACCGACACATTCGGCTGCAATCATGAGCTGCCTGTACTCCTTACTGCATTCGAAGCCGTATCTTACAGTGTTAGCTTAGGATTTGCGACAGATCCGCCCAGTTTTACGGTCAATGGAGTACCTGGGGGAAGGGGCGGAATCGGCAGATTTCCCGCCTTTTGCGCCCATCCGGCACCCGCCAACACGGTCACCGTGACCTCAAGTAGGCTCGATTGAACGGGTTCTCGTAACAACAAACGGCCCTGGGCGCTGATTGTTCCATCCGGGCCGTCCGCCTTGAAATCCGTGATGTCGCAGACAGCGTCACGACAGGTCAAGGCGGCGGTCACACGGGAAAAATTCAGCGAAGGGATCGCGGCTGGCCCAACAGGAATCCGTTCCAGCACAAGATCCTTGACTTCCGCCTTCCATGACCCGTCGCCTTTGAATGCGATCCCGTCCTTGCCGCGGTTCTCCCACCGTTGAGTCACATCGGCTTGCAGGAGTCCCCTCGTCACGTAAGGTTTGATCACGGCACCCAGGTCAATTTGCTGCGCATGCGCCTTCAAGGACAACGGCCCAACGAAGGACCACGACGAAGCGCTGACGGTTCCCGTCGCTCTGGCTGTCCCCGGTTGAGCGCCGCCGGGAAATTGCACCAGTGCATCCACCGTTTGTTGGCCGAACAACATTGCGAGCACGCCCACGTTGAGCCGCATCAGCTGGATGAGAATGCTGGCGCTGCCCGGTTTCGTCCAAGTTACCTCGCGCCATTCCACCGCGAGAGGCAGACCGGGAGACCATTCGACCGCGCGGATCTCCCACCCGGTGGCTCGAACCAATTCCGAGAGAACCCGGGCTTGCAATGTCCCGAAGGGGAAGGTGAGAAATAGGAACAACAGCAGACTCGCGACCCCTCCGGCCACCCAGGCGAAGGGCTCCCTCTTGAATGCGACCGTCGGAGGCCAGGAAAGACGAGAGATCATGATTTCACTCCGATGGCGATCCACTGCCGAAAGGTGCGAGGTTCTTCCTCTCCGTCCTGCGTCAACGTCAGTTCGATCAGGATTGCCGTCGGCGGCGACGTCCGCGCCCGGCCGTCCCATTCGTCGATCCACGCGTTGGCCTGCGGATCGAAATACCGCACGTTAAAGGCCTTCACCAGTTTTGCCAATTCAAACTGATCGATACTGTCATCGGTCACGCCGTAAATGTTTCGTCTGATAAACCGCAACACCCGATCGCCTTCTCTTGTGTATACGATCCGGACCATCTCCGATTCTTGGACGGCATCTCCCCCGCGAAATCGCCCCAAGGTGTTGAACGCAAGGGTGTCGGCCGGCTGGCCCTCTTGTGTCGCATTGACTCCCACCATCGGCCCGAACGGAGCGGCGACGGCCGTCGACAGTTCTTCCGAGAAAATGCGTAACGTGCTGCGCAACAGTTGTTCTCGGGCCGCGGAGCGTCGGGCCCCGTCGATCGCGATTGCGCTTAGATTTAACGACCCGAACACCATAGCGGCGATGACCGCGACGAGGGCGGTGGCCAGCAGGACTTCCACAAGCGTAAAGCCTGCTTCAGAATCCGGTCGTTGGCGCAAACACATAGGTACTCGCCTCGAGCACTTCATCGGCGGCTCCTTGCTGCCAAAGAATCTGGATCTTGACCTCGCGAACGGACGGCAATGCGGTCGTGGTGATGATGCGCTTCCATCGATAGCGTGCGGCCCGCTCTTGAATGTCGAATGGCACTTGATAGCCAGGAGGCGGATTGCGGAAGTCACCGGTGGTTTCGCCGACGGGATATACCGGACTCAGCTCCGCTTCAATGAGTTTTTCCTGCGCCAGCATGGTCGCAGCGGTGATATCGGCCGCCCTCGCCTGAAGATCGAGGTCCCAGTTCCGCAAACCAAGGAGAATCGGGAGGGCTAACGCGAGAATCGCCATGGCGATCAACACCTCGAAGAGCGTGAAGCCGCTCGTGTCGCCTCCCGGCGAACGTCTCACTCGCTGACTATGCTGCATCACCATTCTTGGTCAACCATCGCGGCATGCTCCGCAGATTACTTAAGTGCGCCGGTCGGAAAACTTGGCCGAATCCCGGGTGCGACCGGCTGAAGCAACGGCCGCACGCGCTCGAGAATCGACATCGGTGTGGGAGGATCAATGCGGTGATCCGTCATGCGGATCATCGCTGTGACCGGTTCCACATAAACGCCCACGATGTTGTTGCTCATGTCCGTCAAATGCACGATCGCCTGATCGATCCGGCCGTTCGGATAAAAGAAAATGTCCACGCGGCCGCTTTCCTTTCTCGTCGCGGTACCAATCTGAATATCGGAGAATCGAACCGACTCCGGCAAGACGATCGGCACGGCCCATGTCGGATCGAGCGGAATTTTCTCCTCGTTGCCGTCGATGACCATGGGCCAATACATGCTTCGGTCCATGTCGACATACACGCGCACTATTTTCTGGCCGATCATCGCCATTTCTTGGAAGGACTTCATCGCGCCCACCCATCTCCGTCCGACTGTTCCCAGATTCTCGCCGAGCGAAATTCGCGGGATGACCAGGCTGAGCATGCCGACGAGCAGGAACAGAACCAGCACAATTTCCAGCATTGTAAAGCCTTCCGGGGACCTCCAAACACGGCAGCGCCGCATCAGGCCGTAGTTCGGATAGACCGGCGAATCGTGACTGGCCATCACGGTCGTCTAGTCCTTGTCCATGTTCCAGTTCGTAATATCCGCGTTCACTCCTTCCCCGCCGGCTTCTCCGTCCGTGGCATAGGAGGTGATTTCGTAATCGCCTTTGACCTGCCCGTACTGTCCTTGCTGAACCGGCGCAGGACTCAGATATTTATACGGATTCCCCCACGGATCTTCCGGGATGTTCGGAAGATAGCCGCCGAGCTTCCATTTTTTAGGCACCATTCCGACCGACGGCTTCTCGACCAGGGCCTTCAAACCCTGCTCAGTTGAGGGGTATACCCCGTTGTCGAGCTTGTAGAGTTGCAGCGCGCCTTCGAGGTTGCGGATCTGCACCTTCGCAGCGGTGCGCTTCGCGTCGTCCGTGCGCCCCATGATGCGAGGAACGACGAGGGCGGCCAGAATGGCGAGAATCGCCACCACCACCATGATCTCGATGAACGTGAACCCCCGCTCTAATCGCTCTGTGGTCGTCAACGCCCGTTCCATCCGTGTCGCTGCGCGCACCGCATGCCTCCTTCATCTAAACGTTCAACGCACCATCTGGCCCATTTCGAAGATGGGCAGCAGAATCGCCACCACAATAAACAAGACGACGACGCCCATGACGACGATCATCACCGGCTCCAGCAGCGAGGTGAAACGAGTGATCACCCGATCCACTTCGCCGTCGTAGATTTGTCCGATCCGCCGCAGCATCTCCTCCATCTCGCCGCTTTTTTCGCCGACAGAGATCATATGCGTCACCAGCGGGGGGAACTGCCCGCTTCGTTTCAATGGCTCGGCGATGGTTTCCCCTTCGCGGATGTTCTGCCTGGCATCTTCGACGGCCTGTTCAAGGACGCGGTTGTTCATCACACGTCGCGAGACGTCCAGCGCTTCCAACAATTGCACGCCGCTCGACAACATGGTCGCCAAGGTGCTGGCGAGACGGGAAATGGACACCATACGGGCCACCTGGCCGATCAGCGGAAGCTTGAGCAGCATACGATCCGTCAACATCTGCCCTGTCTCTGTTTTTTTGAGCCGTCGGACGGCCCACAGGGCCACAAGGATCATCGCCAACAGCACCATCCAATAGTCCGTGCAAAACCGGCTGACCTCCATCAACACGACCGTCGGCCAGGGCAAGGCCTGCTTCGAATGGGCAAAGACGGCCGTGATCTTCGGCACGACGAACGTGACCAGGAAAAACAACACGAGGGTTCCGACGATCAGCATAATGGCGGGGTAGAGGATCGCGTTGGTCACCTTGTGCTTGAGCGCCAACTGTTTTTCCAGGAATTCGGCCAAACGGAATAAAATCTGATCGAGCGCGCCACTGGCTTCGCCGGCACGGACCATATGGACATAGATGGGCGAAAAATCGCGCGGGTATCGTTCGAGCACGGCGCTGTACGATGCGCCTCCGCGAATCGCTTCCCGCACATCCGCGAGGAGACCCTTGATGGCCTTCTTCTCGGTCTGATCCATGAGCACGCCCAGCGCGTCTACGAGGGGAAGACCGGCGACCAACAGTGTGGCCAGTTGCCTGGTCATCAGCGCCACATCGGTGACCGTCAAGGTCTGGGACCGGCTGCCCACCGTGCTAGAACCGACGTTGGCGCGGCTCGTCGTGATGCCCTTGCTCGCGCCTTCCTGTTCCGCCATTTCGGTCGGGAAGACGCCGTCTTTGCGCAGCTTGAGCCTCGCAACTTTTGGGCTTTCGGCGTCCACGATGCCGGTCGCGGCCGCGCCGTCCGCCTTGTAGCCTCGATATTGGTAGACCGGCATCCGACTACACCTCGACCTCTTGTTGCGTCATGCGCATCACTTCTTCGGTCGTTGTGATGCCGGCGAAGATCTTTTCCGCGGCTTCCTCTTTCAGCAGAATCATGCCGTGCGATACCGCCGCTTGGCGAATGGCCGCCGCGTCCGCTTTGTTGCCGATCAAGCGTCGAATTTCGTCATCCAGGACCAGAAGCTCATGGATGCCGGTCCGGCCCCGATACCCCGTCTGGGTGCAGGCCGGACATCCGGTGCCTCGATAAAAGGTAGGTTTTGTCTTTCCGGGAACGACTCCGAGCCGTATCAGTTCTTCATCATCCGGGTGATACGCCTGTTTGCAGTCGGGGCACACCTTTCTGATGAGCCGCTGGGCCAACACCGCGACGACCGAGGACGCCACGAGAAACGGTTCGATTCCCATGTCGATGAGCCGTGTGGCGGCGCTGGCCGCATCGTTGGTGTGTAGCGTCGAGAAGACCAAGTGCCCTGTGAGCGAGGCGTGAATGGCGATCTCTGCCGTCTCCCGATCGCGAATCTCTCCGATCATGATGACGTCCGGATCCTGGCGCAGGATCGAGCGTAGCCCCGCTGCAAACGTCAGATTGATTTTAGGGTTCACCTGCATCTGTCCGATGCCGAGCAGTTGATATTCGACGGGGTCTTCGACGGTGATGATATTCTTGTCCGGCGCATTGATCTCGCTCAAGGCGGCGTACAAGGTCGTCGTCTTGCCGCTACCGGTTGGTCCGGTCACCAAAAGGATTCCATGCGTCAAATGGATGAGCTGTTGAATCGTGCGAAGCCGGTCGGCGGAGAATCCCATTTCGGAAAGATTGAGGAGCCGATTTTCCTTTTCGAGCAATCGCAGAACCACTCGTTCGCCGTGTGACGTGGGCAGCACGGACACGCGAAGGTCCACGTCCTTGCCTGCGGTGCGGATGGCAAACCGGCCGTCTTGCGGGAGCCGCTTTTCCGCGATGTTCAATCCGGCCATGATCTTGAGCCGGGCGATGATGCTCGACTGCAAATGCTTGGGCGGCGTGAGGATGGGATACAGCACTCCGTCGATCCTATAGCGGACGACCAGGCCTCGCTCAAAGGATTCGAAGTGAATGTCGCTTGCGCGCTGGCGCACAGCCTGGAACAGCACCGAGTTCACGAGTCTGATAATTGGCGCTTCATCGGTCGCATCCAGCAAGTCTTGTGGTTCGTCGAGTTCGTGGGCAATCTTGTCCAGATTCTCGCTCGCCGCGATGTCCTCCATCACTTGCTCGGCTCCGGTTGGACTGGCAGCCTCGTCATAGGCGCGATTCAGGCAGGACATGAGCGACATGGCGCCGGTCAGCACCGCCTTCACCGGCATGCCTAAGAGCAAGCGCAGGTCGTCGAGCGCCGCGGTCTCCAAGGGATCCGTCGTCGCCACGACGATGACCCCGTCGTCGACTTTCAGAGGCAGCACCCGGTACCGCCGTGCGAAATGGATCGGCACTTTCTTGATCAATTCGTGATCGACTTGAGCCACATCCAAGTGAGGCAGCCAGGGCATTTCGAATTGCATCGCCAACGCCTGCAGCAGCAGATCTTCTTCGATGGCTCTGATTTTGAGCAACGCCTCCCCAAGGCGACCGCCCTTCGTCTGCTGAACGTTCAACGCCTCAAGCAGCTTCGCTTCAGAGAGGCCGAATTTTTGCTCAAGAATCGCTCCTAGGAGGGGACGAGCTGGCGAGTTTTTTGTGACCGGTCTATCCATTTCCGTCAACTTTGGGGTTTTCCTAGCCTGCAAGCCGTCGATCGCTCAGCGTAACCTGCAGAAAATAATACGTTACTCCTGTCCTACCGGCCCTGACAAGCAGAGAAGGCAGTGGCCGCTCTGTCCAGGAGAATGCCCAGGCAACCGATGGGGTAGC
>DATJGE010000023.1:0-2345 GCA_035495295.1 Nitrospira sp. | reverse complement strand
AAAATAAAAGCCAACCGGCACTTTCGACGGTTCGTCGAAGCGCCCGAGTTGGCTTGTACTGTGACCTGCCTCAAGGACAGTGCCGGTCACCCTACGACCACATCAGCCGACACGCGGCGTCCTCTTCATCCTCGAGCATTGGTCGGGATAAACAGCAGCGCCGTCTCTTGAAGGGCGTTCAATCAATAATACGGCGGCCCGTTCATCGTCAAGCAGGGACTGGCTGCTCAGTCCTCTCACCCGTCGTTCCTTGGCCCGAAAGACCTATGAAAGCTTTCTCCGGCGAACGAATGGCTTACGTTTGTGCTTGTCCGTCTTCCCCTGCCGCACCTATAATCCTCCGCGCTATGACGACCGCCGCCATGGAAACGTCCATCCGCAACGCCATCATTAAGTTCGAACAGGAATTCATGGGCCGGGGGCCGGACGACGTCCGGGCATGTATCGTCCGGGATCTGGTGGTCGTGCGCCTCAAAGGCGTCCTAACACCTGCCGAACGGCAGTTGGCAAAAACTGCGGAAGGTGTCGACATGGTAAAGCGCCTGCGGCAGAATTTGATTGCACAAGGACGCGACAAACTGTGCGAGCAGGTGAGCGAGATCACCGGCGCCAGAATTCTTGGCGTCTTTACCGACATCGATGTCCAACTGGGAGAACGCGTGTTCGTGTTCACGATGGAGAGGGAGCTGCAGAACGGCGGAAGATAGACGGTGATGTAATGGAGAAACTCGTCAGGGGATTTTTGAAGTTCCACGGGGACGTGTTCGGGAAGAAAAAAGATCTCTTCACCCGCCTTTCGCAGAAACAGGAACCTCGCGCCCTGTTCATCACCTGTTCGGACTCCCGTGTGGATCCGACGCTGATGACGCAGGCCGAGCCGGGGGAACTCTTCATATTGCGAAATGCCGGCAACATGGTGCCGCCCTATGGATCGATGCAGGGCGGAAGCACGGCAACCATCGAATATGGGATGGCCGTGCTCAAAGTACCGCACATCATCGTGTGCGGTCACACGGATTGCGGCGTCATGAAGGCGTTGCTGCATCCTGAAGAGGTCCATGACTTGCCCGCCGTCAAGGAATGGGTCGGACAGGCAGAAACTACAAGGCGTCTCATGCGTGAATGTTATGTCGACCTCGTAGGCAACGACCGCTTGATCAAAACGACTCAGGAGAACGTCAGGGCGCAACTCGATCATCTGCGTACTCACCCTTCAGTCGCTTTGCAGCTTCGTAAGGGAAAGGTGGATCTCCATGGGTGGGTCTACTCGATCCTGACCGGGAATATCTGGGTGTACGACTTCGAAAGCGAGGAATTTACGCCGCTCGTAGATGAGGTCCCGCCACGCTTGAAAGCCGCCCGATAGCCCTGGCATCCTGAAGACCATGGGCGATCGCCGTCTCGAAACACTCTCGTTCGACAACACCTATGGCCGCCTACCCGCGGCATTTTATGCCAAGCTGAATCCCACGCCGTTCGCATCCAGTCCCTACCTAGTGAGTTTCAATTCCGCCGCTGCCGGTCTCATCGATCTCGCTGCCGACGAGGCCACACGACCGGAATTTGCCGCCCTCTTCGGGGGCAGCATGCTCGCGGCGGGCATGGACCCCTTGGCGATGCTCTACTCCGGTCATCAGTTCGGTGTCTATGTGCCGCAATTGGGAGACGGCCGCGCCATTCTTTTGGGTGAAGCCACAAACGCACGGGGCGAGCGGTGGGATCTGCATCTTAAAGGAGCCGGGAGGACGCCGTTCTCGCGGGATGGCGATGGCCGGGCCGTCTTGCGGTCCACGATACGGGAATATCTGTGCAGCGAGGCGATGCACGCGCTCGGTATTCCCACCACACGAGCCTTATGCATCGTCGGCAGCGATGACAAGGTGTACCGGGAACAGGTGGAAACCGGTGCGACGCTGGTGCGGATGGCGCCCTCGCATGTTCGGTTCGGCACCTTTGAGATTTTCTATTACCGAAAGCAACACGAGCAGCTCAGCGTGCTTGCGGATTTCGTGATCGGCGCGCATTTCATGCACCTGCAAGGGGCGGTTGATCGATATCCGCGCTTCTTTGCCGAGGTGGTCGAGCGAACGGCAAAGTTGATTGCGCGCTGGCAGGCGGTCGGCTGGGCGCACGGCGTCATGAATACCGACAACATGTCGATTCTGGGCCTGACGCTCGACTACGGGCCGTTCGGCTTCATGGACGACTATGATGCCGGTTTCATCTGCAATCATTCGGATCATAACGGCCGTTATGCGTTCAATCAGCAGCCGTATATCGGATTGTGGAATCTCAGCTGTCTTGCCCAGGCGTTGTTGCCACTGGCAGACAAAGAGGCCTTGAAA
>DATJGE010000022.1:0-39473 GCA_035495295.1 Nitrospira sp. | reverse complement strand
TAAGGCCTTGTCCGAATACGCGCCATTTATCGGGAAGATACTGTATCGAGGCGCCCGCGAGAACTGTGCCGAACTGAGAGAGCTAGGAAAGAGGAGCATTGCGATTTCGCACAGTGCACACTGTGCGAAACCTCACAGGGGGATACCGCCCCCGACGCTCCTAATTGAGAACGCGCACGAAAACGCCGCAATCCCAGGCGCTCTCGTTGCCGGCCGCATCGCAGGCAACTGGTACCGATATTGCGATGAGTCGTATGAATATTTCCGGTGGTTACATGAAGGGAGCAGCATGAAGCGATTTTGGCAACTCAGTATCGCAATTACATTGTTAGCCTGCGGACAGGCGGCTTCTGCCGGCGGTGCGTCGGCGGTTGCGGAGCCTCTCAGCCTGGCGGCTGCTCCGAGTCTAAAGGCTCCGTTCGAAGAGATTCTGCCGATATTCGAAGTGGAGTACGGTGTCCCCCTTCGTGTTCAATATGGTCCCTCTTATACCCTCCGCCGGCAAATCGAACAGGGGGCTCCCATAGATGTATTCCTTCCCGAATCGTGGCAGGATGTCGAGACGCTCCACCAGAAAGGACTGACGCGGCTCGGCGGTCCTCGCCAGTATGCGCAATCCTCGCTCGTACTGGTCATGTCATCGGCCTCGGCTGCCACCGCCATCTCATTTAGCGAGGCGTCGGCGAAGGGAGCGTTGCGCGTGGCGCTCGTCGATCCCAAAGCCTCGAGTGTAGGACTCATAGCCTTCAGAGCGCTCAAGGACATCGCTCCCTTGCTTCAACACCGTCCACACTTCCTTTCTGCCCCTTCTACGGACGACGTGATACGGCTGGTGAGCGCCGGCGAGGCGGATGTGGGCGTCGTCTATCGCGCCGATGCCATCAACAGCGGGCAAGTGCGCATCATCGACGAAGCGCCGGCCGGCCGCTCGATTCCGGTCGTGTTCGGACAGACGGTCGTCTCCACCTGCCGTGAGACGTCACTGCCTGCGGCTGAGCAGTTCGTAAATTTTATGATGAGCCCGCGCATCCAAAAGCTCCTGCTCAAGTACGGCTTTGACGCCATACCCACAAAGGCGACCACCGTGGGGTAAACTGCCGTCACGATCCGTTGAGCAGCCGATCGCTGAGTCGGCCCCTGCTCAACGCTTTGATCCTTGGCTTCTGGGCAGGATGCGCTGCGCCGGACCGCGGATTCGAGCTCACCACGTTCAACGCCTCCTCACATCAGCAGCTGATCGCCGGTTATTATCAACAAGAAGCGCTTCGTTATCGTCAACAAGCCGACGAATTGGACGTCCGCGCCGAGATGTATGAGCGGATGTTCGGACCGCAGTCCGACTGGGTGTCCGGGACCCGGCTCCTGGCGCAATCCTACCGGCTGGCGGCCGACGATCGCGAGCGGTTGGCGAACGAACACCTTGACTCGGGGCGGAACGTCGGCCGTTCCACCCTGACGGTGCGACCATAGGTGTCGACGGAAAGGACATCATGAAACGTCACGGATGGCTTTTGATTGCATGTTTGATCCTCCTTGTTCAATCCGGCTGCGGGACGACGGTCAATCCCGGCCAACGGGGCTTACGGTGGTATCCCTTTACGGAAGGGCTGACGAATGAAACGCTGAAGAGCGGATTTTATTGGCGCGCTCCTTGGAACGACGTGTTTACCTATGACGTTCGGTGGCAAAGCTATGCGGAAAACGTCGATGCGCTGAGTTCCGATGATCTTCTCGTCAAGCTGAGAGCCGCGATCATCATGCGGCCGCTGCCCGAGGAAGTGTATTTTCTCGCGCAGGAAATCGGGCCGGATTTTTACCCGCGGGTCGTGAGACCGGAGCTGCTCGCCGCGGTGAGGAGCGTCGTCTCCAATTATGTGATGGTGAACGTGCCCGAGCAGAGCGCAGAAATTGCGGCAAAGGTCCAGGCCGTCGTGGTAGAGAAGCTCAGAGGGCGGCATCTGGAGGTAGCCAGCGTGGCGCTCGCTGATATTGAGCTCGCGAAAATCGTGCTGGAAGCCGTGGAACGCAAACAGGCCAAGGAGCAGGAAAAGGAACAGAAGGAATTTGAGCTCGTGATCGCGGACCGTGATGCCGAAATCATGCGCAAACGGGCGAAGGGGGAAGGCGACTCCATACGGATCCGCTCGGAAGGCGAAGCGGAGGGGCTTCGCATTCGCGCTGCCGGACAGGCCAAGGCCCAAGAAACCATTACCAAGACGCTGACGCCCGACTATCTCCGCTACAAGCTCTACGACAGTCAGAGCTCGAAGTTCGTGCTGCTGCCTGACAAGCTGGATGTTCCGATTCTGATCAATCCAGGAACGGACAAACCTGCGCAAATGACCCAAGACCCGACAACGCGACTGGAGGACGATCGCTTAGGTCGGTAGCACTGGAAGCGGGTGCGCTTAAGGGACGCTGGGATGGAAGGAAATCCTCGTTGTGCACACGCGAGATCTGCAGGCGTTTCCCTTGTCCGGAAGGCACAGGCCTCTTTACATCAGGGTACCTCCGCGTCAATGTAAGTCGCTAGGAAGAGTCCGAGGCCGGCGAAGCACAATCCAGGGGGAAACGCCGTCAGGCCTATGGAACCTACTAATGTGAGCTGGCGCCCAGAGACCGATATCGTGATTGAGGGTGCACAGTGTGCTGTTCGCGTCGAATAGCAACCGCGCTCGATCAGCGTCCAGCGGCGCTATGTTCCGACGTGTCTCGCGAAATTGGTGACGCAGATTCCGAGAGGGAGGACCGTCATGGCGTTTCTGCCGTTTCGTGAACGGGCGAGAATTGTGATTTTCCGTTGGCCGGCGGTCCTTGCCGGAGTGTTTGTCGCGCTCGGGATCGACATTGTGCTCACCGCCTTCGGACTGGGCGTGGTCTTTCTGCAGCAACAGTCGGCCGAGGCCGGCAGCAGCATGGCCGTCGCCGGATTGATGTTATGGAGCGGTTTCGCGTGGGTCGTCGCGGCGTTTATCGGGGGTTATGTCACCGCCTGGGTGGCCGATGCCTCGAGATACGTGGAAAGTCTTTTTCACGGGCTGGTGCTTTGGGGCGCCCTCACGTTCATTTTGATGTTTCTGCCGCCGAGCACAATGGGAATCGGGTCGAGTACCGAAGCGCTCGCGGCTCCCACCCTGATTTCGGCGGTGGCCTGGTTCGTTGCGATTAGCGGGCTACTGTCGCTCGGCAGCACCGTGTGGGGCGCGATTATCGGCTCACGAGTGGTGGCTGAAGTAGAATCCAAAGAAGACAGTACCTATCGTGCGGCCTAAGGAGAACGTCATGCGCCGTGGTGCAACGAGCAATTCAGACAAGGCGGCCGCTATCAAAACGTGGATCGACCCGGAGGAGCGGATTACGGTCCGGTTCGATGACGAACGGGATATCAATGCCGAGGTGACGGGTTGCACTGCCCAACTAGTATCGCTTGCGCTAGATACGACGGTGCCACACATGCGCCAGGAGCTTTCACTCCCGCTGAGCTCCGTCGAGGTGTCCGAGGATTTTACCCACTATACCCGTGATCCCGAGCGCCCGCTCAAGCGAAAACGCCTGATGCTGATCGTCCAAGGTAAACGGCCTGCGGTGGTGTATTGAGCCAACTACCGTCCGTACCCGCCGCCGGTATCGTGCCTGCCGGCCGTGATGCAGGACCGCATGACGGCGGCGTGACAGATGCCGCGTAATTCTGGAACCGCATTCACAATTCCGGCCAATTGATCTCCCGTGACCCTTCGGCCGTCATGGTCGATCAGAATATGATCAGGAATCAGTCCGCCCTCCACGCGTGTCACTCCGTCGAGGCGCTCCAATGCGTGGACAATGGCGGGTTCAGACTGGCGGCACTTTGAACCCGCCAGCGCCAGAGCGCTTCGTTCAAAAGGAAACGCCTCGCCGACGGATAGCGCCATACAACCGGAGACGAGACCTATCACCAGCGCGCACCGCGCCGGAAAAGCGCGGCTTGATGTCGTGGTGTGCGGTTTAATGGGCCGGCACCGGCGTGATTTCGGTTTGTGGAACCGTCACCGACCAAGGCACCATCGGCATGAGCGGCGCGGGCTTCGCGTCGGGAGAAGCCACCAACACCGCGATTGCCCCGCGTAGCGCAGCGGTCAGTGAGTGAGTGACTAGAGGATACGCGCCCGCTGACTCTGTAACCACATCGAAGGTTGCCGCGCTCCCCGGCCCTACTACGTAGGTTTGGACTCCCGTAAGTCTGTTGGCCGGATTGCCGCTCTCATAGACGTTGTCCCAAATCTCGCCGATGGGATGGAATGCAGAGAACTCGTTTGGCCCCGCATTCACGAAATATATCCGCACCCTTTCCCCAGGTTTTGCGTCCAATTTCCCGCCGCCCGTGACGAAGGGATGATACTTGAAGATGCCGCCGTTGAACATGACACCATCGAATTTACGATCAAACATGCTCTGGACGTCGTCGCCATTCTTGAAATATTCCGACTGCACCAACACATATTCGCGGTCGGCCTTTGGCCACGCCTTGGCGTTCTTTGGATCGACGATGATCGCGCCGAACATGCCGCGGGCGACGTGTTGGATCATCGGCGGCGCCCCGCAGTGATAGAAAAATATCCCCGGCTTCTTTGCAACAAACGTATAGCTGATCGTCTCGCCGGGATTGATCGCTTTGTAGTTTTTGAGAAAATCGATTTCCGCGGCATGAAAATCCATGGCGTGCGGATATTTGCTGGTGGCGGGATTCGTCAGCGTGAACTTGATCGTGTCTCCCTCGGTCACGCGTACAATCGGTCCGGGCATCTGCCCGTTAAATGTCCATGCGGCGTATTTTTCTCCGCTGCCGTCGATCACCACATCGGTTTCAATGGCTGTCATCGACACTTCATGGGTCTTGGCAAATCCCAGAGTGGAGGTGATTGTTCCCAGGCCTACGGCGAGCATAACGATTTGACATGAGCGGCGAGTAAACATGGATTCTCTCCTCGTTGAAGTTGAACGCAGCGATAGCACGGACCGTCTGCCATGCTTAGGTCGCATTACTAAGGATCAGTCGACAATACTCGCAGGCGGCAGGATAAAAACATGACCAATGTCATGTTTTTATAAAAATCCTCGTGCGAAGGGCTGTAGGGACTAGCTTGAGGCGAGGGCTCTGAGCCGTGCGAGGTTCAAAATGACCAGGCGGTTCGCGGTGCCGGAGACCAGGTGTTCTCGTTTAAATCGACTCATGATCCGAATGACGGTTTCCGTCGTGGCGCCGATCATGTTCGCCATATCCTGTCTGGTCAATCGCATGGGAAGGCTGATGCCGTGAGATTCTTTGATTCCATTTCTCCCGGCAAGATCGGCCAACAGTGCCGCCAACCGTTGATCGGCACGGTCGAGTGCAAGGATCTTGGCCTTTTCCTGCGCTTCGTTGAGACGATTTCCCAAGTACTTGATCACTTCCATGGCCGCGTCCGGGCTGCGCCGTAGCATGTCAAAATACGCCTTTCGATGCATTCGCAGAATGCTCACGTTCCCCATGGGCTGCGCTGTACCGGGATGGCAGCCGCCGTCAAAGGCCGCTGCGTCGCAGCAGAAGAGGTCGCCAGGCATGAGCATCTTGAGCGTGCACTCCTTCCCGTCGGGGGTCGATTTCACGCATTTGACGGTGCCTTCCTTCACAATATGGAAATATTCGGTCGGATCGCCTTCGCGAAAGATAAAGTCGTCCTTCCCATAGTGCGTTTCCGACAGCTCTAAGAGAATCCGCTGACGATCCTGAGGACTCAGGATATTGAGGAGAGGGACGTGCTCAAGCAAAGTATCGGTAGGAATCCCGGTCCGTTTACTTGATGATGTGTTGAGTCGCTTCGACAATGGAACGCGCTCCGATGCCGTAATGATCGATGAGCTCGTCCGGCTTCCCGCTGTGCGGAATGGCTCGCACGGCAAGTTTATGGACGCGGACGCCTTCCGACGCGACAGCGTCGAGCACGGCATCGCCCAGCCCTCCATGCGCATAATGATCTTCGACCGTCAGCATCCGGCCGCCCGTCGCGGAGGCGCTGGCCAGCAACGTCGTGCGGTCGATCGGCACGATGCTGTACAAATCGATCACCCGCACCGAGACTCCGAGCGCTTTGAGTTTGTCGTACGCCTTAAGGGCTTCAAACAGCGTTACCCCCGCCGCGACGACGGTGAGCCGGTCGTTGGCGCTTTGCCGCAACACTTTTGATCCGCCGATCTGAAATTGCTCATCCGGTCCATAGACGATGGGGCATTTGGGGCGGCCCGCGCGCAAATAGACTATCCCTTTGTGGTTGGCTGCCATCTCAACCAGCCGGTAGGTGGAGGTGCCGTCGGAAGGATACAACACCGTCATTCCCGGCTGCGCGGCCATCATGGCGATGTCCTCGAGTCCCATTTGGGAAGGGCCGTCCTCACCGATGCTGACTCCGACGTGCGTGCCGACCAGCTTGATGTTCGCCTGGCTGATCGCGGCCATGCGGATGAAATCATAGGCTCGCGTGAAAAACGCCGCAAAGGTAGAAGCGAACGGGATCTTGCCGCAAGCCGCGAGGCCTCCGGCTGCGCCGATCATATTCTGTTCGGCGATGAAGTTCTCAAAGAACCGATTGGAAAACTTTTTTCCGAATTTTTCGGAGTACGTAGAGTTCTTCACATCCGCATCCAAGGCGACGACGAGCGGATTCACTCCGCCCAGCACTTCGAGCGCCGCACCGAAGGCTTCGCGCGTCGCGACCGAGTCGCCGACTTTATATGGAGGAGCGGGCAGCGGTTTGATCGCGGGGCTCGCAGACGGCGCCGCCGACGGACGTCGAATCACCGGCGCGGTGCCGTTCGGCTCAAGCTGTCGGTTCAGTTCGTCGATCGCCTTTTGCATGTCGCCTTGAGGAATCGGTTTCCCATGCCAGTTCGGATGATCTTCGATGAACGAGATGCCCTTTCCCTTGAAGGTCCTCGCTAGCAAGACCGTCGGCTTGTGTTTGGTGCTCGCCGCTTGTTCGAACGCATCGAGAACGGCGGAGAGGTCATGTCCGTCAACGACCAGCGCCTGCCAGCCGAAGGCCGACCAACGAGCCCGATACGCTTCCATATCGTGCTGCAGCATCGTAGGATCGCTTTGGCCCAGCCGGTTCACGTCCACGATCGCGCAGAGGTTGTCCAGCTGTTGCTGCCGGGCGACCTCGATCGCCTCCCAATTCGACCCTTCAACCGATTCGCCGTCACCCATCAACACATAGGTCCGGTAATCCAGCCTGTCCACATACTTGGCGTTCAAAGCGATGCCCACGCCCACAGGGAGTCCCTGCCCCAGAGAGCCCGTGGCCATATCGACGAAGGGCAGGCGCGGCGTTGGATGGCCTTCGAGATCCGAGTGGAGGGTCCGCAGCTTCAACAGGTCCTCTTTCGGGAACAGCCCGGCTTCCGACCAGGCGGCATACAGAAGAGGCGCCGCATGGCCTTTCGAGAGCACGAACCGATCGCTGTTCGGGGCTTTTGGGTGCGTTGGATCGTAACGCATAACGGAAAAGAAAAGCGCGGCGACAATGTCGGCCGCGGAACAGCAGCTTGACGGGTGACCGCTTCCGGCGGCGGTTGTCGAGCGCACGCTATCAATTCGCAAGTGGGTGGCGACGTTGTGCAAGGCGGCAAGTTGTTCGTGGGATAAGGTGGCTGCAGGCATGCGATCTCCTTGTGTCGGAACAGAATCGCAACGAAGCGGACCGTCTCGAGCGCGGGACGGAGCTTGAAGCGTGCAGGCTTCGAAGCTAACAAACGGAGGGCGAAGGAGTCAATGAAGTTGAAAGCACCTCTGCCGGGAGACTGTCCTGCCGGCGGACGTAAAACCGGCTAGGCCGAGCCGGTCACAGTCGACACTTCGGTGGAGCACGTACTTTCGAGCCCATTGAAGGCGCTGACTGCGAAATAGTACGTCGTCCCTTCGGCAAGGCCGGTCACTGTCACGGTTGGTGTCGAGGTAAATGTCGCTTGGTCGTAGGCGCAGGAGCCGGGGGAGTTGGGGGATTGCGTTCCATAGTGGATGTAGTATCCCATGACGCCGGCGACAGGATCCCACGCGAGGTTAGCCGATGCCCCTCCGCTGGGAACCGCTCCTCCGTTTGACCCGCCGCTGGGTCCGCCGTCGCTCGACACCCCGCCGCTATCTCCACCCGAACTGCACCCTGCGAGGACGGAGCTCATCACGAAGACAATGCCTAATAAAAGGTTTCTCAATGCGGCCGATGGTCGCGCGGTCGTATGAATCCTCTGCAGAAGGCGCACCGATAGCGTGCTCCGTGCCATAGCGTTCGAGTTCCTTTCGTCCTATGTGGTGTTGATGGAGTTCCGGTCAACGCGAGCTGTAAAGAAGAGCCGGCAGCCGAAATCTTGACGGGGGTCCTAGCAAGGGATGTGCCCCTAGGGGATTTTTAATCTTGTGCTAGGGAAATCCATAGGTTACATGTTGAACGCTTGACAGAAAGGCAGGTACTTTCACGGAATGTGAAGGGACGCACCTGCGATTGCACACGAAATGGAACCAGTGGTACTGGGCGCAGAAGCGTCTTCATGAAGGAGCGTAGCGAATGCCGAAGAAATCGAGCGGACAGAACTGTTGTCGCTGAGCTGCGCTGGGGCATCTTATGTATGAGTGGATCGAGCCAATGATTCCTGCCGGGAACCGGCCGCAAAATCCGCCAGCGTGTAGTGGTCCAGGATGCCGGCGATCGCGTCCCGTACGGTGCCCATGACATGCTGCACTGGACATTGAGGATGATCGGTATAGGGACAGTCACGGCATTTCTGATAGGCCGTCTTGCTGACGCAGCCAATGGGAGCCAGCGGTCCGTCGAGAATGCGGATCACTTGGCCGAGCGTTATCGCCTCAGGTGATTTGATCAGGCCGTAGCCTCCTTTCATGCCGCGGCGGCTCGACAAAAGACCAGCCCGCTTTAGGGCAAGCAGAATCTGCTCGAGGAATTCGACGGGGATGTTTTGGCGGGCGGCAATTTCATGGCGTTGCAACGTCGTCTTGCCGTGCGCAAGCGTGAGTTCGAGCAGCGCCCGCAACGCGTATTCACTTTTTTTAGAAAGTTTCATTGCGAGGGCCGCTGCCAAGCGTCTGAATCAAGAACATGGACAATAGTGGAGACCTTCGGACATCGTCAAGGCTATTGACGCTCAATCATCTGCAACTCATTGATCTGCGTGCAGTTTGTTGACAGTCCGTGGCGGTTCCTGTTAGCTTCTGTCTCCGTTTTTTTCAACCTGCGAACGACGGCTGGACTGTTCGTGACCTTCCAGGAACTCATCCTCACATTGCAGCGGTTTTGGGCTGACCATGGGTGCGTAATTCATCAGCCGTACGACGTGGAGATGGGGGCCGGTACCTTTCACCCTGCGACATTTCTTCGGTCGCTGGGACCCGAGCCATGGCGGTCAGCCTATGTGCAACCATGCCGGCGGCCCACCGATGGCCGGTATGGTGAAAATCCTAACCGCATGCAGCACTACTACCAGTATCAGGTGGTACTTAAACCTGCCCCCGACAATATCCAAGAGCTCTATCTCGAAAGTCTCGGACGCTTGGGCATCGATCCGAAGCAGCACGATATCCGCTTTATCCAGGACGACTGGGAGTCCCCGACGCTCGGAGCTTGGGGATTGGGGTGGGAAGTCCGTTTGGATGGCATGGAGATCACGCAGTTTACGTATTTCCAGGAAATCGGCGGCATCGAATTGAGCCCAATCACCGGGGAGATCACGTACGGCACTGAACGTATCGCCATGTACCTTCAACACGTCAACAACGTCTTTGACCTCGTGTGGACTGACGGAATAACTTACGGCGACATCCATCACGAGACGGAAGTGCAATTCTCCCGCTACAATTTCGAGCAAGCGGACGTCGGAATGTTGATGAATGCGTTTCAAGCGTATGAAGCAGAATGCAAGCGTTTGCTGGCCCGCACAGATCAACGGTCGACGCTGCCGGCCTACGATTACTGCATCAAGTCCTCACATGCGTTTAATTTGCTCGATGCACGCGGAGCCATCAGTGTCGCCGAGCGGACGGGCTACATCGCCCGGGTCCGGGCACTGGCGCGGCAATGTGCCGAGCGATACATCGAAGAACGTGCCGCCATGGGACATCCGCTCATTGGGCGCCAGGCCGATCCGGCACGCGTGAGGTCGCGACAAGTCGCAGCCCGAAGGACGACCCGATCATGACCCGCGCCCTTCGGAACACCCCTCGCTCGACTGGTCGGACCCGCGCGGCAGAATTGCTGCTCGAGATCGGTGTCGAGGAGTTGCCCTACCAGTTCATCGCTCCCGCGCTCGGCGCCCTACGCGATGGAGCCGCCCGACTTCTTGCAGAGGTGCGCCTGTCGTCAGGAAGGATCTCGACGTTCGGGACGCCTCGACGCTTGGGGCTCCGCGTCGAAGAGCTTGCGCTTCATCAGACGGCCGTCAACAAGGAAGTCATGGGTCCTTCGAAGTTGGTAGCCTACGATCCGCAGGGACAGCCGACAAAGGCGGCGATTGGATTCGCCGCCGGGCAAGGTGTGCCCGTCGGACGCCTCGAGCTGCGTCCCACCCCGAAAGGCGAGTATGTGTTTGCCGTTAAAGCGGACGCCGGACAACCGGCAAAAGCCGTCTTGGTCGAGGTGCTACCGCGGCTGATCGGCGAACTCTCCTTCCCCAAAGCGATGAAATGGAACGAGGCCGGCGTCCGCTTCGCCAGGCCTCTGCGCTGGCTCGTCGCGTTGTTCAATGGAACGATTCTGCCGATCCAAGCGGCGGGCATCACGGCGGGGAATAAGACTTACGGCCATCGCGTCCTCGGCAAAGGGGGCGCGATCCCGGTCAGGAATTATGAGTCCTACCGCAAAGCTCTCGAACGAGCAGGAGTTCTCGTGGACCCCGAACGACGGCGGCAGGTTATTGACGAACAGCTTGCACGCCTCTGTGCCCAAGGCGGCGTCACGCTCAATAGCGACGAGTCGCTGCTTGATCAGGCGGTGTTTACCACCGAATGGCCCTGCGCGGTGCTCGGGAGTTTCAAGCGGGAATATCTGAGTGTCCCATCGGAGATCCTCATCACTTCGATGAAAGAGCATCAAGGGTTTTTCTCCGTGCGGCAAAGCAAGACCGGAGCGTTGGCACCGCACTTTCTGGCCGTCGCGAACAATCAACCTAAAGACATGTCCGTGATCCGAGCAGGCAACGAGCGCGTGCTGGCTGCCCGGCTGGCCGATGCCAAGTTTTTTTTCGACGAAGACCGGAAAACGCGCCTCGAGGAGCGGGTCAAGAAGCTGAGCGGCGTCACCTTCCACCAGAAACTCGGGACCATGGGACAGAAAGAGGAACGCCTCGTGCAGCTGGTGTCCGTCCTGGCGTCGGCGGTGGGCTGGGGGGCGGAAAATCACGATTTGCTGAACACGTGTCGAAGAGCCGCCCATCTCGCCAAGGCGGATCTTCTCACGGGCATCGTCGGCGAATTTCCGGAACTCCAAGGGATCATGGGAGGCGAGTACGCCAAACATGATGCCGAGCCAGAGGCTGTCAGTCAGGCCATTCGAGAACAATACCTCCCGAAGGCGCTCGAAGGGGAATTGCCGCAATCGCTCCCTGGGCTGCTGTTGTCGCTTGCCGACCGCTTGGATACGATCGCGGCGTTTTTTCACGTTGGGATCATTCCGACCGGATCCGAGGATCCTTTTGCCCTGCGTCGTCATGCCACCGCAATCGTCCGCATTGTCGTGGACCGAGAGCTGCGGCTGGATCTCGGCCAATCCATCGAGCATGCCCGCCGTCTCCTAGTCGGTGGCGGAATCAAGGGCACCGCCGACTCGGAACAACACGGATTCCAGCGAATCGTGGATTTTCTCTTCGAACGGCTACGCCATTACGGCCGGACGGTGCAAGCATTGCGGGACGACGTTATGGATGCCGTCTTGCGAGCCTCCGGCACCGGACCGGTAGACCTGGTGGCGCTCCTTGCGAAGATGAAAGCGATGCAGGCAGTCACCGCCAAACCGGATTTCGATCCGCTCATTGTTGGATTCAAGCGGGCCTCCCGGATTATCGAGAAGGAACGGTGGGAGCGACAGCCGGTTGATCCGGCCCGGTTCAGCGATCCTGCAGAAGAGGAGTTGCACCGGAGAGTTGCCGCCGCACGTGAGGACGTCCGTCGCGACATGGCCGAAGGACGGTACGACAGAGCGCTGGAGACTCTGGTCGGACTCAAACCGGCGATCGACGCATTTTTTACGAATGTCATGGTAAACGCCGAAGATGCGGCCTTGCGGAGCAACCGGTTGTCCTTGCTGAAAGAGGTGAATGAGTGCTTTACCTCGTTCGCCGACTTTTCACGGATTGTGGTACAAGGGACGTAAGAACAGCGTCGACCAGCCCATCGGGACAACGGAACATGGTGGGACTGCCGGACCTTCCGAAGCCTGAGTCGGATGAAGCGCGTACGGCGAAACTGCAGCGGTTTTCGAGGCTCGTCACGGCAGCCCTGATCGTGCTGTGCAACGTCGTGTTGCTGTCCGGTCTCTGGGTCAGTGGAATCAATCTCGATGAACTGGTCAGCACGCCGGATGTGTTCAATGCAAAGGAAGACGTCTGTCTTCGGTTGAGTTGGGAGCGAGTGACCGGAGCGGCGGATCCCGTCAGGCTTTGCTCCGAGTGGATCAAACTCGGGGATCCATCTGGGCAGCCGCATCATGTGACGAAAGATCTCGCCGTTCGACGGGGCCCGGACGGCCAATACTACGTCGATCCCGGGGTGCGGTCCGATTTCAGGTTACTGGCACTGGCCTTGTTCGTTGCCGTCGTGCTGCTGTTCGGCATGTGGATCAGACACTACCTGGTCAGCCGTTATCGGCTGCAGCTTGATCCGGCGGCACCGACGCGTATAGGGCTTCCGCAGAGTGTGGAACGGAAGGAGAGGACGCGTGGCTAAGAAATACGTCTACTACTTTGGTGACGGAAAGGCCGATGGCACCTCGAACATGAAAGAGTTGCTCGGCGGCAAGGGCGCAGGATTGGCGGAAATGACGAACCTGGGCATCTCCGTACCGCCCGGCTTCACCATCTCAACGGAGGCCTGCGTTGAATACTACAAACTGGGCAAGAAGTATCCGCCAGGCATGTGGGAGGCATCCCTGCAAGCTTTAAAGCGCGTCGAGCGGTCGATGGGCTTGGGGTTCGGCGATCCTGAGCGGCCGCTGCTTGTCTCGGTGCGCTCAGGCGCCCGCGCTTCGATGCCCGGAATGATGGATACGGTGCTGAACGTCGGATTGACGACGAAGACCGTCGAAGGTTTGGCGGCAAAGACCCGGAACGATCGCTTCGCGCAGGACAGCTACCGGCGGTTCGTCTCGATGTTCGGCAGCATCGTCATGGGCGTGCCTCGCGAGCACTTCGAAGCCATTCTCAAGCACAAGAAAGCCGAGGTGGGCGCGACGCATGATACGCATCTCGATGCACGCCACCTTCGCGAATTGGTCGCAAGTTTCAAGGCGTTGGTCAAGGAAGAGACGAAAAAAGATTTTCCTGACGAGCCCCTCGAACAGTTGCGCATGGCGATCAACGCGGTGTTTTCTTCGTGGTTCGGCGCACGCGCCATCACCTATCGGCGGCTCTATGGCATCCCCGACGCCTGGGGAACGGCGGTCAACGTTGTCGCCATGGTATTCGGCAACATGGGAGAAACCAGCGGTACCGGCGTCGCCTTTACCCGGAGCCCCAGTTCCGGGGACAAGACGTTCTTTGGTGAATGCCTCATGAATGCGCAGGGCGAAGACGTTGTGGCCGGCATCCGAACGCCGCTGCCTGTCACCGCGCTGGCCAAGAACGTGCCCGAGGCCTACAAGGAACTCGAGCAAACCTACAAGAAACTGGAGAAACATTACCGCGATATGCTCGACCTGGAATTCACGATCCAGGAAGGCAAGCTCTACATGCTGCAGACCCGGGTGGGAAAGCGGACTGGGATTGCCGCGGTGAAGATCGCCGTCGACATGGTGAAGGAAGGCGCCATCTCGAGAGAGGAGGCCGTCAAACGAATCGGACCGGATCAGCTGGCGCAATACCTGTATCCGATCTTCGACACGAAGGAAGAATCGAAGGCCAATCCCTTGGGCAAAGGCCTGCCGGCCGGTCCTGGTGCTGCGGCCGGAAAAATCGCGCTCAGCCCTGATCGCGCCGTCGACATGAAGGCCGCCGGTAGCCGCGTCGTGTTGGTCCGGCAAGAAACCAGCCCCGACGACATTCATGGGATGAACGCCGCGAGCGGTTTTTTGACGGCGCGGGGTGGCATGACCTCTCACGCGGCGGTCGTCGCGCGTCAGATGGGCAAGGTGTGCGTCGCCGGATGTGAATCCGTCGAAGTGCTCGACAGCCAAGCGGTGAAGATTGGCGCCAAGACGTTCCGCGAAGGAGACTATCTGTCGATCAACGGCAGTACGGGGAACGTCTATGAAGGCGATATTCCGGTCGTTGAGTCGGAAATTATTCAGGTGATTCAAGGGAAGTTGGATGCGAAGAAGTCGGATAAATACCAGCGCTTCGCCACCATTCTGTCGTGGGCGGACAATGTCCGAAAACTGCGCGTCCGTGCCAACGCCGATGTGCCTGAGCAGGCCAAGATCGCCCGGGGATTCGGCGCGGAAGGTATCGGACTTTGCCGGACGGAACACATGTTTTTTGCCGAAGACCGAATTCCCCTCATGCAGAAAATGATCCTGGCTCGTACGACGGAAGAGCGGGAGAAATACCTGGATCAGCTGCTCCCGCTGCAGAAACAGGATTTCATCGGACTGTACCGTGAGATGGAAGGTTTTCCCGTGACGATCCGACTGCTTGATCCTCCGCTGCATGAGTTTCTACCCAAACGAGAAGAATTAATGGTTGAAATCGCCCGGCTCGAGTTGACGGGGGCCGACGGCGCCAAGCTCGAGGAAAAGCGCCGCTTGCTCGCGCGCGTCGAAGAACTGCACGAATTCAATCCGATGCTCGGCCTGCGCGGCTGTCGGTTGGGGATCACAATGCCGGAGATCACGCGAATGCAGGCACGGGCGATCATGGAGGCGGCCTGCCAGCTCGCCAAGGAAGGCAAGAAAATCGTTCCCGAGATCATGATTCCCTTGGTCGGGATGGTCTCCGAAATGAAGTCGCAAAAAGAGTTGGTCCGCGAAGTCGCCGAGGAGACGATGAAGCGTCACAACGTCAAGCTGTCCTATCTCATCGGCACGATGATCGAACTACCTCGAGCGGCCGTGACCGCTGATGGCATTGCCGCGGAAGCTGAATTCTTTTCCTTCGGCACGAACGATCTCACGCAAACGACCTTCGGGTTCTCACGCGACGATGCCGCCAAGTTCATTGATCACTATAAAACCGCCAACCTCATGGAGTCCGATCCGTTCACCGTGCTTGATCGAGATGGCGTCGGCGCGCTGATGAGGCAGGCCATTGCCGGCGGACGGAAAACCAGGCCCGGCATCAAGCTCGGCATCTGCGGCGAACATGGCGGCGATCCTAACTCCGTCGAGTTTTGCCATCATCTCGGACTCGATTACGTGAGCTGTTCCCCCTACCGGGTCGCAATTGCACGGCTCGCCGCCGCGCATGCGGCCTTGACGGGAGCTGAGAGCAAGAAAGGTCGAAAGCCGTCGGCATCGACAGCGAGCGGCCGCCGCGGCTCCCGGATGGCTCGCAGAAAGCGGTAAGCGTTCCTCACGGAAAGGACGACCCCTACCGCCGACGGCACCTTCCCGCAGAGACGCTGGCGGACCCCTCTGGCTTCATTTGCGCACCTCGCAGGTTGCGGTGACGAACCCTTCAGGTTATGGGCGCGAATATTTCAAAAGATCTCCACTACATGATGTCGGCCCTTCGCCTCGCGGCACGAGGGCGCGGAACGGCGAGCCCCAATCCCATGGTCGGTGCGGTTGTGGTGAATCGGGGTCGGGTGGTCGGTCAGGGCTATCATCTGCGGGCCGGGCTTCCGCATGCCGAAGTGTTGGCCCTCAGGCGCGCCGGAGCGCTCGCGCGAGGAGCAACGCTCTATGTGACGCTCGAGCCGTGTTGCCATGTGAAGAAGCGGACAGCTCCATGCGTGCCGGCGATCGTAGAATCCGGCGTCAAGCGCGTGGTGATCGCACAATTTGACCCAAATCCGTCGGTCGACGGCCGCGGCGTGGCGGCGCTTCGACGAGCCGGAATGTCGGTGGCGCTCGGCGTCGCACGGCGGGAGGCTGAAGCTTTGAACGAGGCCTATCGCCATTGGATGAGAACGAAACGGCCGTTTGTCATTCTCAAGGCCGGGATGACGCTGGACGGCCAAATTGCGACGTCCACCGGGGAGGCGAAGTGGATCACGAGTGTTTCCTCCCGGCGCGACGCTCATCGGCTTCGTGCCGAAGTGGATGCTGTGCTGGTTGGCGTGGGGACAGTATGCTCAGACAATCCGTCGCTTACGGCCCGCGTCGGCGCCAGACTGTTACGGCGAGCCAAGAAGCAGCCGTTGCGAGTCGTCGTCGATTCTCATCTGCGGATCCCGCTCAATGCCAACGTTTTGCGCCGCGTTCAAGGCACTCACACCATGGTTGCGACGACAAGCGCGGTTCCACCTGCGCGGCGTCGCGCCCTTGCACGACGGAACGTCGAGGTGCTTAGTCTTCCTGCGGTCGCTGGCCGGGTCTCCTTGTCCCGGTTGCTGGATGAATTGGGAAGCCGCGGCATTACGTCGCTCTTGGTGGAAGGCGGCGCCGAAATCAATGCAGCCATGCTCAGAGGACGACTCGTCCAGCAGGTGCGTCTCTACATCGCACCGTCGCTCTTAGGCGGCAACGATGCCAAGGGGATGATCGGCGGGAACAGCCCTCGACGTCTGACGGCGGCGTTGAAGCTCCGCAATGTTCGTACGCGATCGGTCGGACGCGACATCGTGGTGGAAGGTGATCTGTGACCGGATGGGTAACCGTCCTTGTTCTGGCGGTCGCCTGGTCACATGCCGCCGCCGGCTCGGCGAAGACAGCGTCTGAGCCTGAAAGCCTGCCTGCGCTCGTCTTTCAATATCTGGATACGGCGGACGGGGATGAAGCCGAACGGCTGTTGCGCGTAATAGAGGACCATCCGGAGACGTCCGTTGACCGAGTCATTCGGATTATCGAAACGGAACGGACGTATGAGAGCCGTCCGATCGGGACGCTGCCGGATGAACGGATTCGTCTGCAAGGACAAACGTATGCGGTCGCGCTGTCCGTTCCGCTGACCTATCAGCCATCCAAAGGCTATGCGCTCATGATCTGTCTGCACGGCGCTGGGTTTTCCGGCGACGTCTATCTCGAGCGCTGGCAAGCCAGGTTGGGCGACGACTACATTTTGGCTTGTCCCACCTATCCGGCCGGAGCCTGGTTTACGCGGCGTGCCGAGGAGTTGGTGCTTGCGACGATCCGCCATATCAGGCAACGCTACCATGTCGATCCGGATCGCATATTTCTCAGCGGGATGTCGAACGGCGGCATCGGCGCATGGCTCATCGGCATGCACCATGCGCCGTTGTTCGCGGGCCTTGCGCCGATGGCGGGAGGCCTCGACGACGTGCTGATGCCGTTTCTGGAGAATCTCCGAAACACGCCGGCATACATTATTCACGGCGCCAAGGACCAAATCATGCCGGTAACGCTTAGCCGGTCGATCGCGGGAAAGTTGGCGGCACTCGGATATCCATATGTGTATCGTGAGCATGAGGGTGAGCATCCGGTTGCGGGTGGGCATTACTTTCCGAGAGAAGAACTGCCCGCCTTGGTGACATGGCTTAACGCCCAACGTCGGGATCCTCTGCCGTCGAAGCTGACCCTGGTCCGTGAAGCCAGCCGCTTCCAGCCCTTCTGCTGGGTGCGGCTGGATATCACAGATCCTATTGCCGCCTTCTCGGACGACCTCGTCGACAAGCGGGACGAGCGGATTACAAGGCGCGAGTATGCCAAACTTGAAGCGACGATTGTCTCGCCGAACCGGATCGAAGTGGCGACGGAACGGATTCAACGTTACAGTCTCTTCCTGAACCATCGGCTCATCGATCCTGATAAACCGGTGACGATCCTCACGAACGGCCGGCTCTCGTTCGAAGGCACCCTGACCGCTTCATTGGACACGCTCTTGCGTCAGGCCCGCCAGCGTCAGGATCCGCGGCAGTTGTTCCCGTTCCATGTCGCGGTCACCGTTCGGAAAACGGTCTCATGAGGGTCTTCGACGGCCTGATCCGACGCACGGCGTCGAGACTCGTCGAGGCTATGGTGATGCTTGCCATGACCGCATGCTTCAGCGAGGCGGCCGCGGAGGGGTGCTTGCTTGCGCGCGAACACGCCGGAATCACGTTTTCCGTTGGACACCTGACCGACGACTGGACCTGTCGCCTCAACGCAGTCATCGATCACTATACAACTGCCACCCGTGTCGGCCCCTTGAAGACGGCCATGGATCAGGTCATGTATCTCCATCTCCTAGACCACCCGCCGTTGGCGGCGGCGTTGATCAACCGGCTTGACTTGGCCGACTACAAGGCTGAGACGCGAGGGGCCGGTCGCTGGTGGGGCAATGACGGCGAAGGTAGCGAAGGAATCGTGCAACTTGTCCATCGTGATCCGGCCACGAGGATCTATTACTTGGAAGGTAGGCACCGCAGCCGGTTGCTGCCGAATGTGACCGGCAAAGCGGTGGTGTTTCTCCGCATGAGCGCCGTCAAAGACAATAACGGCCTGGAAGCCATGGAAAGCACGATGGTGGCTTACACGATGATCGACAACCGGATTCTTTCGGGGCTGGCCTCGCTGCTCCGTCCGCTTATCGGCGCAACGGTGACTCGGAAGCTGGCAAAGGGCGTCGAAGTGGTGAACCGGCTGGGACTCGAAATGCGGCAGCACCCGGAGCGGGTGCTCTTTGAGGCCACGGACCCTCCGTCTTTGCCGGACGAGGACGTCGCCTTCCTTAAGCAGGCGCTGGGCAGGGGCGGCGCCGTGCCTGCCGCCGGCTCAGGGCGTCCGACGCCATGACCACCGCGCGCAGCTTCGCCATCCTTTGCACGATCGGGATCTTTTGCTTCGTCAGCTACAACATGGTCAGGATGCCCGTGCTCTCGCTGTTTGCCGAATCGCTGGGCGCGGGGCCCGAACGGATCGGGCTCATTGTGTCCGTCTCGACGCTGACCGGCGTGTTTCTCAAGCTTCCCTCCGGCGCGCTTTCCGATATATACGGTCGCCGGATGCTCCTCCGGATCGGCGTCATCGCATTCGGCCTGCCAC
This sequence comes from Nitrospira sp., assembly GCA_035495295.1. Lineage (GTDB taxonomy): Bacteria > Nitrospirota > Nitrospiria > Nitrospirales > Nitrospiraceae > Nitrospira_C. The sequence continues at coordinate 20,163 of DATJGE010000022.1, read as the reverse complement.
CGTTTTTCTATCCCTTCATTTCTGATTTGAACGTCTTAACGCTGCTTCGGTTGTTTCACGGCCTGGCGACCGCGATCTTTGCGCCGAGCGCCCTCGCGACCGTTGCAGAGCTATATCGGGAACGGCGCGGCGCCGCCCTAGGCACCTATACGGCCTGTACGCAGTCGGGGGCGTTGCTGGGTCCATTCATCGGGGGGTATCTCGCCTATGCCGCCGGCTTCTCCTCGGCGTTCATCACGGCTGGCTTATTCGGTTGCGTCGGCATGGTCCTCTTCTACAGCCTGCATCTTTCTCCGCCGCCGCCGCGCGTGCATGAACAGGGTGTTGCGGCGCTCGGAGCCGAGATGTGGAAAGGCTTCACCATCGTGGCCCGCAACCGGAAAGTGTTGATCACGAGTTTGATGGATGCGGCGAAGATGATTGCGAACGGCGCCTTAATGGCATTCTTGCCGCTGTACGGCGTCTCGGTCGGGCTGAACGCGGGCGAAGCAGGGCTCTTGTTCACGATCCAATCGCTGACCTCGTTTTTCTCGAAGCCGATCATGGGACGTATCTCCGACCGCATCGGCAGGCAGCCGTTGATCATGCTGGGACTGCTGATATGCGCCGTCACCTTCGTCTGCATTCCCCACGTGGATCAACTGGCCCTGCTCCTGATTCTCTCGGCGGGGTTCGGATTTGGCGAAGCGGTCGTGTCTTCGTCCTCCTCCGCATTTGTTGCGGATAGCTCGGAATTCAAGACCCTGGGGGCCGGCATGGGGATGCAAGGCACGATTGGAGATATCGGCCACGCCGCGGGGCCGCTCGTCGCGGGCTTATTGATCGCGAATATGAGTTATGCCGCAGCCTTCGGCATCATCGCCGCGGTTCAGGCGGCTGCGGCGGCCTTCTTCTGGGTTGCCATGAGGAAATGATCACCGCTTGCGATTATAATGGGCGGCTATGCAGGAGATAGCGACTGAAAACATCGTGATTGGCGTCCTGGCGTCGCTCGGAGTGCTGATTCTGATCGTGGTCTTCGTCTATGTATTGCGGCAAGTGATTCTCAGGAAAGACTGATGTTCACCGGCATCGTCGAGGAAATGGGGGCCATTACTGCCGTCGAACCGACCTTGGGCGGCCTTCGATTGACGATCCTCGCCTCGACGGTCCTCGGCGATCTACAAATAGGCGACAGCATCAGCATCAACGGCGCTTGTCTGACGGTGGTCACGAAAAGCGACCGTTCTTTTACGGTCGATGTTTCGGCCGAAACGCTCTCCGTCACCACGCTTGGACGCCTGACCGGCGGGGCGCCGGTTAATCTCGAACGTGCGATGAAACTCAATGAGCGGATCGGCGGGCACCTCGTGGCTGGCCATGTGGATGCGGTCGGCCGCATTCGAAGCCGGCAGCAGGACGGGAATGCGATTGTCTTCGTCATTGAAGCGCCTTCTCACGTCCTGCGTTATTGCGTGCACAAAGGTTCGGTGACGGTCGACGGCATCAGCCTGACGATCAATGAGGTGACCGATCATTCGTTCAGCGTCGCGGTCATTCCGCATACGGCCGCTGTGACGACATTTGGCTATAAGCAGGTCGATGACGCGGTGAATCTTGAATCCGACCTCATCGGCAAATTTGTCGAGCGGCTGCTTCAGCAGCGAAGTCAGTCGCCGAAGCCGGCTCCGGTCATCGACAAAGACTATTTGAAAAAGCACGGGCTTCTGTAACGGCACCGCCAGGGTTCTTCTCGCGTTTCCTCTGAGCCAACGCGGTCGTAAAATGATGCATGCGTTCGCGTTCGTCGCTCTCGAGCCTTCCACAAGGCTTTGCCTACCATCCTGACTGGATTACGACCGAGGAAGAACAGCTCTTATTGAGGCACATGGAGGAGTTGCTGTTTTCGGAGGTTCGGATGCATGGGCTCGTCGCAAAACGCAAGGTCGTGCATTTCGGATGGAACTATGGATACGACTCCTGGTCGATTTCGCCGACCGAGCCGATCCCGGAATGGTTGACGCCATTCACAATGCGGGCAGCGGGCGTCCTGGGCGTTTCGGCGGAGGCCGTGCAGGAAGTATTGGTCACGCGTTATGCGCCCGGCGCCGGCATTGGTTGGCATCGGGACGCGCCGATGTTCGGGCCGGCCGTGCTAGGCCTCTCGCTGGCCGGAAGCTGCAGGATGCGGTTTCAGTGTATGCTGGCTGGTGAGCGTCGAACGGCCGAAGCCGCTCTGAGTCCTCGGTCCTCCTATCTCTTGAGCGGCGATGCGCGGTTTGGCTGGCAACATTCGATACCAGCCACAAAGGAATTGCGCTATTCAATTACATTCCGGACGCTGAAAGAGCCTGAAACTGCGCGTGTAGGGATGGAATGATCAGGCTTGATTGCGTGCCGACGATCGGTAGGTAAAGTATAACGTCAGGCCGGCGAGCGCTGCGATGCCAACGGCTATTCCCATCTGTATGCCGAAATTGATCGGTCCCACGTAATTTTTGTAGAGCTGTAAGATGACGATTGGCAGGAAAATCGCCAACGCCAGCGCCGCCATGTGTCGTCTCAGATAGATTGGCTCACCCGGTTTTCGTTTGAACATCGCATTCACCTGAATCGTCCGGTGGCGTGAATGGTCCGAGTCACTTCATCAGGAAGGGCTTCGAATCCTGCCCTGATGCCGTGGTCACCGTGACGATGGCCAGGCCTTTTCTTCCGGCCTTCGGAACAGTGGCGATAATCGTCGTGTCGTCCTTCATCTTAAAGTCCGCGGCATTGCCCGGGCCAAAAGCCACGCCGCGTAAACAGTCAGCAGATCCAAACTTCTTGCCGGTAATGGTGACTTTGTCTCCTGCCTTTCCTTCATCGGGTGTCAGCTTGTCAATTTTGGGTGCCTCGCCGAAACAGGCGCTCGCCTTCGCCGCTTTTTCAGCGGTGTTATACATGGGCTTATCGGGTTTTGACTTGGGAGCCTTGACCTGGGGAGACGATTTTGGCTTCTTAGCCGGCTTCGGCTGATCGGCAGCGAACGCCCCTAAGTGAGCGCCTGCGAAGATCAGCGCAAGAATGCCGATTCCCACCATCGTCGTACGACCTCTGCCCTTCATGCCTGCCTCCTTGGCAGCGAACCGACCGCTGCGTCAAACGTGAACTGCGCCGTCATTCTTCGATGGTCGAAATGTCTCCCGGATCCTGTCCAAGCTCTTTCGCTTTGAGCACGCGACGCATGATTTTGCCTGACCGGGTCTTTGGGAGGGACGTCACAATGTCGATTTCCGACGGGACGGCGATCTTTCCCAGTTCATGCTGGACTTGATCCTTGATCGATTGAACCAGGGCCGGAGTCGCCGTGTGTCCCTGTTTTAAGATGACGAACGCTTTAATCGTTTCACCGACCGTCTTATGCGGCTTCCCGATGACCGCGGCCTCTGCCACCGCCTGATGGCTCACGAGCGCGCTTTCCACTTCGGCGGTTCCCAGACGATTGCCGGCCACCTTGATGACGTCGTCCGCCCGCCCCATAAACCACATGTACCCGTCGGCGTCTTTGTGGCAGACGTCGCCAGCGGTGTAACAATTCGGAATTGTCGTCCAGTAGGTCATGTAGCGCTCGGGATCCTTATAAATGGTCCGCATCATGGACGGCCATGGCTTCTTGATCACGGCGAAGCCGCCTTGGTTTGCCGGCAGCGGATTGCCCTGCCGGTCGACGACATCGGCCTCGATTCCTAAGAACGGTCTCGTGGCCGAGCCGGGTTTCAAGGGCACGCAGGGCAGGGGCGTGATGAGAATCGCTCCGGTCTCCGTCTGCCACCACGTATCCATAATCGGTTTGTCGCCGCCGGCGGCTCGATGAAACCATTCCCAGGCTTCGGGATTGATGGGCTCGCCGACGCTGCCGAGAATGCGGAGGCTCGAGAGGTCGTATTTTTTCGGCCACTCTTCGCCATGGCGCATCAGCAGGCGAATGGCGGTCGGCGTTGTGTAGAAAATGGAGACCCCGTAGCGTTCGATCAGATCCCACCAGCGGCCGGGATTCGGATAATCGGGCTTACCTTCGGCGGTGATGATGGTTGCGCCGTTGAGGAGGGGTCCATAGACGATGTAACTGTGGCCGGTGACCCATCCCGGGTCGGCGACGCAAAAATAGACGTCGTCATCCTTGAGATCGAACACATACTTGGTTGTTGTGTAAGTACCGACCATGTACCCGCCGTGCACGTGTACGACGCCCTTCGGTTTTCCCGTCGTACCGGATGTGTACAGGATATAGAGCGGCGCCTCGGAATCCAGGGGCTCAGCCGGAGATTCCGCTTTTTCGCCCTTGACCCACTCAGTCCAGTCAATTTCTTTTGGGGATACCGGCCGGGGGCTCGACTCCTGACGCCTGACGACGACAACATGCTCGACGCTCGGACACTGTTTGAGCGCCTCATCGACGATGGGCTTGAGATTGATGACTTTGCTGCGGTCAAAGCCGACATCCGCCGTAATCACGAGCCGCGATTCCGCGTCGTTGATGCGGCTTGCCAAGGCCGGCGCGCTGAAACCCGAATAGACCACGCTGTGAATGACGCCGATACGCGCGCACGCCAGCATGGCGATGACCTGTTCCGGAATTTTGGGCAGGTAGATCGTTACGCGGTCGCCTTTGGTGAGGCCAAGCTTTTTGAGCGCATTCGCACAGCGATTGACCTGGCGGTAGAGCTCGCCGTATGTGAATACCCGTTCCTGATCATGCTCGCCGACCCAGATGAGGGCCGCTTTGTTTTTTCGCCAGGTGGCGACATGCCGGTCAAGACAATTGTAGGCAATGTTGCAGGTCGCTCCGACGAACCATTTGGCCCAAGGGTAATTCCATTCCAGGACCCTCGTCCAGGGAGAAAACCAGTGGAGCTCCTTCGCCATCCCGTTCCAAAACGCTTCCGGATCGACGATCGATTTCTTGTATTCCGCTTCGTAATCCTTGATGTATGCGGCGGCCGTCGTCTTTGCCGTCGGTCGGTAGAGACGACTTTCTTTCAGGAGGGTTTCGATGTTGTCTGTCATGTCCGACGTGCTCCGGGAATGCACGCGCATCATGGTACAACGGCTACAGTGTGCAACCATACAATGGTACGGCCGCCGATGCAATTCCTTAAGGCCCGTGGTTGACAGCTGTCATAGGCCAGAGTACGCTGATTCCAAAGAGTGCTCAGGCGATCTCCACCATGAAGCAGCCCTCCTTACCCTCGCCGCTTTGCTTACACCTCATTGCAGTCCTGATCAGCGTGACTCTGGGATTGACGCCGGCGGACGCTCAGCTTGGGAAACCCGAAGGCCTCTACTACAAGTCCTGGGGCGTCGTCATCGCCATTGAGAACTATCTGCTCGCGCCGAAAATCCCCGGGGCCGTTGACGATGCCAAGGTCGTCGCCGACGCGTTGCGCAAGTTGGGATTCGAGGAAGTGGTTGAGCTCTACGATAAGGACGCCAGCTCACGCCGCCTTCAACAAACGCTCGTCGACTTTCTGCCCCGCAAGGTCGGCCGGCAGGATCGCCTTGTCATCTATTTCGCCGGTCACGCGGGCATCACTCAAAGCAGCTCGGGCAAGGACCTCGGCTATTTCGTGCCTTGGGATGCGCAGCCGGGGAACGTCTCGAAAGCTGTGACTTTTGAACAGCTCAAGGAATTCAGTCATCGGAGTGCATCGAAACACACGCTCTTCTTGTTTGACACGGCGGTACGTGGTTGGGAGGTCAGTGCAGCGCAAGCGCTGTCTCTGGAGGGGCGAAGCGCGCCGGAGGAAGACACAGAAAAACGGGCAGTGCAAGTCTTGACGGCCGCCGACAAGGGTGAAGCCTCCGGTCGAACGCGGGACCGCAGCCTGTTTGTCCAGGCCCTCGTCAAAGCCCTTTCTGGGGAGGCTGACCTTGACAAGAACGGGTGGGTGATGGCGACCGAACTTGGACGGTATGTCAGTCAGCAGGTATCGGAACAAACCCACAACGCCCAACATCCCGTGTTCGCCCAGCTTGAAGGTGACGGGGATACGATCATGATCGAGGGCAAAAAAGCAGCCTTCCGTCTCGGCGGCGAACCGCAGTCGCCGGCGGAGCGCCTGGCTGCCGCCAGGATGCAGTACGAGCAAGCGTTTACGCTCTTGCAGAACGGGAAATCGCAGGACGAAGCGTTGGAGCGTCTGAACAAGGCGCTGGAATACGATCCCACATTCGGCGACGCCTACGTGCTCAAAAGCTATGTGCGGCTTGATATCTTGCCGAATCTTGAGGAAGCGCTGGCTGCCGGAAAGCTGGCGGTCCAATACGCGCCAAACAACCCGGATTCGCACTACACGCTGGGATTGGTTTATCAAAAGCGCGGTCAATATGCGGAGGCCGAAAAGGCGATGCGCGCGGCGTTAGCCGTGAACCCGGATTACGTCGACGTGTACTTTACGCTCGGCGCCCTGTATGCGGACGACATGAAAGACGAACAGAAAGCGGCCGAAGCCTTCGAGCGGTATCTCCAGCTCGGCGGTACGCATAGCCGAGCGCGGGAAGCGGTGGCCGAGTCGCGCGCAGTTCAGACCCCGAGCCCGCCGTCAGGCCCTTAGTCCTTACCTCCGCCTTTCAAATATCCCAGACCGATCTTGAGCGCTCGCCTTGTAATTTCCGGCCAGCGGACTTGCGGAAATTCTGCAAGGACGGCCGCCGCTTTCTGATCCTGGACGTCAAGGTTAATGATCTTAATGATGCCGTCGTCGATTTGTACGTCAGCCACGAAAATTTCCTCCTGCTTCACGATCGTTCTCGGGGATCGCCGCGTTGACTGGATGAGAGGTGCATGTTAGCATGCTTTGCCGCGATTTCTCGAAGATTTAGGACGAGTCTGGTATGTATTCTCTGTATTCAATGACCACTTTCAAGGAGGACGTCGCATGAAACAGCCACGAGGGATTTTTTCAAATGTGACCTGTGGTGGCTTGGCCCTCTTTTTCTTGCTGGCACTGGCCGCGTGCGGTGGCCCTCCAAAGTGGGTGAAACAAGGCTCAGGCGCGTACAACGACAAAGACACCAAGGCGTTTTACGGCGTCGGCGCCGTCACCGGCGTCAGGAATGAGCCGCTTGCCTGGGATACGGCCGAGAACCGTGCCCGAGCCGAAATCGCCAAAACCTTCGAAACGTACACCGGCTATCTCATGAGAGACTACGCCGCATCGACGACCGCCGGCGACTTTACCCGCAACACGGAAGAACAAAACGTCGAACGCGCCATCAAGACCGTGACGACGACGACCCTGAGCGGCGTCAGACCCATCGAGCGATACAAGGACGAAAAGACCGGTACCTACTACGTCTTGACGAAGCTGAATCTCGAGGAGATGAAGAACAATCTTGAGCAGGCCAAGGAGCTCAACGCGCAGGTGCGTGATTACGTCCGCAAGAATGCCGACAAGCTCTTCGATCGGCTCGAGAAGGAAGAAGAGAAACGGGCCACCCGGTAACCGGACCGACGCATGAAGGAGCACGTGATGAAGCTTCGCATGTCATACGGCCCGATCGCCGCGCTGGCTCTGGTGGCGGCCGGACTCGCAGGATGCGGTGCCGACACCAGGGTGACCCGGGTGGACGCGGCCGTGGTAACCGATCTGAGTGGCCGTTGGAACGACACCGACTCCCGCATCGTCGCTGAATCCATGGTCAAGGAAGCCCTCGAATATCCATGGCTGAGCAATTTCAGCCAGGCCAAGCACCGCCAGCCTGTCGTCGTCGTCGGCACGGTCGTAAACAACAGTCATGAGCACATCAGCGTCCAGACGTTCGTGACGGATCTCGAGCGGGAGCTGACGAACTCTCAAAAAGTCACCTTCGTGGCTGGCAAGACCGAGCGGGACGAAGTGCGGACGGAGCGTAAAGAACAGGCCATGTATGCGAGCGAAGATACCCAGAAGGCTCCGGGCAAGGAAATCGGCGCCGATTATATGATGAAGGGCACGATCGCCACGATCCTGGACGAAGCGGAGGGCACGAAGGCCATGTTCTATCAGGTCGACTTACAGATGGTCGATCTTGAAAGCAACGCCAAAGTCTGGTTCGGTCAGAAGAAGATAAAGAAAGTCATTGAGAAGAAACGGACCATTTTCTAAGCTCCGTTACCTCCGTTGAGGCCCTTTGCCCCACGCCCCACCCCTCTTGCTTCGGCACGGTGGGGCGTTTGTATTTCGGCGCCGTGTCTCACGGTCGTCTTCGTTCTGACCCTGATCGGCTGCAGTTCCTCAAACAACCGCTATCTCCTCGTTGATAAGAGTCTCCTCGCCAGCGATTACCGGCAGGCCGATGCCATCATTCAGAAAGCGGAAGACGAGTATGGGGCTAAGAGCCGCGTGCTGTACGGGATGGATCGCGGCATGACGCTGCAACTGGCCGGCGAATACCAACAGAGCAATGAAGTCTTGGAGCAGGCGGAACAAGAGGTCGAACGTTTGTACACGAGAAGCGTCAGGACGGAATCATTGGCCTTCATGACGAATGACAACAGCCTCCCGTATGAAGGCGAGCCGTACGAACAGGTCATGATCAACGTGCTCAAAGCCTTGAACTACGCCTCGTTGGACCTTTGGCAGGACGCGTTGGTCGAGGCCCGCCGCATTGATCACCGGTTGAACGTGCTGGCGGATACTACCAAGGAGAAAGCTGCCTATCGTGACGATGGCTTCGCGCGCTATCTGAGCGGCATACTCTACGAGAGCACGGGAGATGTGAACAATGCCTTTATTGCGTATCGCAAAGCGTATGAGACCTTCGACGCTGCGCAGGCGTGGTCCAGAACCGGTGTGCCGCTGCAATTGCGCGCAGATCTCCTGCGCACGGCTGACGCCCTCCATCTGAGCCAGGAATTCGCTGAATATCATCAGCTCTTTCCTGATACTTCCTGGAAGACCATCGAGGAGCAGCAACGGCTCGCTCAAGTGCTTGTGATCAGCTATAATGGCCGCGCGCCGCTCAAGGAGGACCAATTTCTTGACCTGCCCGTCAGCATGGATGCGCTTCAACTGGTGCTTCTCAATCGGGGATTCAGCTCAGGAAATCGTCAGCAACAACGGGCAACCGACAGTGTCCTCTATGGGCTCAACGGCCGGGTGGTGCGGGTGGCCCTGCCAAAAATTGTTCCCCAAAAAACTCAAATTCCGGTTGATACAGTGAATCTCATTCCCGAGCAGGGTCCACCGGTCGTCGTGCGGACGGAACTGGGGGAGAATGTCACGGCGTTGGCCGACAAGGCGCTGTCCGAGCGGATGCCGGGGATCGCCGTGAAGGCGGTGGCGCGCGCGGCGTTCAAATACAGCCTCGCTGAGGGCGCGACGCGAGGCACGCAACACGCGGTCGGAGGAGATGCTGGTCCTTGGGTTGCACTTGCCGTTGGTCTGTTGGCGAAAGGGTTCGCGGTGGCGTCTGAGGAAGCCGACAAACGCAGCTGGCGGACGTTGCCAGACGAGATTCATCTGGCCCGCGCTTGGGTGCCTCCTGGCGCCTATCACGTGAACACCTCAGCCGGGAGTACCGGCGCTCCGACGAAAACATTCTTGCTTCGCGCCGGAGAAACCAAAGTCCTTATTCAGCGGGTGGTCCAATGACGCTTTACCGCCTTGTTCGGTCGCCGGCGGCCGGCTTGATGCTCGCGTCGTGGCTGTTTGTCGGATGTTCATTCGGACAGTCGAAGCCGGCCTGGATCGACGGCGTCAGCGCCGACTATCCCAGCGGCCAATACCTGACGGGCGTCGGAGAGGCTGATAATCGCGCGGCGGCCGAAGACCGTGCGTATGCGGCTCTTGCACGGATTTTCAAGACCGAAGTATCCGCTCAGTCGAAAGATTGGGAGTCCTACCTGGTGATCGAACAGCGGGGATCAAGCCACGATGAACGGCGGCTGGCGCTGGATCAACTGACGCGGGTCTCAACCGATAAGGTTCTGGAAAACGCCAAGATCGTCGACCGCTGGTACGACGCGAAAAAAAATCTCCACTATGCGTTAGGAGGGATGCAGCGTGCACAGGCCGAAGCGGCCTTGAGGGAGCGCATGAGCGATTTGGATCATGCCATCCAGGCCGATGTCGAAGAGGCCCACCAGACGTCCGACAAGCTGGCCAAGGCGAGGGCGCTCCGACGGGCCGCGCGCAATTTGGTACTGCGTGAAACGTATAACGCGGATATTCGCGTCGTCCGGGTCAGCGGTCAGGGCACGGCCGCCGCCTATCGTGTGGACGAGCTCACACGAGAGCTGCAGGAATATCTGTCTTCGAATCTCGTGCTTGCCGTCGCCGTGACCGGGGATCATGTGGAACCGGTCCAACGGGCGCTGACTGAGGGGTTGATCAGGGAAGGCCTCCATGTGGCGACGATGTCCTCGACTGCGGAAACGGGTGCCGCGGATGCTGGGGTAAGGCCGGAGTTGCTGATCCGCGGAATGGTAAGGGTCTGGCCGATCGATGTGCGCGATCCTCAATTTATGTACGTGCGCTGGTGCAGCGATTTCGAAGTGGTGGATCTGGCCGGACAGCAGATTGTCGGCGCGATTTCCAAAGGGGGAAAAGAAGGGCATTTGTCGGAGCGCGAAGCGACCGCAAAAGCGATCAGAGTAATGCAACAGGATTTGTCGGCGGATGTCGCCAAGGCCATCGCCGCGCACGTCTATGGCGAATCGGAACTGCCGACTGAGGCGATCCGTCCGGCCGGATGTCCCCGAGACGGGGCCAAAGGAAAACCGGCGGGGGCAACTCACTAACACTCACGGAGGGAGAGCGCTGGCATGAGCAGACTGAAACAGGGTGGGAGGGCGCCGAGGAGCCGAGGCAGGGGACTGACCGCAACACAGGACCGAGTACCAAGCCGGCTGGCCAAGCGGCGGCTGAATGAGCGGTTAAGGAATGATACGGCGGCCTTCAATGCCGGAAACTTGGCGGACAAGCTGCGTCGTGAAGGTTATGAGGAAGTCCCGTTGGATGAGCTCCAAGACAGGCTCTCGAAGATGCCGGGCCCCCTGGCCTCAGTCATCTTGAAAGGGAGGGTCTGACATGCCTTATTACTATTTCGACTCCACGGCATTGGTGAAGCGGTACAGCATGGAACGGGGGACCAGAATCGTCAACAAGCTGATGGTGAAGCGCGGCAAGGTGGCGATCCTTCCGACGTGGACGGTGACGGAATTGTACTCGGCCTTCTCGAATCGTGCGCAGCAAGGAGAACTGACGAGAGACGACTGCTACTCGGTGATTCACAAATTTGAACGGGAATCGGCGCAAGGACTGTTTCAATTCATCGTCCCGACCATGGAGACCTATCTTTCCACGAAAGAGCTGGTGATGGAGTATCCGGGACTGCGAACACAACAGGTCTTGCATCTTGCGTTGGCGCTTGAACTGAAACCGCTTCGATTAACCGTGGTGAGCGCCGATACGCAGCTGCTGGCCGCCAGCAAGACGGCCGGCCTCCATATCATCAATCCGGAGGAAGATTAGGCCGAGAGCACGTTGCGCACGCACTTTTTCGGAACCTGCGCGTTACGGGCATTGGTAGTCGGTGATCATTGCGGCTACCACGGTCACCCAGTCATCTGCGTTGTCGCGCCAGCGTTTTGCCCGGTCCCTCAGCGCATCCGGAGGAGGCTCCGCGCCGGCCAGATCCCCGAGCGCACGCTGTATGCTCCCTTGTGCCAACGCCAGGCTCCCGCAGACTCCTGACGACGCCGGCAGTTGCCCCCCGGCGCGTCGGAATAAGGCCATCGCACGGTAGCCATGTTCTTGGGAGCGAAACAGCGATTCGGCTCCCTGGTATAGCCGTGCAGAGGCGCCGTCGTTTCGATTCACTTGACCCAATCGTTTCGCCATCAGCGCGGCCCTGCCCATCGCCATCGCAGCGCCTTCAGGATCGTCGTTTCCAACGGCCTCTTCGGCCTTCACGCGCAGTCGCTCCAACTCCGCTTCATCGCCGATGGTTTGTGCCAAGCCCTGCCCCAAGAGAAAGCAGGTGACTATGGAAAGACTGCATCCGATCAGCCGGGTGGTCGAATTGAGCACCCAACGTAAGCGTGCGATCACTTTCACGGCGTGCCCCTACTGCAGATACTCCCAGGTGTCGATCTGCTTGATGCTCCAATTGACGGCTTCCTTCAATTTGACGACCTTCGGATCGGCGTCGTCCCCACGAACCTGATGCAGCGATTTTTGTAACGCATACAGCGGTTCGTACGCCTTTCGGTCCGGCAATTTGCCTAATGCCCAGGCCACTTCCGTTTTGAGGGCGACGTCGTCGGTCTTCAACGTCTCCAGCAGAGGATCGACGATCGTGAAATCCCCGTGCAGGGCCCCCAGCACCCCTAGCGCTTTTGCGGCGGACGGCCGCAGTTCCGGTTTCCCGTTTTTCATCGTGTCGATCAGGACGGGAACGCTGTCTTTCTGCCCGATGTTTCCGAGGGCCAGCGCAGCGGCCTTGGCCATTTCGAGGTCGTCGCCTTTGAGCGCGGTGACTAAACGGGGGACCGCCTTGGTTTCAAACAGGTGGCCGAACAAGCCGATGAGTCGCACTTTTCTCGCGGACGGCGTCGCCGGATCGTCATACAGCTTGAAAAGCCGGTCTTCCTGTCCCCATTCGGCGGTAATCAGGGCGGGAAAATCGTAGTCCTCCATCCGTTCCTTGAGCTTCGCCATGGCGTAGTCTGAAGGATCGCCTGCATGAGCCGCGTCTGCCGCCTGCTGCGCGTCCGCAAAATCCGTTCGCACCTCTTTGCGCCAGGGCATTTTTTTCCCATCCAGGAAGTACGAGAGCTGACAGGCAGGGCCCTTCCAAAGCCGTGACGGAGAATCAGGAAGGTCGGCGTCGCTGCCCATCTTTGTCGTGCCTTCCCAGGTTTTTCGCTGTTCGCATTTCACGTTGAACATCACGTCGTTGGGTTGAGCCGGGTCGGTCACGACGGTATAGCCGAATTCCTCCAAACGTTTCTTTACGACGTCGAGGAACGGACTGGAATCCGCCGAACCTTTGTCCGAGAGCGCGATGACTTCGACGAGAACCCGATTGATCTTCTCCAGCTTCTGTTTTTCCTCGGGCGTCAAGGATTCCTGGCGGGCCGCTGCGGGACACACGAGCAGAGCGAAAAGGGCGAGACTCGAAAGCGCCAGCTGCTTCATAAGTGCCTCCCATCATCGGGCGATGATGTATAGATGAATAAACGAGTAGATCGATAATGAGAAATACTGAAAGGCATCGCTATCACTGTACCGAAGACCCTGTGATATCGGCAAGTTCCACGTTGAAGCGCTTTGGAAGCCGACAGTATAATCGCCCGCATGCTTTCCGACTGTACGGTAGGATTGATCGGCGCTGGCAACATGGCGGAGGCGCTCATCGCCGGGTTGCTGCACGCAAACCTGGTCGTCCGGGCGCGGCTTCTGGCGTCCGACGTCGACCGCTCACGGCTTATTTGGATTGATCGGACGTATGGTATTCGGACGACTATCGGCAATCGCACGGTCGCGGAAGAAGCGGATATCCTCGTTCTCGCCGTTGAGCCACAGATCCTTGACGAGGTCCTCGCAGAGATCGCAGGAGCCGTCGGCAGGGAATCTCTGATTGTCTCGGTCGCGGCTGGGTACCCGATCGCACGGATCGCTCGCGGCCTGCCCGGTGTGCGGAAGATTGTCCGTTCGATGCCGAATACGCCATCCATCGTCAGGCAGGGCGTCACCGCGGTGGCTTATGGCGACCACTTGGCGCCGACGGACGTGGCGGACATACGGGCGTTGTTCGAGTCGATCGGGCAGTTGGTCAAGGTGGAAGAACGATGGCTCGATGCGGTGACGGGGCTGAGCGGAAGCGGCCCGGCGTATGTCTATGTGATGATTGAAGCCTTGGCGGACGGCGGAGTGAAGATGGGCCTCCCTCGCGAGGCAGCGCAGTTGCTTGCGGCGCAAAGCCTCTTAGGGGCCGCTCGCCTCTTCCTCGACTCGAGAGAACATCCCGCTCTGCTCAAAGATCGTGTAGCATCCCCAGGCGGGACGTCGATCGCCGGGCTACAGGAGTTGGAAGAGGGCGGTCTTCGGGCGGCGCTAATGTCGGCCGTCGAAGCGGCCGCGCAGCGGTCATATGAACTTGGAATGTCTCTTTAACAAGGAGAAGATATCGTGCAATATTGGGTGAAGATCGTGTTCGTCGACAATCAAGAATTGGTCGTGAAGGACGCAATCAGGCATACGATCAGCGATGATATGGAGGTGCTCGAAGTGGATTCCGCGAAGGAAGTGATCATTGTGCCGATGAAACAAATCAAGTATCTGGCCTGCGACGCCACAGTCTTTGCGTCGAAGGGTGCCGCCGTAAAAACATAACTTCCGCTTCGGTCGTTATCCGGCCAGCCCCATCCCGATCGAAAAGCTATATTGGAGCAGCTTCAACACCGCGTCGTTCCATCCCGTCGGGCCCATGCCTTGCGTGCGCATCAGCCCCGGGAGGAGGATATCCGTATCAAACGAGCCATCCTGTTTTTGTACGAGGATGGGATGGTCGACGACTGCCAGCAGCGAGACGTCATCGATGCTGTTTCCAATGCCGACACTTTCAACCGGCTGCGTCTGGAACCGCAACCGCTGTTCGCGCTGGTAACAGCGCATGAGCAGTTCAGCGGCTTCTCCCTTCTCATGGTTCCCGCTCAGGTGAAAGAGGCGACCGGCTTTCGTCCACCGCAGCCCCCGCTTGGCGATCTGCCGGCACACCTCTTCGACTAGCGGCTGAGGCGCTTCCAACAGAAATGGCTCGTCATATTCACGCATGCCGGCCAATGCGGCGTCCGCACCGGACAGGCCGGTGACTTCCATGATCTCATCGACGGACAGGTCGCCGAAACCGCGGAGCGGGGTCTCGACGGCGTCCTCGATTTGTTTCAGGACGTCGCGCAGCATGTGGTAGGGCATGCCCAGCTCAATGACCTCGTAGCAGGATCTTGAGCGCACGCGTTCCAGCGGAAAAGAGAACAGCCCTCGCGGCACAAAGACGGCGGCGCCGTTTTCGACGATGAACGGGTCTCCGTGCTGCAGGCGGCGGCGAAGCGGCTCTATTTCGGCTCTGGTCTTGCTCGAGACGGGGATCAGCGGAATCCCATGAGAACGAAGCGCTCGTAATGCCGGCGCCGCCGCTTCCCACGACGAGGTCCCGGCGTCCAAAAGGATGCCGTCCAAATCGGTGAACAGGACGTATTGCGGCATAATGGACTCCACGATGTGATTTTGGCCCGCACGTGCTGTCACAGTGTTCTCCATCCTCATCTTCAACGGCTTCCTCTGATCGGCGCATACGAGACGCGTCGCACAAGCAATGCGCTGCATGCAGCGTGCCACTAAGTACTCGTCGAAAGTACTTTATTTTCGAAAAGGCTCCCAGTAGGCAAGGAAGAAATGACGCCAAAAGCCTTCAGCTACAAGCCGGACCGACTAGCGTTGGCTATGGGCGGTCGGTGGAAACTCGTTTAGCAAGGCGATGGGCCAGACGGATCATGCCGGGGGAGCGATCGGCCGGATCGAGAAGTACATTCAGCACGTAGAGCTGGCGAGCATCGGACAGCGCGGCTGCCAATGCGCGCTCAAACTGCTGCTGGGTGCGAATGACGCTGCCGATTCCCCCGCCGATGAGGTCACAGATCCGTTCATAGTGCCACTCATGCAGGTCGTTGAAGGGGCCTTCGAGAATTTCACGCTCGGTCGAATAGCCGCGATTGTTCAGGACAATGACGATGGGAGTCTGGCCATAGCGCACGGCCGTCGAAAGTTCGGATCCGGTCATCTGGAATGCGCCGTCGCCGACAAGGACGATGGGACGCAGGCTGGAATCGGCAAAGGAGGCGCCGACGGAGGCTGGAACGGCAAAACCCATGGAGGTGTAATACGCGGGTGACAGGAACTCAAAGCGTCGGTGGACCCGCAAATCAGCAGCGGCAAAGAGCGATTCCCCCACGTCGGCGATCACCAGCGTGGTTTGATCCAGTCGCTGGTCCAAATGGCGGAACAGTCCTCTAAGCGTCACGCGATCGGTCGGTGAAGGGGGGGCTCCGTCAAGATCAAGCGGCGACGGCAACGGTCGCGAGGATTGCGCAGACAGCCCGTGGGTGCCGAGGGCATGCACAAAGTCCTGAAACCGGATAGTGTCGTAACGGTGGTGTCGAATGCTGACGTGATCGGCTGTGGCATGGATCGTCCGCCCCTCGGACCGCAACGGCGAATTGGCGTCGAGGTCCTCTAAGTCAGATAGGATGGACCCTAGGATCAACAAACAATCGGACTCGTTGATGAACTGCTGCACCTCGTCCCTGGCAATCAAGCCGCCGTACACCCCCACGTACAACGGATGGTCCTCCCGAATGACCGATTTGCCCAGCAATGTCGAAGCAATCGGGATTTTTAATCGCTCCACGAGGCATGTCAGATCATCCTGCAGCCCGAAGCGCGCGATTTCGGCGCCAGCCAAGACGGCCGGGCGTTTCGCGGAAGCCAGCATCGCGCGAACCTCGCCGATGGCCTCTTCGAGGGCGGCCGGATCGCTTGGGTCGTCGTCGAGGCAGAGAGGATGGAGCGGGTGATTCAACGGCGTATGCACAAGATCCCGCGGAATTTCAATATAGATTGGCCGCCGATAGCGCAGCAGTGCGGCAAAGGCTCGGTCCATTTCTCGTTCGGCCGTAGTGGGATCGTCCAGCGAGACGGAGGCGACCGTCATGCGCTCAAAGACCTCCCGCTGCGTGGAAAAATCGCGCACCATGTGATGCATATGCGGCATCCGGATTCGTTCCGAAAGACCGGGAGACCCGGTCAACAGCACGACCGGCGACCGTTCGGCGTATGCGCATGCGATCGCATTCACGCAGTTCAACCCTCCGACACAGTATGTGACGCAGGCGGCGCCGATACCCTTGATGCGCGCGTAGGCGTCGGCCGCGAACCCGGCGCAGTCCTCTCGCGTGGTGCCGATGTGACGAATAGGTGACCGTTCAATGAGTTGATAGAGGCTCAGGACATAATCGCCGGGAATGCCGAAAATATGTCGGACGCCCAGCTGGTACAGCCGATCGATGACCGCAGACCCGATTGTCGCCTGTCGCTCCATCGTCATGTCCCGCCCATGCACAGCAGCGCATTCCTTACGAGCGTTTCGGCACCAGGAAACCATAGCGCACGCGACCCGTCAAGCAGACGGCAAGAGCGTGACGCCGGAGTCCCGCTTGACCTTCGGCGACCTGCATTGGATAACTAGGCTTGGATGACTAGCGCATGATGAGCGATATCGAAACTCCGACAGCCGTCCTTACATTGACGCGCGTCAAAGAAATCGTCGGCTCAGGACACCTGTGGATCTATGCCGGCTTCATTCATGCCGTTCGGGGAGAGCCCCTCTCCGGTGACATTGTCGATGTTGTCATGCCGAACGGCCGATTTTACGCGCGGGGCTTATACAACCCCGATTCGAAAATCCGCGTCCGCGTGCTCACGTTTCAGCAGGAACCGATTAGCCGGGCGTTCTGGAGGGAGCGAATCGCCCAGGCGCTGAGGCTTCGAGCGCGGATCGTTTCTGGCACCACCGCGTATCGCTTGATTTATGGGGAGGCCGATCAGTTGCCGGGGCTGATCGTTGATTCCTACGGAGACGTTCTGGTCATGCAAACGCTGTCCAGCGGGATGGATCGGCGCAAAGAGCTGTTGGCCGACTTGTTATGCGAGGAAACAAGATTGGACCGGATCTATCTCCGAAACGACGCGAAGAGCCGTGCATTAGAGGGATTATCGGCTGAGACCGGGTTCCTGAGGGGCCGTGGATCAACCACGATCGAGGTGGAGGAAGGGCCTGCGAGGTTTCTCGTTGATATTGCCCGGGGGCAAAAGACCGGATGGTTCTGCGATCAACGGGAGAATCGCCTCGCGGCCGCGCGGTTCGCCAGTGCAAAAGAGGTGCTCGAAGTGTTTTGTCATTCCGGCGCATTCGGAATACAGGCGGCGCTTGCCGGTGCTAGCCGCGTAGAGGGATTGGACGTCAGCGAAGAGGCGTTGGCTCTGGCGCGGGAGCACGCCAGGCTCAACGGTGTTCACGAACGATGCTCCTACCGCACGGCGGATGCGTTCGATGAGCTGCGTCGGCTTGAACAGGGAGGGGAGCGATTCGATGTGGTGTTCCTCGACCCGCCCGCGTTTGCCCGAAGCAAGCAGGCAGTGCCCCGGGCTTTGGCGGGATACAAGGACATCAATCTCCTTGGTTTTCGACTGACGAAGCGGGAAGGAATCGTCGTGACGAGCTCCTGCTCTCATCATGTCTCGGAAGCAGATCTATGGAGGGCAATTGGACGGGCGGCGCAGGACGCCAAGCGGCCGGTACGGCTTCTCGAACAGCGTGGCCAAGCTTCGGATCACCCGGTTCTCATGACGATGCCTGAAACCCGCTATCTCAAGTGCTTCATTCTTCAGGTATTGTAACCCGGGTTTGGCGTCGCCACTTCTGCCGTCGCCCGGTTATTTTCGTCAAGGACAGTGCCGAGGCGGCTAGTCGCTGGGCGGTTCAAAGTGGCCCGATGGACGATTCTGCCATGGGACCGTGGATTGTTTTGATTGCTTGACGAGGCTCTTCAGGCTCATCTCGGCGGCCCGCAGCAATTTGGGTTCTCCACTCTGAATCAAGGCGGTCAGCATCACATAGAGAGAGCGGTCGATCCTTGATCCAGTGAGAATCCGTTCCGTAATGGGATCAGGACCGCCAGGTGGTGGTTCGTCCGTCTCGTCGGATTCCGGGAAGAGCAATGTGAACGCATGGGGATCGGCAAACAGCCAGGCGACAGGGACCTTGAGAACGGTCGCGAGCCGTTCCAAGGTACTGGTGGATGGATCGAGCGACTCGGTTTCAATCTCGTCGAGTGCATCGAGCGAAATGCCGGCTTCGGCAGCCACATATTCCGGCGACAGCCCTCGGGACAGGCGCCACGCTTGGATTTGAGAGCCGATAGCCATGAGCGATGATACAGAAGTCCTAGCCTCTTCGCAATCCTGACCGCCGGCGATCATTTTGAAATTTCCATAGTATTTCAATTGGTTGCGAGTGAATTCCCGCTGTGGAAGATGAGCAATCAAATCAGGTACAATAGCGGTCAATTCATTCTTGGAGCCCAAGGAGGCGGATTATGTTAGGGACAGACATTCGCGGGATCATGGCGGAAGAGGAGGAGGTACAGCGGCGCAGACAGGCCCTGAAGTCGCTCCTTTCGATGCGAACGAAGCAGTTGCGTGAATCGTTGGAGCAACGGATCAAACGAGCCAAAACGGGCGGGGATTGGATGCAGCTCTCGCGCGAGGAATGCGCCACGTTGCACAAGCAGGAAAAGGCCCACCTTCGGTCGCAACTCGAGCAGCTTCAGCATGAGGACGATCGTACGCGTGGCAAGCTGACCCTTCTCAAGCGAGCCAAAGCGAGGGCGCAACGCATCAGAGCGGCGGAAGCGGCATCCGGCCGGAAGCGTCGATAGTCGTAGACTACTCGATTGTCCTCGCTTGCCATCCTGACGCGCGCACAAGCCGCGCGTATTCGAGACCTTCTCCGAGATAAGCGGGTTCGAAACGCTGAAGGCGCCTTCATCATTGAGGGCGCCAAGCCCGTATTCGATGTGCTCCTGCACCAGCCTGCGAGCGTCAAATCCCTCATCGTCTCGGAAGGATATGAACGGCGTGAAACCGATCAACACCGTCGTCTTCGCGCATCGCGGAATATTTCGTCCTGTCGTTGTTCCGACCGCACGTTTGCCACCTTCTCGAAGCTAGACACCCCGCAAGGCATCCTTGCCATCGTCCGACAGCCGCAATGGCCTGAGAAGAGGATCCTCGGGCAGCCGAGCCTTTTTGCAGTATTCGGGGAAGATTTACAGGATCCGGCCAACGTTGGGGCAATCATTAGGACCGCAGCAGCGCTGAACGTCGACGCTTTGTGGCTCACGCCGGAATCAGCGGATATTTACCACCCCAAAGTCGTCAGAGCCTCGGCCGGCGCCGTGCTGTCACTGCCCGTCTTCGTCACTGAGAACATCGCCAGGTTGACCGAACACGAAGTCATGGTGTTTGCTGCCCAAGTCGCGGCTGATCATACGGTCGACTTGGAAAGCGTTCGCACGATTCCAAGGCGTCTTGTGGTGGC
>DATJGE010000021.1:0-31317 GCA_035495295.1 Nitrospira sp. | reverse complement strand
TGACCGGCAGTTACGACGAAGAGATGCTTCAAGACGCCTGGTCCCTTCGCCCGCAAGAAGTCATCAGCAAGCCCATCGATCTCGAGAAATTATTGGGCATCATCCAGCTTGTGCTGGTCTGTCGCGAGTGTTAAAACCCCTCTGATGGAGTGTCCGTGGAAGGGGCCGGCTTTCGCCTGCCTATGGTGGCTCATTGTTCTGGTTCATCTGCCGTATGCGGCTTTGGCGGCGGCTTCCGATGCTTCACCGTCGATCGCCCGCCACGACCTGTTCGTTGAGATCGACCCTGAACGCCATGGGCTTATCGCGACCGACCGCCTGACCATCAACCTCCCGCAGCCGGCCGCTGTTCAGCTGTCTTTGGCTCCGACCCTTCACCTTGACCGGTTGGTGTTGTCCCCTTCACAGGCGTCCTTCGAAGAATCCAGCCGTGACATCGCGTTCGTTGTCGAGCCGCCGGGCGCTTCAAGCGCAGGGCAGCGCGTCACGATGCCGGCGTCGTCGTTCCGCCCTGGCACGGCGACGATTACGGCCTTCTATCGAGGCACGATCAACGATCCTCCCAGGGAGCCCCGTCATCTGCGGTTCGTGACGCCGAGCGAAACTGCCGGCCACATCGGTGCTGAAGGCGTGTATCTCAGCAGCGAGACACAGTGGTATTTGGATGTGCCCGATTCGATCAGTGAATATCGCCTTCGCGTGGCCTTGCCGGCCGGTTGGACTGCGGTCACCCAAAGCAAAGTTCGAAGCTCCGGCGCCTGTCCTGCGGACCTCTGTTCGAAGCCGGATTTGGTGTTGACGGAATGGGACCCGATTCAGTCGGCCGAGGCCTTGACCCTGGTTGCCAATCGGTTCGTGGCCAAAACGCGCGAGTGGTCGTCACAAGCCGGACAACGGCTTCAGTTGGGGGCCTATCTGTTTCCCGAGGACGCGCAGCTGGCGGATGAATATCTGGATGCGACCGCCCGCTATCTCGACAGGTACATCGCGCTGCTCGGCCCCTATCCCTTTGATCAATTCGCAGTCGTGGAGAATTTTTTTGCCAGCGGTCTTGGAATGCCTTCGTTTACACTCTTGGGCAGCGGCGTGATCAAGCGCCACTATGTCCAGCCGTACGCCCTCGGCCACGAGATTGTGCATTCGTGGATTGGAAACTCCCTGTTCAATCGGGTGGATGAGGGCAATTGGGTCGAAGGACTGACGACGTACCTCGCCAATTATTATTGGCACGAATGGGCCGGCGACGACGCTCAGGCCCGGGATCAACGGCGGCTCATGCTGCGCGGATACAACCTGTACGCGCCTGCGGAGCGGGATTATCCCTTGAAGCAGTTCACACAAAAGCACGATGAACGCGACAACGCCATCGGGTATCAGAAGGGGGCGATGGTCTTTCATCTGCTCCGGCAGGAAATCGGCGATGAGCCGTTTTGGCGGTCGCTGAAACAGCTCGTCGCCGGCTATCGAGGCCGTCGGGCTGATTGGGCGGACATCGAGAAGGTATTCAGCGACACGGCGGGGAGAGATTTGCACTGGTTCTTTGCCCAGTGGGTCGAACAGGCAGGAGCCCCGGCTGTCGGCATCAAAGAGGTGACCGCTCGGCCGTTGTCCGATGGGACCTTTCAGCTTGAGGGCGCCCTCATCCAAACTGGCGCCATCTTCGAATCGCCGCTGCCTCTGCGCATTCGGATGCCGCGGGGCGAGCAGACGCTGCTCACTCGCCTGACAAAAGCCGAGAACCGCATTTCCGTCGTCTTGCCAGCAGCGCCTCTCTCGCTGGAGATCGATCCTGAGGCGACGATCCTTCGTCGGATTCCACGCCAGGACTTGCCGCCCGTCTTGAACCACTATGTGACGGACGATCATCGCTCGGTGGTATTGGCCTTCCCGGAATCCGCCGCCCATCCCTTTCAGGATGTTGTCGTGCGCCTCACGGCGCAGGAGAATCACAAGCCGGTCTCTCAACGGACGGCCATGATTCGCCTGGGTCAACACGTGGTGTTGCCGGCGACTGGCTCGGTGCTAGTATTGGGGGCCCCTTCTGCCCGAGAGGCCCTTCAACCCGTCGTGACCGAGCATTGCGGGCCTCGTCTTGAATTGCGTGAGGGAGGCGTAACGATCGACGGGGCCGCCTATGATGGCCCGGCGATCATCGCCTTAGTCAGCTGTCATCGACGCGATGACCCTGGCAGCGTGGTGACATGGCTGTACGCCGTGTCGCCGCAGGCCGCAACGACGGTCGCCCGGCTCCTCTTTTTCTATGGGTGGAACAGCGTCGTCGTCTTTCAGGACGGAAAGCCAATTGTGCGCGGCGAATGGGAGCCTGCTCAAATTCGGATGGAGGTATCGATCGATGAAGCTGTGCCCGCCCGTTAAGACGCTCTCCGTCATGGCACTCGTGTTCTCTATCTGGTGTCTTCAGGCAGGACATGCCGCGGCGCCGGCGGCGTCCGCGCCTTCCGTCTCCTCGGCGTCAGCCGGCCCCGAACGGCACCTGAAGAACGTTCGCCAGCTGACCTTTGGGCGTCAGAATGCCGAGGCGTATTTTTCGTTCGACGGCACGAAGCTGATCTTTCAGTCGACCAACAACTGGATGAAAGATTCGTTCGCGGCGACGCTCAAGCCGGCGGACGAAGGGCTCGGCTGCTATCAGATGTACGTCATGGACCTCGAGAGTGCGAACATCCGTTTGGTGAGCACTGGAACCGGTGCGACGACCTGCGGCTATTTTTTCCCCGGCGACCGGCGCGTGCTGTATTCCTCGACCTATGCGTCCGGTCCCAACTGTCCGCCGAAGCCCAAGCGCGACGGCGCCTACCGGTGGGCGCTCGACGACTACGACCTCTACGCGGTGCGTCTCGATGGGCAGGAGATGCAGCGGCTGACCGCCACGCCGGGATACGATGCCGAAGCGACGGTGTCTCCGGATGGAAAGACCATCGTCTGGACCTCCGTCAAAGACGGGGATCTTGATCTCTATGCAATGAATCTGGACGGCACGAAATCGCGCCGGCTGACGGACGAGATCGGATACGATGGAGGAGCGTTCTTTTCGCCGGACAGCAAGCGCATCGTCTATCGTGCGTCCCATCCGAGCGATCCGTCAGAGGTCGCACGGTATAAAGAATTGCTCGCTCAACGTCTGGTCGAACCGAGCCAGCTCGAGATCTTTGTCATGAACGCCGACGGCAGCGGCAAGCGTCAGGTGACCGCGAATGGCGCCTCGAATTTCGCCCCCTTCTTTCATCCGGACGGCAAGCGGATCATCTTTGCGTCCAACGTTGAGACGAAAGGGAATGGCGGTCGCCCAAGTTTTCATTTATTTCTCGTCGGCGACGACGGGCAGGGGCAGGAGCGGCTGACGTTTGAAGGCCATTTCAACAGCTTCCCGATGTTTTCGCCCGATGGCAAGCGGCTTGTCTGGGTGTCTGACCGGTCCTCGAAGTCGCCGGGTGAATTCAACATCTTTTTGGCCGACTGGGTACCGTAGATGCTGATGACGCCGGATCGCGGGGCTCGTCGCTTCCTGCCCCACCTGTCCCTGGCGTTCTGCGCCGCGGCTCTCTTCATCACGTTTATCCGATTGATCGAATTTGATGCGCCGTTGACGCGCTTCGTGCGGTCGCTCAACGATTTCCAAATCGACTACCTGCACAATCCATGGCTCCGTGAGTTAAGCGACCGCGGTGACCAAGTCGGCAAGGGTGAATCGCTCCTTGTCGTGAGCGCCGGGCTGCTGGCGGGCGGCTACCTGCTTCACCGCGCCGCCCTCAAGCGGGCCGGCTGGGAAACGCTCCTTGCGCACGTCGCGGCCGGCGTTATCAACACGCTGCTCAAACATCTCGTGGGACGGGCGCGCCCGAAGTTTATGCATAGCGATCAGTCTAACTTTCTGCCGTTTGGCGGATCAGGATGGGACTCGTTTCCTTCCGGCCATGCGATGGCCGCTTGCGCCGTCGCAACCGTGCTGGCCGTGAGATTCCCGAGGCTCCGCTGGCTCATGGGCCTCATCGCGCTGGCCGTCTCAATGAGCCGCCTCTTTCGCGGCTCGCATTTTCTCACGGACATCGTGGCGGGCGCGGTCTTTGGCGTGCTGATCGGCGCAATCGTCGCCCACCCCTGGAAGGACAGACGTACGGCATTCACGTCGGCGTTGCTGACCGTCACGCCGCCGTTGGCCGGGTTGCTTGCCGTGATGAGCACCATTGGACAAAGCCCGTTGGAGGCTCGGACCGCGATGATCCTGGGCCAAGGCGGCCTATTCTTGGCCATGGCGGCCATCGTCGCCTATTTTGGCTCGAAACTGCGTCCAGGGCTCTTGCCCCCTCTGTCAAAAACTGCAGCTCTCGGCTTCATGGGGCTCGGCATTGCAGTATCGTCAGGGTCCTTCTGGGTTTCGACGGTCATCGTGCTCGTATGGCTTGGTCATTGGCTCCGCCCAGAACATAGGCTGGAAGGTGCGGACAGTCCCCCTGCTTGGCCTTCAGAAGCGGCGTTCGGCCTCGGAGTGCTGCTGACGTTGCTCACGATGATGGAGCTGAGAGGAGCGTTGCCGATCGGCTAGCTAATGCGGACTCGTTTTGACCGGTGCTTGGGCCGCACGGTCAGGAAGATTGACCATCGGTCGATCGGCGAGCAGTACGTACCCATGTTGCTTGAGGATGGGGACCAGCGCCTTGGCTTCTGCCGGCAGCTTCGACTCGTAGCTTTCAGGCAGGACGATCATGGTCTCTCCCGGTTGCTCGAGAGCCTCCCGGATCCCGGCCTCCTCGCCTTCGGACACGAAGATCACCTTCCGTCTCGCGTAAAAGACGTTCGATGGCCTGGTCGACCCATAGACGATCAACCGATCGCTCGGCGCCAAGTTGACTCCTGCCGTATAGGAGAGCACTTGAGGCGGCGCGATAAAGTACCGATTCACGCCGGGCAGGACCAGCTGCAACAGCGACAATAGTACAAGTGCAAGCGCGCCTCCAGCCGCCCAAAAGGCACCGGCTCGTCTGCCGTCAGATAGTCCCATGTAGCCCACGAGCGCCATTCCGATGAGCAGCACACCCGCGGCCACGTAGGGTCCGCTTCCCAGACCGATGGTCGTCGCCAGCGGAAACTCTTTGGTGAGTGTTCCAGCGAAGGTGGGATACAGGGACGGCAACGAAGCGAACGCGATCGCCAGCAGGTAGCCGATCGCCATCATCGTGTGGATGGAGGCGCGTCGCCCCGCAATGTCCATTTCGAACAAGCTTCGATGCCAGTAGAGTGCCGTCAACAGTGCGGCCGCTGGAAATAACGGGCCGATGTAGTGCGCGA
Source organism: Nitrospira sp. (assembly GCA_035495295.1). Taxonomy (GTDB): domain Bacteria; phylum Nitrospirota; class Nitrospiria; order Nitrospirales; family Nitrospiraceae; genus Nitrospira_C. The sequence continues at coordinate 26,010 of DATJGE010000021.1, read as the reverse complement.
GTCTCGTGGAAGACAAAGTAAAGAAGACGAAGACGCCCAGCACGCACGCGGCAGCGAACCATTCCAACGCCGTTCGATTCGCGGTGCGGGCGACCTGGAGGCCCTGCCGCCTGGCCTCTCGCCAACTCTTATAGGCGTCATACCAGGCATAGGGCAGCCACCCGCTCCAGGGAAAGAATCCCAGCAGCAAGACGGGCACATAGAAGAGAATCGTAAAACTGTGTCCTTCCATCGGATTGAAAAAGCGGCCGACCGTATTGGCCTGTGCCGACGCGGCGTACTGCGAGCCGTGGAGAGACCACATGACGGCATACCAGGGCAGGGCGACGAGCGCGAAGAGCAGGCTTCCGGCCAATGGGGAGCCCTCTTTCCAAAAGCGACGCCATTGAGCCGTGGCCGTCACATAAAGACCGATCGTGACGAGCGGCACGAGAAAGCCTACCGGCCCCTTGGCGAGGGTGGCCATTCCCATCGCGAGGTAAGACAGCCATCGCCACCACCGCTCGCGGGTTTCGCCGTGAAATGCCAGCCAAAAGCTGTACAGCGACAGGGTCGTAAAAAAGACGAGGACGCTGTCGGTCAGCACCATGCGGCTCAAGCCGATCATTTCAAAGTTAAGCAACAACATGAGGGCGGCGAAGAGACCGACGGCCGGCCCGCAGAACCGGGTGGCAAATGCGTATTGCAGCAGAATCACGCCGAGACCGAACACGGCCGAGGGCAAGCGGGCGGAGAATTCGTCGATGCCGAACCAGCGATAGGACAGGCTTATCAGCCAGTAGACGAGAACGGGCTTCGCGAAGCGCGGCTCATAGTTGAAGGTCGGGCTGATCCAATCTCCCGTTTCCAGCATTTCACGGCCGGCCTCGGCGTTTCGGCCTTCGTCGCGATCGGTCAACCCGATCGCACCCAATCCTATGAACAGGAGCAGGCCGGCCAGCAAAGTGAGGACGGCAACATTGATGAGATGCGTCGAGAGCGGCGGTCGTGGCTCGTCCATGAGCGGCTGGCCTTACTGCGGTTTTCCGACTGAGGCGACCGCGGGCTGCGGTCCTCGACGATGGATCAGCATGAGGTTTCTGACGTACACCAAAGCACCGATGCTCTGGCCGGCGATGAACACGGGATCGCGACGGTAGATCGCATAGGCCAAGGTAATCAACCCGCCCACCAAGCTCAAATACCAGAAGGCGATCGGCATCTGGCTCTCGGCGCGCCGTTCTGACACGATCCATTGGACGAGCCATCGGCCGAAAAACAACCCTTGCCCGAGGAATCCGATGGCAATCCAGACGGTTTCAGTCGTGGTCATACCTGGGCAAAAGGCGGTGGGCTAGAGGCAAGGAAAAAGGCGGCGCTCAGATATCCTGATTCGTGTGCAATGTAAAGCTGTGTTTGTAACTCAGCCACCGCTAGCCTCTTGCCCTGTGCCCTTGGCCGTTCCTTAATCGGTAGCGCAACACCCGCGTCTGCATCCATCGCACCGCCAACAGGTCATAGAGTCCTTTGAACAGTCGATTTCCGACGCCATATTTGGAAATACCATGCCTGCGCGGATGATGGCGGACCGACACCTCGGTCACGGTAAATCCATGCATCAAGGCCAGCGCTGGGAAAAAGCGGTGCATGCCGTTGAAGAGCTGCAGCCGGTCGATCACCGCGCGTCGAAATACTTTGAGCGAGCAGCCCGTGTCGTGGACCCTGTCGCCGGTCACGGCGTTGCGGACGGCGTTCGCGACGCGTGATGAGATTTTCCGCATGATCGTGTCGTGCCGCTCTATACGCCATCCGCAGACGAGATCATAGTCCTTGGTATACGGCAGCAAGACGGCGATATCTTCCGGGTCGTTTTGAAGGTCGCCGTCCATGGTCGCCACGAGGGCGCCGCTCGAGCGCTTGAAGCCCGCGTCAAATCCCGCCGATTGTCCGTAATTGCGATCGAAGTGGAGCACGTCGACGGCCGGATGTTCGGCGGCCAATCGGTCCAGGATCTCGCTGCTCCCGTCCGTGCTGCCGTCGTCCACGTAAATGATTTCATAGGCAGCAGCCTTCGACTCTTCCCGGCTCTGCAAGACTTTGAGGAGCTGGTCGGTCAGCGCGAGAAGATTGTCCCGCTCGTCCTTGATGGGGACGACGACGGAGATCCATGGCTGTGTCGCGTTGGTCATGAAGAGTGGAAGTGCCCGGCACGTGAGCGATGCGGAGGAATCACCGACGGCATTCTACAGAAGGCCCAGGGGAGATTCAATTTACCGCGCGGGTTCGACCATGACGCGCGGCTCGTTCACGAAGGCCCGGCGATCTCTCACGTCCGAAGACATTCGCCCGATTTGGCACAAGAACTCCGTGAAGATTCGGCCGGTCTCACACCTCATTGTGAAGATCATGGTGTGTCCGCAGCAGCCACCGTGAAGCGCATCGTGCCCATGAGGCTGACTTCATTCACCTGTTCACCCGCGTGAATTTCCACCTTGTATTGGCCCGGCTTCCAGCGCCCTTGCGGCGAGGACAGCTTCAGATAGCCGGATTCGTCCTCCAGTGCGATGTACATGGCATCCTGCCCGATCACCGTCTCGGGATCGAGTCCAGGCACCGATTCCGGATAGCAGCGGCCAAAGACTTGAAAGGCCTGGTAGTGCTGGTGGAGCGTGAAGACGATGAAAATGCCCGCGGCGTCAGGACTGAATCGTTCGGTCGGCTTGACCGGGACGATTTCATGCGTCCGACGGTATCCCAGCTCCTCCTCAAACCCCTCCGCCATGGTAATGCTGCGGAACAGGCCTTGAGGCGGGGCATCGAAGTCGTAGGGCTTCGTGTCATCGGAGCGGTTTTGAAACTCGCTGATCGAGGCATCCTTGAGGATCGGCAGTCCCTCGGCAAAGACACGCGCACCCGAAGACACACAGGCCAGCAGGACTGCCAGGACGCGCACACGTCCATACGCGATCGCAAAGCACATGGAAATTTCGTACACCGGAGATTGAAGGGAGTCAAGGGTTGCTGGATCCAGTCGCGGCAGCGCCATTGCGGCTTTTTTGAGGGATCTGTTAAAATCGGCATCCCATTTGAGCCCGTACGCTCGCGAGCGAAACCTATGCTCCAGGATGCAGACGCATTACCCCAGTTGATCGGCGATTGGAAAGCCGTCGATCAGTGGCAAACGCACATCAACCAGCTCTTTTATCGCTGCCGCGGGAACGAAATCCGCAAGTATTATCAAACGTTCGCCTCCGCTGATTACCGGCTGGGGCATGCCTTGGCGAGCGACTATTATGATCGCGTTACCGCTCGCGACAAGGCGACTGTCCAGACGCGAGGCGCGAGGCCAGAGGCAGGCCTTACAGTCGTTGAGCTTGGGCCCGGAAACGGCAACCTTGCCGCCTGTTTCCTGAATCATCTGAAGGCGCTCGACCGAGATGGCCGGATCTACCCGCGCATCCGCTATCTGCTCGTCGACTGGGAGCAGGGCGTGCTCGATGACGCAATCAAGCATGCTGGGTTGCGCGGACATCACGAGAAAATCCAGACCCTCCGGTCAACCGTGGATCAAATTGCCGGTCTGTCCGATGGGTCGGTGGACCGGATTTTCTGTAACGAGTTATGGAATGATTTGCCGACGAAGCTCATGTCGCGGCACGGCGGCGAGATTGAAGAGGAGTATCTCCGGCCGAACCTCAGCGAGACTCTTCACGCCAAAATCGACGACTGGGGGGGCTTTATCCGGGCTTTCGAAGCCAAGGACGCCGAGGAGCTCAAGCAGTTTCCGTCCTTCTTCGATGATCTCGTATGGGAGCGCGAATACCGTCCGGTCGAATGGAAAGACGTCCCCTATCGCAAGACGATCACGGAATTTCTGCGGCGCATCGACGATCAGGTGGTGGTGCCTGTCAATATCGGCGCCTACCTCACGATCAGGGAGGCGAAGCGCCTGCTCGCGTCCGACGCCGTAGGATTCAGCAGTTTCGACGCCGGCACCGCCGACCTGAAAGTCTTAAACGACCCGGAGAAGCCCTGTTCAGCACAGTTCGGCGGACAACAGAGCTTTATGGTGAATTTCGCGCTGGCTGATGCGGTCGCGAAGCAGGTCGGCGCCGTCACGGTCACCATGGAGAGCCAACGCGAGTTCATTGGAAAAAGTCTCAATACCAACGTTCTGACGCTCATGGATCTGCTGGCGTGCCATCCAACCGCGGGACGGAAAATGGAAGCGTGGGAGCAAGAGCGGCTGATACTGCGAACGATTGCAGCCCTCAATAAAACCTACGAGAGTCCCTATGCCGGCACAATGGAGTTTCCGGTTCGAGCGGACGCGCCTGCCCATGAACACGAATCGCTCATGGCGTTGGCGCAGAATCTCAAACCGACCGGTGTGCCCGATACAGTCGCCTATCTGACCGAGGAGGAGTTGATGCGTGCGTCACACGACCTCGAAGAAGTCGGCTACGATGCTCAGGCCTTTCACATCGCCTTAAGTGCTCCTCCTGCCCCGGTGGACTACTACCATCTTTCGCTCCGCCCGCACTGAATCGGAACTTATCCAGAATACGTGAAATTAAACTTGACTAATCTCGCGCATTTCTATAGCCTCACCCCCATTTAGAGGAGTGTCCCCCACCTTTTGTGTTAAGGAAAATGGCTTGTTTGAGCCGGGGACACCAAGAAACAAAGGAAATCGCGCCATGTTCGGGTCTTTCGGATGGATGGAACTGCTGCTCATCCTGATCATCGTGCTGATCATTTTTGGAGCAGGAAAAATACCCCAGCTTGGCGAAGGCTTGGGCAAGGCCATCAAAGGATTCAAAAAAAGCGTCAATGAAGCCGACGCCATTGATGTCACGCCGCCGCCGGCCGATGCGGCGCAGCCCTCGTCGCAGCTGGCCCAAGGGCAGCCGGCACAACCGGCTCCGGCTCAGCAGGAGCAACAAGTCAAGCAAGGATAGTCACGGCGAAGGCGCGAGGCCAGAGGCTATGGGTGATGAGAGCAGCGGGAAGGAAACGACAAGCGCTGACTTTGTGATCTCTCACCGCTCGCCCTTCACCATTCCCCAAGGCTCTACATATGTTTGGATTGGGTGCCGGCGAAATACTGATTATCCTGGTCATCGCGTTTCTGCTGTTCGGTCCGAAGCAACTGCCCGAAGTCGGACGACAAGTGGGCAAAGCGGTCAAAGGCTTCAAGGACACGGCCGAAGACCTGCGCAAGTCCGTTGAGCCGGAGCTCAACATGATTCAGCAGGAAGTGAAAATGGTCGAGCAGGACTTTCAGGCATCGATGAAAGAAGCGGAGGAAGAGATCAATCAGGCGGCGTCTCCGCCTGAGAAGCAAGGCGGGTCTTCAGGAAGCGGGAGCCCGGCATAGCGAAGCCGGCGGATTCATTATCGGGGAAGGGGGTGACCGCCTCGTATCATCTCGGCGATGGGACGGCAGCCTATGACGGTGCTGTTCGAAAACTGAGAAATTCCTGGTCAAAAAAGGAGCATTGATAGACACTACGCTTGTGCAAGAGTCCAGATTTCAAAGGAAAGCGGTGGGCACACGGCTTTCCGAACCGGCAAACGAGAAAAAAGAAGTTTGTCAGTGTGAGCGCGGTTGGATAGCAAGTCGGCAGCATGCCACCGGTGGGTAGAGAACGGTGGAGGCTGTAAATCCAATTCACAGGAGGAATGTATGAGAAGATTGCTAGGTCGGACAGGGTGGGCGAGTGTTGCCACCTTCTTCAGCGCGGCCCTCATGGCCGCGGGCCTGTCGATGACAGCGGCGCCGGCGCAAGCGGCGTTCGAGTTGCCGGAGGGTGAGAAGATCACCAACCTCCCGGCGATCCCCCGTGCGATGCCTCAGAAAGAAGCCTACGAACTCTACGACCCCAAAATCGGGAAAAACTTCGACCTCAAGAACTTCTGGTTGCGCGCGGATCTGCGTGTAAGGCCGGAATACCGCAATGCAGTCTGCTTCGGTGGCAACATAAATACCACCGGTAACTGTAACTCTGCGGGTACTGCCGCAAACGTGGCTGCTGGCAAAGCCGCAAACGATTTTTTTGTCCAGCAGTGGGTGCGCTTGGGTATCGGTTACGACCTCTCCCCGGATGTCAACTTCTACATGGAAATCATCGACTCGGCGACATGGGGCGGTAATGGTAGTCAGGTCAATGCCGGAAATGGCGGCGATCCCTTGAACCATAACGGTACTTCGACCGGTGCCAATATTAATGGTAACGGTGGCACATTAGGAGTCCGTGCTGCCTATATGCTGATTCGGAACTTTGCCGGCGTGCAGGGCTTGAGCTTGAAGGCCGGTCGGCAGTATGTGATCTTCGGCAACCACTCGTTGTTCGGGCACTTCGACTGGGCGAACACCGGCTACAGCCACGACGGTGTCATGTTGCAGTACAGCACAAAAGCGTGGGATTCCTATTACGGGTGGTTTCATGACTCGGAAACTGATATTTCCCAGGCAGCCCCCGTCGGAAGCGGCAATCCGAACATTGTAGGCACGGGACAAGCCCAAAACGCGATGGGCGATTCCGACTGGTTTATTTTCTACAACCAGATCAAGTCGATACCAGGATTTCTCATCGAACCTTACTATGTTTACTACAAGAACAATTTGGGCGCTGCTGACTTCTCTGCCCAAGGCTTAGGCACCGCGAAACACTCGGACCAGACCAGACACATGGTCGGTAACCGGATCGAAATGCGGAAGGGCAACTTCGACTTTACGGATGAAATTGCCTACCAGTTTGGCCAGATGGGTAACGCAGGAGCAGCTGCTGTCAACAACCCATGCGGTACCGGCAGTCAGAGCAAGTGTCTTCACATCAATGCCTGGGCGACCAGAAACTGGATTGGCTACACGCACTACCAGTCGGCTTGGAAGCCGAGGATCGCATTCAACTTTGACTACGCTTCAGGTGATGGTCGTGCAAACTGTACGTTGAATGGCGCATACGGTCTGTGTAAAACCGCCAATACGTTTGAGAACTTCTACCCGACGAACCACATCCACATGGGGTACATGGACGTCCAGGCCTGGAAAAACATGTTGAGCCCCTCGGCCAACTTCCAAGCCAGGCCGAGCAAGGACGACCATATCGAAATCTGGTACACGAACCTCAACCTCGCCAATAAAAAAGACAACTGGTATCGAGGGAGTCAGGGCGTGTACGTCTTCTCACAGGCCAATAACACGAAATCACACATCGGTGACGAAGTCGACTTCACCTGGACCCACATGTTCATGGACGGGAAGGTGGCCTTCCAGGCGACATATTCCTACCTCTTCCTAGGCGGCTACGTTCAGCAGAATTTAGGGACGAGCCGGAATCAGGAATGGGCCTACGCTCAGCTCTGGATCAACTTCTAACCAGGGCTCAGAGGCGAAACACGAAGGCCTGCCGGAATGTTTCCGGCAGGTCTTCTGTTTTTCGACCCAGATTACTGCATGAGCTTGCCCGCTGCCCTGAAGCGGGCCTGCAGCTCTGCATAGCTACGGGTAACGGGAAATTGCGGAAATTCCTTCGGGAGATGCGCGGGCGGGCAAAAGAAAAAGCCGGCATCCGCCTCGCCCAGCATCGCCGTATCGTTATAGGCATCGCCTGCGGCCATCGTGAAGAAATTCAGCGCCTTGAAGGCGGCCACCGACTGTTTTTTTTGATTCTGCAGGCGCATGTGATGGGCCAAAATCCTTCCGTTGCCATCGATCTCCAACTGGTTGCAAAACAGCGTCGGTAGTCCCAGTTGGCGCATCAAGGGCAGCGCAAACTGATAAAACGTATCGGACAGGATGATGACCTGGCATCGCTCCCTGAGCCAGGCGATAAAGTCACTCGCACCTTCCAACGGTCCCATCTTCCCGATGACCTCTTGTATATCGGTGAGCGTCAGCTTGTGGTGATCGAGGATCGCCAGTCGGCGCTTCATCAGCGCGTCGTAGTCCGGCATCTCCCGAGTCGTGATCTTGAGTTCTTCAATGCCGGTGGTGAGCGCGACGTTCACCCAGATCTCTGGAACCAGGACTCCTTCCAAATCCAGACAGGCGAGCACGGGTTTTTGCATCAACAGGCTCCTTCCTGAACGGATAATGGCTCGTCAGGGCGTCGGCGACTGCCCCCGCCGCGTAAATTCCTGATCCAGCATTCGCCAAATGCCGTCGAGTATCCGATCGATCAGCTGACCACCCGTCCAGCGCCGGCCGGCTGCCTCACGGTGCTGCCTGGCCCAATCCAGCGCGAGTGGCAGAGGAATGAGCCGGGGCGCGCTGCCCGTGACGCCGGCCCACAACAACCCGAGCACCGTGCCGATGCGCGCAGGAACGGGAAGAGCTTCAACCCGGTTCTCCAACAGATTGTCGCAGAGCGCGGCAGGGGACGTCACGAGCAACTCCCGGCAGGCGGCAGGTCGGGCTTCGTAAATCGAACACATCTCATTTTCCAAAAACGGACAGGGGTGCCGCAATGCATAGTAGGCTCGGTTAAGCGGTTCCAGGTTCTCATCAGCGATTGGCGTTTCGGCATCTGCGACCGCTTGCAGGCGATCAAGGAGGCCCTGACGGACAAGTTCGGTGTTGGAGTTCTGGAGGCGCTGCTCGACGGCTGACCGCCGCTCGGTTGGAAGCTGCTCGATATATTCAAGAAGCGAGAAGGCTTCAGGAGGAGACAGAGGCACCAGCATCCGGCAGCAGGCCGCGCATCCCATACGGCACGAAACCGAATGTCCCGATGCCCGGATTTGATGTTCTTCGAGCTTCAACATTTCTTCCCCCAGACGCCGCGTCAGAGGGACGATCGAGGTGATGGGGACGAACCCGGTGGGGACATCCAACGCCGTGTTGAGACGGCCTGCCGGAGTGTTCACCGCAATGTCAAACCGCTCGAGCGAAGGGACGGTCATCAAGGCCATCATAGAAAACGCGCGCCCGATTGGTCAATCGCACGCAGGGTGGCGCTCTCGGCTGGTTGCTGTCCCGCGCGCGTCGCCGCATAATGCACGGCGGGAGATGTAGCATGGCACTCTCGGGTCATGTCGTCGGTCTGCTTAAAGAGTACATGCATGACCTGGTCGTGCAGGCCGAACAGGAAGCCGCGGCCCACGAAACGTTCGGCTTCTCGAAAACGTCGTACCCGCCGGACCAGGCCATTGCAGATCTGCTGGCACTTCTCGACGACCGGATCGAGTCCGAAGGCATGCAGGTTGGACTGCCCGAGGGGTTTCTGCATCAAATGTGGACGCTCTGCAACGAGGCACGCCAGCAAGTCACCGATCAGGCGTGGCTGCATGCGAATATCGGCGACCGGCCGGCGTCCAAGGCTCGCATCCGTGACCTCACCTATCAGGCGTTGATTGAGTATCTTGAGGCCAGGCTGTGAGAGCGGTGTCAGCATATGGACAGGCCCGGCGTGGCCGGAGTCAGTCCTACAGCTTTCCTGTCAGCCAGTAGATGGCCATCCCGGCCCACTCATTTACGGCGAGTGTCGTCTGCTCGATCGCACGATCGTTGGGAAGGATGTCGAAGGGATCGAGTTGTTCAAACGTATCCTCCGGTCGGTTCTGAATGTGAAAGTCACAAGGTGCAGGCGTCACGCGGAAGCCCTGCTTGCTGAACAGCGCGGTCGCCCTGGGGAGGTGGCTGGCCGACGTGACCAATACAATGGACTGGGAACCCAACAGGCGTTTCGTTTCGGTGGCATTCTCATACGTCGTACGGGACTGATCTTCAATCACGATCGCATCTTTCGACACGCCCAGCCGTTCCGCCCAGCGTTTCATTTCCGGAGCATCCTTCACCGTGTCCTTGAACGCATGCCCATTGCCGCCGGAGAAGACGAGCTTCGGCGCGTAGCCTTGCTGGTACAGGTCGACGCCACAGGTCACTCGGTTTTTGGAGTACGACGCCAAGTCTGCCAGAGGACGCAACGTCCCGGGTTCCAAAACGCCGCCTCCCAAGACGACGATGGCATCGTACCTTTCTTCCTTCAAGAGCGGCGGCGGCCGATGCCAGGCTTCCAAGCTGCCCAGGAGCGGCCGAGCAACCAGCGGATTCGAGATCGCCACCAAGAGGATGAGTCCCGTCACCGCGCCGATTCTTGCTCGTCGGAGCCGTTCCGGCGTGAAAGGTAGACACAGCCACAGGGCGGTCAGTGTCATGACGAGCAGCACCCAGGTCAGCGGATACAGCGCATACTTGACGAGCTTGTACGCTGCAAACAACAATGGCGTCAGTTCCATCGTGTCTCTCTAATGATCGTGCCGATCCAGGCAACGGCTCAGTCGCTAGCATACTGATCGAAGCGGAAATCGCAAGGCCTTTCCTATTGGGGAAGACGTCCGTGGCAGCGAAACGACGGTACTGGCTCGTCAAGTCAGAGCCGAAAGTGTTTTCCATCGACGATCTCGCCGGTGCGCCGCGGCAGGCCACCTGCTGGGATGGTGTTCGAAACTATCAGGCCAGGAACTTCATGCGCGAGATGGCCGTGGGCGATCGTGTGCTCTTTTATCACAGCAACGCGGAGCCGCCCTCGGTGGTCGGCAGTGCCGAAGTGGTCAGGACGGCGTACCCAGACGAGTCGCAATTCGACAAGCGAAGCAATCATTATGATCCCGAGAGTCCGACGGATCGTCCACGCTGGGTGATGGTCGATTTGAAGTACCGGGAAAAATTCCCGCTCACCATTCCGCTCGACCGGCTGAGGGCAGAGCCAAAGCTCAAGAAAATGACCCTGTTGCAAAAGGGCTCACGGTTGTCGGTTCAACCGGTCACTGAGGCGGAATGGAGGGTGATCATCACACTGGCTCAAAGTATGAGAGGATAGGAGTGATTCGCGGCAGTCGCAAGCTGTTCAAAAAGTTCGTCCAGCAAGGCCGCAGCGAGCAAAGAGGTGAAGCGTACTCTGTCCCGTACGTTGACCCTCTGAGCGATGCGAGAACGCAGCTGGCGGGCTTGTTCAACAGCTTGTCAGGTTTTTGCCTTGCCGTTATCCAGATGCCGGTGCTGCCAGTCGAGCCAGGCATGCCCCAGTTCGTGTGCGAGGATATAGCGTCGCCTCGTCACCGGAAGCTTTTTCCTCAGGTAAATCGTTTTCAGCTCGTCGTCCCAAATGCCATCGGCATTGGGGTCACGGCGGTCCATTTCACTGTCCGAAAGCTGGCGCACGGAGATCCGATATCCAAAGGGTAAGACGACTCGAGATGGAATTCGCATGAGGCTCCGATGTATGAACTAGGAGATAGCCTACCATAAATTGCTTTTGGCCTTCATATTGAAAACTATTGTCATATCAATATCTTATGTGGTATTTCCCTTCGGCATCGTACGACCAAGACGTCGTGGGTTTGAGCGCAGCTGGTCGACTAGAGAGGAACCTCGGGAGGACGTTATGAGAAATCGGAGACGCTGCTTACGGATGATGAGGACGGTACTCGGGTTGGGGGTCGGCGCGCTGGCTGGGCTCGCTGTCAGCCTCTCCGTAGCCATGTCGGCGCCATCCGGCTACGCCCCGCATGGCACTGTCACGATCGATGGGCTGACGGTGCCGGACATCGGTCCGATGCCGACGCAGGTGCCGACCCCTCCCACGAATTTGAGTTACACGCAGAAAGTCGAGCTAGGCAAACAGCTCTACTTCGAGACGCGCCTATCCAAGAACAATTCGGTCTCGTGTGCGTTGTGTCATAACCCCGGCACGGGCTTCGCCGATGCGCGTCAGTTCTCCATTGGGGCATTCGGGACTTCCGGCGGACGGCAGGCGCCTACCGTCTATAATACGGGCTTCATTCCTCTCCAATTCTGGGATGGGCGCGCCGGGTCGCTCGAAGAGCAAGCCATCGGGCCCATCCATAACCCGATCGAGATGGCTGAAATGCACGAGACCGTCGTCCCAAAGATCGCGAAAATCCCCGCCTATCAGAAACAGTTCCAATTGATTTTTGGCAGCGGTGCGAGCTTACAACACATTGCCGAAGCGATTGCCGCCTTTGAACGCACCATCGTCTCCCAGAACAGCGCCTTCGATAAACACGTCATGGGCGAAGCCGGCGCCATGAACGAGGCGGCGCTGCGAGGGTTGGAACTGTTTCGAGGCAAGGCCCGCTGCATCTTGTGTCATAACGGCCCGAATTTCACGGACAACAAGTTCCATAACCTCGGCGTGCCGCAAGTCGGCCCTCTCAAGGAGGATTTGGGCCGCTACGTGGTGACGAGAGCTCAAAGAGATAAGGGTAGCTTCAAGACGCCGACCTTGCGAAGCGTGGTCGAGACGGCTCCCTACATGCACGATGGCGTGTTCAAAACGCTCGAGGAGGTGATCGATTTTTTTGATGCGGGCGGCGGAAGCAACCCGAATCTCAGTCCCCTGTTGAAACCGTTAGCTCTGTCGTCCGAAGAAAAGGCGGACCTCGTTGAGTTTCTCAAAGCCTTGACCGGCGCGCCGCTCAAAGTGACGGTGCCGAAATTGCCCAAATAACAATTCTGATTATGATCGAATCGTCCTTTTGTTTTTTGACGGGGGTTGGCACGAAGACCGAGCGGCAGTTCTGGCGTCAGGGCCTGCTGACCTGGGTAGATTTCCTTTCCAGGCCGTCCGTCGATCGGATCCGCCCTGCCCGTAAAGCCGGTTACGACGCCGAAGTGGCCCGAGCCCTCGAACACTACGGTGCGGGCGACTCCCGGTACTTCGGCGTGAGGCTTCCGCCGCGCGAGCACTGGCGGCTCTTCGAATGGCTCCGCGCGCGGGCGGCCTATCTGGATATCGAGACCGACTCCTTCGGCCGTATTACGGTCGTGGGACTCTATGGTCATGGACGAATGACTTCATTCGTCCGGGGAGAGTCCTTGGACAACCGTCGGCTGGCCGAGGCATTGCGTCAATACGATTTGCTGGTCACGTTCAACGGGACGACATTTGATCTGCCCATGCTGCTGGCTCACTACCCGGATTTGCCCCTGGACCACGCTCACGTGGATTTATGTCTTCTTGGCCGGCGCCTGGGGTACAACGGCGGACTGAAGGCCATTGAACGGCAGTTGGGAATCGGCCGGATGGAGGGCCTCGACGGTATGAGCGGCGATGATGCCGTCCGTTGCTGGAACCGATGGCGGCATCGACGCGACTTGGAGGCAAGAGCGCTGCTGCTGCATTACAACGAAGCCGACTGCGTGAATCTCGAGCCGTTGGCCGACGCGTTCTATCGTCTGATGGTTCAGTCGACCAAGCCTTCTTCAACGGCGTAGCGAATCAGTTCGACGAGATTTTTTACGCCCAGCTTGTGCAGGAGTCTCGCCCGATAGGTGCTGACGGTCTTTTCGTTGATGCGGAGTTCCTTCGAAATTTCTTTCCGGGTGAGCCCGCGGACGAAGAGCGCCAGGACCTGGACTTCACGGTCGGAGAGCACTGGCTGAGAGACCATCAATTCCCGCGGCCTCTTGACGGTTCCGCCTTCAAGCGTTGTCTTGACCATGTCGATCAGGTCGTGCGGCGGCCGCTCCTTCGAGAGATAGGCGACGGCTCCCGCCCGGAGCGCGCGCGCGGCGTACTGGCGTTCCGAATACAGGCTGAAGACGATGATGGGGATTTCCGGCCGGCGGACTTTCGTCTGCTTGATGATGTCGAGACCGTTCTGTCCCGGCAAATTGATGTCGAGTACGACGAAGGCCCACGGGGTGCCGCAGACTTCCTCGATCAATCCATCAGCGCCCGACGAATCCTTCACCGTCACGGCGGGAAAAGCGCGTTGAAGTAATTCCCTGATGCTGTCACGCACAATCGGGTGGTCGTCCACCACCAGCGCTTGTTTCATTACTCTCCACGCACCGGCACCGGCCTCTTCGAGGGAGCATGCTTCGACATGGCCAGGGCGAGCTGTACGATTAAGAGATGATTCTCGATAAACATCTGTTCCTCAACATGCAATGTTGCCCCTTCTTTCAAGCGTTGCGCAAGGGCAACGCTGTAGTATCCGTACAGCTTCAGAACATTGCTCTTCGTGACCACCGTATACCCAGCCCGAGGTTGGCCAGTGGACTATAGACTAACGCCCTGATTTGTCTATCAGCAAGCGCCTACGGCCATGTACGATTTCAGAGTATCTCTCTCTGACGTCCCTTAGAGGGCCCGGGTTGATCTCAATCATGGACATTAATGGCGCCGACGCTCCGCAGACGGCGTCAGCGTTGCTGGCTGTTGGTCGGCGCTCGGCCACCGTCAGATGGCCCTAAGCAGACGGCCTAATAAAACCAGGGGTTCCCCTAGACACTTCGACGGCGAAAACCGGGTATTTCCCAATGAATCCGCCGGTCATCGGCCCTTCACCGCCGGCCAACCGACCCCTGGTGATTTCCTTTGGACGGAAACACTACCAGCCAGTCACCGGATTTCCATGCGCTGTTCGAATCGGCTCCAGGGCTCTATCTCGTGTTGGACCCGACCCTCACGATTGTAGCCGCCAGCAATGCCTATCTACAGGCCACCAACACCCAAAGGGACGCCATAGTCGGCCGCAATCTCTTTGAGGTGTTTCCCGAAAATCAGAGCAAAGAGATCGACCACTCAAGCATGCGGCTTCGCGTCGCGAACGAAGCATTGGCCGAGGAAGCGCTCTACAGCGAGCAACGGTTTCGTACCCTTGTGACCGCCACCTCGGACGTCGTCTATTGGATGAACGCCGATTGGAGCGAGATGCGGTACCTGGAAGGCAAAGACTTCATCCCCGATCAATCCGGACCCAACAGGGGATGGATTGTGAAATACCTACCTTCCGAAGACCAGCCGCGTATTCTCGGCGCGATTCAGGAAGCCATCCGGACGAAAAGCGTGTTTGCCTTAGAACACCGCATCATCCGTATCGACGGGACGCTGGGATGGACATTTTCGCGCGCGGTCCCAATCCTCGACGCCAACGGCGAGCTTGTCGAATGGTTGGGCGCGGCGAGCGACATCACCGAACGCAAGCGTACCGAGGAATCCTTCAGGCAGAGCGAAGAGCGGTTCCGAACGCTGGCCGACAACATGTCGCAGCTCGCCTGGATGGCCGACGCCACGGGCTGGATCTTTTGGTACAACCGCCGGTGGTTCGATTTTACGGGAACCACGTTGGATGAGGTGCAGGGCTGGGGCTGGAAGAAGGTGCACCATCCCGATCATGTGGATCGAGTCACGGCTCGCCTACAGCGGTCGTGGGACACCGGCGAGCCCTGGGAAGACACATTTCCATTGCGACGTAAGGACGGCAGCTATCGCTGGTTTCTCTCACGGGCGCTGCCAATCAAGGGTGAGGACGGCAGGATCACCCGATGGTTCGGCACCAACACCGACATCACCGAACGCAAGCAGGCCGCTGAAGAGATTGCCGAGCAGGCGAGACTGCTGGACCTGAGTAATGACGCCATCATCGTGCGCGGGATGGATGGACGCATCCGCTATTGGAATCAGGGGGCCGCGGAGCTCTACGGATGGACGTCCGGAGAAGCCGTCGGCCGCGTCAGCCATGAATTATTGAAGACGCGCTTTTCGGCCCCGCTGACCGGCATCGAGGCCGAATTAGAACGGACCGGTCAGTGGACCGGCGAACTCATACACCGGACCAAGGACGAACGTCGGGTGACGGTTTTGACACGCTGGGTGGTCGACGACGCCCGTCCATCCTTCGTCCTTGAAACGAATACGGATATTACCAATCGCAAGGAGACCGAGGAGGCGCTGCGCGAATTGACAGCCACGCTCGAGGAACGGGTCGCCCAGCGCACGGCGGCGCTGGAAGAATCGAATTCCGCATTGGCGGCGTTCGGCTATTCCGTGTCTCATGATCTGCGAGCGCCTTTGCGGACAATGCAGGGGTTTGCGAAGGCACTGCTGGAAGATTATTCGCCGGCGCTCGACGAGGAGGGACGCGAATACGCCATGCGGATCGCGCGGGGAGCCGAACGGATGGATCTGCTGATCCAGGATCTGCTCGCCTATAGCCGTCTGAGCCCCGGCGACG
Organism: Nitrospira sp.; assembly: GCA_035495295.1. Lineage (GTDB taxonomy): Bacteria > Nitrospirota > Nitrospiria > Nitrospirales > Nitrospiraceae > Nitrospira_C. The sequence goes on along the minus strand of DATJGE010000021.1, from coordinate 10,038 downwards.
TGGCCCTTGAGCCCGTCCAATTAGACCAGGTGATGACCGAGGCGCTGCGGCTCTGCGAGTCCGCGTTGAAAGCCACCGGCGCGGGGGTCACTATTCCGCCGAACTTGCCTTGCGTGCTCGGACACAAGGCCACGCTCGTCCAGGTGTTCGGAAATCTGTTTTCCAATGCTCTGAAGTTCGTTTCGCCGGGCGTGACGCCGCGGCTCGAGGTGTGGGCGGAGCGGCGCGAGGACCGCATGCGTGTGTCGGTGCGAGATAACGGCATCGTCATCGACTCTGCTCATCATGGCCGCATCTTTTCAGTCTTCGAGCGCCTGCACGGTAGCGAAACGTACCCGGGGACCGGCATCGGTCTCGCGATCGTCAAGAAAGGCATCGAACGGGTCGGAGGGCGCGTGGGCTTGGAATCGGATCCCGGACACGGAAGCACATTCTGGGTTGAACTTAGGGAGCGGCCGGCGGCCGGAGCTGGGCATGTCTGCTGACACGATCCTTATCGTTGAAGACAACGATGACGACGTCGCATTGATTCGCCGCGCGTTCAAACAATGCAAGATTTCCAATGATTTGCAATTCGTGACCGACGGCGAACGGGCAATGGACTACATCGAGGGCGTAAGTCCCTATGACGACCGTTCAGCCTTCCCGTTTCCGATCCTGGTGCTCTTGGATTTGAAGCTGCCTCGGAAATCCGGGCTCGAAGTCCTGGAATGGATGAAGCACAAATCGTTCTTGAAGCGCCTGCCTGTGGTCGTCCTGACGTCGTCGAAGGAGAACAAGGACATCAATCGAGCCTACGACCTCGGCGTCAATAGTTATCTGATCAAGCCCGTGGAATTCGGCGACCTTCGCGCCATTGTCGAACAGGTGCATCTCTATTGGGTGCTGACCAATGTCGGCCCTGAGACAAGAGGCAAGTAGCGTGTGCGACTGAGACAGGCGTCTGCATTGAACAGCGGAGAGGTGGCCATGGGATCATGCCCGACGGATGACGCTCAACGTCTTGATTGCCGATGACAATCCCGACGATCGGCGGTTGGTGATGCGGGAGCTGCAGCGCGAATTCGACGCTGTCAGCGCCTACGAAGTCGTAGACCGCGTGTCATTGTACGACACGCTGGGCAGAGGCGGATTCAATCTCGTGGTCACCGACTACCAACTCAAGTGGAGCGATGGATTGGCGGTGGCACGGGCGATCAAGGCCCGGTATCCCGACTGTCCGATGATCATGTTTACCAACAGCGGGGATGAGGAGGTGGCCGTGCAGGCACTCAAGCAGGGAGTGGATGATTATGTGCTCAAGCGCAAGGGCTATCAGTCGCTCGCGCGGGCCGCAAAAAACGTCCTCAGTCTCTGGGAAACCAAACTGGGCCGTATTCCGCGCTGCTTGATGGTCGCGGAATCCGCCGAAGAGCACGCCGTACTAAGTGCATTAGTCCGTGGGTGTCACAGCGGTACCTACATTGTCAGCCATGAACGGCTTCAAGACGGTGTCGAGAGCTTGCTTCGCGGCGGCGATGTCGCGTACGACACATTCATCTGGTCCGTCGGGACGTCGCCGTTAGATGGAATCGGCAGCCTTCGCGAGGCCTTGAAGAAATATCCATTATTGCCGGTCTTGGTCATCGACGACGGCCGCCCTTCCTATTTTGAAATGGGCGCCTGGGCAGTGATGGCGAAGCCGGTGGACGATGCGATATTCTTGGCATGGCTGGCCCGTGCGTTCAGCGTCTCGTCCCTCACGCGGACGGTGCGACGACAGAACGAGGCATTGGAGCGGTACGCGCGGGCCCTTGAAGAACAGAAACACTGATTCATTTGAATCGTCCGAAACCGCTCATCCCAGACGGTTCAGGCGGAAGAAATTGCTTGGCGAGCCGTCGGCTTTGTGTTCCTGAAACAGAAAGACCAGCTGACTTTCTTGAGCCGCTTGCCGCCATAACCAGGGAAATCCATTCGCAGGACACCGATGCCGTTGCCTCGCCCCGACTCTCCAGCGGTGGCCGGAGCGGCGTTTCGGGCCTCAGCCCATTGCCGGATGACGTCGTGGTTGCGAGTGGCCAGCGACTGTCCTTGTCTCTCCTCGTGATGGAATATTTGACCTTCGAGTGTGCACGGGTCGATGAGCGGCCACGAGCCGCTCGCTGCCTGCGCTTTGCGCTCGCTCCTGACCTCTTTCGGGAAGAGCGTCCCGAATGGGATCGGCTGGTGGATCTGTTTTTCTTGCGCGTAGTCGGCATGGGTGTTTCTCCTTGTTATGAGCCTGAAATCCGCTCCACCACAGTATTCACGCATCATGTACACCATTGATGCAAAGTCTTCATGGACAAAGTCAGACCTCAAAAACAACGCAATCGATATGCCGGGCGCTTCAAGGCAGGAGAAAAGTCGATGGCACTGAGCACACTCAGGGTTCGAAAACGCAAGGCTGGGGACCCGGGCAGGCCGAACCGATCGCGTCTTTTCGGAGAGAAACGATCCGCGCTCAGGGCATCGTCAGCGCCCCTGTGCTGTCGAACTGGCCTGCGTACGGTCGTCAGCCTTAGAAGAAGCCATACCTGCACACCGCCAGGAATTGACTTGGTCGGTTGTCGCCATGGACGAAGCGGAACTACGCAAACTTAGGGTGCGTCGATGTGCCCATAGAACTCCGAGAAGACTGCTCGGATGAGGACGCGACGCGTTCGGCCGTTTACGGCACAAACTATGACGAGTCGGACGCGCTGTCCGAGATCACGCGATTGATCATGCGAATGGCGAGCGATTAATGATGCTAGGTTATGATGCTCATGGATCGTGCCATGGGCTGCATTTTCAGCGTAATTCGCGATCTTCATGCCACAAGTTCTTTCAGCGCTTTCCGAAATCCCTCAGTCGCCTCATCGGTCAGTTCGACGCACTGACAAGCGCGCTTCCGTAAGCCGTCGGTGTCTTTCAAAATGACCTTGTTATGTTCGAGCATGACCAAGCCTTGTTCGACGAATTGCTTGAGAAGCGCCTCGACGTCACGCGGATCTTGACCGACCTGCCCGGCCAAGAACCGTACGCTGAACGGGAATGCTTCCAGTCCCGTGCGATGCGCATGAGAGACAAGCCAGCGTGCCAACCGCTGCTCCCCCGAGTGAAACTGACTGCAACTCGTCGAAATGACCGCGTGCCGAAGAAGGAGCAGGTTGTAGCGTATCAACGCTTCACGTAGGAATTGTAGACTGTCCATGTTCTGCTTGAAGACAGAAGCCGGCACGCGTACGGCCGAGCCACTGACCTGAATCATGGCGGTGGAGGCAGACGTCTCACTGCCTTGTGCAACGCAGGACCCGCTGCAACCGTCCTTACCGGTGACTGTGACGTCGACTGTGCGGCCGGTTTCATCCCTGCCGGTAAAGCTAATGGCGGAATCTATCGGAAAATACATGAAGCGGACACGTTGCCTTGCTTCTTCAACCACATCCCCCATATGGAGCGAGACGATCTCACAATGCGGGCGAAGCAGTTCCAGTTCCGGTTGTGGCAGTAATGACAAGATGTAGTTGTTGCGGATTTCTTCGCCGGGCATGTCTGGCATGGGCCCCTCCATTTCTTCCATGGTGAGCACATGCTAACGCCGCTGGCGGAATCCGATGAACTAGAGAATCTCCTGGCCCTTGGCATGGAACGCGGCGCTGTGTCTCATGATGTTTCGCTCGATGTACCGTCAGACACCGGATGTTCAGCCTCAGACCGGCGGAACAGGCCCAGTCGATAAGCCCCGTGCCCCTTGGCTTGCGCTTCCCCGGCATGAGCCCTAAGATACGCCGCTCACTCATGGGTGGTAGTAATTCTTGCATGCGAATTGATTCCGCGCGGCGAGGCAAGGTCGCCGGGACCGCCTGTGTGATCGGCGCCGTGCTTCTCGGCTTGATGGGAATCGATATCCTGACGTTCGGCATGCCCGCAAGTGGCAGAACTGGCATGTCCGGAACATGGAATCCTGTCAAGCTCAGATGGTTGGGGACACTCTGCGTGATCGCTGCGCTGATTATTGGGTTGAATGCCCGGCAGATCTTTAGATCGTCATCTCCCCAACAGACCCTTGCAAGCCGATGGTCACTCATAACCTCCGGGCTTTGGTACGCGCCGGCATTACTGGGACTTTTGGTCTTTTACCCGATCCCATACTTCGATCATCACGTAGATAAGTTTTTACTCTTCCTCGGCCTTCTATTGGGATGGGGAATCTGGCTTCTGGTCCAGCCGGCCAGCCTAGGGTGGTCACTTGAGACTCGCCTCTTCAATTGGTTGCGGATTGCCGTTATCAATGGGCTACTCTTACTCGTCCTGGGGGAAGGCTTGATGCGACTTGCAGACCCGTTGTTGGCCCGCGGCGGCCTCTTCACCTCCTCTGACGCGACCCCGGGAGGGGGAATTCCCTTTCAAATTATGGATCAGTCGGGCATGCGGACGAATTCGCTGGGATTCCGGGATCGTGAACGAACGCTGGCACGGTCATCTTCTGCGCCGCGCCTGATCGCTCTGGGTGATTCATTCACCTGGGGAGCAGGGGTGAATTACGACAAGGTGTTCGTGAACGTGGTTGAACAAGGTCTCCAGAACATCGTACCCGGAACAGAGATCATCAATCTTGGGCTCGTGGGATCTCAGCCGGAAGAGTACCTCTCGCTCTTGAAGAATCATGGAGTTGCCTATCAGCCTGATATGGTGCTCATAAACTTCTACGTCGGGAACGACTTTATGCCTGCCCAAGGTTCGCACATGGTGGTAGCCGGTCACCGCCGTCAGGTGCATATTAACGGAAACTGGTTCCACGACCATTTGTCATGGGATCATTGGTATCTCTCACACGATCTTGCCTATCTATGGCTTCTCGGTCACGCACGAATCGAGCAGGCGAGAGGAATTTCCGACCTCGGCATGTGGGCCCCTGCGAAGGATGATCACGGAGCATCCACACCGGCAGCACCCTTTCCCGGATGGAGCCCGCGGTATCTCCGAATGATCCAAGGAATGGGAGATCAATATCTCACGCAGGGGACTGCGGCATTCTTGGGCCGGTGGCATGCGACGAGGGAGATTTTGGAGCAGATCGATGTCCTGTTACGCGAACGAGGGATTCCATGGACGCTCATCCTGCTGCCGGCTGAAGAGCAGGTCGATCAGGAACTGCAACGGTTGTATGTCGAGATGCGTGGGGGAGTGCCCGAGGATTATGAGTTCCTCAAGCCTCAACGTCTCCTTCTAGAGTGGGGCAGGGAGAGGGGAGTGAAGGTGGTCGATCTCACTCCCGGGTTTCTCGTGCACATCGCCGAACGGCGCCACTATGTCGACAATGATATCCATTGGAACGTGAACGGCAATGCTCTCGCGGCACAGATGATACTTCGGGAGTTGAGGCCTCAGGTCGAGAACATCGCAGGTGTTACAATCCACTAACTGCTGCTCAAGGGCGTGCGGCTGAGGCGAACGGCTTCGTCGGCGCCCGTACCACAGGAATCCCTTCTGGCTCCAGTCCGTAGCGGATTGGCACCAGTTCCTCTCCATGAGCAGGCCGTCCATCTATTGAAACCCAGCGCGTGATTTCGCTCTGTACCTATCCGTCGCCATCTGCTCGGCCAAGGACATAATCAAGACTTTTGCCTCGCACCAGGCGATATTGACGCATCAAGGGGATAGTACGTGGCAGTGTCTTGATGTTCGGCACGGCCTAGCCAAAAACCCTGCGGCGATCGATAACCGCCCTCTGACTCGATTCGCCGCCGAGCGCCGTTCGCAGCCCCCGCAAAGCAGACGAGAGCTTGTCCTAGGTGTATGTGCATATGGGGCAGGACTATTCTGGGACTGGGGCCAAGGTGCACTAAACAGTGAGGTGAACGATGGCGAGCAAAAACCAGGGCGGTACATCGGTAAAGCGCTTCGCTCAGTGCGCGGTCGCCATGCGGAACATGTTCTACGATGACGGTGCGTTAACTGAGGCTGAATGTCATTTCATGGACAATCACTTTCAGGTCTTGGAAATGGCCTACCTTCGGTGGAAGCAAAAGCGAACCCGCCTGCTCACGGCTGCGCCGGCCTCGACGGGGACGTCGAAAGCCGCCTAAGCCCGTCTCAGAGAGGTTTTCGTTGCCCTTTATCGAAATTACGACGTTTCTCTGTTCTTGACCGGCCGTACATACAGCTTTTCATCTTGCCACGTTTTCTTGATCTCCGACGCGCGAATCGCTTCTTCATGGCTGAGCGCCGGCGTGCAGTAGTCTTCGCCTCGGCACACCGTATAGGGATGTGCCGTGCAGCTGGCCGTCATCAGTAACAATGGCACCACAAGGTACTTCATATTGTTCTCCTTTCTCATGGGCGAACACACAGCCGACAATTGAAAGACTAACCCTTATATGCAGAGCTGGCTATCCTGCTTTGGGATTGTGGTCTTCCACGTAGTTGAGCGCCTACGCTGCCGCTTGGCACGGTAACACCGATACTGACCGCAAGACCATGGATCATCTCCTATAAGCCTTTGAAAACGTCGGACCAACGCTGCCGAGCGAGGCGGTACAGATCGCTCATTCCGCCGAAGTATCCGCTTGGCCCAGTCGACTCAACGCGACACCCACCGCAAGGAGCCCAACTGCCACGCTCATCAGCCACACCACCGGAGGTTCAGGAACAGCTTGCGCTGACACATCGTGCGAAGCCGTTTGGTTATTGTTTCTGGTGCTCTCATGGGAGGTGGTGGTGAGCGGGGTGCTATGCGCGATCTCAGAGTGAGAAGTGCGTTTCGAGAAGGCGTCAGAGACACAAGGAACAGCAATGAGCACCAACACTGTCACGACACCGAACCAAGATGCGATTTTCATGACTCCTCCTCTTTAATGAAAGCCCATTAGGGAACGATCATGCTTCCCGGCAATGCGAGAGCGCGCTTGAGCAAGAAACGAACCGTTCCTTTTAGGAATTTTCGGTGCGATTTTCGGTTTCTTTCCGAGAGGTCGGCTGCAATTGGAGACAAATTGTCCGATCTGCCTTCGCACGAGGACATCCTGTCCGCTCATGGCCAGGATGATTCAGTCCAGTGCCACAAACCGGCTACGAAAGCGGCTTTGCGTGGAATTCATCCCGCGCGAATCAACGTTGCAGCGCCATGACAAGGATTGGTCTACTTCGTCTTACGATGTGAAACGTAGGAAGCACATGAACTGTGCGGTCTTACGGGGCGTGTGTGGGCTGCCTAAAAGAGCGTATAGATGAAGGGTGCCACGGCAGAGCCTTGCGTTAGAACAATCAAGCTGCCCAGCAGTAAGAGTATGACCAAGATCGGTAGAAGCCAGAATTTTTTCCGCTCCTTCATAAAGGCCCATAGCTCAATCAAGAACTCACCCATAGCCACCTCTCAAAGACTATCGTCAAAATTGGTACTTCATATGTCCGCGAGGCCTTCGATCCTTTCGGGCTCGATAAGTTTCATGGTCTGCACGGAAAGCCTTCCTCAGAGAGTCTTTCCGCATGAGACGGCGGGTAAACCCGATAGGAGTGACCATGCCGTAGAATATGATGCTGAGTAGAATCCGTGTATTAATCCATCCCAGTATGTGGCCTAAGGCCATCCAAACCTTGTGCAGCGGCGACAGCAGCGACGGCCAGGTTGCCCCAAGGGTGAGCAGCACGGTTGCCACCGCTAATGCCCATGAACGTGGCGGCTCTCCGCGATATACAAAGGGCCAGCTACCAATGACTGCCATGAGAACACCCACCAGCAGGCCGAATGTACGCAGATCTTTTACGGGAGCTGGTGTCTCGACACTTTCCAAGATTTCCTTAATCAAGTTCGAACTCCGTCGTCCAACGGGTGTCTGGCTCCATCGCTGGCTGCATGTCTTTCCTCAAGACGAAATTTTCTAACACGAGCAGATCCATTTCAGTCCGCATAAAACAGCGGTAGGCATCGGCAGGGGTACACACTATGGGCTCACCGCGAACATTGAAGGAGGTGTTTACCAGGACCGCGTAACCCGTTCTACGCTCGAAGGCCGAAAGAAGTTCGTTGTAACGGGGATTGGTTTCGGCGTGCACCGTTTGCACTCTGGCTGAATAATCAATGTGGGTTACCGCCGGTATGTCAGAACGCGGGACGTTCAAAAGATCTATTCCCCACAGCCCTGGTTTAGACTCACAAGCCAGCCTCCGTTGTTCTAAGACCGGGGCGACGAGGAGCATGTATGGGCTATCGCAGTCCATCTGAAAATACTCCGCCACCCGCGCTCTTAGGACCGATGGGGCGAAGGGCCGAAAGGATTCTCGGTGTTTGATCTTTAAGTTCATGGTTGATTGCATGTGTCGATTACGAGCGTCTCCCAGAATGCTCCGGCCGCCAAGTGAGCGCGGGCCAAATTCCATTCTGCCCTGCAACCAGCCCACGACCTTTCCGTCTGCCAATTCACCGGCCACGTGCTCATACAACTCTGTGTCTTCGAATCGTGTATACACCGCCTTCAGTTTGATCAACTCCTCTTCGATGGTCGCGTTGCTAAATGCTGGTCCGAGGAAGCTTCCCTTCATACCGTCCTGCCCACCATGGACGTTCCTGGGCTTGTTTTCATGCTGGTACCAGCAACTGAGGGCAGCGCCAATCGCTCCGCCTGCGTCCCCGGCAGCTGGCTGGATCCAAATATCTTTAAACGGGCCTTCGCGCAGGATCCGCCCGTTGCCGACACAGTTGAGCGCCACACCGCCTGCGAGACAAAAACTATCAGCGTCCGTCTCTCGATGTATCGTCCGAGCCAATCGGAGCATGACCTCTTCAGTCACCTCCTGGATGGAGCGAGCCAAATCCATGTCTCGCTGTTGCAAGGGAGCATCCGGTTTTCGTGGAGGTCCGCCAAACAACGCATGAAATTTTCCGCTTGTCATCGTGAGGCCGGTGCAGTAGTCAAAATAATCCATATTCATGCGAAAGGTGCCGTCCGGCTTGACATCGATGAGACGGTCGTAAATCGCCTTCACGTATTTTGGTTCACCGTAAGGCGCCAACCCCATCACTTTGTATTCGCCGGAATTCACTTTGAAGCCGGTGTAGTAGGTGAAGGCCGAGTACAATAGGCCTAGCGAGTGAGGAAACGGAATCTCCCACAGCGGGGCAAGCGTGTTTTCATTCCCGAACCACGCTGACGTGGTGGCCCATTCCCCAACGCCATCCAAGCAAAGAATTCCCGCCTTTGCATAGGGTGAGGGAAAGAACGCCGACGCGGCATGCGATTCATGATGTTCACCGAATAAGAGCTCCGGTAGCTGCGATTGCTTTAACCCGGAAGAGCATGCCGCCAGCTCATTTCGCAGCAACTTTTTCAGAAAAAGCTTATCCTTGAGCCACACCGGCATGGCTGACAAAAACGATGTGAGACCTCGTGGCGCGAAGCTGAGATAGGTCTCTAGCAGCCGCTCAAACTTCAAGAACGGCTTATCATAGAACACTGCATACGTCAGATCTGTCATGCAAATGCCGCCCTCGTTCAGGCAATACATGACCGCCTGACGGGGAAATGCCTTGTCATGCTTCTTTCTGGTAAAACGTTCCTCCTGGGCAGCGGCTATGATTTCGCCGTCCCGGACCAAGCATGCGGCACTATCGTGATAGTAGGCAGAAATCCCCAGTATGTTCATCGCTCCTCGTCATAGGCGCCAGGTGGGCTTGCGGGTCCTTCCAATGCTTATTGGCATGAAGTGCTAGATGCGTGTAGGCAACGAGCGATATACCATGCAATCGCTGCATGACCATGTTTGCCGAGATGGCTGTCGTCTCGCCACCACAAGAGTTTGCCTTCGGTTTTATAGAGGCGCTTCGCCTCTGTCATGAGATAGGGTTTTAAGTCTTGACACATCAGTCCCTTGGAGAGACAGGCTGCAAGAATTGCCTCTGCGAATCCGGAAGCACGTGAGTCATCAGGCTGCGGGTCTCTGCCCTCGAATATCCAGCGATAGATTTCGCCTTTTGTGGGAAGAATCAGTATTGTAAGGTCAATATGGCGTTCCTCTGTAAGCTTCTGCATCGCG
>DATJGE010000020.1:0-2892 GCA_035495295.1 Nitrospira sp. | reverse complement strand
TGGATTCGCGCGTATGAACGATCACTCGGTGAATTGAGACAGTTGATTCAGACCGGGGATGCCGCCGGTATCGAGAAGATGCTGGAGCGGGCGAAGGAAGAACGGGAGAAATTCCCCATCCGGACATGATGTGCGGCGGGGATACAGCTCAGCGAATACGCTGGGAAAGAAGGATGAGGCGCAGTTGGCGGCATTAACGATCACCCCGGGGCAGTCTCTCCGTGGAACAATTAGCGTTCCCGGCGACAAATCCATCACCCATCGTGCGCTCATTCTTACTGCGCTGGCCGAAGGCGCGGGTACGCTCAAACACTATTGCCGTGGCGAAGATTGCCTCAATACCATGCGCGCGTTGCAGGCCCTCGGAGTGAGAATCGACGAAACACACGATGAGCTCCACGTCCATGGGAAAGGCTTGTGGGGACTCACGGAGCCCGGAGGCATCGTTGATTGCGGTAACTCGGGCACGGCCATCCGCCTGTTGACCGGCCTGCTGGCCGGACAGGATTTTTTCACCGTTCTCACCGGTGACGCCTCGATCCGGCGTCGTCCGATGGGACGGATCGTCAAACCGCTCCGCGAAATGGGCGCGACCATCGCTGGGCGAAAGGGCGGCGAGCTCGCTCCATTGGCGGTGACCGGGACGACGCTTCGCGGCATCACCTATGCCTCGCCCGTGGCCAGTGCCCAGGTGAAATCTTCGCTTCTGCTCGCGGCGCTGTTTGCCAAAGGCACGACTCGTCTCTCCGAGCCCCGGCGCTCACGGGATCATACCGAGCGGTTGTTCGAGTTTTTTGGACTGCCGCTGAGGCGCGACGCGCTCACGGTCACCATCGAAGGTCGACCGTCCGTCGGGTGGGCCGCTGCACCTCAGCTGACCGTGCCGGGCGACCTCTCCGCCGCCGCCTTCTTCATTGTGGGGGCGACGATCATTCCGGGTTCTGACGTCATGATTACGGGCGTCGGTGTGAACCCGACGAGAACAGGTCTGCTCGACGTGCTGGATCGCATGGGCGGTGATATTGAGTTGCTCAACCGGCGAGAGGAAGCCGGTGAACCGGTGGCGGACATTCGCGTGAAGTCCGCTCCCCTCCACGGAGTCACCATCGGGGCGGATCTGATTCCTCAGACCATCGATGAGTTTCCCATCCTCTGCGTGGCCGCCGCAGTGGCCGAGGGGCAGACCGTCATCACAGGGGCGGACGAGTTGCGCGTGAAGGAAAGTGACCGGATTGAGACGATGGCCGCCGAACTGCGAGCCCTAGGAGCCCTGATCAGCGAGAGACCGGATGGAATGGTCATTCAAGGACTCGGGCGCTCTCGCGAAAACGGACGACTGCAATCGGCAAGCGGGCGCAGTCATGGCGATCATCGTGTGGCGATGTCTCTCGCCATTGCGGCGCTGACGGCGCTCGGGGAATCGGTCGTGCAGGACACGGATTGCATCGAGACCTCGTTCCCGGATTTTCGCGCTTCCTTGTTGCAAATAACGGGGCAGTCGCTGAGATCGGAGCCGCAGAAGGGGATGTGAAGGTATGATTGTCGCAATTGATGGCCCGGCCGGTGTGGGCAAAAGCACGGTGGCGAAGCTCTTGGCTTCGCGGCTGGGCTTCCTGTATCTCGACACGGGGGCGCTGTATCGGGCGGTGGCATGGGGGGTCCTGAGGCACGGGATTGAACCGGCGGACGCCGAAGCGGTGGCGGGGCTGCTGCCGAAGTTGTCGCTTCAGATGGAAGTGACGAGCAACGATGTAATGGTTTCCATGAATGGAACGGACGTGACCAAAGAACTTCGGACACCGGCGGTGTCAGCAGCGGCATCCGTGGTCTCGGCCATTCCGGCTGTCAGAGCGTGGCTTCTGCCGGTCCAGCGACAGATCGGGGAAAAAGGTTCCCTAGTGGCCGAAGGTCGTGACGTCGGCACGAAAGTCTTTCCGTCGGCACCGGTCAAATTCTTTCTCGAGGCCGATCCGACGGTCAGGGCACAACGGCGCCATCATGAACTTGTGGCGGCCGGTCATCGGGGCGCCATCGAGCAGACGAGCGCGGAGCTGGCGGGGCGGGATGATCGCGACCGCTCCCGAGCCATGGCGCCGCTGATCCCGGCCGAGGACGCACAGCATATCGATACGTCGAGTTTGTCGGCCGATGAGGTCGTCAACAGGATGTTGGCTGTGGTGACGGCCAAGTTGTGAGTTCGGTGTTGTACGCGATTCTCTGGGTGCTCGCACGCACGGTGGCACGGCTGTGCTTCGGGTTTCGCGTTGTCGGTTCCGTGCCGAAGCAGGGCGGCTTGCTGGTGGCGGCCAACCATGCAAGTTACTTCGACATTCCGCTACTCGGATGTGGAATGTTCAGGCGGGCATGGTACTTGGGCCGCAGTGACTTGTTTGTACCTGGTATCAAAGGAATCCTGCAGTGGTTGGGCTGGATCCCGCTCAAGCTCGGCCGGCTGGATCGCAAAGCCTTCGATCGAGCGATTGGACTGATCAAGGCCGGAAAGGTCGTCGTGATTTTTCCAGAGGGAGGCCGCAGCCTGGACGGGCGGTTGCGGAACGGCAAGTCGGGTCTTGGCATGATTGTGGCGCAGACGGGTTGTCCTGTGGTGCCGGCCTATCTCAAAGGCACGTTTGACGTCTTGCCGGCCGGTGCCAAGCGGCCGCGGTTTCATCCTGTGTCCGTGTCGTTCGGAGCACCGCTGTCTTTTTCCGGGGAAAATACGCAGACGAAAGCGTTTTATCAGGAAGTGAGTCGACTCGTGATGGAGCGGATTGCCGCATTAGGCGGCGTTGCCCCGCCGCCGCATCACGCCAGTGCCGGTGCTCGCAACGCTGAGTGAGCCCCGGTGTTCGTTCATCATCAGCACCCGACGGACGTCGGAAGAGTAGGACA
>DATJGE010000019.1:0-33343 GCA_035495295.1 Nitrospira sp. | reverse complement strand
GCGGGGCCCGGTGATCCGGGCTTGTTGACGCTCAGAGGGAAGGAATGCCTTGAGCAGGCTGATATCGTCCTGTACGATTACCTCGCCAATCCAGCATTGCTCGACTATGCGCCCGCCGATGCGGAGCGCGTGTACGTGGGCCGCCGCGGACGGGGACAGTACCAAGAGCAATCGGAGATCAACCGGGTGCTGATTGAGCGCGCGCGGGCCGGACAGGTGGTGGTGCGATTGAAGGGCGGTGATCCGTTCGTCTTCGGACGTGGCGGCGAAGAAGCCGAAGCGGTGGCAGCGGCCGGTGTGCCGTTCGAAGTGGTGCCCGGAGTAACGGCAGCCGTTGCGGTTCCCGCCTATGCCGGGATTCCCGTCACGCATCGAACGCTTGCCTCGACCATGACCGTCGTGACCGGCCATGAAGATCCCTCCAAAGGGACGACGGTCATCGACTGGCCGAAACTGGCGGCCACGTCCGGGACGCTCGTGTTCATGATGGGGATGAAAACGCTTCCGCTGATCGTGTCGCGGTTGCTCGAAGAAGGGCGCCCGGCAGAGACGCCGGTCGCAGCCGTGCGATGGGGCACACGGGCGGAGCAACGAACGGTGATCGGCACATTGCAAGACATCGTTGTCAGGACGGCCCAAGCTGCCATGGAACCGCCGACGGTCATCGTCGTTGGAGACGTCGTGAAGCTGCGGGACCAGTTGAATTGGTTCGAAAAGCGGCCGCTGTTCGGCAAGCGAATTGTGGTGACGCGCCCGCGCGAACAGGCGGTCGAGTTCGCGCGGCTGTTGGCTGCGTATGGAGCAGAAGCCATGACGGCGCCCACGATCAAGCTCGTGCCGCCTCCGAGTTGGGAACGTCTCGATCAGGCGATCGCGCGGCTGAGCGACTATTCTTGGCTGATTTTCACGAGCGTCAACGGGATTGCGCCTTTTATGGAACGGCTTAAGAAAGCGCGCAAAGACGTACGCTCGCTCTCGTCCCTGATGATTGGAGCCATCGGCCCGCGCACCGCTGAGGAGTTGGCGCGCTACGGATTGGCCGCTGATCTGGTTCCGACCGAGTTCCAGGCGGAAGGAATGGTAGCGGCGATGAGCCGCCATGAGCTTCAGGGAGCGAAAATTCTCATTCCCCGCGCCGAGGTCGCACGCGAGTTCTTGCCCGAACAATTACGGATGAAGGGGGCGGTGGTCGATGTGGTTCCGGTGTATACAACGGTGCTTCCGCAAGCGGATCTGAGCCGTCTCAAGGAAGAATTGCTGGCAGGGGCAATTGATGTGGTGACGTTTACCAGTTCTTCCACGGTCGCAAATTTTATCGAGTTGATGGGCGGGAGGAACGAAGCTCGTCGCCTGGCGGCGAAAACAATCGTCGCTTGCATCGGGCCCATCACCGCACGCACGGCCGGAGAACATGGATTGTCGGTCACCATCATGCCGGGGGAAAATACCGTTCCGGCATTGGCGCAGGCCATTGCACGGTTTTATCGCGAAGGGGCGCGGGTGACTGTCCCCGTTTCTCCTTAGGCTGGTCAGCCGCTTTTATCGTTAGAGGAGGTCTTCATGGTTCCAGTCAAATCGTTCATGGTTCCGAGAGAAAAGTTCGTCACGGTGGAGCGCGACACCAACGCCCAGGCTGCCGCCCGGATCATGCGCGACCGGGGCATCGGCAGTTTGTTCGTGACCAATCAGAAGGACATCATCGGCATTTTGACCGACACCGATATGATGCGGCGAATCGTGGCCTCCGGCAGTGATCCGAACAAGACCACCGTCGAGCAAATTATGTCTGCCCCCATCCTCACGATCGAGGAGAATAAGACGCTCTTGGACGCGAACGATCTGATGGCGCAGGCGCACGTCCGTCATTTGGGCGTGAGCCGCGACGGCAAGCTGGTCGGGATGATTTCCGTCCGTGACCTGGTAGTGTTCCTGACCAACCTGCCGAGGAAATAACGCTCATGGCCTTTCCCATCCAACGGCTTCGGCGGCTGCGGCAGCACGAAACGCTTCGCCGCTTGGTGCGGGAGACCCGTTTGTCGGTCTCCGATCTCATTTATCCACTGTTCGTGACCGAGGGAAAAGACGAGCGGCGTGAGATCGCTTCCATGCCGGGGCAGTTCAGGCTGTCGATCGATCTTCTGGTCAAGGAAGCAGGCGAAGTGGCCGGGCTGGGCATTCCTGCCATCATGCTGTTCGGAATCCCGGACCGCAAAGACGAGCGGGGAACCTCAGGCTATGATCCGAAAGGAATCGTGCAGAGGGCCATCAAAGCCGTCAAGGATCAGGTGCCTGGACTCCTTGTGATTACGGATGTCTGTATTGACGAATACACCAGTCACGGCCATTGCGGCATCGTTCGCGACGGACGGATCGTCAACGACGAAACGTTGGACTGTCTGCGCGCGATGGCGAGGACCCATGCGGAAGCCGGTGCCGATATGGTGGCGCCCTCCGACATGATGGATGGACGAGTGGCCGCCATCCGCTCGGAATTGGACGGGGCGGGGTATGCCGAACTGCCCATCATGTCCTATGCGGCCAAATTTGCGTCCTGTTTTTATGCGCCCTTTCGCGATGCCGCCGGATCCGCTCCACAGTTCGGCGATCGCCAATCGTACCAAATGGACGCCGCGAATCGCCGTGAGGCGCTCCGCGAAATCGCGCTGGATGTCGAAGAAGGCGCTGACATCGTGATGGTCAAGCCAGCGCTGCCCTACCTCGACATCATAGCCGCCGCGCGGGCGCACACCACGCTCCCGGTCGCGGCCTATCAGGTCAGCGGTGAATACAGCATGATCAAAGCGGCCGGAAAGGCCGGATGGCTGGACGAGTCGCGGGCCATGCTGGAATCGCTGTTGGCCATCAAGCGTGCGGGAGCAGACCTCATTTTGACCTACTTCGCTAAAGACGCGGCGCGCAGTCTCAGCTGACGATGACCTTTACGGTGACGCGTGGACTCGGCGACGTCCGGTCAAGACCGCACCCGGTGGTCACCATCGGAAACTTCGACGGCCATCATCGTGGCCACCTTTCCTTGTTGCGAACCGTCGTAACCAGGGCCCGTGAGGTCAACGGCACCGCTGTCGTCGTGACGTTCGACCCGCATCCGGTCAGAGTGCTCGCTCCCCATGTCGAGTTGAGATTTCTGACGAGTCCCGAAGAGAAAGTTCAGCGTTTTGAGGCGGCAGGAGTCGATGAAGTCGTCTTTCTTGAGTTTACTTCGGCGCTGGCGGCAATGACGCCAGCGGAGTTCGCCGATGTCATCCTCCACCGTCGCTTAAACGTGGCAGAGCTGTTTGTCGGCGAGCATTTTGCGTTCGGAAGGGGCCGCGCCGGTCGGATTGCAGATTTGGAGCGGTCGGGAGCGACGTTGGGCTTTGCCGTGCATCCGGTGCGCCCGGTCGTCTTGAACGGCTCGGTCGTCAGTTCGACAAGAATCCGTCAGCTCATTCAGGCCGGGGACATGGGAGCGGCCGCCGCGTTGCTCGGTCGGTCCTATGGCATCGTGGGCACGGTGGTTCCAGGCATGCAGCAGGGACAAGCCCTCGGCTGGCCGACCGCTAATCTTCGCATTCCCAGTGAGCGCGTCATCCCGCCAGACGGCGTGTACGCGGCGCATGCGTCTTATGATGGAAGGCGGTACGATGCCATCGTCTACATCGGCAGCCGCCCCACCTTCGGCGCCGGCGAGCGCCTCATCGAGGTCAATCTCCTCGACCATCGAGACAATTTGTATGGGAAAACCATGACGGTCGCCTTTATCGAGCGTCTCAGGGGAGATCACACGTTTCCGTCGGCACAGGACCTTGCCGCCCAAATCGCACGTGACGTCGACCGCGCCAAAGCCAGTCTTCGCCGGTATGCAGAGGACGCCACACCGTCATGACGACTCGAACAGCGAAAAGGCGTCCGACTCTCGTGGACCAGGTCGTTGCGACCATCCGGGAGCGACGGCTCTTCGAGCCAGGACAGCACTTGCTCGTGGCGGTTTCCGGAGGGCCGGATTCGATCGCGCTGGTGTCGTTGTTGTCGTCGCTGGCTCATTCCTGGCAGCTCAAGCTGAGCGCCGTCCATTTCAACTATGGCCTGCGCGGCACGGAATCCGACGGCGATGAGGCCTTCGTCTCCTCGTTCTGCCGGGCTCGGAATATCCCGCTGATCGTGAGAAGGCCGACGCTGTCCAAACAGCCTCGCGCGTCCTCGCTCCAAATGTTGGCGCGGTGGGCCCGCTATGAGGCCATGAAATCGCTCGCCCATGAGTTGAAGGCCGACCGGATCGTGACGGGACATACCGCCAATGATCAGGCCGAAACGATGCTGCTATGGATCTTGCGCGGGGCCGGGCTCACCGGCCTGGCCGGGATGCCCTTTATCAGGGAACGGATCATTGTTCGACCATTATTGAGAACGACGAGGGAAGACATCCTTGAGTATCTCAGGCAGGAAGGAATGTCCTACCGGCAAGACAGCACGAATCTCACGCGGCTGTACCGCCGGAACCGCGTTAGGCGCGACCTTCTGCCGATGATGGAAGATATGACACCCGGCATCGTGCGTCTGCTGGAGCGACAGGCTGACGTGCTCCGTGCGGACGATGCCTATCTGGAAGAGGTGGTCGAAGAACTGTACGGATCATTGGTGTCCTTGGATGCCCGCGGCGATCAGCGGTTCCAGCGCGACGCCCTGGCCGCCCTTCCCGATGCGCTCAAACGCCGACTCGTGCGCCGCATCTTGAGATCCATCGACCCTGAAGGTCGTGCTCCCAGCTTGCGCGTGGTCGAAAGCGTGGTGCGTTTCGTGTCGGGCCGATCGAAAGGGAGGCGGCTCTCGCTTCGAGGCGCTGACGTGAGTGGCGATCGCGAGCGCGTGGTCGTGCGGCGTGGCGGCAAAGAGATGGCGTGCGATCGCCGGTCAGTCGGCTCGAACCCCGGTGTCATCCCGCTGTCGGTGCCCTCGACGGTCTATTGGCCTGGTACAGGCGAGCAAATTCATGTACAAGAGATGACCAGGGAGGAGGCCGAGCCATTATTGAGGCAGCGAACGCGCGACTGCGGCGTGTTCGATATGGCGCAGATGTCGGCACCGCTTGTGCTCAGACCGTGGCGGGCCGGGGACCGGATCCATCCCCGCGGCATGGGTGGCAAAAGCAAAAAACTACAAGATTTGTTCACCGATTTGAAGGTCAGCCGAGAAGACCGCCTGCGAATCCCGATCTTGGCCGCACCCGAAGGGATTCTCTGGGTGGTGGGCCGTCGAGAGGATGAACGGTTTGTGGCGCGCAAGGGCACCTCGCGTTGTCTTGTCGTCACCGTGCACTCCGATCCCGGACGTGAAGGAGCCGACTAGGCATGGAGCGAATATTTGGACGACCGATTGTCACACAAGAAGAAATGCGCGCGCGTATCAAGGAACTCGGCAAACAGATTGCCAATGACTATGCCGGCAAGGACCTGGTGCTCGTCGGCGTCTTGAAAGGCGCCTACGCCTTTTACGCCGACTTGGCGCGGGCGATTAGAATTCCGATGCGGGTGGACTTCTTGATCGTCGCGAGTTATGGCAGCCAATCGAAGACATCGGGAAGAGTCAAAGTGATCACCGAGCTGACAGAGGACATCAAAGGCAAGGAGGTGGTCCTCGTCGAGGACATTGTGGACTCAGGCTTGACGGTGCAGTATCTGATCAAGGCCCTCTCGAAACACAAGCCGAAATCGATCAAGGTCTGCACGCTCTTGAGCAAGCCGGAGCGGCGAACAATCGAGGTTCCGCTCGAGTACATCGGCTTTAAAATCCCCAACAAATACGTCGTCGGATACGGACTTGACTATCAACAAAAATACCGAAACCTTCCGTATCTGGCCGTCCTTGACATAGAAGGCCAGCAAGAATAGCGGCGGGACGGTTGTCAGTCTGAAGAGGCCTGTGGTAACATCACTCAAGCTCGCGGATTTCCTCGTGACTTGAGGGGACCTGCCACAAGGAGAACTGGATGAATTCCAGGGCAAAAAATCTGCTGTTCTGGGTTGTCGTCGGCCTGTTTATGATCCTGCTGTTCAACCTCTTCAGCGTGCCGACTCACGCGCCCGAAGAAGAAGTTATTTTCAGCGACTTCATGGCCAAGCTCGATAAGGGCGATATCGAAAAAGTCATCATCAAATCCAACCACGTCAGCGCCGTTCTCAAGGACAAGACCCGTATCCGGACCTTCACGGCGGAGTATCCCGATTTCGTCAAAGTGCTGCGGGAGAAGGGCGTGCAAATCGAGGCCAAGCCGCCAGATGAGAGCCCCTGGTACATCACGTTTCTCGTCACCTGGGGGCCATTTGTCCTCTTTTTGGGCCTGTGGTTTTTCTTGATGCGCCAGATGCAGATCGGAGGCAACAAAGCGCTCTCTTTCGGCAAGAGCAGGGCTCGCATGCTGACCGAAGAGCGGAAGAAAGTGACCTTTTCCGATGTGGCCGGCATCGATGAAGCCAAGGAAGAAGTGCTCGAGATCATTGAGTTCTTGAAAGATCCCCGCAAGTTTCAGAAGCTGGGCGGCCGCATTCCCAAAGGCGTGCTCATCGTCGGACCGCCCGGAACGGGTAAGACGTTGTTGGCGAAAGCTATCGCCGGGGAAGCAGGCGTGCCGTTTTTCAGCATCAGTGGTTCGGATTTCGTCGAGATGTTCGTCGGTGTCGGAGCGTCGCGGGTCCGCGACCTGTTCGAGCAGGGCAAGAAGCATGCGCCCTGCATCATCTTCATCGACGAAATCGACGCCGTGGGCCGGTTGCGCGGGGCCGGCTTGGGCGGCGGGCACGATGAACGGGAACAGACGCTCAACCAGTTGCTGGTCGAGATGGACGGATTCGATACGACCGAAGGGGTCATCCTCATTGCGGCCACCAACCGGCCAGACGTTCTCGATCCGGCGTTGCTCAGGCCCGGGCGCTTCGACCGCCAGGTCGTCGTCAATCGGCCGGATCTTCGGGGTCGCTCGGAAATCCTCAAAGTCCACACGAAGAAAGTGCCCATTGCCGCCAACGTCGAACTCGAAAAGATCGCCCGAGGCACGCCCGGCTTTTCCGGGGCGGACCTCGAAAATCTGGTGAACGAAGCCGCGTTGTGGGCCGCTCGTCAAAACAAAAAGGAAGTGGAGGTCATCGACTTCGAGATGGCCAAAGACAAAGTCCTCATGGGCGCCGAGCGCAAGAGCATGATCTTAAGCGATGAAGAAAAGCGCACGACGGCGTACCACGAGGCCGGGCATGCCTTGATAGCCAAGCTGTTGCCCGGCACGGATCCCGTGCATAAGGTGACGATCATTCCGCGCGGGCGCGCCTTGGGCGTCACCATGCAGCTGCCGACCGACGATCGGCACAATTATTCCAAAGAATTTTTGTACAACAACCTCGCCATTCTCATGGGTGGGCGTGTGGCCGAGGAACTCGTCCTGAAAAATATCACCACCGGCGCCGGGAATGACATCGAGCGTGCGACGGACCTCGCGCGAAAAATGGTCTGTGAATGGGGCATGAGCGACAAGCTCGGGCCTCTGACGTTCGGCCGGAAAGAAGAGGAGATTTTCCTCGGCCGGGAGCTGACCACGAAACGGGATTTCAGTGATCAAGTGGCGCTCGAGATCGATCTGGAGATCAAGCGGTTGGTGACCGAGAACTACGAACGTGCCAAACGGCTTCTCACCGAACACATGAGAAGCTTGAAGGCGTTGGCCGAAGCGCTCCTCGAAAAGGAAGTGCTCGATGCCCCTGAGATCGATCAAATCCTGATGCAGAATTCCTCCCAGACTGTTCCTGTCTAACCCTCCTCCAGAACGCTGCAGCTTCAGGGCACTGGAGTTGCACAAGATAAGACGCGTATTACGGAAAGAGCCGGCTTTCGGCTCTTTTCCTTGATTTCAATGAGTTACGCCGGCTAGAACCCGTGTCATACGGGATACAGGATTGTATCTTCAATCCAACAGGGATACAGTTGCAGCCGCGTTCCGAATTTGAGGGCTTGGCGATGGATCTCCGCGTACGAGGACAGCGTCTCAGCCTCGACCGCCCACTCGTGATGGGCATCGTCAACGTGACCCCGGACTCCTTCTTTGACGGCGGCCGTTTCTATGAGGCCCACGAGGCGGTTGACCATGCGGTGCGTCTGGTGGAAGAAGGAGCCGACCTATTGGACATCGGCGCCGAGTCTACGAGGCCCGGTGCGCTCCCGATTGACGCCCAGGAAGAACGCCGTCGGCTCATCCCTGTGGTGACTGCGGTCGCGAAGGCGGTCTCCGTTCCGATTTCCGTCGATACCTCCAAAACTGCGGTGGCGAAGGCGGCCATTGACGCGGGTGCCGTGATGGTCAACGACGTCACTGGCTTGCGAGCTGACCCGTCGATGGCAGACCTCGTGGCGGAAACGGAGGCTGGTCTTGTGCTGATGCATATGCAAGGCACGCCGGAGACCATGCAGCAGGCGCCGCAATACCATGACGTCGTCGGCGAAGTCGCGCAGTTTCTTGCCGAACGGGCTCGTGCGGCGATGGATCATGGCGTCGCACGAGACAGAATCGTGCTCGACCCGGGCCTCGGATTTGGGAAGACTCTTGCACAGAATATCGAGCTGCTCGCACACCTGCATACCTTAGTATCCCTGGGATTCCCTGTTTTGGTTGGTCCTTCGAGAAAAGGCTTCATCGGGCACTTAACGCGTCGGTCAGTCGAGGATCGGGCCTGGGGAACCGCAAGCGTCGTCGCCCTGGCGGTGCAACAGGGCGCTAAAATTGTGCGCGTTCACGACGTGGGACCAATGAAGGACGTGGTGACGGTGGCTTCGGCTATCGCGCGGCGGATCTTGGCGGGACGGGAACAACTTGCGTAAGCTGTTCGGAACAGACGGAGTCCGCGGCACGGCGAATCTGGAGCCGATGACCAGTGAAACCGCCATGCAGCTCGGACGGGCGGCGGCGCACATCTTCATGCGCAGGGCAGGGCGCCATCAAATCGTGATCGGCAAGGATACGCGGGTCTCCGGCTACATGTTGGAAGCCGCGCTGATGTCCGGCATCTGCTCGATGGGCGTCGATGTGCTCCTTGTCGGTCCGTTGCCCACCCCGGCCATCGCCTTTCTCGCGCGAAGCTTGAGGGCGGACGCCGGCGTCATGATTTCCGCTTCCCATAATCCCTATCAGGACAACGGCATCAAATTTTTCTCGAACGACGGCCTGAAACTCCCCGATGAAATCGAGGCGAGAATCGAAGAATTGATCGTCTCGAACGAGATCGCCCATCTCCGTCCCACCGCCGACGCGATCGGCAAAGCGTTCCGCATCGACGACGCGGAGGGTCGCTATATCGAGTTTGTGAAGCGATCACTTCCCAAGGAATTGGATTTCCAGGGCATCAAACTTGTGGTCGATTGCGCCAACGGGGCCGCGTACAAAGTGGCGCCGACCGTGCTGCGTGAGCTTGGCGCCAAGGTCGACGTCATCGGCAACAAGCCGGACGGCATGAACATCAATGCCGGCTGCGGCGCAGTGCATCCGGCGTTACTTCAGCGTGCTGTGAAGGAGTATGGCGCCGACGTGGGCATTGCGTTGGACGGCGATGCCGACCGCGCCATGTTTGTCTGCGAGCAGGGCAATGTGATCAATGGCGACCATATCATGGCGGCGCTCGGGCTCGACCTGCATCGTCATGGACTGCTGGCCAAGCAGACTGTCGTGGGCACGGTCATGAGCAATTTCGGATTGGAACTCGCGCTGAACCGTGCAGGAATTACGCTGGTTCGGACGGCCGTGGGTGACCGCTATTTGCTCGAGCGCATGCTTGGAGACGGCTACAACTTCGGCGGTGAGCAGTCGGGGCATTTCATTTTCTTGGACCACAACACGACGGGCGATGGATTGATTTCCGCATTACAAGTATTGTCGCTCCTGAAGCGCACCGGGCAACCGCTCTCAGAGCTCGCGAAAGCGATGACCGCGGTGCCACAAGTGCTGCTCAACGTCAAGGTGTCGACAAAACCGAATCTCGATACGATTCCTGATCTCCACCAGGCGATTGCCGACAGTGAGCGCCGGTTCAACGGCAGCGGCCGAGTGCTCGTGCGCTATTCGGGCACCGAGCCCTTGTTGCGCATCATGATCGAAGGGGAACAGGAGAGTCTCATCCGCGAAGAGGCCGATCGGTTGGCACGAATCGTCACGGCCCACCTCAGTTAAGTTTCTTCGGCACCGCCACTCTCGCAGCCTACTAACGGAAGCGATGCTGCCATTCCTGACGCTCGCCTTCATCGTGGGCCTCGCCCTAGGCTCGCTCGTTCCCTATTATCCGCTGGCCATTGCCGTGCTCTTGGGCATCACCGCGTTCGGTCTTGCCTGCCTCGATGTCTATCGGCGCATCGCCGCGACGACGACCACGTTATGGTTCGGCTGTCTCCTTTGCGGGGTTGTGTACTGGTTCATGGTTGTCGAAGGCAGCTCGAAGCCTGCCTTCCACGAACCCGAGGCCGATGTCTTTCAATCCTGCAGCGGACGCGTGAGTGCGCCCGTGCAATATTCCCCCGGCCGGATGATGATCGTCGTCGGATGTGATGGTGATGGCGATCGACGCCCCTTCACCGTCAGGTTGACCTGGCGCGAGGCCGGGCGGCGTCTGCTCCAAGGCGATCGAGTCGGCATTCGGGCCAGATTCCGGGCTCCCAGCGGCTCGTTGAATCCAGGCGGGTTCGATTATGCGGCCTATCTTGAGCGGCAGGGTATTGATGCCGTGGCAACGGTCAGCGGCGTGGAAGCGGTCGAACTCCTGGCGTCTGGCCAAGACAGCGTTCGCTGGAGGGTGTGGAATCGCTTCGACCGATGGCGCGATGCCATACGGCTCGCGGCGGTTCAAAGTCTCTCCCAGCCTGCGCTGGGCCTTTTTCTCGGCGTAGTGATCGGAGAACGCGGATATCTTGATTCGGATGTGCGGGATCAGTTCATGATCACCGGCACGGTGCATCTTCTCTCCATTTCAGGCAGTCATCTGGGGCTGGTGGCCATGCTGGCCTTTCTGACGATCAAGCACATGTTGAAGTGGCTTCCGTCCTTATGGCTGCTGCACCTTTCCCGCCGCATCACCCCCACGAGGCTCGCCGCCGCGCTCACCGTCGTACCCGCCACCGCCTATGCCTGTCTGGCGGGGGCGGAGGTGGCGACCGTGAGGTCGCTCGTGATGGTCATGGTGGCGCTCGCGGCGAAGTGGCTCGGCTGCGAACAACGAATGTTTCATGCGCTCGCTGCCGCCGCCTTGGCGATTGTCTTGGACGATCCCCGGGCGATTTACGACATCTCGTTTCAACTCTCGTTTCTCTCTGTCTGTGCCGTCGCCTGGCGTCTGTCTCAGGCGGCCGCTATCGATGATGAAGCGCCGATGCCGCCGGCTCGCTTTTTGCGGGCCAGGCGGTGGGTGGTGGAGGCGCTTGCCATGAGCGCCGTCGTCACTCTGATGACGGTGCCGCTGGTGGCTTTTTACTTCAATCAGGTGTCGTGGCTGGGGCTTGTGACAAACTTGGCCGCTGTACCGGTGATGGGCGGTCTTCTCGTGCCGATGGGATTGCT
The DNA here is from genome assembly GCA_035495295.1 of Nitrospira sp. Classification (GTDB taxonomy): domain Bacteria; phylum Nitrospirota; class Nitrospiria; order Nitrospirales; family Nitrospiraceae; genus Nitrospira_C. The sequence continues at coordinate 21,765 of DATJGE010000019.1, read as the reverse complement.
TGCGGCGCTCGGGAACGGAGGTTCGCCGGGGAATGGCTTGCCGCTTGCAGCCGTGATCCAATGGTCGATGGACGGTTTTGTCTCTGTCCTACGCAGCATATCAAACATTCCTGGCGGCGAATGGCATCTGGCGTCGCCGTCGCTTCCAACAGTCCTCATCTTCTATGGATGCCTGGGCGTCATGTGGAGGATGTCTCATCGACGAGGCACCATCTTGATAGGGGCGGGCCTTGTGCTGCTTCTCGGGTGGTGGTTGTGGTCGCCAAGACTCTCGCTCGACGCCGATCAATTTCGCATCACGTTTTTAGACGTCTCCCAGGGCGACAGCGCGGTCCTCGAATTGCCTGGCGGTGCCGTCATTCTCATCGATGGCGGCGGCAGCTATGAGCGCTTCGACATGGGCCGCGGCGTGGTGGCCCCATTCCTTTGGAACAGGGGCATCCGCACGATCGATTATGTGATTGCCACCCATCCGCAACTCGACCATGTCGGCGGACTGGCTTATATCGTGCGTCACTTTACCGTGCGGCATTTCTGGGGAACCGGCGATGCCCGGGAAGAGCCGTTTTATCAACGCTTAGCAAACGTACTCGCCGAGCGCGAGTTGCATGAGCACATCGCCCGTCACCGCCAGGATGTCGTCACGGTTGGTCCCTGCCGGCTCGCCGTCTTGAACCCACCGCAGGTCATGGAGCATGACCAGAGGCCGGGTGGCCAGCGCGGGGGTCATGTGCTGAACAACCGCTCGATCGTCACGGCGCTGACCTGTGGTTCGCATAACATGCTCTTTACGGCCGACATCGAAGCGGAAGCATTGACGCGGATGAGCCGAGACGCGTCGCCGTCTCCGGTTGAGCTCCTCAAGGTTCCCCATCATGGCGCGGCTGGCTCGCTTGATCGAGAATGGCTCGAGCGGGTCAAGCCACGATATGCGGTCATCTCGGTTGGACGGCACAATCCGTACGGGCATCCGGCGCCGGCAGTCCTGCAGGCGTATGCTGATCGAGGGACTGCTCTATATCGCACAGACCGCGACGGCGGCGTCTGGGTGACTGGCACGTGGTTATCGCCCGAACTACAGATCCAAGAGACGCGGCAACAGCAGCCACAGCGCGTGCCCTTTACCAGCTGTCTGTGGTCGTGCGAGCGTTCGAACTGGAAACGGTTGATCGCTCGGTGGACCGACTAATGCACTGACGCCGGTTGTACAATTGAGCGCAAATGCAGACGAAAATAGGCAAATGGCGGAGGGAGGCGGCATCGGTCTTGGCTAAGTCCTCAATTCTATTCATCGCCAAATCCCATGCGAGCAAGGCATAGCGTGTGCAACCAAAGCCGCCGGACCAGCCCTGTCCGAGGAGTCTGCCATGGCCAAGCTCGTGCGTATCGTGATCCAACTGCCGATGGATTTGAAAGTCCGGCTGGACGGACTCAAGCAACAAGGCTATACCACCAGCGGATTTATCCGAGCCATGTTGGAGCGTGAACTCGCGAAGATCGATCAGCAAACGTCGGAGCTAAAGCCGCTGACCCTCCTTCCCCAAGTCAAACGTGCCAACAGTCGATAACCGCTGCCTTGCGGGTTGCGTATTGCCCGTGACCTGCCCCTTGCGCCCGTGACATAAATCCCGCTACAAGTTGTGTCCATGGTTCCAACGGTTCAATGGCATCAAGGCGCGGTCCGCTTGCTCGATCAGAGCCGCCTTCCAGGGACGGTCGCTTTTCTCGATTGCCGGGATGTGGAATCCGTGGCCACGGCGATTCGCGAACTGAAAGTGCGCGGGGCGCCTGCGATCGGGGTAACTGCCGCCATGGGCGTGGCCTTGGGAGCGCAATTAAGTGCGGCGTCGGAGTACGCGCCGTTCGCAAAAGAGCTGCTGACGATCTGCGATCGACTGGCTGCGACCAGACCTACGGCGGTGAATCTATTCTGGGCCATCGAGCGGATGAAGCAGAAACTGGCTGCCCTTCGGACCGAGTCGGTCGAGGCGATCAAGGTTGCGTTGTGGAAAGAGTCTCAAGCCATCCTGGAGGAAGACATCGCGTTGTGCAAAGCGATGGGTCGCCACGGCGCGGGGTTGATCAAGCAAGGACAGACGATTCTGACGCACTGCAATGCCGGCGCATTGGCGACCGCCGGCTACGGCACCGCGCTGGGTGTCATCCGCGCCGCATGGGAGCAGGGAAAGCAGATCCAGGTGATTGCCGACGAGACCCGACCCGTCCTCCAGGGGGCCCGGCTGACGGCGTGGGAACTCATGCAGGACAAGATTCCTGTGACTCTGATCACGGACAACATGGCAGGGACCTTGATGCAGCAGGGCAAAATCGATCTCTGCATCGTCGGCGCCGATCGCATTGCCGCGAACGGGGACGTGGCCAACAAGATTGGGACATATTCGGTGGCCGTGCTCGCGAAGGCCCACGGCATCCCGTTCTATGTCGCAGCTCCATATTCGACGATCGACTTGCGGACGAAATCTGGAGCGGATATTCCAATCGAACAGCGACAGGCCACAGAAGTCACGATGGTGCACGGCGGCGATCCCATTGCGCCCAGCGGCGTCCATGTCTACAATCCCGCATTTGACGTGACGCCCGCAGAGCTGGTATCGGGAATCATTACCGAGCGCGGTGTGTTCGAGCCTCGAGAACTCGCTCAACGATTTGCGTCCTCGACGATCGTCCCTTGAAAGTCCACCCGCCGGTCCCTATAATGCGCCGAATTCGCCGTGACTGTGAGGATGAGTTCACGCAATGAGTGAACGAACGCTCGCCATCATCAAGCCCGATGCCGTCAAAAAACACGCCATTGGAGACATCGTGAGCCGGTACGAAAAGGCGGGGTTGAAGCCGGTGGCCATGAGACTCCTGCATATGGCGAAGCCGGTGGCGCAGGGATTCTATGCGGTCCATAAGGCGAGGCCTTTCTTCGACAGCCTGTGCACCTTCATGTCGTCGGGGCCGTCGGTCATTCTCGTGCTCCATGGTGACAACGCCATCAAAAAAAACCGTGAGCTCATGGGAGCCACTGATCCTGCCAAGGCGGAAAAGGGCACAATACGCGCCGCCCACGGCACCAACATCGAGTTCAACGCCGTGCATGGATCGGATTCCCCCGAAACGGCCCAATTTGAGATCGGATTCTTCTTTCCGGGCATGGAGATCTACGACGGGCGGTGACGAGGACCACGGGATGATTCCACCTGATCTGCGGTTTCACCAAGAGCATGAGTGGGCGCGGTTGAAAGGGACCCAAGCGACCGTGGGCATCAGCCACTTCGCACAAGATGCGCTGGGCGATATCGTCTTTATCGACCTGCCGAAGGTCGGGGCTTCCGTGAAGGCAGGGCAACAGATCGGCGAAATCGAATCGACGAAAACGACCTCGACGCTGTACACCCCCCTGAGCGGCACTATCGTCAATGTGAACGCCGAATTGAAGGAACATCCGGAGCTCGTCAACAGCGATCCTTACGGCAAGGGCTGGATGGTGGTCATTGATCTGTCCAATGCCGGCGAAGTCGACAAGTTGATGACGGCCGCGCAGTACGACGCGTTTCTTGCCAACGAAAAGAAAGGCTGAGTCAGCGGTCAGGACCGGCCCCCGGAATCAACCCTCGTTTCTATAACCGGCGCTGACAAACCTCCCATGCCGGCTCAATTTCACACCAACGTTCTTCGTGCAGGCTCGGGCGGATACCTCGCTGCCATCCGACCGGCCGAAGGGGGCGTCTGCGTAACCGTCGTCGACGCGCATGCTCGATCCATTCATCAATTGACGAAACGGGTCGGCTGATGCTTGCGACCTTGGGCATCAGATTGGGTATGGTAGCGTTCACCTTGGCGGCCGTGTGTTGGATCGGATGGTCTGTGCCAGAATCCGGCACTTCCCAGCCGCTGCGGGAGGCTGAGCTCCAAGCGTCCGTCCCTCATGCTCCTGATGTCCTGCTCCCGCCGCAACACAAGCTCACCAGGGCTCTGCAGGGAGGCGGCGAAAAGGCCATCCCTGGTCGGGAGAGCACACTCGATCTGAATCGGGCAACGAAACAGGATCTCGAGGGACTGCCTGGCATCGGTCCGGTGTTGGCCGGACGCATCGTCGACTTTCGGGCGGCGCAGGGTGCGTTCGATGACGTCGACCAACTACGCCATGTGAAAGGCATCGGGAAAAAGAAGCTTGAACAGATTCGCCCCTACGTGGCGGTCCTACGGCCCGCTGTATCCAAGCCGTCGAGGAAAACCGCATGAGCGAACTTTCGCGTCAGCTGGACTTGATTCTTCGCGGGGCCGTCGAGGTGATTCAACGGACGGAACTCGAGTCCAAACTCACGCGTTCGCTCAAGGAACAGCGGCCGTTGCGCATCAAAGCCGGCTTTGACCCGACGGCGCCGGATCTGCATTTGGGCCATACGGTCCTGATCCACAAGCTGAAACATTTTCAGGATCTCGGGCATCAGGTCATTTTTTTGATCGGCGATTTCACCGGCATGATCGGCGATCCCACGGGCGTCTCCGAGACGAGAAAGGTCCTGACAAACGCGCAGGTGCACGACAACGCCAAGACCTATCAGAGGCAAATCTTCAAGATTCTCGACCCCGACAAAACCTTGATCGAGTTCAACAGCCGATGGATGGGGGCGATGACGGCTGGCGGTCTCATCGAACTGGCGGCGCACTATCGGGTTGCGCGCATGATGGAGCGGGATGATTTTCACAAGCGTTTCGAGGAGCAAAAGCCGATCAGCATCCATGAATTTCTGTATCCGCTCGTGCAGGGCTACGATTCGGTGGCGTTAAAGTCCGATGTCGAGTTGGGCGGGACCGATCAAAAGTTCAACCTCCTGGTGGGACGGGAGCTGCAAAGAGATTACGGACAAGAACCGCAGGTGGTGATTACGATGCCGTTGCTCGAGGGCACCGACGGGGTGAAGAAAATGAGCAAAAGCATTGGCAACTACGTCGCGCTCGAAGATGCGCCGGCAGATATGTTCGGGAAGATCATGTCGATCAGCGACGAACTCATGCTCCGATACTATGAACTCCTCACCACCGAAGATCTCCCTCGGGTCAAGGCCGCGCATCCTATGGAAGCCAAGCAGCGGCTGGCGGGCATGTTGGTGCAGCGCTATCACGGAGAAGAGGCGGCCAAGAACGCGTTGTCGGCGTTTCAACAAAAATTTCAAGAGCGCGAATTTCCTGACGCGCCGGACGCCGTTGTGACGCTTCAGGCGAGCGATCTTATGGCGTGCGGCCAGGACACCGAAGGAGAGATCAAACTTCCGGACTTGGTGATGAAGACCAACCTGGTGAGCAGCAAGAGCGAGGCGAGGAGGCTGATTATCCAAGGAGGGCTTGAGGTGGACGGTCGAAAAGAATCGGACCCCAACACGGTTATTCGTTTCAAAGCCAAGCAGCAGCGCCAATTAAAGATCGGCAGAAAGAAGTTTGCTCTTGTTGAATTTTTGCCAGGCGAAGAGCTTCCTTGACTTGGCCCGAGGGCCATCGTAGGATTTCCGCGGGCGGTAGAGAAGAGCGGGCGTAGCTCAGTGGTAGAGTCCTAGCTTCCCAAGCTAGTTGTCGTGGGTTCAAATCCCATCGCCCGCTCCAAACCGTCGTTTGAACGCACGACAGGGGATTCCGAAAGGGGTGCGCCCCTTTCGTGGGGAGCGCACGAGGGGGCTGGCCCCCTCAGTGGGAGCGGACGAGAATCCTATTCGAGTCGGCGACGGAGTGTGGTTCAAATCCCATCGCCCGCTCCAACCCTTTCAGGCAGTTCCACAGGCTTCTCTGCCATCCTCTCTCCCAGGTACCCTGCAAGCCTCTCATCGCGGATCAAGGAACACTTCGTACTGACAGGATCACAGAGCATCTCCAACAAGTGACGATGCTCGCCGTCGTGGAATCGCCTTTTCCGACAAGCTACGCAGACGGCCGAAAGTGCTTAAACATTGCACCTATACCCAGCAGACCAACGCCGATGCTCATCAGGAACAAGACAGGTGGTTCAGGAACGGCTTGAGGAGACACATCGTGCCTGTCTCCATAGTGACTGGTATTCAGCGGTGCTGACTGCGGCCCGACCTCGGAGTTCTGGCTGCGCCGTGAGAACGCGTCAGATGTGACTGGGAATGAAAGGCCCATAAAAATGACGAAGAGACTGATACCAGATGCGAGCTTCATGGCGACCTCCTTGTTGAGCTTTTTGCTACCGCGGTTCACTAAGCGAATGTATCGCGAGTCAGGTAGTTGCTCAATTATGCAAAAGTGCTGGAAGAAACCACGTAGCATTTAGGTGAGGTGAGGCGAGACTGCCGCAGGTGCAGTACTTCGGCAAGCACGCCGATCGCGTCATTGGATCCCAGATCAAGAACCCGAATTGCAGCCAGAAAGAAGGACGAACGGGTATGTTCCAATGAGCAGATAGCAGAACCTCTAGACAACTAACCGAAGGCTACATTTGGCACGCTCCGGTAAGAACTGGGGCGTGGTCAACCGTTTCCAGTTATTGTCCCGGTTGCCTCTGTAATTTGGCGTGGTCTATTGTGTCCTGAGGTCTCTAGGTTGATTGACGAAATGGTGCCATTTCAGTATGTTGTGACCTGGCGTAGCATGGAGTATGGGGATCAAACCCGCTTCTCAAGCGAGTTGTCGTGGGTTCAAATCCCGTCGCCGCTCCAAACCGCCTTTTAAACCCACGACAGACATTTCACGTGCTTAGTTGTGCCGTGTACCGGTGGCTCATCTCGCGAAGCCTCTCTTCATCATCGCCGTCGACATTCCCCCTTCGTGTATCACTTATCTTGCATCTGAATCATGAAGGTTTTCAACGGATGCGGGTCCCACTAAGAAAGGATGCGTTATGAGGAAGCTCTCATGGCTTCTCGTACTGGCAACGATGTTTGTCGGAAGCGTAATCGGGGGAATGTTGGGCGAACGGATGTTCGTCTCCGGCCTCGTGCATGCCCAAAAGGCGAACGGAGTGAATGCCGAAGAGTTCCTCCTCTTAGATCAATCGGGAAAAGCTCGGGCGGGATTGGGGCTAGATCTCAACGGGGAGGTGGGGTTGGTGCTGACCAGCCGGGACGGCAATCGAACGTTAGCGTTGTCGCCGGACGGCCCACTCGCCGTCAAGCTTACGGATCGGTCAGGACGAGTGTTGTGGTCGGCGCCGTAAAATGAAGGGTCAGAGCGCCTTTTTAACTTTCCCGCTGCGAAGACAACGGGTGCAGACGCGGATGCGCTTGGTCGATCCATCCACCACGGCACGCACCCGTTGGAGGTTGGGATTGAAGGTGCGCTTCGTCTTATTGTTGGCGTGACTGACGTTATGGCCTGACTGATGTTTTTTCGAGCAGATGTCACATACGAATGCCACGGCGTACTCCTCCACTGCAAGGATTGATGACGCGGGCGTGACTCTACCATAGGCTCTTCCGGTGTGACAAGAGTCGAGAAGGGAGCTACCGGCGCGCTGAACGTGGAACAGAGACTTTGGCCTGCGTCTGTGCCGCCTGGTTCAATCCTGTCCTGGCAGCCACACTGACGTCGAACGTCGGATCCCCGCCGTCATCCAATCGGTCTTTCCCGACGCTGTACAGCTTTTGTTGGGTCGGACTCCACAACATCGGTAACCCGGTGAATGGATCAAAGTACTGCGAGCCAACTTCCGCCAATCTGGTCGGCACCGCAGTTTGCGGACTGGGCTGCCTAAGCTGAAGTTGCAGAGAGGCTAAACGGAGCCGCGCGTCGGTCTCGGTTAATTCCACATAAAAGCTTTCCCAGTCCGGCTCGATTGGCCGTGAGTGCAGCACCGTTTCGAGGATTCCGCGGTGGACCGTTCCGGCCACATCATGGATACCTGGCAACCGCCTGACGCCGCTTTCGGAGGCGGTGATGACGGCGTCGTAATACGCGGCATAAATACTGGCCGCTTGCTTCCATCTGAAACCGGCCGCCGCCGATCTGGCTGGAGGATGCACGACCGCGCCGAACGCATTGTCCGGCAGACGCCCGGCCCGAACCAGCCAGTCTTCATGCAGACGACGGCGCTCTTGGTCGCGTTCGCTGGCGGCGCCTGCCGCTCCGTCTTTCATGGCGAGCGCCACCTGATGTTTAATCGGCCACCGCAGCGAATATTCCTGCGCTGACAAAGGGAGTGTGAGCTGAAATCCCATTGCGAGGATCGCTTTGTCGACTGTCGGTTTTGCCAAGATCCGCGACAGCAATTGAAGGTTATCAGTCACAACGATCTGAGCGAGCACTTTCGTGCCGATGGTTTTCGCTTCCCGGAGGATGACGCGCCACAAGAAAAGGTCTTTATGAAGCCGCTTCACACCTTCCCGTGCGCTGCCGGAAAATCCTTCTGCGACATAGAGGCGGTGCACGGCCAAGATATCCGGTCCGAGCGGCGTGGCGCGGCGTCCGAAGCCCCAGTCATCAAACGGCATGCCGGTCCAGCGCTCGTATCGAGAGAGCAGCGACCGGTATTGCTGCGCGGCTGCCTGGAAAGGCGCCTCCCTTTTCTGAAACTCCGTGGTCGGGTCGTCGGCTTCCCAGGCGGGACCGGTCGTTTCAGGCAACGTCACGACCAGGTCGGCCCGCGTGGCTCTTCGTTCGCCGACTTCGACGCGCCGTCCCTCTTCTGTGTCCTCCACCCATATTTCATAACCTGTTTTTGCGGGATCCAACGATTCTGCCGCGGTTAATCCGAACAAATAAAAGTACCCGTTATAGTAGGGATTATAGACCGTTCGGGGAGGCGCTTCCGCCAATCGGCCCAACGCGGCTTCCGTCGGCCGGTCGTCGACGGAGAAGAACTGTCCTCCGAAATGGATGGCCGCCCAGACAATGAGGAGTGTGATGGCGAGATGTTTCATGTGATCATACGTAGAATCCGAAGGGCCTGTAGCGCGCCTTTCGCCCCTAAAAGGCGATCGCTTGGCCGCGATCCCTTACGTGGAATCAGCAAAGGGCGTGCCGTTCGACATGTTAAAAAAACGAACACTATCGATGAGTTACTTCTGGCGTCGGTAAGGTCTTGAACAGTGGCTCCTCCGCTCACGGACATTAATGAACTTGACAAAAATTGACACGGTCTCCTACAGTGCCGCTCACATCAGGATTTTCGGGTAAGGGAAGAGGGTGTGAATCCCTCGCGGTCCCGCCGCTGTCAATGGGGACGAAACCCGCCAAGGCCACTGTCCATTCGATGGATGGGAAGGCACGGGGAGTAGGACGAACCATGAGCCAGAAGACCTGCCCGTAGAATTAAACCATTGCTTCCTCGAGGGCTGGGGAGCAGGTGAGGATGAAGAAGCGGGTGCAATCCTCAGGGTCTTTCTTAGGCCTTGGGGATTTTTTATTTTCCGAACGCTGAAAAACGTCCTCTGCTTCGTTCTCGCAGGGCTCAAGGTCTGCGGCGTACAAAGTAAAGTACGCCTCGACCATTCGCTTGCTGCGGCCTTGCATAGGACCGTTTTTGAGCGTTCGGCCAGCTTGCTGAAACAAAATGTCCGCTGCTCGCCCTCCATGATCTGCTGCCTGGGAGCGGTGATTGTTTGTAATGGGATCGCACTTGGCCATGAGCCTGACGAGTCAGCAATGAAGAGGCGGCAACAGGGCATCCTTACCGGCATGCCGTTCATGGCCAACATCGCCACTCGGACCTTCGTCGATGACGCGGGACGGAAGCTGTACATCGCCAAAGCGCCGGTACGCGTCATTTCGCTTGCTCCCAGCATTACCGAGATGTTGTTTGCGTTGGGACTCGACGACGAGATTGTGGGAGTGACGGAATTTTGCAACTTTCCTGCGGCCGCGCTCAAGAAACCGAAGCTCGGCTACACTCGGCCCAGCCTTGAGTCATTGATTGCTCTTCGGCCTGAATTGATCGTGGCTCCGCAGGAGTTTGTCAGGGCGGATATGCTGGCGAAGTTGGACGAATTGAAAATCCCCGTGTTTACGGTCGAGGCGCGGACGCTGGAGGATATCCTCATCCAGATTCAAAGTCTGGGCAAGATATTCAACCGAACGCCGGCGGCCGACCGCGTGACCGGCGTCATGCGCGCGCGGATCGCTGACGTGTCGAAGCGGGTCGAGACGTTGGAAAAAAAGCGAGTGCTCTATGTACTCAACAGCCATCCGCTGATCACCGTCGGTCCGGGAAGCTACATCCACCAGATGATCGAGTTGGCTGGCGGGATCAATATTGCCGCAGGGACGTCTTCCCCGTATCCGAGACTGAATCTCGAATCGGTCTTGAAGGCAGATCCGCAAGTCCTCATTTTCCCTGTTGGATCGACGGAAAGTATTCCCAAAAGTGAACAGCAAGAATGGAATCGTTGGAGCACCCTGTCAGCGGTCCGTACGCAACAACTCCGCGACGTCTCTTCCGATGCCCTGAATCGACCAGGACCTCGTGTCATCGAAGGATTGGAGCATCTGGCTCGCGCAATTCATCCGGAATTTTCCGGCATCGCCCCTTGACTCATGATGTCTTCCACCGATCATCCTTCCTCTCCGCGATCCGTCGGCGTCATGGCTTCGGCGCCGGATGTGCAACCTGTCGGTCCTACCGTTGATACCCGATTCTTTGACCAGGCGACACTGACTCCTCGCCGTTGGATCATGATTATGCTGATCCTTTCTGGATCAGCCATGCTCGCGGCATTCTGGTGTCTTCAATTTGGAGCCCAATACATCGGAGTGGGTGAGATGCTTCGTCTGGTGGTTCAGGCGGTTCTCGTCGGGGAGACTTCCGTCGGCTCCGAGACGACATCGACGATCCTCTTGCAGCTCCGTTTGCCCAGAGTGTTTTTAGGATTTCTCGTGGGTGGCTGCCTCGCATCGGTCGGGGTCGCCTTGCAGGCATTGCTCAGAAATCCCCTGGCGGATCCGTACGTGCTGGGTGTGTCCAGCGGGGCCGCACTCGGTGTGGCGACCGCCGTGCTGTTTGGCGTGGGTACCTCAGTCTTGGCCGTATCGGCCTTGCCGCTGTGTGGGCTCGGAGGCGGCCTGTTGTCGCTCCTCCTCGTCTACCGGATGGCCGCTACGTATGACCGGCTGCCGATCTACAGCGTTCTGTTGGCCGGTGTGATCCTTAACGCCATATTTTCCGCCCTGATCATGTTTGTGACTTCCATCATGGATCCAAACCGCTCCTTCGGCATGATGGTGTGGTTGATGGGATCGCTCACGGCTCCGGCCACTCCGACGCTTGTGGTGTTCTCCCTGTATCTGATCATCGGTCTTGTTGTTTTGTTACGACAAATGACCGTGTTGAATATTATGGCGTTCGGCGAAGAACCGGCCCGTTCGCTCGGCATCGATACCGCGCGGACGACGCGGTACATTTTCCTGTTGTCCGCACTGATCACGGGCGCGGTCGTCTCGGTGAGCGGGATGATCGGTTTCATCGGGATGGTCGTGCCGCATGCGATTCGTCTCTTACTCGGAGCGGATCATCGGCTATTGCTGCCTGCTTCGGCAGTGGTCGGCGGTACATTCCTGATGGTGGCGGACACCCTGGCACGGACCCTTCTTTCTCCGTCGGAAGTGCCGGTCGGGATTTTGACCGCATTAGCAGGCGGGCCGTTCTTCATTTACCTCTTGGTCTGGCGTAAGGATCGCATGTCGTGACCGGTCCGACTTCCGACATGCTCACCGCTGATCGGTACCCGAATGGTCCAGTCGACCCTATGCGCACCTATGATGTTCGCAACGTTTGTTTTCAATACGGGGGGCTGCAGGCCGTTCTGAGCGACGTCAGTTTTTCTGTTCATGCAGGGGAGATGTTCGGGATTGTCGGCCCGAACGGCTCGGGGAAGACGACGTTGCTCAAGTTGCTTGCGAAGATTGTCCCGGCGCAACGAGGATCCATCGGCCTTTTCGGACAATCAGTTTCCGAGCTCAGGCAGGAGGATGTCGCACGAAGTGTGGCCTACGTCCCGCAGGACACTCATCAGATGTTTCCGTTTACGGTGGCCGAGGCCGTCTTGATGGGACGGTTCCCTCATCATCACCGAAGATTTTGGGATTGGGGATTCGGTTGGGATAGTCCGGACGATCGCGGTGTGGCTCAACAGGCCATGAGTACGATGGATGTCCTGCATCTCGCCGGGCGTTCCGTCATGGAGCTTTCCGGAGGAGAACGACAGCGCGTCGTCATTGCTCGCGCGCTCGCGCAGGAACCACGCGTCCTCTTACTCGATGAGCCGACCGCCTTCCTCGACCTTCAACATCAAGTCGAAATTTGCGCCGTCTTGCATCGTCTCAAGACCGAGCGAGGGCTGACCATCCTTGTCGTGTCACACGACCTGAATTTGGCGAGCCAGTTCTGCGATCGACTCATGCTCTTGGACCGAGGGAGGATTGTCAAGTTGGGGCCTCCAGCCGACGTCATTCAGCCTGAGACCCTCGAGGCGGTGTATCGATGTCAGGTGCTGGTCGACCGGCATCCGCTTTCAGGATTGCCTCGAGTGACGCTGCCTGGCCGGTAACGAAGGACCGGAATGGACACAGCCAGAATCGCGCTCCTTCATCTTGCCACCGTACCGGGCGCCATCACGCAAAACCGATATGTCATTGAAGAGGCAGTCAAGCATGCCGCGAGTGTCGGCGCCCATTGGATTGTGTCTCCTGAGTTGGCCGTGTGCGGACTTCAATTCGTGCCGCTCGTGGGCACCGACTGGATCGAGCCGCAACCGGACACATGGATGCAGCGGTTCTGCCGTCTGGTGAAGAGCGTCGGCACGACCGTGTTCATTTCCTGTCCCGAGCGGGATGGGAAACGGTTCTACAACTCGGTATTTGTCATCAACCCGCGCGGTCAAGTGATTGGCAAGCATCGAAAAATCAATGTCGCGAGCGATTCACGGGCCTGGTCAAGTCCCGGAGACCATGTGGCGCCGATCACATGCGACGGCGTGAAGGTCGGTCTGCCGATTTGTAGCGACATGTATACGCGGAACATCACCGACACGTTAAAGGCACGGGGGGCAGACATCCTTGTGTCACCGGCGTCCTGGGGGCCAGGAATGCATGGGCCGAATGGCGAGTGGGAGGAACGTACTCGTGAAACTGGCCTGCCGTTGATTGTCTGCAATCGGACCGGCGCCGAGCAGACACTCGATTTTTGGAAGGCGCCGAGTCTGGTCGTCAGAAACGGCGAACGGTTGCTCTCTCATACATCGGTCCGTTCCGCAGTGCTCATATTTGACTGGAATTTTCGCAACATGACGCCGGTGTCGTCGGCATACCGAACGGACTACTTCAAAGGGTAATGCAAGGCTGCGGGTAAGAGGACGCACCCTTCTTCCCGTGCAGAAGCTCAGGTGCGTGCATTGTTGCGAGGGTCTATATAGCGACAAGCCGTCAGCGCCGGGGAAGATGGTGAAAAGCCATCACGGTGCCGCCACTGTAAGCGGGGAGTGACCCTGCCTGATTGCCACTGTGGTTTGAGCCACGGGAAGGCGCAGGGGAACCATGAGCCGCGAGTCAGGAGACCCGACTGACGGAATCCACTCAACCCTTCGAGTCAAAGGGAGGTTGTCATGTCGTCGTGGTTCCGTTCATTCGTCCTGTGTGCGTTGGTGTTGTGGGGGGGACTCTCTGCGCCCCTCCCTGCAGCTTCTGCCGAAGAGACTAGAGCAGCTGATCAAACGACGGGTCCTCCTATCCTTGCCAAGGATAGCGCGGCGGTGAATGAACCGGAGATACTCGAAACCCCTGACGTGATCGTCAGTGCGACGAAGACAGAAAAGCCGGTGAGCCATGTCACCAGTGCCGTAGAAGTCATTACGGGCGACCAGATGCAGGAGCGAAGACTGAAAACTGTTGCCGATGCGCTCCGCTGGGCGCAAGGTCTCGCGGTCTTTCAAAGCGGCGGCCCGGGTACGGCGGTGGACGTCCGAATGCGTGGGGGAACGCCGGAACAGACCCTGGTCTTGATCGATGGCGCGATCGTGAACAGCGCGACGATCGGCACCTACGATTTTGCGAACTTGACCACCGACAACATTGAGCGGATTGAAATCTTGCGCGGGAACCAAAGCATGCTGTGGGGGGCGGATGCCATGGGCGGCGTCATTAACATCACGACGAAACGGGGCCGTGACACGCCGAACATTTCTGCGTTCGCCGAGTATGGGTCCTTCACTTCGATTCGAGAGGGAGCCAGCGTCAGCGGCAAGAAAGGGATCGTGGACTTCACGGGGGCCTTAACGCGATGGGACACGAGTAGCTTCTCGGCCATCAATTATCGGCGCGGGGCAACCGAGCGGGATGGATATCACAATTGGCAGGGATCCGCACGGCTCGGCATCGAACTTCCCAAGGACGGACGCTTGGAGTTCAGCTTCCGTTGGCTCAACGGGATCGTCAACTTTGACGGTTTTGGATTCGACCCCAGCACGTTCCAATCGACTCCAGCCGATGTGCTCGGTGCAAAATCGCAAGACACGCAATACATTTTTGCCGGAACCTACACGCAACCGATCACCAGCTGGTGGTCGCAAAAGCTGACCATGGCCCATGCGACCGACAGCCTTTTTACGAACAATGGGACCATCGCCACCGACCTGGTCACCGGAGCCACATTCGTGCCCTTTCAGAGTGTCTCCCAAATCGACACGACCAGCAATCGAATTGAATGGCAGAACAATTTTCAAATTATGAAAGAGCTGGGAGTCACAGCCGGCTACCAATTCCGTGAGCAACAAGGTAACAATTTTGATGTGCTTAATGCCGTAACGACGATTCCAAACAAGATCGTCAGCAGTAATGCGGGGTTTGCCGACGCGCATCTCAATCTTTGGGATCGTCTGTTCAGCACGGCGGGTATTCGGCAAGACGAGTACAATGTCTTTGGCAGCGCAACGACGTATCGCCTGACGGGCGGCTACTTACACAAGGAAAGCGGCACCAAACTTCGCGGTAGCTACGGGACCGGATTCCGCGCTCCGACGATCAATCAACTATTCTTTCCCGGCTTTGGTAACCCCAACTTGCAGCCGGAAAAGAGTCAAGGATGGGACGTCGGGATTGATCAAGCCCTGCCGAAGGATCGAGGTAGCGTTAGTGTCGGCTACTTTTGGACGAGGTATCGGAATCTCATCCTTTCAGTGCCCGATCCGGTGATCTGCGGAATTGACTCGTTTGGAGGAACAAACTTCTGCGCCGTCAACGCCGGGCTCGCACGCGCGCAGGGGGTAGAAGCCAACGCAAAGGTCAGGCTCGTGCGCGACGAGCCCTGGATCAAGAGTCTTGATTTGATGGTGCAATACACATATACGAGCACGAACGATTTGACCCCCGGGCCGACCCAGAATACTCGTCTTCCCAAGTGGCCGCTCAACCAATGGTCGACGGTGCTGAGCTACCAACCCGTCGAGGCCCTGCGGGCGAACTTGGAGGGCAGATATGTGGGGCAACGTTATAACAACGTCGGGAACAGTCAATCGATCCCGTCGTTCTTGGTGTGGAATCTGTCGGCGACCTACGATGTCAACAGACAGGTGCAGGCATATTTGCGTGCCGATAATATCTTCAACGAGAAATACGAAGAAGTACTGTTTTTTGGCGTGCCAATCAGATCCGTGTACGGAGGCGTGAGAGTCAATTTTGACGTCCCTCTCTGACATCCAATGAATTTGTATCCTCGATTGGTCATCGCCGGGACTCATAGCGGCGTCGGAAAGACGACGGTGACCCTCGCCGTATTGGCGGCGTTCAAAAGGCGCGGACGATCGGTGCAGCCCTACAAGGCGGGGCCGGACTTTATTGATCCCGGCCACCATAGCCTGGTGACCGGCCGTCCCTCTCGGAATCTCGATGGCTGGATGCTTGGCGAAGCCGAGAACCGCAATGTCTTGGCGCGGGCATCTGGCGGTGCGGACGTCAGCATTATCGAAGGGATGATGGGACTGTTTGACGGGAGTTCGCCGGTGCATGAAGGGGGAAGCACGGCGGAACTGGCCAAGCAATTGGCAGCCCCCGTCCTGTTGGTGATTGATGCCGGAGCCATGGCGCGATCGGTGGCGGCCATCGTGACGGGCTATGCCAAGTTTGACTGCGCCCTGCATGTCGCCGGCGTGCTGTTCAACCGCGTGGGCTCTGAGGGGCACTACCGACTATTGAAGGAGGCGGTCGAGGCTGAAACAGGCATCGATGTGGTGGGATATTTGAAATCGGACCCCACGCTGACGATGGCGGACCGGCATCTCGGTCTTGTGACGGCGATGGAACAGCAATCGAGCGCACTGTATGAACGATTGGCGGAGGCCGTCATGGAAACAGTCGATCTGGATCGCATCGAGGCCTTGGCCAAGTCGGCGCCCTCGCTTCCATCGGTGGAACGAGTGCCGTCTTCTGCGCTTAAGAGAGAAGGAACAGTCCGTGTCGGCCTTGCGTACGATCGAGCGTTCTGTTTTTACTACCAGGACAATCTGGATCTGTTGAAAGCCGAAGGCGTCGAGTTGGTCGAGTTCTCGCCGGTGAACGATCACGTGTTGCCCCCTGTCGACATGCTCTATCTTGGAGGCGGATATCCCGAGCTGTACGGAAGGAAATTGGCGGAGAACACCGCCATGCGGCAGGCGGTGCGGTCGTTTGCAGAGGCCGGAGGACCCGTGTATGCCGAATGCGGCGGCATGATGTATTTAACGCAGTCAATACGAGACTTCGAAGGGCAGAGGCACGACATGGTCGGACTGTTTCCCGCCGAAGCGGTGATGTCTCGGGCCACCATGAATCTCGGGTATCGGGAACTGCGGCTAACACACGCCTGCCTGCTCGGCGCAAACGGGACCAGAGTACGAGGCCATGAGTTCCATTATTCGACATTGAAGTCCAACGGCCCGCTGCATTATGCCGGTGTGCTGACGGACGCTGAAGGAAACTATACGGGAAGCGATGGTTTGAGTTATCGGAATACGCTGGCCTGCTACAGCCATCTGCATTTCGGGAACGTGCCCACCCTTGCCAAGTCATTCGTGGCTGCAGCACAAACGAGGGTCGGAAGTCGATGAAAGGTCCTGTCACGAAAGTGTGCGACGCCTGCCACCAGGCGTTTGAATGCGGTCAGTACGGCTGCTGGTGCACGCAGATCAGCATCACCGAGCAGCAGATGATCTGGATCGAACAGTCATTCCACGACTGCCTCTGCCCACGCTGTCTCCAACAGGTTGCCGAGGGCAAACTTGGGCCGTCGTCATCTGTGGCAAAGCCGCAGTAAGGGGGAACCGTGCGTATTACCAAGGTGTATACCAGAACGGGTGACGGCGGGCAGACACGGTTGGCCGGCGGGCAAGAAGTCTCGAAGGACAGCCTCCGCGTCGAGGCGTATGGCACCGTCGACGAGCTCAACGCCTCCGTCGGATTAGCACGGGCGATGAACGGGGAAGGCCGTCATGCGCCCCAGTCCACCAAACAACTGGAGGAGGACCTTCGATGGGTCCAAAACAAACTCTTCGACGTGGGCAGCCTCCTGGCAACCGCGCCGGGTCAGACGTTCAAGAACATGCCGACGATCAAAGCCCAGGACGCCGCACGGCTGGAACGTATGATCGACCGATGCCAAGAGGACTTGGCGCCGTTGAAAGAATTTATTCTGCCCGGAGGCGGGAAGGTTTCGGCGGTGCTTCATCAAGCGAGGACGATTTGCCGCCGGGCCGAGAGGATCTGCGTGCGGTTGTCGAGGGAGGAAACGCTCGATGCCGAGATCATGAAGTTTTTGAACCGGCTCAGCGACGCGTTGTTTGTCTGGGCACGATGGGTGGCAAAGACCCAGGGGGAGCCCGAGTTTCTCTGGGAACGTGACACCGATGGGGCCGTTGACGAGAAATAGGGACGTATGCCAGCGCGTACGCTGATGATTCAGGGCACCGCCTCTCACGTCGGGAAATCCGTGCTCACGTCGGCCTTGTGCCGGTTGTTTGTCCGCCGGGGCCTGCGCGTGGCGCCTTTCAAAGCGCAAAATATGTCGAACAATTCATTCGTGACGCCGGACGGGAAAGAAATCGGGCGTGCGCAAGCCGTGCAAGCCGTGGCTTGCCGCCTGGCTCCGCGCGCCGACTTCAATCCGATCTTAATCAAGCCGGAATCCGATACGGAGGCGCAGCTTGTCGTCGGCGGAGAAGTCGCCGGATCATTATCCGCGAAAGACTTCGGCCGCGTGCGCCGGGACCATTGGCACATGGTGCAGCAGGCCTTCCAACGGCTGTCTGATGACTTCGATCTCGTCGTTTTGGAAGGGGCCGGCAGTCCGGCCGAAGTGAATCTGCGGCAGGACGACGTCGTGAACATGCAGATGGCGCAGTTCGCTCGAGCACCGGTGTTGTTGGTCGGCGATATCGACCGCGGAGGCGTGTTCGCCTCGCTGGTCGGGACGTGGACGCTGCTCGACGACAGCGATCGTCGGCACCTCAAAGCGTTCGTCATCAACAAATTTCGGGGCGAACGGCGGCTGCTTGGTGAGGGGATTGTGCGGGTCTCGCTGGAGACCGGGCTGGCATGCGCCGGCGTGCTCCCGCACTGGGCCGACTTGCCCCTGCCAGAGGAGGACGCGTTGGGATGGGATGGGTGGCATCGGTGCACGCCTCAACGGAGCGACCGGCTCGTCGTCGGCATTGTCGACGTGCCCGGCATTTCCAACTTTACGGACTTCGACGCGCTGGCAGGTGAGCCGGATGTCGAAATCGTCCGCCTCTCACATTCGACGGACCGCCCGTTTGATGCCGTTATTTTCCCCGGCGCGAAACACACGGTCAAGGCATTGCAATTCGTGCGCGACCAGGGTCTTGATGATTTGGCTCACCACGTCTTGGCCGCCGGAGGAACGGTAGGTGGAATCTGCGGCGGCTACCAACTCATGGGTAGAACGATCCGCGATCCCCACCACGTGGAGATATCTGACAATGAGGTGGACGGGCTAGGCCTATTGCCGATCAACACCACCTTTGCCTTACCCAAGATCGTTGAACAGGTCTCAGGGCGTCATGGCGACAGCGGACATGCCGTCGTGGGGTACCAGGTCAGAATGGGCCGAATTGTCGTCGCCGCCGGCGCGGAGCCCTATTTCGAAATCAGCGGAAGTCCGACGGTCGACCTGCGGCCAGAAGGAATATGCCTTCAGGAGGGACGCCTCTTCGGCACCTCTCTTCATGGCATCTTCGATCAGGGCGCATTCCGCCGTTGGTGGCTCAACCAGCTTCGGCGGCAAAAAGGATGGAGCGCAATCCCCGTAACGCAGCAGGTGTCGCTCGATGCTCGATTGGATGGTTTGGCCGACATGGTCGAGCGCCATCTCGACATGCCGATGCTTGATCGGCTCATCGAGGCCGGAGTCTAAGCGATGCCCTCTCGCGGCGTGCAATCCCATCTCGCCCATCTCGTGTTCATTGTCGGAGGCGCCTCATCAGGGAAGAGCGATGTGGCGCTTCGCCTTGCCGCTAAAAGCGCCGGCCCGATGGCACCGCGCGCCTTTGTGGCGACTGGTGAGAGCTTGGACGAAGAAATGGCGATGAAGATCGCCAGGCATCGACAATCGAGGTCCTCCACCTGGGACACGGCGGAAGTACCGTTGGAGTTGAGCGTCTGGTTCGAGAACTGCGCAAGGAAGTATCGCCTCGTCGTCGTCGACTGCCTGACCATGTGGCTGTCCAATCTGTGTGGGCGCGGGAAGAAGGACACCGAGATCATTCAAGAAACAAAAACGCTGCTTGGTGTTATCCGGCGTAGCGGCGCCCGTGTCGTACTCGTTTCGAATGAGTTGGGCTTGGGATTGGTTCCGATCGACGCGCAATCGCGCCGCTTCAGGGACCTGGCCGGCAACGTGAATCGGCTGGTCGCAAAAGCGGCGGACGAGGCCTATTTTGTTGTGAGCGGCATTCCATTGGCGCTCAAGAAAGAGGGACGATGACTCTGACTGAGGTATTGGAGCAAATCCGGGATCCCGACGCGGCTGCTGCCGCGGAAACTCAGCGGCGGTTGGACCGCTTGACGAAGCCGCAAGGCAGTTTGGGCCGCCTCGAAGAGTTGGCTGTCCAATACTGCGCGATTACCGGCGAATGCAAGCCGGCCGTGCCGCGTGCCATGGTGTTCACCTTCGCTGGGGACCACGGCGTCGTCGAGGAAGGCGTCAGCGCCTATCCGAGCGACGTCACTGCACAGATGGTGTTGAATTTTTGTCGAGGAGGTGCGGGCGTCAATGTTCTCGCCCGTCACGCGGGCGTCGACGTCCGCGTCGTGGACATCGGAGTGGCCCATGAGTTCGGGCCGGTGCAGGGACTCATTCACCGCAAATTGATGAGTGGCACGAGAAACATCCTTCACGCCCCCGCAATGGATCGTCGTACCGCGGAAGACGCGCTCATGATCGGCATCGAGCTTGCTGCCGCCGCAGTCGGCGAGGGCATCGGTCTGATCGGCACCGGCGAGATGGGCATTGGCAATACCACGCCCAGCGCCGCGATCGCTGCCGTCATGACAGGAGCGGCGGTCTGGGAGGTAACCGGCTTGGGGACGGGTATCGATGAGCAGGGGCTGACGCGGAAGGTCTCCGTCATCGAGCGGGCGCTGGCCACTCATCGGCCGAATCCGGATGACGCGCTCGATGTTCTCTCGAAAGTCGGCGGTCTCGAGATCGCCGGCCTGGCCGGGTTGATCCTGGGCGGCGCGGCGGCTCGAGTGCCTGTCGTGCTCGACGGATTCATTGCCGGCGCCGCCGCATTGGTTGCGGTCGGCCTTCAGCCGCGCTGTCGGGGATACCTTATTGCCTCTCACCGTTCGGTCGAGCGAGGTCACCGCGTGCTGCTCGACAGCCTCGGGTTGAAGCCGCTGTTTGATCTCGAGCTTCGGCTTGGAGAAGGCACCGGCGCGTGCCTGGGCATGGGACTGACCCAGGCCGCGATCAAAATATTGACCGAAATGGCGACATTCGATGAAGCCGGCGTCTCGGAGCGGAGCGCGTGACGACTCACTTCAAACCGTTCATCTGCGCCTGGCAGTTCCTGACCGCCGTTCCCTTGACGAGGGAGTTTCATGATCCGGCGCCCGATGAATTGGCCGGATCCATGCTGTGGTACCCGTTTGTCGGCGTTCTACTTGGCGGACTACTTGCTGGGACTGATGTCGTGTTGACGCGATGGCTGCCACGCGAAGTGGTGGGGGCGTTGCTCCTCGTGCTGTTGGTGGCCGTGACACGCGGACTCCATCAGGATGGATTGGCCGATACGATCGACGGCTTGGCCGGGGGCCGGACGCCGGCCGATCGTCTGAGCATCATGCGGGACCCTCGTATTGGAGCGCTCGGAGCGACCGGTCTTTTTCTCTCGTTGCTTCTGCGTTATGCGGCCCTGGTGTCCCTCCCGGAGGCGCTGCGCGTGCCCATATTACTGTGCATGCCGGCCATCGGACGATGGGCGATGGTCATCGGCGCCTATCGAGCCAAGTATGCGCGCGCTCACGAAGGAGGATTGGCCGCCCCGTTTCTCAGTCATCTATCCGGCAAGCATGTACTCGGCGCCACGGTCGTTGTGCTGTGTTTGTCGGTCGGGGCATTCGGAGCGGTTCCTGCCCTCGAAGCTCTGGCGCTCGGCGGTGCCTTAAGCCGCCTCGCCACGAGCTGCTGCCGTTCTGTGTTCGGTGGTGTGACCGGCGACACGCTCGGCGCCACCAACGAGCTCATTGAAGTGACCTTCCTGCTGTGCATGCCGTTTCTCGTCGCGCCCACATGATGCCGGTCGACATGATGGCGGCCTGCGCACT
>DATJGE010000018.1:0-4450 GCA_035495295.1 Nitrospira sp. | reverse complement strand
TCTCCACTGCTCAATGTTGACCTCGCGAGACACCGACACCACGCTGTCGGCATAGTTCACGACATAGAACTTCGAATTATTGGTAAAGTAAGTCGTCTCGCGTGGGGGAACCGCAAACATGCGGCCGAAGACGCCGCCCAGGGCATCGCAGCCGCCGGTCATGCCGAGGAGGGCGCCAAGTCCGGTCGCTTTCAGGATGGTGCGACGTGAGAAATGCATAGGTTTTCCATTATCGTACATGCCGTATCTCCGCTGCAATGTGCAGGACGAGAAGTGCTGTGGTATGCTGCGCGCCTCAGAACTAGAAACACGGAAATGGTGACTCATGAAGAGATCGGTATATATCCGGGCTTATTCGCGGGTGGCGGTGATCGGTGCATTGTTGATGTGTGCGAGTTCCTGCGGGCCTGAGAGGGCCTATCCTGCCGATCCGCCTAAAGAGCCGCCGAAGGACGGCTCAAGCCACGCAGAGCAATCCCCTGAGGAGGCGGCCGGCGGAAAACACAACTTACAGCTCATGCGGAAGGCCTGCGACGAAGATGTGAAGAAGCTCTGTGCCGAGATTAGACCCGGCGGCGGACGCATCTTGCAATGTTTGCGCGGCCAAGAGTCGAATCTTTCTCCAGCCTGTCGCCAAGTGTTAGGAACCCGCTCCTCCAACCCTTGAGCGGCACTCGTTCAGAGGTTCCTCCCGATCTAGCCTTTGACTTCATCCTCCTCTGAACGCAAAACATCACCGGTTGGGCGTTGCGGAGGAGCAGTTTAAGCATTCGGTTCGGCCTGGATATGCCGCTGGCCGGGATCAAGGCATGACGAGGCAATTGAGCAGAGGAGACGTCGAGCAGCGGGCTGACGCACTCGTCACCTGGACAAAGGTCATTTACGCACTTCACACATTCAGCCTCGTTACGGGCATCGTCGGCACCGCCACGATCGTCGGCGCGTTTCTCACCGGTTGGCCGTCGATCATCGCGGTCATTCTGAACTATGTCAAACGGAGCGAGGTGCAAGGCACATGGCTCGAATCGCACTTTCGATGGCAGATCCGGACGTTCTGGTTCGGGCTTCTTTGGATTTGTGTCTGCTTCTCCTTCGTCGTGGCGACGTTTGGGCTCGGCCTGATTATCGCGTGGATACCCATGGGGCTCGTCGGACTCTGGTTCGTCTATCGGATCATCCGCGGGTGGGTGGCTCTAAGCGATGGCCGTTCCATGTACGAGTGACCCCTGCATCCCTGCCTGTCAGTTTTGACAGTTTCTTCTTCGCGTCGAGCACGCTTAGACTGTGCCGCCCGGTGACGTCGGCTGGAGGGGAGAATCACGTCTGAAGAGGGATATGACCCATCACTTTCTGGGAAAAGCTGTCGTCGCCGCCTACGCAATCTCGGTCGTGGGAATCCTCGCAGGATGCTCGAGTGGTCCCTCGTCACAGGACGCAGCGTGGAAGTTGGTGCCGGTCAGCGACGTCAACAAGCTGGTAGGCGAATGGGAAGGTCCGGTGAAGAAGGAACACGCCACGTTTTCCGAGGGCTCGGTTCGGTTGATTATTCGCGCCAACAACACCTATCTGTTTGCCGGTCAAACCGCTGCCAAGGTGGCGGTCGGTTCAGGAGAGCTGGAACCCAAGGACGGACGGCTGGTAGGCAACAGCGATCGGCGTACGGTGACGTTCACATTGTATGACCATAAAGGGAAATCCGTCGTTCTCGTGGAAGCCACCAACCATGACACCGGAGAGCATTATCGCGGCGAATTGACGAAGCTCCCTTGAGCCTGATTTCACCGGAGGACATCGCCGAACGAAACGGTCTTGAATCCAGCGCAGTCCTTGAAGGAAGATGGCGTAACCACGATGGATGCAATGCCATGGTGAAACCGGCGCAGCAGAGAATAGCGGGATGGGCAGGGTTCGGCATTGCCGTGGTCTTCCTCTGCCAAGGCTGCGGAGCCGAAAGATATCACCACGTTGTCGATGCCGCCGGATCCGGTCTCGAATCGCTGACGATGGCGGACGATTACCGGCATCAGCGGCACCTTCAACAAGTTCTGCTCGAAGAGCCGGCGTTCGCGGGCCTCACATTGACTGCCTACGTCTTCATGGACCACGGATACGTCGTGGGGCACGTCAATAGTCCTGAGCAGGCCGAAGCCGTCTTCCAGGCCGCCAAGAAGGTGGAAGGCCTTCGGTCGATCAATGCGTTCCTTCCAGTCAAACGGACGGTCGACGCCGTCGGCAAGGTCATTGCCGATTCCACGGTGAAGGCGCAGATCGAATCGGCGCTCGCACGAACGCCTGGGATTGTCGAGTCGCGCGTGCACGTCGAAGTGCTGGATAACCGTGCCATATTGCTGGGAATCGTGTCAGGCGACCAGGAAAAGGCGCGGGCTGAAGAAGCCGTGTCAGCGACGATCGGGGTCAAACGCATCATCAACTGGCTGTTGCTGCCGGAATCGCAATATTTGGCCATCCGATCCCAGGTCTTCTAAAAGTGACACCATGCACAGGTTCGATCCTCAGAGGATCGGCAAGGTGCCGCATTGCCCGCTAGTGTACCTGCTGATCCCGGCGGGGATAATGGCGGCTGCTTGCACGGAACCGGTGAGGGACGCCGTCCATGAGCCGACCGGCATTCCGATGCAGCAGATCAAGGTCCTTACCTACAACACGCTGCACGGACTTGAGCCAAGCGGCATGACGGTCAAAGCGAGTGAATCGAAGGAGACACGCCAAGCGCG
The DNA here is from genome assembly GCA_035495295.1 of Nitrospira sp. Classification (GTDB taxonomy): domain Bacteria; phylum Nitrospirota; class Nitrospiria; order Nitrospirales; family Nitrospiraceae; genus Nitrospira_C. Next base: position 1,715 of record DATJGE010000018.1, on the reverse strand, counting down.
GCTCGATCTTCAATTCCGGCAGCTGTCGGCCATTCAGCCCGACGTGATGCTACTTCAGGAAGTGAATCCGCTTCCCGAGATGGCCCAGAGCTATGTGGCGGCGATGAAGGGCTACGGGCTGGAGTATCGGGCGGTGCACCAAGTGGATGCCTGCGGTGTCCGTCTGGCGCCGGGGTTCGCGGTCGTACCAGGCCTCAATAACGGGCTGGCCGTCCTCGCCAAGGCGCCGTTGCGCTTACGGAAAGTGCAGGGGCTCAAACTCAGCGGAGGGGTCGGGCGCTGCGACGATTACATGGGATTTCAGACCGGAGAGCTTCGCTATGCCCTCATCGCAGAAGTGGAAAACCCCAACACGGGAAGAAAGCTGCTGACGGTCAGCCTGCACCTGCATTCGGGAATCGAGCGGAATGCCTTCTTCATCCAGAAAATCCGGGACGCCGTGAACGAAGGCAAGGTTCGACGAGAGGACTTCGACGACATTGTCGCCGCGATCGAGCAGGATCAAGAGCGACGGCTTGACGAAATTCGTCTGTTGGTGACGGCAATTCAAAAACTGTACGCGGCCGGAGGCTATGTCGGGGTCCTCGTCGGAGGAGATTTTAATTTCGAGCCGGACGACCCGGAATACCGTGAACTCGAACGCGCCGGACTGAGAGACACCTACGCCATGGCGACTCCGGAAACGGAAGTCTACAGCCTTGATCCTCAGCATAACGTCATTGCGAGCCAGGGCATCCGCGATGTGCCATCCGCGCTGCGGGCCGCCATGAAGCGGCTTCCCGAAAGCCAGCAAGAGAAAATTCTTGCCGGCTATCAGAAAGGCATTAGCGAGGCGAGGCGGGTGGACTTTCTTTTCCTCATGCGGAACGAATCCGAGACCGCGAGGGGCTGCTTCACGCAGAAGCTGTTTGGAGATCCGGACGCCGGTTCAGCGGCGCCTGGCTCGGATCACTATGGTGTGCTTGTGACATATGTCGCTGATGCATCGCAGTGCAGATGAGATGGTTGCGCCCGATGGAGGTCCGATGGCCATGCCGCTTCACGAGATCATCGGATTTGTCGCGGGCTTCGGGACGACCTTTGCGGCGATGCCGGATCTCGTCGCCATGCTGAGGCGGCGATCGTGCGAAGGCATGAATCCCACGATGGCCGCCATCATGGGCACCTTTCAGATTCTCTGGGTATATTACGGCATCCTGGTCGACTCGCGGCCGGTCATCGTATGGAATACGATTGCAGTCGCCATCAATTTTCTCGTCGTTGGCGCGTATGTGTACTTTGCCCACAGTAGGCAGCCGCAGACTGGAATGGTCAATCATTCTACAGCTGGCGAGAGCAGGAAGCGGCCGTTGGGGAAGTGAACGGCTGCATCAAGGAGTGAACCGGCTGAACTACCGCACGCGTGGAGAAGGCTCATGCAGGGCAAGCGAACAGTCTATCTGATGATTTTGATGCTGGCGGTGTCGGCCTGCAATACGTTTAAGGTACAAACCGACCATGATTCGACGGCTGATTTCAGCGCGTTCAAAACGTTTGCCTTTGGAGGACCTGCAGAGATGAACAAAGGCGGGATCTACGACAACACGCTGACCTACAAGCGCATCGAGTCCGCCGTCGTACGTGAACTCACGGCAAAAGGCCTTCGCCAAGTCGGAGTGGATGAGCCGCAGGATTTGCGCGTGCATTACTGGGTCAATGTCCTGGACAAGCAGCGA
>DATJGE010000017.1:0-6075 GCA_035495295.1 Nitrospira sp. | reverse complement strand
CGGACGACGAACTGTTGAGGACGATCGAGCATGGCGTGGTCTTCAGCCCGATGCATTCGTGGCGAGGGCAACTCACCGACGGTGAAATGCAAGACGTCGTCGCCTATATTCGGCTCCTCTCTCAGCAAGGGCGATGACCTCTGACGAGGCGTGCTGAAAATATCTGTCAAGCCTTGCCGTCGACGCGCTCAGCTAGGGTCTTCAAGCGGATCACGCGCTTCGACAAACGGATCCCGCGCGACCGGACAGCTGCCAAGATTTTGCTGCGGGTAGCGGCCGGCAAGGCTTCCGGAGACAAGACCCCCGACGTTTGTCGCGGGAAATGCTTGACGAACACGACGGTCAATTGTGCCGTCGCCCAGGCGATGGGGGAGTACAAGAATTTGCGTTGACGCAGTGCGAGCAGTGACGGAAAGGTGGCATCCCATCGAATGAGCAGAGGACGCTGACGAGCTCGCCCGTAGACGAGGACCGAAATCCCAAAACGCGCATTGTGCAGGATGCCTCGCCGAACCAGCCTCGTCATGAGGCGTGGGCTCGAAGTGGCCGGGAAGCGCGCTGCGACCAACCCTCGAGACCGGTTCAATTTCCCTTCGCGAAACCACCGCCGGAGACGGTCAACATCCGTCCCGCCAATCTTCACATCCATGTCCCGCATCCGGAAGAAATGCGGAAGAGTGACGACCTCATCCTGAGCAGCCAAGACGACTGCGGCAGGTCCGATCGGCGTCGCGAACCGGAACACTTCCCTCTCTCCGAACCGCTTTCCGAGCAAGAAACGTCCATCCCGATAGACCCGTGGCCTTGAGATCGCTTCATCGAATGAAGCCTCTGCTGACCATTGCGATACAGGATTCTCGCTATTCGTGTCTTCAAACAGCCTGATCTTGATCGAGTCGAGTTCGTCAAGCGATTCGGCTCCCTGAGCGGCCAGGACATTCGTCAATCCGGGCGCTACCCCTGCCTGAATCAGCGCCGTACGGCCTATCTTGCAAAACTGGCGATCGAAACTGAATTGTTCAGGACGAACAGGGCTCTGCCACAGGTGTGAGGCAGTATCAAGATAATGCACGCGCATCCGCCGGGCGGCGCGGAGGACGATCTTGTTGACGACCGCCGGGCAGGTATTGATCAGCAAGTGGCATCCTCTTGCCGCGTTCACCACATCACGGACATGGCGAGCGTTCACCCGCTGGATCACGATGAGATGTTGCTCGCCAAGAAAGGCGCGTGCACGACTTGGATCTCGATCGCCACAGGCGACCTGATGGCCTTGGCGCCTAAGCAGTTTGGCAATCAAGGAACCAGTTGCTCCGACACCCAGGACAAAAATCCGCATGAAGGACTACCTACGCATCTCTTTATTATGTCGCTGTTGATCTCTGTTCCGCATCCTAAGGATGCGTCGAAATATCATGCTCAGGCCATGAAAGTCACCCCACAGTCTTTGCGCACGACGTATACCCGCCTAAGAATCCATCGATGCACCCACGTTGTCTGTCTGGAGGGGGATCAGGAAGGGTGCCGATAGAGGCATCTGGACTGTGGTCGCAGAGGACGATGGACGTGTTGAACGGACACTACCTGCCCGTCAGTTCGTACAAGGAGTGATGGCTTACGGTGTTGACGGACTATTCGCGAAGGTTCGAACATACGCAAGGACATCGAGGACTTCTTTAGCGGACAGCGCATATTTCCACGCACCCATGGCTGTGTTAGCGCGCCCCTCGTGAATCGAGTTGTACAGTCTCGAGTCGAGCTTCGTCTGCACTTGTGGGCTGGTCAGGTCGGCGGCCGGTGGGCTGAATTTCATATCTCCAGGCCCTCTTCCATCTAGTCCATGGCATGTCTTGCACACCTCCATATAGATACGCTTGCCTGCCTCCACATGGGCAGTCTCTGCGTGGATTTCACTCGATCGATACATGCTCTCCGATCGCTCTCCACGGTGGCAGACCCTTGCGGTCACTGACCCCGCCGATTGTCATTGGCCGCTTCCTGGCTGTGCGGTGAGAGGACGTCTCGAATCGCTTGACGGCCGCCAGGAACGAATTTCGGATTCTTGACAGTGACAATAGGACACGTCGCTTGCCTCAACACCGCTTCGGCCACGCTGCCGGTGTTCATCCCCCGGCCGCGCCGGCCATGCGTCCCCATAACGACAAGATCGCATTGGTACTGCAGCGCGCCGGCAAGAATGGAATCCGGAGGCGACCCTGTCCGGATCTCGTAAGTGGCCGACAATCCCAAAGACTTCATCACGGCTGCCAAATCACCCAAACGCGCCTCCCACGCATCCCGTATTTGCGCCGCCCCCTGCATGCGAGCAAGATTCCAGTCGGCATGCGCTGGCTCCAACACATGCACCAGGGCGAGATCGGCTCCGAGGTCATGAGCCAAGTGAATGGCACATTCCAGCGAGTCCAAGGAAGGACCCGAAAAATCGACCGGTGCAAGGATGCGCCGGATCTTGACCGCGCCGGGCGCCATAAACATGCAAGGGCTCGCAGCCTTGTGCGGCAAAGGCACCATAAGCACAGGACAGGGCCCGCTCGTGGTGACGGTGCGGAGTGTGGCGCCGATGAGGCCGTATGGGACATGTGTGTGGCCCTGCACGCCCATCGCAATGAGATCCACATCGAATTGATGGGCTGCAGAGAGGATTTGATCGCCCGCACTTCCGTAGGAACGCCAGATGGTTACCGGGACGGCACGCTGTCCCAGGCTGTCTTGCAACGTCCGAAGCTTTGTCTGGATATCCCCTTCTTTCTGGAACGCTGCCTCTGCGGGAGGTAGATGCTCGCTGGCATGCAGAACGACCACGGAAGCCTTCAGTGCGACCGCCAGGTATTCCGTATAAAGCTGAGCCAGCACTGCACTGTCGGAGAAATCCGTTGCCAGCAAGATCTTCGAGATGATCGACGTATTCACCAGGTTCCATTCTCAGGCAAGGTCGGCTAAAGGACCGACCGCCTAGACGCAGATACAGCCAACGCTGCCAGCCCCGTGCCGGGAACCTCGGCTTTGAATTGGGGAAAAACCGAGATGCGCGCCACTCATGCGACCATCACTTGGCCTAAAAGGCCACAACCTATTGTACTCCTTGGGGCAGCTTGCAACACTAGTTATCATTCCGCAGAGGTTGTATTGTTGTCACTGAGATCTCTGGTTATAATGCGCACGCACATGCGGCGCCCCTCACGCAATCGAAAGCAACTACAGGGCTTAGTGACCTCCGCTTCCTATCGTCGAGCCGATCAAGATCTGGAATTCCTCAACGAGGATGACCTTCGCCCGGTGCGCCTGCAGTTGGAACTGCTGAAAGCGGAACGCATTCAACGACGAGAAAAGATTCGTTCCACCATTGTAGTCTTCGGCAGCGCCAGGCTTCCCGAGCCGTCCGCAAGCCGCCGCCTCCTGGCCAAAGCGTCCGGTCGGTTGGCCCGCAGGCCGCGGGATGCGTCGCGCCGGCAGGCTGTGGCTCTGGCCAAGCGACAAGTCGCCATGTCGAAGTACTATGACGAGGCGCGCGCCTTCGCCCGCCTTGTGTCCAGCAAGTACCAATCAAAACTCGGCGCCGATTACGTCATCGTGACCGGTGGGGGGCCGGGCGTCATGGAGGCGGCCAACCGAGGCGCGGCGGACGTCAAGGGCAAGTCCATTGGCTTCAATATCGCCTTGCCCCACGAACAGCGGCCCAACGTGTACATCACTCCAGCCCTGTGCTTCCAATTCCGGTATTTCGCATTGCGCAAAATGCATTTTCTTCTCCGGGCCAAAGCGCTGGTGGCGTTTCCGGGCGGCTTCGGTACGTGCGACGAATTATTCGAGACGCTGACATTGCTGCAAACCGGGAAAGTCACCGGCATCACGGTCGTGCTGGTCGGGCAAGCGTACTGGAGCCGTCTCATCGACTGGCAGTTGTTGGAAGACAACGGCTTTATCAGTCCCGAAGACCGCAAGCTCTTCCATTATGCCGAGACTGCCCGGGAGGCTTGGACCATGATTGTCCGCGAGCAGCGGACCTTTCGAAGCAGACCTCGTCCCCCGGATTGGTACCGATGAACGTGTCTTTACTGCGCAGCAGGGAGTGGTTCAGTTCAACGTGCGCGCGCCGACGACCGCGACGATCTTTTGAGCTACGTCCGGGCGATCAGCTCTCAGCCCTCAGGCGAATTCATCGTGCACAAGGAGGATCGGCAAGCATGTTCCCTCGCGGCTGCGATTCGAGCGGAACACCCGGGCCTTGAGGTCACAGTCTCCCCCCGACACATCGACAATCGATGCCCTGTGAGCCGACGATGGTATGCAATTTGGTGAATCACTTGTAGGCAGCAGGAACCGTTCCAGCTGAGCACGGAGGTTGGAAGATGGCCACCAGCGAAACGGCTTTATTGGACCGTGTGCTCGAGCCGCATCGGCCACGGCCGGGAGAGCAGGCGAATATTCTGCGTACGCTGCTCGCGGTTCAGCAGGCCTTGGGTCATGTGCCGCCGAACGCCATCGGACCCGTTGCCGATGCCCTCAAGGTGCCGGAGGCTCATGTCGCTGGCGTGCTTTCTTACTATCCGGACCTCCATACAGCGTCGCGAGGCCGACAGATCGTCCGGGTGTGCCTCGGAGAAGCCTGTATTGCCAATCGGTCGATGCATCTGCTTGCCGATCTTCAGCGGGTCCTTGGCATCGGACTCGGCGAGACGACCAAGGATGGACAGACAACGCTCGAGCGAGTCTATTGCCTAGGGAACTGCGGAGTCGGGCCGACCGTGATGGTCGATGAGACCATTTACGGCCGCGCGTCGGTGTCGGACGTCGAGAAACTTCTTAAGCCGAATGGATCGTGAAGGAACGCTGGAGTGCTTTAACCGTCTAAATCTCTGTATGGCCGTCACGCTCTACCTGTCCAACGACACGTCCGCAAGAGCGGCAGGAGCCGATTGCCTTGCCGCGGCCTGGGCCGACATCCCCGATATTCGCGTGGTTCGGACCTCATCGCGCGGGGCATTTTTTCTGGAGCCGTTGGTCGAACGTGATGGACCTCATGGTCGGCTGCTGTGGCCGCGAGCCGAACCGGACGATCTGTCCCGTATCCGCAACGAAGCGGGGGGGATATCACTTCCCGAGGTTCCTTTCCTGGCTCAGCAACAGCGGGCCGTATTCGCGCGTTTCGGAACGGCACAGCCCCTCTCGCTGGAAGAGTATCGCGCGAACGGCGGCTGGCGCGGGTGGGAACGTGCGGCCAACTTACCATCAGAGGCCATCATCGCCGAGTTGAAGACTTCAGGCCTCCGAGGACGTGGCGGTGCCGCGTTCCCGGTCTGGCACAAATGGGACATCGCACGACGAACTAGCGCTGATCAAAAATACGTCGTCGCCAATGCCGACGAAGGAGATGCCGGGACGTATTGCGACCGCATGATCATGGAAGGAGAACCCTTCCGGCTCATTGAAGGGATGCTGATCTGTGCCAAGGCTGTCGGCGCCGACCACGGCTATGTCTATTGTCGCTGGGAATACCCGGCCGCCGCGGCAACGATGCAAGCCGCCATCGCTGAAATCGAACGGGCGGGGTTACTGACCATCGACGAACGCCCGTTCCGGCTGGAAGTGTTCAGGGGAGCCGGCTCTTATGTGTGCGGCGAGGAGACGGCGCTGCTGTCCTCGCTCGAAGGAGGCCGAGGCATGGTTAAGGTGCGGCCGCCTTATCCCGCCGTGGCCGGCCTTCATGGCAAACCCACCGTCGTCAGTAATGTCCTGACCTTCGGGACCGTCGTCGAGATCATGTGCCGAGGCGCGGACTGGCATGCGGCTCTGGGCACCGCGGGGTCAAAAGGCCTGATCGTGCTTCAACTGGGAGGACGCATCAGGCAACCAGGACTGGTAGAGATTCCCTTCGGCGCGACGTTGGCGGAGGTGCTAGAACGGTTCGGAGGAGGGATGGCGGACGGCTCTCGTTTCAAAGCCGTACAAGTCGGCGGGCCTCTGGGGAGTCTCTTTCCCGAGTCACAATTACATATTCCGCTTTGCTTCGACACCTTCAACGAGGCCGGAGCGGTGTTGGGACATGGCGGAATC
>DATJGE010000016.1:0-61924 GCA_035495295.1 Nitrospira sp. | reverse complement strand
TTATGCATAGACCCGATGTCGATTTTCGCTATCCTGAACGACTATCTATCAACAACAGCCATTTGACCGTCATTTTGGAGGGGCGAAGCTATGAAATATCTGCTCATGTGTTGCCATGACGAAAAGAAATTTGATTCCATGTCCAAGGCCGAATGCGACGCCGTGATGGAAGAGACCATGGCCTATTGCGACGCGCTCAAAAAGAGCGGTCAGCTCGTTGCCGTAGAACAACTCGAACCCATACGGACGGCCATGAGCGTCAGAATCCGAGGCGGTAAGTTGTCCGTAACCGATGGGCCGTTTGCGGAAACAAAGGAACAGTTTGGTGGATTTTTCCTGATCAGCGCCCGGGATTTAAACGAGGCGATCCAAGTGGCCGCCAAGTTCCCCTCGGTGCGATTTGGGACCATGGAGGTACGGCCGGTCAGAGACATTCCCGGCAACGGCCATAGGCCTGCTGCCTCATAAACGTTTTGTATCGAGAAGGTGGAAACCATAGACAAAGGAGAAATCGTCGTGGGAACGAATACGATTCGGCTTCATCGCGTCTTTCGCGCAACACCAGAACGGATCTACCGGGCCTTTCTCAATGCGGATGCCATGGTGAAGTGGCTGCCGCCGAATGGATTCACGGGCAAGGTCCATCACCTGGATGCCAAAGTCGGCGGCAGCTTCAAGATGTCGTTCACGAATTTCTCGACGGGCAAGAGTCACTCCTTTGGCGGCCAGTATCTGGAGCTGGTACCTTACGAACGCCTCCGGTATACGGACAACTTTGATGACCCTAACCTCCCGGGAGAAATTCAAGTGACGATTACACTAAAGAAGGTGTCGTGCGGAACCGAAGTGAATATTGCGCAGGAAGGCGTGCCCGACGTGATTCCGGCCGAAGCCTGCTATCTCGGCTGGCAAGAATCGCTGATCCTACTCGGCAAACTCGTCGAAGCGGAGATTCCTGACTGAGAATGGCGTACAAATCAGCGACGCGTCATGGTCGGCGTCAGCCGAGAGCTGGCTGCGGGTTTCTTGATGCGGCTTAATGAGCTTGGTGCGTGCGAATCCAATCAGCCATCGTATCGATGGATTCGTGGTGGCCATCGTCATCATGGTACGTCACTGAGTGGCTGCTGTTTGTGGTGTGCACGGTGAGCCGATATTCGAATGCATCAGGATGAATAGGGCCGGCAATTCTGGCTGGTTGCCTGAAAAAATCTGATTGCTTGATATGGCGTTCAAATTCATCTCGTTCGTTTTGGCTCAAATTCCTCAGGTCGATTCTGACAGTGGGTCGGAACGTCGGAACCTGCCCCCCTGAGCGTTCAAGCTCGACGGCAATCACTTCTTGGTGCTGTTCCTTGCTTTGCGCCATGAACAACGAGCCGATCGCACCTGCCATGACAAGGGCGCTAGGTATCAGCAGCCGTTGAACCTGGCGCCGAGTGATCATACCTCGGATGGACCGGCTATCACAGGCCTACGGCCTTCCAGGCTTTGTCGACAGCGGTGCTTGCCGTCTTGCCATGTTTCTTGGCGACATCACGGGTGGCGTTTGCGGCGTCAGAGAATTGTGACTGTGGATGCAGCCGTGTGGTGAGCACTTCGTACCAGATTTGGCCGGCGACTTTCCAGGCAGAACCACCAATCGTCAAAGCCGCAAGGTAAAACGCATGGTTCGGAATGCCCGAGTTGATGTGTACGCCGCCATTGTCATTGCCGCCTTGATAGTAATGCTTCATGTGTTTCGGCTGCGGGTCCTTGCCGAGAATCGGATCGTCGTAGGCCGTCCCCGGATTTTTCAATGAACGCAGGGCGGTGCGATTGCTGCCCGCCTTTGGAATGAATAGTCCGGCCCCGATCAACCAGTCGGCCTGCTGGGCAGTCTGCTGTGAAGCATATTGTTTCAGCAAGATACCGAATACATCGGACATCGACTCGTTGAGAGCGCCGGGTTGGTCTTGATATTCGAGGGCCGCCGTAAATTGAGTGACTCCGTGCGTCAATTCATGACCAATGACATCGATGCATTTGGTGAATCGATCGAAGAGCGTTTTGTCGCCGTCACCGTACACCATTTGCTGGCCATTCCAGAACGCATTGTCGAAGCCCTGTTTATAATGGACGGTTGAGTCGAGCCGCATGCCCTTATTATCAACAGAGTTGCGCTTGAACACCTTCTGATAAAACTCGTACATGTCGCCGCTATAGTCGTACGCTTCGTTGGCCGCGACATCTTTACTGCTAGCCTGTCCCTCGGAACGCACAAGCGTGCCAGGCAGGCCGGATTTGTGTTTGTCATCATAAATCGTGCGGCGCATCGTTCCGGTCCCAAGCCCCGCAAACGCAAATTGAGCAAGGCCATCGCGCATGCCACGGACACGGCTTTGAGCCTGCAGGTTCATGATGGCACGTTGTCGCAGTGCCAAGTCCTCCGCGTTGATTGCGATGTGCTCTAAGATGTGCGGTGGCACGATGAAGCAACAGTCTTTACTGCACGTTGAATGGATGCTCATACCAGTCCTCCTTGTGTTGAGCGCTCGGAAATCTTCTTGTAGGCGTAGTCGTGCGTTCGCGGACGGCGTCAGTTAAAGCAAGGAACGCGCCGCGGCCATTTTGACAAATCTTTGTTAGGGATTCGAATAGCTGTTGCATTTGAAGATCGAAGAGCCCGCCGCAGGGTGTATCGATTTGAATCGTCGAAGAATCTGATTGGATTCGGGTATTGTGAAAGAACGTCGGGGGTAATGCCCAGCGACCAAAAGCCGTACCTCTGGCCGCCTGCCGGATCTGCGGGTTCATCCGAGGTGACGAGTCTCAGAAATCTATGCTGTCGTAAGAGCCAGGCGGCCTATGGGCACGAACGAGAAATCCGCAGTCTCATGTCCGGCCTGTCATTCGCGGCACTGGGTCGAGATGCAGTGCGGCGAAGCAACCCAGGCGCCGAACGGTTCCCCTTGCGCAATGTGCTGCGAGTGCGCCACGGCCTGGGAGTTGTCAAGCGGCCGGGTATTAGAAGGGTCCGCGGGGGGGTGTGCGTATGCGGCTCGCCGTCGTCACCCGCTCAGCGACGAAGAGCGGCGTCGTTTCGCCGATCAATTTGCGGCATTTTTCTCTCGCATCGGCATGGTGCTTGATCAGCCGGGAACCGTTGACACACCGCTGCGCTTCGTCGATACCATGGCCGATTTGACAGCCGGCTATGACGGAGATCCGCGAATCGACGTGGTCTTTCCGAAAGAATGCCGTGAAGCATGCGGGCACGACCAAATCGTCGAAGCCAACATTCCATTTTTTGCGCTGTGCGAGCATCACGTCCTGCCGTTTTATGGGCATGCGACGGTGGGCTATCTCCGGAATGATCTCATTATCGGGGTGTCCAAGCTCACCCGCATCGTTCGGCTTGCCGCGAAGCGCTTCACCCAGCAAGAGCGCATGGGCCGTGACATTGCGGATCTGCTTGAGGCTGTCGTGCATCCGACGGGGGTTGCTGTGATCATCCGTGGCCATCACATGTGTTCACAGATGCGCGGGGTGCGCGATGTCGTCTCGCAGATGCGCACGATCGTATGGCGAGGAGCGTATCAGCAGAACGAGGCTCTCCAGCGCGTCTTCTTCGAGCTCGCAGGCCACCAGACAGGATCGTGATCAATCGGATGCGCCTGAAGACGCTCTATGACAGTACGGGTCCGTCGGGTCGGCTTACGACGGAGTTGCAGGCGCTCTACGATGGCGATCTTGTGTTTCCTGACCCAACTCGGACGCGCCCTTTCATTATCGGAAATTTCGTTCAATCGCTCGACGGCGTTGTCTCGTTCAAGATCCAGGGACATAGTGGCGGGGGCGATATCAGCGGCCGCAATGAAGAAGATACGTTCATCATGGGATTGCTTCGGTCGTGCGCCGATGCCGTGCTTATCGGAGAAGAGACCTATCGGGTAGCGCCGGGGCACTTCTGGACAGCCGATTTTATCCATCCTAAGCGGAAGCAGGAGTACCAGGCGCTTCGCCGCAGACTTGCAAAGCGCAGTCCCTATCCATTGACCGTCATTGTCAGCGGAAAAGGCAGTGTTGATCTGGATGGAGCGCTGTTCAGGCACTCAGACGTGAAGACTGTCGTGCTCACAACGAAAAAGGGGAGGGAACATCTCGAACAGAAGCATGGTGCGGCGCTGCCGGCGGACGTTCAGGTGCTTCCCGGCGAGACCGTCTTACATGCCGGCGATATGGCGGGACTGCTGTACGAATCATATGGAGTCAGACTCCTGGTCCATGAAGGAGGACCGACGCTCTTTGCGGGGTTTCTCCGTGACGATTTAATCGACGAACTGTTCCTGACGATCGCGCCGCAAATCGTTGGAGGAGGGGCGTCGGGCGAACGCCCAAATTTCTCGGGTCACTTGTCGTTCGGGCCAGAAAAGGCGATGTGGACGACTCTCCTGTCGGTGAAGAGTGCGAACACTGGCCATCTCTTTCTCCGCTATCGTCGAACTCCCTAGGGTGCAAGCCACATGTAGGCGGAGAAGCGCCGCCGCTCGTCAGACACTCGAACGAAGGTTCACATGAAGCGAACGCGACGCACCAGGAGGGACCAGGGCCATCAACTCATGGGTCAGCTCGAGACGGTGGAGGGCCAGACGACCGCCTTCGACCTGCAGGTCGACCGCCAGCACCGCCTGACGGTGAAGCATCCGGCCAAAATTCTGTGGCCGCAGCTCGGCCTGACGACCATTGATTTGATCCGGTACTATGTCGGCGTCGCGCCGGTGCTATTGCCTCACACACAAGATCGCCCGCTCAGCTTCCGTCGATTTACGGAAGGGATTGCAGGACCGAGCCAATTTCATCAACGCATTAAGTGGCCGACACCCGACGGTGTCAGGACCGCCTCGTTTCCCGCGAAAGGAAAAGCATTCGAAAGGCGGCTCATCGCCGGCGATCTTACAACACTGTTGTATTGCGTAAACCTCGCGATCATTTCTCAAGACGTCTGGCTGTCGCGTCTCGATGCGCCTGACTGTCCGGATTACGCCGTCTTCGACCTCGATCCTCATGCCTCGCTTCCCTTCCAGCGCGTGCTGGGCGTCGCATGGCGGCTTCACGAGCTGCTGGAGGAGTATGGCGTGCCGCATGGCGTCAAAACGAGTGGTATCAGCGGCCTGCACATCTATGTGCCCGTCGTGCATGCGGATTACCACATGACCCGCATGTTCGTAGCCCAATTCGCGGCCAGGGTCGCCGACGACTGTCCGGAATCGGCCACTGTGATGAGGGCGATCCAACGGCGAGGGCAGAGAGTCTACTTGGACCCTGACCAGAATATGCGGGCAAAGACGATGGCGGCCCCTTACAGTGCACGTCATAGTGCCTTTGCCGGCGTCTCCGCCCCGGTATCCTGGCAGGAGCTGCGGGACGGCGCCAGGCCCGAAGACTTCACGATACGTACGATGCCTGCCCGGATAAAGACGAAAGGCGACTTGTGGAAATCGCTGCCTCAACGAGCGCTCGACCTTGGACAGGTGCTGAGAAAGGCTGCGTAGAACTCTTTCTAATAGTTTAGTAATTTTACTTGCGTCAAGGGAATCGCCTAGTGGGCATCTTGGCACGTTTACCGGACACTCCCTCCCGAGTTCATACATCAACCAAAGGAGGGCATCCATGCAAGTGAAACACATCGTATGGAGTTGTGCAGGAGGTCTTTTCTTGGTGCTCGCATCGGTGTCCTATTCCGCGGATATGCCGGCGGATATTACGGCCAGCCCGCCGCCGGAGACTACGGCTGCTCCCGCGGATTCCACGGTCACCCCGCCTACTGATTCCACGCCTCCACCTCAAGTGGCAGCGGAGACACCTGCTGACGCAAGGGTGCTGGCTGCAGAGCAGCAGATGGCCAGTGATCCTTGTGCGGGCGCCTCTGCCTCAGGTTCCTTGGATTGTGAAAAGCTGAAACGCCGGGTTTCAACTCCGAAGGCCGGCGAAGCTTCGTCGATGGGAGTGTGTACAACCCACATGGATGCAAAAGGGGATGTCGTTTTCGATGATCTCACGTGTCCGTCTCGCGTCCGACCGGTGGTGAATGATCCCGGAAATGTGTACCGGATCAGGGAGAATCCCTTCTTCAGCCTCCATATTGACAAGGCTACTGATCATGCCCTTCAAGCTGAAATTGCCGGCAAGCAGGGGCGAGCCATTGACCTGCTGGATCATGCTCAGATGGCGTTGTTGCAAGCCAAGGAGGCGCAGCGGGCGGGAAATCTCGCGGGTTTAAATGAGGGAATCATTCAGCTCACAGAAGCCTTGAGGCTTCCCGAGGGCACTTCCGTGCGAGAGGCGACCGCCTACGTCCGGGATGCCCGTAAGAATCTGCATCAGGCCGCTGGGACAAAACTGAAACCTGTTGAGCAGTTTGAAAACGTGGCTGCGTACAAATGAACACAGGGCAGCGGAAGGATTGATAAGAGATCGCGTGCGGCAGTACGGCGTTTGACTCGTCAAGAGGTTGAGGGAGGCGTAGCCTCTCTCACCCCTTGATGAGCCGTTCATCACGGTGCTGGGGACTATGGTCGTACATAAGGGAGAATTCCCTCCTCGACCCAAGCGTAGTCGCCGCTCATGATCCGTTTCGAGAGGCGGTAGACCGACCCGTCCTTCTCATGACGACGTCGTCTCCGGCTGCGCGAAGATGGGTGGAGACGACTTTCCATCTCACGGCAGAAATACTCGACCAACTCGCGGATCCCCGGTTTGTCCCGCATCTCGGGTTGCGAGGCGTACCATACCGTTGCCGCCATGGGGAAGAGCCAGAGGCTGTCATCGACCAACGATTGGAGGAGCAATTGTTTGTTGTGCAGCTTTTGGCGATGGTAGAGCGTCGCCGTTAAGGTCGCTCGCGCCAAGCGTCGGGAGGATGATTCGATGAATCGAACCCAACGCGCATACTGGTTTTTGAACAGCGGGTCTGCCGCTTCCGAACGCGCAAAAGGCAGCGACGAGACAAGGGACATCTGCGCGTAGTAGCGTGCCGCCTCAAGCTTTCGTCCCGCTGATCCTTGCAAGATCGCAAGGCCCTGTTCCAAATACGGGGAGAGCGATTCGCGCGCCATCCAGATACGAAGAATCTCGCTGGTTCCTTCCCAGACGAGATTGATTCTGGCGTCGCGCAACATGCGCATCACCGGAATGGGCGGTTCGCCGCTCTTGCGCTGCGCCTCGGCGGTCATGAATCCGCGGCCGCCCCGAATCTGAAACAGATCATTGACGGCTTCCCAATACCATTCACTGCCGACAATCTTGGCCGCGGCGGACTCCAGTCGGAGATCCCCCTTCTTGTTGGCCCAGGCTCCGCAAAAGGCCATGACCGCATCCAGCGCGAAGGTGTAGGCGGCGACACGGCAGATCTTTTCTCCGACCAAATTGTGCTCGCCGATCGGTTTGTTCCATTGGACGCGGGTTTGTGCCCACCAGCGCATCGCGGCCAAGCACTGTTTCAGCCCGCCCAAGCAGGCTGCCGGTAGCGTGAGCCGTCCGACGGTCAGCGTGGCAAGCGCAATCCTCAGACCGTCCTCTTCGCTGCCGAGGCGGTTGTCAACCGGAACATAGACGTTGTTGAACCGCGGGATGCCATTGTAGATCCCTCTGACGCCTTCGAACCGCAGCCGGGTGACGGCGCATCCCGGCCAGTGAGTTTCGACAATGAACGCGCCGTATCGTTTCTGTGCCTGTGCGTCTGCCAGTTCTTGCGGGCGATCCACGATGCGTGCGATCACGACAAGCATGGATGAAAGAAACTCGCCGTCCTGCTTGGCGGAATTCGTAATGAAGAATTTCTCGCCTGTGATCCGATAGCCCACCGTCTTTCCGTCTTCCGTGACCCGAACGGCGTAGGTTTCTACCTTCGAGATGTCGCATCCTACGTTTCGTTCCGTCAACGCGAAGCCTGAAATCTCACCGGCCGCAAGACGCGGAAGATACTTCGCTTTCTGTTCCGGCGTGCCGAAAAGACGCAACGGTTCGGGAAGGCCGATCGATTGCGCCGCCGACAAGAGCACGGTCAAGGAGGCGTCGATGCTTCCGCACAGCGTAGCAACTTTCTGATATTCGGATTGGGTGAATTCGCGGCCGCCGAAGCACTTGGGAATCTTGATGCCCAGTGCGCCGATAGCGGCTAATGATTTAATGATGGACTCAGGGAGCTCTCCTTCGCTGTCGACCCGTTCGGGATCCAGGGCGAGCAGGAGGGGTTGGAGTTCTTCCAGGAACGCCGCAGCCGCCGGCGAAACGGCAGGAATGTGGGTGGCATTAAAGAGGTGCCACCGGACGTCGGCTTCGAATAGCCCTGCAATAAAGCCGCGGTACGTCGCTTTGTCTCGGGCCGCTTCAGCGATCGCCTCGGACCCTTGAAACAGCCCAGGTTTTGCCATGCCCACTTCCTCCGACCTCGACCTACAGGCGTCGCGGGCGGCTCATCCAGCTAGTCTACCACTATTTTCGGCAGACGGTGAGCTCCAAACGATGATAAGAGCTCCTGACCCTAAAGGGTAAGGATGAAAATCAGGCATTGCGTGGTACGATGTTGATAGCGCATTACTCCCGATTTCTTACGGGGATTGCATCATGCGCAATGTGGCTATCGTCGAAGGATTTCGCACGCCTTTCTGTAAGGAAGGCACAGAATTTCGCGAGACAGATGCCGACATCCTCGGGGCCTGGGTTGTTCGCGAGATGCTTGCGCGCTGTCACCGCTGGAATCTCCGGCCGGACACGATTGATTGCGTCTTAGGCAGCAACGTCGCCACGCCGATGCATGCAGTCAATCCGACCCGGGTTGCTGCCGTCACCGGCGGCCTCCCTGCCAACATTCCTGCCGATACCGTTGCCGGGAAAAACTGCGGTTCCGGCGTGACGGCGCTGTATTATGCAAGCCTCCGGATCCGAAGCGGCGACGCCGATACTGTGCTGGTCATCGGCATGGAGGCGATGAGCCGGATTCCGGTCGTGTACGACCGTGTGGTCGCCGGCCTTATTGTACAGTTTGCCAAGTCGAGAACGTTTCGCGATCGTGTTGCCGCCGCCGCTGCGCTCATTCCCAAACTCCTCAATCTCAAGCGGTATCCACCTCAAGTCGGTATCGTCATGGGCCTGACGGATCCGATGTGTGACCTGATCATGGGACAGACGGCTGAGAATATCGCCAAGGATCCATCTTTGAGCATGACACGGGACGAGCAAGACGCGTTCGCGGTTCGCTCGCACAGACTCGCAGCGGAGGCCTGGAAGCGCGGACTCTTTGCCGAGGAAGTGGTGCCAATGTATGTCCCCGAGCGTCGGACGGTTGTCGAACGGGACAATGGGATACGAGACGATGCGGACGAGGGAATCTTCCATGACGTCAAACCGGTCTTTGACAGGCGCCATGGATCGGTGACTCCCGCAAATGCGTCGCAAATCACCGACGCGGCGGCGGCCATGCTGCTCATGGAGGAGGAGAAGGCGAAATCGCTCGGGCTGCCCATCCTCGGATACGTAAAGGAGTATGCCGATTTCGGCTACGAACCGTCCTGTATGGGCCTCGCTCCGGTCGGAGCCATCGCCAAGGTGCTCTGCAAATCTGGGTTGACCCTTAAAGATTGCGCGGTCTGTGAAATCAATGAAGCCTTCGCCTCCGTGGTGTTGGGAATCACCCGCATACTGGCGTCCCCCGCGTTGATGCAACGCCATTTCGGTCGATACGGGCTGACGGAGCGTTTAGGTGAGATTCCGCCTGACGATCTCAATCCTCATGGCGGCGCCATTGCGCTGGGTCATCCCGTCGGCGTCTCTGGTCTCCGGCTGGCCACCACGTCCCTATTGGAACTGAAGCGACGAAATGCGGAACGCGCATTGATCAGCATGTGCGTAGGCGGCGGACAAGGCGTCGCCATGATCTTGGAGCGCAAATAGCAATGGCAGGCGAATTCAGACATTTCGAGACCGCAATCGTTGCCGACGGGATCTTACTCGCGGGCTTCGATTACCACGGAAAGTCCGTCAACGTGCTGAACCGTGAGAGCCTTTCCGAATGGGAGGACATCGTCCGGCTCTCGCAGGAGTCGGCAGGCATCAAAGGCGTCGTCCTCGTCAGTCTCAAGGACGGGAATTTCTGCGCCGGAGCCGATATCGAACAGCTTCATGACGCACAAACTCGAAAGGCGTTCCAGGAAGTCGAGCAGCTGGTCAACTCCGCCCATCGTGTATTTGACGTGATGGCGCGATCGTCGAAATCGTTTGTCGCCGCGGTAGAAGGCGTCTGTCTGGGCGGCGGGCTCGAGCTTGTGTTGGCATGTCATGCCCGAATTGCGAGCGGGCACGCCAGGACCTGCTTTGGGCTGCCGGAGGTCAAGCTCGGTATTCTGCCGGGGTTCGGCGGGACCCAGCGCCTACCTCGATTGATCGGCCTACCGCGAGCCTTGGAGATGATCACGACGGGGAGGAGCGTGTTCCCTCGGCAAGCACTCAAGATGGGACTTGCCGATGCAATGGTCTCCTCGATTCCTTCGGCCATAAGGACACTGGAGGAGGTCCAAAAGGAAGCCGTGGTTCAGGTGGCCGTGTCGCAGGCCCGCACGCTCTCCTCGCGTCCGGCGAAGCGCGCTCAGCCGCTCATCGAGCGATTCGTGAGTGTCCCTGTGATTCGTTCGCTGGTGTGTCATTACGCCAAACGCCAGGTGATCAACCGAGTCGGCCATTTCTATCCGGCGCCTCTTCTGGCCATTGAGGCGGTGCACGGAGGAATGGGACGAGATGTGCTCGATGCCTCGCTGTCGATCGAAAAACCGCGGCTGCTTCAACTGTTGGCGAGTCCCGTCTCAGCGCATCTCGTGCGTTTATTTCTGGCCGGCGAAGAAGTCAAACGAAACGTCACCGCTCTGTCGGAACCCCCCAAGCGAATCGGCGTCCTTGGGGCGGGATTAATGGGCTCGCAAATCGCCGGGCAACTTGCGGAAAAGGGCTATACGATCGTGCTCCGTGACGTCGCCTCGACCGTTCTCGCGACCGCGGTTGGCAGAATCCATCAGGCGCAGGCGGCGCAGGTACGGAAACGAATCATCCTGAATTCCGAGCTCCGGTATCGGATGATGAGAATTACGCCGACGATCGATGTCCGCGATGTCAGCGCGGCTCCGCTCGTCATTGAGGCGGTATCGGAAAAGCTGAACGTCAAGCGAGCCGTGTTCGCCGAGTTCGAGTCGGCGGCGCGTCCTGATGCGGTGTTTGCGACCAACACTTCGTCCTACACCTTGGCCGACATTGCCGCCCAGGCGGTTCATCCTGAACGATGCGTCGGGCTCCACTTCTTTAATCCGGTGGCCAAGATGCAGTTGGTTGAAGTCGTGCGTGCGCCCTTCACGTCCGAGCGGGCGTTGGGGCAGGCCTGCGGTCTGGCGAAGCGGCTTGGCAAGTTTCCCTTGATCGTGCGTGACGGCCCAGGATTCCTGGTGAACCGGATTCTCGCACGGTATCTGGCAGAAGCCGTGATCCTCGTGGGAGAGGGAACTCCTATTCGCCGGATAGATGCGGTCGCCAAAGACTTTGGCATGGCTGTAGACAGCGGCCATCCGATGGGACCATTGGAACTCCTCGATCTCGTCGGGCTTCCTGTCGCCATGCACGTGCTGGCCTCTTTGGCGGTGCTGGGTTCGCGCATTGAATCGCGTGACACGCTGCTGCGCAGCTTCCTGTCAGGCAAGACACCGGTCACGTTTTGGAAAGACGGACGGGAAAATCCGGTCGCTCTCGGCCTCATCGGAGACTATCGACACACTCACACGTCGGACACCAGTTCGCTTTCAGACGACGTAATCCATCAGCGTCTGTTTCTTCCGATGGTGGATGAGGCGGTGCGCTGTCTGACCGACAAGATTGTGGATCAGCCCTGGCAGGTGGATTTCGGACTGACCTATGGCATCGGATTCCCGGCGTTTCGCGGCGGCCTTCTCACATGGGCGAGGGCGACGATGACCCCAGGACAGATCACACATGCGTTGGAAACGCTGACCGCTGCCTACGGTAAACGTTTTGAACCCTGTCCGGGGCTGTCGCAGGGAGGGTGGTAGCGGCATGAGCCACATGCCAAGGGAGCAGTCCATGCATGAACAACCCTGGTGCATCCATTATCCGGAAGGCGTGCCGAGGGAACTGCCCGTGGGTCAGATGACGCTCACGGCGATGTTCTCTCGAAGCGCTCAGCGCTTCTCGCGGAGGCCGGCCCTCTATTTTTTCGGCAAGACGCTCTCCTATCATGAACTCCATTCCCTCGTGGAGCGCTTCGCCCGCGGTCTTTCCGCCCTAGGCATTCGCAAAGGCGACCGCGTCGCGCTATGCCTGCCGAATTCACCCCAGGCCGTCATCGCCTACTTCGGAATCTTGCGCGCAGGAGGAATCGTCGTCGCCTGTAATCCGACGTATACCGAATATGAGCTCTCCCATCAGCTTCGTGATTCCGGGGCGCGGGCCGTGGTCGTTCTTGACCTGATGTATTCGAAGATTCAACCCCTCAATTTGGAATTGGTGATCGTCACCCGAATCACGGATTTCATGACGACGATTGCGAGCTATCTGTACCGGCATCGAAACGGCCACCAGACGCCCCCGGACATTCAGCCGAATGAGCGCACGCAATTCTTCCATGATGTACTAGATCAGGCGCTAGCCGCTCCGGCGCAAGAACTACCGGCTGCTTCGCCGGACGATATCGCGCTTCTTCAGTACACCGGCGGCATTACGGGCCTCTCGAAAGGAGCGATCCTTCTTCACCGCAATCTGACGGCCAATGTGCAACAGTTGGTCAGTTGGTTTTCCCCGGCCGAACGGGTGGAAAGCTTTCTGGCGGCGCTTCCGCTGTTTCACGTCTTCGGCATGACCGTCACCCAAAATATCTGCCTGGCCATCGGCGGGTGCATGGTGCTGGTGCCGGATCCACGAAATATCCCGGTGCTGGTCAGCTTGTTGCGGAAGAAGAAGCCGAGCGTCATCACACTCGTTCCGGCGTTTGTGCGGAAGTTGCTGGAACACTGTGACGCGACCGATTTTACCTCCACGCGCTTTGTCATTTGCGGCGGAGCGGCCCTGCCGTACGACCTCTTGAAGAGATTCAAAGAGCGCACAGGGCACATGATCTGCGAGGGCTATGGTCTCTCGGAAGCCTCGCCGGTGACGCATTGCAACATCGCTCGTGGTCTTTCAGTGAAGCGATCGGTCGGCTTGCCCATCGCCAACACGGACGCGATCATCGTCAATGAGACAGGTCGGGAGGTCCCGCCGGGGGAGACCGGCGAACTGTGGGTCCGCGGTCCGCAAATCATGGCGGGGTATTGGAACAATCCGGCGGAGACCGCCAATGCGCTCAAGCCCGGTGGATGGCTCGCAACGGGTGACATCGCCCGTATGGATCAAGACGGCTTTTTTTACATCGTTGATCGCAAGAAGGACATGATTTTGTCGACCTCCGGCCTGAACGTGTATCCGGCTGAAATCGAGCAGGTGCTTCTGCTGCATCCGCAGGTGCGGGAAGCCGCCGTGATCGGCGTGCGAGGCATCGACGGAGGGGAATCGATCAAGGCCTTCATCGTGAAAGCGGAGGAGTCCCCCTCCGCGTCTCCGGAAGACCTGATTGCGCACTGTCGCCGTCATCTGGCGTCGTACAAAGTTCCGAAGAAAATCGAGTTCCGGACGGAATTGCCGAGATCGATTCTGGGAAAGACGCTTCACCGGATCCTGCGCGCCGAGGATGAAGCCGGACAGCGATCAGAAGAGCCTAAGAATGGTGATGGGCCGAAGGTGCCTCCATCGGTCGAAAACGTTGTTGCATGCAAGGAAGGTCAGTGACGTGCCTTGCCAGCGCCAACGCGGCGGACAGCCCGGGCGATTCGATGCCGACGAGATTGATGAGCAAGGGCGTGTCTCGGTCGACCGAGACGATGAAATCACTTTTTGTTGCGGGACCGACCATCACGCAGGGCCGAATGCCGGCATAGGCCCAACGGAGGTCGGATTCCTCAAGAACGGGAATGAATTTCCGCAATGCCTCGACGAAGACTGCCGGCGGCGTTTTTCGCGACAGGTAATCCGACTTGTCTTCCACAGCCACCTCGTTGGGTCCCAGGAACACCTGTCCATTTGGCCGGGGGCTGAAGTGAATGCCTTTGCCCGTCGCTTTTGGCGGAAGGGCCGGATACACGAGGCCTTTGATCAAGCGCTTCTTGGACGGAGTGATCAGTTCGTAGTACTCCCCGCGGAGCGGGCGAATGCTATATTTATTATAGGACAACGCCAGGGAGGCGATGTCATCGGCATGAAGGCCGGCGGCATTGACGAGGCAGGGGACTCGGATTTGTTGGCGGCCGGTCGTGATCAGATAGTCGCCGGCTTGCTCATCGATGGCTGTTACTCGATTATTGAACGCGAATTCGACTCCATTGGCTTGCGAGTCTCGTTGAAGTGACTGCAGAAAGGCGACTGGGTCGATGACAGATACGCTTGGAATGACGATCCCGCAGGACGCACGGAGGTTCGGCTCCAGGGCTCGCAACCCGGCCGGCATGACGAACGACATGCCGATCTGTGACCTCCACGCATTCAGCCATAGTCGCCGAAGCATCGAGATCTCCCTCCACAGACCCCGACGAATATCTTCCCGCGCGACGGCGATCGTCATCCCGCTCCGGAGCAGAGGAATATTCCGCCGTACGGCATATGCCAAGGCCAAGGCGCTTCCCTCCCGAGCTAATCGCGCTTTGAGTGAACCCGAACGCTCGTGGATTCCGCTATGGAGGACGCCGCTGTTCCGTCCGCTGGTCTCCTCCCCTGCGTGCTCATGCCGCTCCAGCACGATGACACGAATTGGACGATGCCAACGACGGCCTGACAGTTCCCTGGCAATCGCACATCCGACGACTCCCGCGCCGACAATGCACACGTCATACGTGTTCATGGAATACGAGGGACCCTCTCCATTCACCGGCGAGACGTACACGAAGGAGTCGTTGCATGCCCGATAGTCCGTCCGCCAAATACGGCAAAGTCCTCTTCGTGTTTTGCGGGGGAGGGTGCAAGGCCGTCCAGCAAGCTGTGGCAGCCGCTGAGATCGTCAATGCCGGCTTCACTCCGTCCCACATTCTGAGCTCTTCCGCCGGCACCTGTAACGCCCTCGGGTTCGTCGAGCAGCCGGGGCCTGCCGGAGCCGAGAAAACCATCCGCATCTGGGAAAACTATATCACCTCGCCGGACGCGATTTACGAGGTCCATCCCTTCCTGCGCGAAAAACTCACGCGTTTGCTGGGTGTGGTGCCGACGGCCACGCAGGCCTGCGGGCCCACGGGATCAATGCTCCACGACGTCAGGAGAGCCATCAAGTTCCTTCCGTTGGTGCTTGCATTTTGTGTTCGCATGCCTCTCCGTGTCGCGGGGCGCACGGTAAGCTTCCTCTTTCGTCTCATGGACACGTTTGAAGCGCAACAGCAATCATTCCGCCGGCTTGTCCAAGCGCCCGAAATCATCGAGGCTTTCGAGGAGGTGGATAAATACTTTGAATTCAAACGGATGAAAGCCTTCCTTGACCCGTTCCCGCTCTTGGCCCGACTCGGCGAGCAAATCGACCTCCAAAAGGTGCTCACCAGCTCGATCGTCTGGCACATTATTACCGAGCGGTACGAAGACGGGGCGACCGTCATCTTTTCCAATAAGGATCCGGATCTCCTCATGGATCAACAAACGGACGCGCGGAGTCAAAAGGCGAAGTACGACCTGTTTTATAAACGGATTCGGGCCTCCATGGCGCTGTATCCGCTGTTCGAATTGGTCGAAATGGACGGCTTTCGGTATCTCGACGCCGATCTCGCCAACCCCCTGCCTGTCGAAGAAGCGTTTAGCCTTGGATGTGACACCCTGTTCATCTTCCTCAACGTTCCGAAGCGGAGCGTTCGTGTCGACCCCCATCCCTTGCGCGATCTGGTGGAGTTGAACGACCTGCTGCGATTGAATGAGCGATACATCCACCACCGCCTCAAGGAGGCGCAGATGAAAGCCAAAGAAGCCGGGATCAATTTGTTCGTCATCCGACCGGAACAGATTCCTGCCGGCCTGGGACTCTTGGAGATCGACAGCAAGGTGATCGAACTCGTCAAGGCAGACGAGCGGAAGCGAATGAAGGACTATCTCGCCGATTTGGACGCGCATAACCTGCGATTCGCGCCTCCGCTGGGCTGAATTCTCTCCATCAAGTGCCTGCGCCTCGGCAGAATATCGGAGCGCTCATGCCTCGTGTGTTGAGGATCGGCCATCGCGGAGCTGCGGGGCACGCCCCTGAGAACACCTTAGCGGCGATTGAGAGGGGAATCGTGCTCGGAGCCGACTTTGTGGAAATCGACGTCCGCCGCACGTCGGATGGCGTGCTCGTTGCGCTTCACGATTCGACTATCGGCCGAACGACCGACGGAAAAGGGCGAGTCAGTGGATTATCGCTTCACGAACTGAGAGCGTTCCATGCAGGGAACGGCGAGCGGATTCCTACCGTTGAGGAGGTGTTGACCACGGCAGCCGGTCGAGCTGGTGTCATGTTGGAACTCAAAGTTGCCGGTATCGCAGATCTGATCGTGCAGGCGGTCGAGAAGGCGGCATTTCCAAACCGCGTGATTTACGCCTCTTTTCTGCATGACGAGCTCCCGCGGATACAAGCGACGCCGCCCGACGCCGTGCTGATGGCGCTTTTCGACAGACTGCCTCGCGCCGGCGTCAATCACGCCGTCGCCTGTGGCGCGGCGTACGTCGGCCTCCGGCACGATAGGATAAGCCGACGTCTTGTTGAGGCGTTCCATCATGAGAATATACTCGTCTGCGTATATACGCCGAACAGTCGTGAGGAGATCGATCGCGCCCTATCCTTGGGCGTGGACGGCGTGATCTCCGATTTTCCCGAGCGGATTACGGGCCACTAAGCGAGGCCGGAGACCCGGTCGCCGTGCTGAGCTGCTCGCTCACTTGGCCCTGATCACAGCCAGCCCCTGGTCGCCCATCGATACGTACACGGCACGAGGAGTCACCGTCGTATCCACGACGACACGGGAGACATTTGACACACCGGGCCAAATGAGCACGCTGAGGTTTGAAGGGTTGAATCGGAGGAGGCGGCCGGCGTTATCGACGATCCACAGTGTTCCGTCCGGATCGGCGGCGATATCCACTAAGCCGGAAGCGGGTAATCCGGATACGCCCGTGTAATGGGTCGTGCTCGAAAAATCACCGCCGGCGAAGCTTGACAGGCCCCTGTCCAAACTGACCCACCACGACGTGCCGTCGGGAGTGATCGCCGCGCCACGATTGGCTTCGGTGTACCCGGACGGTACGTCGAGATCATGGGCGCCGTGGTTGTACGGTTCGGCGGGACCAAAGGTCGTCATCGCCCACACGAACGGATTCAGCACCCACGTTTTTGGATCGACGTTCCACAGCTGGCGTCCGACGCCATAGGCTGATGCCGTCAACACGTCCCCGTTTGGGAAGATGGCAAGCCCATATTGGTCCCCCTGTCTCGTGACGACACTGCCATCAGGAAAATGCCAGTTTGTCTCGACATGGATGTGGTCTCCCCACGTGTCGTTGAACACGTGAACCACACCGTGGTCGAATCCAAGGAATAAATGCCCTGCGGCCGTCCCGCTATGCCCGAAGACCATTCGGCGTGCCGATGCCTCCTCCCAACAGTTGACCGTGGCATCGCACAGAAATTCATATCGCCGGACTGAGATGCTTCCATCCAGGTTCAGCGTCACCTTATCCGCTTGGCCTAAGTGGAACCTGGGATCGCTAAAATCAGCTTGGGGCTGGCAACAGCGGGGCGGGGCGGGTGGCGGAACTTCGCCCTCATAGCCTCTGTATCCCACGAAAACTTCGTTGGCATGGCCGCCGGCCATCGCCGTGATGTTGCTGACGGTGACCTGTCCCGTCGCCGGATCGGTGTAGGTTTGCACGTGGAGGCCGTTCGCCGCGGTGTACGGTTTGAACGTTGACTGACCGGGACGCAATACATACAGCGTATTCGGCGTCACGACCCAAATATTCTGCGCTTCATCGGGACTCGCATCGATCACGGTTCCGTTTAACCCCTGCGGCGCCGCATAGACGGTCAGATCGGCGGTCGGCCAGGGACCGGCGCCAGAGACCGGCGGTGGGTTGGTCGGAGGCGGTGGGTTGGTCGGAGGCGGCGGGTTGGTCGGAGGCGGCGGGTTCGTCGTCGGCGGATTAGTAGCAGGCGGTGGATTAGTAGCCGGCGGCGGATTGTTCGACGGCTGGTTTGACGACGGAGTTGTGCTGGCGGCCGGGGTCATGCTGTCCGAGCCCCCGCAGGCAGTGAGCACCAAGAAAAGGAAAGAAAGAACTGCCCTGGTCCACATATCAACTCCTTGGGTGATATTGAACGAGATCAAGGGGCTCTCCTATGTCCATACATTCCTTCCTATGATCCCCTAGCTAGGAAGATCCCCTGAATTCACTGGCATGACCCCCTGAGCCCTCGTTGACGGCTGGGAGCAGATCAGCTAGTCTCCGCGGTCACTCCCGGAGGGTCTGAGATGAAGAAGACGATGATCGGCGCAGCCTTCGCACTCACCTGCTGTTTAGCCATGGATACATTGACGATCAGAGCTGCCGAACCTTCCATGGAGCTAACCGCCCGCTACATTCTGGAAGTCGTTAAAGCCTTTCGGACGGCCTATGTCCTCAAAGTCGTGGAGCATGCGAAGGAGAGCGGCATTCAGCCGAGTGAAAATTGGGAGAATGATGCGCACTTCATCCCGCTGCCCGCTCAGTTCGTCAAAGCCGCTGCCGACCAGCTCGACAATTTTGAGATCGGGTTGATCGGCCTGACACCCGTCAATCAGGCGAATTTTCCCAAGACTCAGGCCGAAACGGACGCCCTTCTTCAGTTGATGAAAAATCGAGAACGGTCTGTGACCACATTCGTCGACGGCGAACAGTTCAAAGCGATCTCGACGGATCTCGCGCTCGTACAATCGTGTGTGGAATGTCACAACCACCACCCGAAAGCCACGCGGCGCGATTTTCGACGCTGGGACGTCATGGGCGGTGTCGTGGTACGGTTAAAGCGAGACGCGCAGCCGGCGAGTTCACTGGTCGGCCCGCAGATCGGCCCTGAGCCTTCAACCCGTCCCAGCAGTCCGATTGAAAAGATAACTCCGCCGTTGACCGCCCCGCCGCCTTGGGTTCGCTAGATTCCCGCCCCTTGACGCTCGGCATCAGCGGGGCGTAGGCTTCACGCCAGCATCCTCCGCCGCCTCGCACGCGAGGTCGCATCATGGTCCTCCGTGGTATTCATCACCAACGGCGCGGACCTGCCCGGTGTAGGCTTCTCACCAGACGGGATCTTTCCCTCCTGCTTTGTCATCGGCCGATCGTCGCTCGGCCGTCGCGCGCGCGTCATCAATCGTGTGTTCCCTCCATTGTTGTCTTCCAGTCGGCCAACGACGATGCGCCGCTCTCGACGCATGCCGTGCCCGACGGGAAAAGGAGGTTCCTATGCCCTATCGCTTCAACAGCGTAGATATCCTCGTCGGTGTCGGTCTGTGCGCGATTGTTTTCGGCGCCATGGCCCTGATTGTGGCCACGAGCGGTGCGTTTGTGGTCACGGGGCCGCAGCCGGGAATGATCGAAGAGGGAATGCCGTCGACGGAAGCCGCCTGGCTCCAGCCGGCGTTGGGAAAGGCCGTCGTCGAGCGCTCGTTGCTGCAACAGCGTTCCGACCAGATTACGGCGTCCTCGACAGCCGAATGGAACCAGGCCTTGACGGCGCATCGAAGCCTCCAAGCGATCCCTGGGGGTCCGTTTGGATTCGTGATGGATCGCGCCGTGGCTGTTCCTCAGGAACACGCCGCCCGTGTTGAAGCCGTGACCGGACGCGCCATTGTGAATTTCACGCAACGGGGGATTCGTAGCGGCGTCCTCTCGGCGGACTTGTATCTCTCGGACTACAACCAGAGCATGATCGCGGCCGCTGACGCGCGTGCTCGGCGGATGCACGACGAATTCTCGTCGACCTGGCAGGCGGTGCTCGGACGATGGATTGTCGAGGTGAGCCGGGAATATATGCGCCGGACGGCGGAAATCCAAGAACAGTTGGGCACCGCGATCGTGCACGTGGCGCAGGCCAGAATGGGACTGGAGGGCGCCTGGGCGGCGAATCAATACCAATTGGGCAGCCTGATGGCTGCTGCCGACCGCATGCCGGCTGTCGGCGACCATGCAGCCATGATGGCGTCCGGTGATGCGACCAGGCCCGAGGCCGCTGGCTCGATAAGGCTGCCGTTGATTCCCGACGTTCCGGCCGGCTACCTGCTCGCCGCGGCAATGGTGCTGTGCGGTGTCTTTTTTGGAGGGCTTCTATTATCTGCCACCGCGCGGGAGGCTAAGGCAGCGGCGGAAGCCAGACGGCACGCCGGCCGATGGGTCTATCGCATGGCGACGTAACAGCGGGGTCTGGAGCCATTCGGGGCCGCAGGTGGTGCGCGCTTGTGGCCCCGAGGCTTGCTATTGGGTAGGCGGCGGCAGCTTCACGCTGATAACTCCTCCAAGGTCCCCTTGTTTTGCGCCTTCTCTCGGATACCCCGAAATATCTCGCTGGCCCTTGGGTTCTCCATGACAGGCGAGACAGGCCTGATGATAGAAAAGTGGCAGCAGCACACGAACGAACTTGCCATCGTCGGTGACTTCCGAGAAGACGCGGTCAGGAGTCTTCGGCGAGGGATCGGCCGCGAATCGAGCAAATGCCGCTGATTCATAGTCGTCCGGTTTGTTTCGTGGATTCCGGACGAGATGTGAGGGAGCGGTTTGCTTCATGTAAATCCCGGACCAAGACTGGAAGCGCGTGGCTGTTTCCGTGCCGAACGTCGCTGGAATGAGTCCTTTGTAGGCGAAGCCAGGCACATTGATCACGGATTGATAGGTGTCGATGGTTTTCTTGGATTCTTGCAGCAACCGCGCGAGCAGCGGTTTGGCCATCGCGGGTACTTCGGCAGAATCGAGATTGGCGAGTGCGATGCCGGTTCGTTGCTGGAACTCACCGGCGACCTGCCGCTCGAACACGTCAGAAGTATACCCTTTATTGGCTTTTGATGCGTCGTTGATCAAGTCTTGCTGTTTAGCAATGGCCTCTCGTCCCGCATCCAATAAAATCGCTAAGAGACGTCCGGTCTCCGATGCATCTTCGACCGGTCCGGCTTGGGCCATGAGCGGGAAGCACACGAGTAACACCGAAACCAACACGTATCTATTGATGACACAATTATCGACCTTACTTCGGTTCACCCAGTCGGCTCCCTCCTGTCAGTTTCAGTGTAAGTCGGCAGCGTACAGTGATTTGACTGCGCAGACCCATCCCCCAAAAGAGGGGGCGAACGACTTGCTCCAACAGTCTGTCGCTAGAAAGTGACGACCGAACGCGTCTATGCTAGACGCAAGAGCGTACTACCGTCGGAGGGGGCTTTATGAATGATCGGCCGGGGATCAAGTCTGTGGTATACGCGACTGTGTGCATGCTCATCACCGGTGCTTCCTGCGTCGGGCCGCCCGTCGTCAAGCCGACCTGTGCTATTTCTTGGGATCAAAGCGCCGACTATTGGCGGGTGGCGGAGTACCGTCTCACTGTGTGGAGAGTGAGCGAGCAACAGACCTCCGACAGGAGTACGCATGTCGTGAAGGCGCCGTCGACACGAGTCTCGTGCCGGGATGTGGGTGCAACCAAGAGCGGCCGTTGGCAGGCGACAGTTCGGGCCTGCCTGACCGACGGCACCTGCAGCGAAGAGAGCAAACCGATGTCGTTTCAGGTGGCTGAAAAGTAAGTTGAGGCAGCGCATGACGGTCAAAATCGAGCATCCCACCGTGGTTCAGGCTGCGGGCACGAAACCTAAGCTCATCGAGGAATTTTTCGGAATAGTGAACAGCCGGACGCCGCACGTCAGTATCGCCAAAATGCAGAGCCCGTCGGGATGGATCGAACCGGGACAAACACCGGAATTCGATGAATACACGGTCGTCCTTCGCGGTCTCTTGCGCGTCGAGACGAAAACCGCCGTGTACGACGTCCGCGCCGGCCAAGCCATCATGACCACGCGAGGCGAATGGGTTCGGTACAGTACTCCAGGAGCGGAAGGCGCCGAATACCTTGCCGTATGCCTCCCGGCGTTTTCTCCCGCCACCGTGCATCGGGACACCTGACGAGCCTGGCGATGGCTCGCGTGCTTCACCGTTTTCGCCGATTCTCAGAAATCATTATCTGATCCGTTCGGCCTTGTGTAGAGTAGAGCCATGCAAGGCCATTCGCTTCAGTCCGATGTTCCGCGTCCGTCAACGCTGAATCGTTTCCGACGCCATCCTCGGATCCGCATCGAGACACCGTTCGCCTGTGCCCTCTCGCCCATCCGATCGCGGCGATGGCTGAGACGGCCGCCTACGAATTGGGGTTTGGTCTACGATCTTTCCATACGCGGCGCCCGCGTCAGCACCGAGGCGCCGTTCAAGCCGGGAGACGAGGTCACGATCAGCCTCCGGCTGCCGAAGCAGATCCGCTCGGCGGATATCGCCGTGGCGACCGTCCGCTGGACAAAGGACCAGTTCTATGGCCTGGCGTTTCGCCGGCTGTCCTTCGATGCCCATGACCGACTGAAAAAGTTCGTGACCATCGCGTCGAGAATGACCGGGTAGGCTATGGCAGAACTTGAACGGCAGGGACAGACAGGCGTGGACCTGCGGCGGCATCCACGGCATCGCGTGTCGGCACCGTTCCCATGCGCCTTTTCCCTGCTTGGTCTGAAGCGCTGGACGGCAGCCGACCGCAATGGGCTTGGCGTCGTCTTGGACGTCTCGCTGCGAGGCGCCAAGGTCATGAGCACGGCCGCGATGACTCCCGGAGATCATCTGGCTGTGAGTCTCCGGATGCCTGACCAGGTCACCGCGATACAGCTCGATGCGACGGTCAGATGGATCAATGATCAGTTGATCGGCCTCGAATTTGTCTCGATGCCGCTCTCCGTCGAGAGTCGCCTGAAAAAGTTCCTCGCGCGTTCTTCGCAGCCATCAAACTGAGACAGGCATCCAGATCTCCTTCCTCCGGTGGTACAACCGGGCCCTGTCCACAGAACCGGTCCGCCAAGGGAACCGCGTTCATCACCGGTCATGAAAGTTGCCAGAGGATCCGCGTCAGACGGCGTGAATCGCCGCTCGCTACTCCCCTGGCCGCGCTCAGCCCGTGTAATTTTCCTCTAAATCACCTATGTCGAATGGAAACGTCGGATGTGCAAATACTTATCCTCGTCTGAATTTGTCCTATTTGTCTGACGTCGTCGAAGCCCTGCACCGATCGGGTCTTGCATGAGAGGATTGAAATGGTTCCAGACCGGCCTTTTCGGCGGATTTGCTCCACCTTGACACCGTTTTTACCCCCCCCCCCTAAAATAATTATCGGCGAGCAGGCTGATCATGTCCGACCTCACTTCGATTCTTCTCGTCGACGGCAATCATCAGGACCGTGAGTACTACGCTCATCGCCTCCAGACCTCCTCGCCGGATTACGATATCCTTCAAACGGCAACTGGTCAGTCGGGTCTCGATATCTGCGGGAGACAGCCAATTGATTGTGTCGTTCTTGAACTCGAGCTGCCGGACATGTCTGGGTTTGAATTTTTGATAAAATTACTTCCTCGCGCACGTCATCCCGAGATCGCCGTCATCGTTCTGACACGGCTCTCCAATCCATTGTTGTTAGAACAGGCGCTCAAGAACGGCGCGCAGGCCGCCTTCCGTAAAATCATGACAAGCGGAGACCTGCTCGAACAATCGGTCCTGAAAGCCACTGCGACCGTTGTGCAGGATCGCAAACGGCGTCTTTCCAGCCTCTCGTAACCGATCTTCTTCGCCTCTATGTCTTGCATTACCTTGTTCGGCCCGGTGGTGCGCCTGCGCCTTATCAAGGCCTTTCGCTCGCGATAGGCGACAAGCCGAGCCGTCAAGCTCCGGCGTCATGCGGCCCTCCTCAGGCGGGTACCTTCACCTTGAGCAGGAGGCTTCGGAGCTGCGGAGTTTTCCGAAATCCTTGAAAGGCAGCAGTCGGGTAGGCGGGTGGTTAAGCCTTTCAGAACAGTCCCAACTTTCATCGATCTTCAGCTGCTACCACGGGAGAAGGCAGTTACCGGGTATCCATACGCATACTCTGCGAGCCCAAGAATTTGCACTTCTGGATATTTGTTTTGATTTCGCGAGTCGCAGTAATCCCATCCATTTCTGGCATGCGAATATCGATTATCACGACATGCGGTCGGTGCCTTTCTACACGTAAAAAACCGCTTCATGAAAGCACGCAGCAAGTCGGGGACGCGATGGTCGTCAGAAATCAGACGACGGCCGTGGTTTCACCTCTGCCGCCGTGAGATGTGCTATTCGAGATTGGAGGTTGAACTCCGAGGGAAGGCCGCTACTTGATCGCGACCGCTTTCACTTCCTTAAACGTCGTCAATCCCTGGAGGCACTTGTGAATGCCGTCCTGCATGAGCGTCGTCATCCCGTCTTCCATGGCGGCTTTGACCATTTCCTCGGTCTTGGCTTTCGTCTGGATTAGCCTCTTGAGCGTGTCGGTTCCGAGCAGCAACTCGTGCAAGGCCACACGTCCTTTGAACCCGCTTCGGTTGCAATTTTCGCAGCCTTTGCCGCGTGCCAGGCGGAACGCATTGTCATACGCAATGCCGAGTTTGTCCCAGTTTTCAGGACCGTAACCTTGACGGATTTCCTCATATTCTTCCTTACTGGCAGGATACTGCTCCTTGCAGTCCTTGCAGACTCGGCGGGCCAGGCGTTGCGCCAGCACGCCGAGCATGGCATCGGCGAAACTGAAGGAATCACAGCCCATGTCCAGCAAGCGCGTCACGGTTTCGACCGCGCTGTTGGTGTGCAGCGTGCTCAGCACCAGGTGGCCCGTGAGCGACGCTTCGATGCCGATTTCGGCCGTTTCTTTGTCCCGCATTTCGCCCACCATGATGACGTCCGGGTCGGCCCGGAGAAATGCCCGCATGGCCTTGGCGAAGGTAAAATCGATCTTTGGCTGCACTTGGACCTGTCTGAGCCCGTATTGCGTGATTTCCACGGGATCTTCCGCAGTCCAAATTTTGATGTCCGGGGTGTTGATAAATCCCAGCACGGAGTGCAACGTCGTCGTCTTTCCGGAACCGGTCGGACCGACGCAAAGAATGATGCCGTAGGGCTTTTCTGCAATGTCCTTGATGGCCTTGAGATTGCGGTCCGAAAAGCCCATTTTGTCGAGCGGCAGCGGCTCGCTGGCGGCAAGAATGCGCATGACGACGTCTTCGTTGTAGCCGGCCGTCGGGATGGTGGCGACGCGGAGCTCGATCTCGCGGCTTTCACTGAGCTTAAATTTGATCTTGCCGTCCTGCGGCTTTCTGCGCTCGGCAATGTCGAGGCTTGCCATAATCTTCAAGCGCGACACAATCGCCCGACGGTAGCTCTGCGGAATCTTCATGTATTCGAAGCAGTCGCCGTCGACGCGAAACCGCACCAGCGTTTCTCGCTTCTCTCCGTAGGGCTCGATGTGAATGTCCGACGCGTTCTGCCGGTAGGCGTCCGCGATAATCTGGTTCGCGAGGCGAACGATGGCACTGTCATTTTCGTCCAGCCCGCCGCCGAGGCCCGAATCTTCCGCGGCCTCGGCCTGCGCCTCGGTCACGAGTTCGCCGAGAATGTCCGACACGTTTTCGTCGAGCTTGCGTCCCGCGCCGCTGTCTCCGCCGCCAGTCGCCGAGTTCAGAAATTGCGCGATGTCCCGTCTCAGACTGACTGCAAAGCGGATGTTCAAGCCGGGGAATGTGCGCTTGATGTCCGCGACGCGGTCGAGATCACCGGGGTCGTCCGTGAGGATTTCAATGGCGGTCCGGTCCCGCTTGAGCGGCATCCAGTGGTTTTTCTTTAGATAGTCGACATTGAGATTTCTCAAGAGCTCGATGTCGACCAGCGTGCGCTCGCTGTATTCGATGTACGGGCACTTGTGAAATTGACCGATGGACTTTCCGATTTCGATCTTGGGCACTTTGTATTTTTCGATCAGTATGCTTTCCAGGTCCGAAGAAACGCTTTTCCGGGCCTCCGCGATGGCATTATCGAGTTCATTCTGGGTGATTTTGCCGTTCGTAACGAGCAAATCGAATTTGGTCGATGCCTTTTTCGTGGTGACTTTCTTCAAATTGAAGAAAGCGATGCCCAGGGCCTTGGCGATTTCGGCGACCGATTCTTCGTCTTTGCGCGTGAAGCGGAGACCGCTTTTCTTGTTGAGCAGCTGAAGGACACCCATCAAGTACTTGTTGTCGGCCACGATCGGATACGTCAACACCTGCTTGGTCTTAAACCCAGTGCGCTTGTCGTACGACGTGTCATGGCTGAGCGACGGATGGATGCCCTGCAGTTCGAGCGTGTTGTAGGCATCTGCAATGTTGACCGGCCGCAGATATTTGGCGCAGAAGCCGGCCAGACTTTGTTCGGTAATGGGAATGCGGACTTCTTCGATCGTATCGATATGAGGGACCTTGTAGAAAATTTCCTTTTTGTCCGCATCGAAGGCGAAGAGCGTCAAGTCTTCGGCATCGAACAGCCCGAGGATGTCTTTGTGGAGGTCGAGGAGGATCTGGTCGAGATTGCTTGCGGCGTGGATCTGACTGGTGATCCGCTTGACGTGCTCTGCGAACTCGACTTTTTGCTGCAGTTCCTGCAAGTTTTGCGTTGGCGGTTTGGCCTGCATCTGCTCTCCTGTGACGGGGAACTCGACGGCCGTCGCGCCGGCGGCTGCGGCGCACCGCGGCTCGGTGCGTTCTTCTGTGAGTCGAGACTCAGTCTAGCCCAATAGGACGGGAAGGCAAGGAAAAGGCGCTTTCGAGATGGCCGCAATGCGGGTGCGAGCGGCCTTAGGTGGGCGGTCCTGATTCGGCCATGGCAAGAATCGCCGCTGACATCCCCGGCAGAGCCACTTTCGTCTTGAGGCCGGTCTTTCGTGTTTTCACTTCGAGCAGACCTTCCGCGAGGCCCTTGTCGCCGACGATCACTTGAAACGGCGCTCCGATCAAGTCGGCATCGTTGAACTTGACGCCCGCACGCTCATCGCGATCGTCCCACAAGACTTCGAGACCGGCCGCTTGGAGGGCGGAATACAGCGTCGTCACCGCTTCCGTCACTGCGGACGATTGTCCCAAGGAAATCAAATGGACATGGAAGGGAGCGATCGGGAACGGCCACACGATGCCTTTGTCGTCGTGATTTTGTTCGACCGCCGCTGCGGCCGTCCTTCCGATGCCGATGCCGTAGCAGCCCATGACGGCCAGGCATTCCTTACCGTGGGCATCGAGAAAGGACGCATTCATGGCCTGGCTGTACTTCGTGCCCAGCATGAAGACATGACCGACTTCGATGCCCTTCGTGGTCTTGAGCACGCCGTCTTTCCGCGGTGAGGCATCGCCGGCCCTGGCATTGCGCAAATCGGCGAATTGTTCCACCTGGAAATCACGAGGGCAGTTAACGTCGACGAGATGCATATCGAGTTGATTCGCGCCGACCACGGCGTTCCTAGCGGTTTTAACGGCATGATCCGCCACGATGCGCACGTTGAGGCCCACCGGACCAGCGAACCCGACCGGCGCACCGGTGACGTTTTCGACGAGCGCCGGACCGGCGAGTTCCACATCGGTGACGCCGAGGAGGCGCTTCAGCTTGATCTCATTCGCATCATGATCGCCGCGAAGCAAGACCGCGACGGTGTCTTTGCCGGTCGAATACAACAAGGTCTTGACGAGCTGAGCGGGGTCGACCTGTAAGAACTTCGTCACTTCTTCGACGGTGCGGCATCCTGGCGTACTCACCTTCCGCAGCGGACGGAACTCTTCCCTCGGTTCATCCTCAGGCGGCAGGACTTCCGCCCGTTCCACATTGGCCGCATACGTGCCAGGCTCGCTGTAGACGATCGTTTCCTCGCCAGTATCGGCCAAGACCATGAACTCATGGGACGACGTGCCGCCGATCAATCCCGTATCGGCCTCGACGGCTCTGAAATTGAGACCGCAGCGGGAGAAGATGCGGTGATATGCATCGTACATTTTTTGATAACTCACACGTGCGCCGGCGTCGTCTTTATCGAAGCTGTAGGCATCTTTCATGATAAATTCGCGTCCGCGCATCAAGCCAAAGCGGGGCCGGATTTCATCCCGGAACTTCGTTTGGATCTGATAGAAATTCAGCGGCAGCTGTCGGTAGGAGCGGACTTCGCGGCGGAATAAATCCGTGATGACTTCTTCATGGGTGGGCCCGAGGCAAAAGTCGCGTTCGTGCCGGTCCTTGAAACGAAAGAGTTCCTTGCCGTAGAAGTCCCAGCGGCCCGTCTCCTTCCATAATTCAGCGGGAGACGCGATCGGCATCAGCAGTTCCTGCGCCCCGGCCCGGTTCATCTCCTCCCGCACGATATGCTCGACCTTGCGGATGATCCGAAGACCAAGCGGGAGGTAGGTATAAATGCCCGCGGCCACTTTGCGGATCAGTCCTGCCCGAAGCATCAAACGATGGCTGACGGTTTCAGCTTCCCCGGGATCTTCCCGCAGGGTGGGGAGGAGGAGTTGAGAGGTCCGCATCAAATGTCAGTGGGAGAAGAAGATCCGTTCGAGGTCGTTCCAAAAGGCGAAAATCATGACGCCGACCAGCAGCACCAATCCGACCTGCTGCGCCAGTTCGCGCTGCCGTTCGCCCAGCGGCTTCCGCAGGATGCCTTCGATTAAAAAGAAAAGCAAGTGGCCGCCGTCAAGGATGGGAATGGGCAGCAGATTCAAGACGCCGAGGTTGATGCTGAGGAGCGCAATGAGAAAAATGACATTGGCCGGGCCCTGCGCTGCCGCTTCCCCGGAGATTTTGGCGATCGTCAGCGGCCCGCCGATATTCTTGCTCGAGATGTCGCCGACGATCATCTTGTACAATCCCACCACCGTCAGTTCCGTCCATTTCCAGGTCGCCTCCAAGCCGTTGTAAATCGCGCTCAGCGGCGTCGCTGATTTCATCAGGGAGCGGTCCGGTCCGGCGATGCCGATCTTGCCCACGCGCACCGATTGGCCATTCACCGTCGTCGTTTCGCCGACGGGTGTGACCGAGAGCGAGACGCGATGTCCATCACGCAGGACGTCGACTTGAAGGGTCTTGCCGGGGTTGTCTTTGACGAGCGCCGTCATCTGCGTCCAGGTATGAATCAACGCGCCGTCGATCGACAGGACCCGGTCGCCCTCCTTAAACCCTGCGGCCGCGGCCGGCTTGCCGGGCACGACTTCGTTCACGACGGGCGGGATCTCTTCGATCCCGAGGTAATAGACGGTCTCCTCGCTCTTCTGGGCCTGGGCGGACGCCGCCACCGGCGTGACGGTCAACGTCTGAAGGCGGCCGTCGCGCAACACTTCGAGCGTGAGTGTCGCCCCTTTGCCCTTGGCCGCTGCGTCCAGCAATTCCACCCGGGTCGCGATGTCACGGCCGTCGATCTTTTTGATTTGATCGCCCACCATGAGCCCTGCTTTGGCAGCCGGGGAGTCCGGCGCCACCGCTTCCAAGACGGGCGCGATGTCCTTGAACGACGGCACCGGCAGCGTATAGCCGGTG
Source organism: Nitrospira sp. (assembly GCA_035495295.1). GTDB lineage: Bacteria > Nitrospirota > Nitrospiria > Nitrospirales > Nitrospiraceae > Nitrospira_C. The sequence continues at coordinate 32,212 of DATJGE010000016.1, read as the reverse complement.
GAGAGCCAGGCGGCGAAGATCAGATACGCGAGAATGAAATTGAAACCCGGACCCGCCGAGACGATCAGAACTTTCCCCCAGAGATTTTGGTGGACGAAGGACCGCCGTCGATCGTCAGGAGTCAGGGCTTCCGCCTCATCTTCCCCGAACAGCTTGACGTAACCGCCCAATGGGATGGCAGAGACTAAATATTCAGTCTCCCCCACCTGTCTGCCGAAGAGCTTTGGCCCGAATCCCAGGGAAAACTTCAACACTTTTACGCCGACCCAGCGCGCGGCCAGAAAATGACCCAGTTCGTGGAACGCGACCAGGATGCCAAGAACCACAAGGAACCACCAGGTCTTCTGCATCAAAAGCCAGAGACTATCGGGAGACCACGTCAACGCAGACAACATCATGATTGGTGCTCGGTGTTGAAGGTTTGTGACGATATCAATGTAACACAGCGTCAGCGGGCCAATGCATGGACCAAGGAGTCGGCCTTTTCGCGGGCCCAACGGTCGGCCTCGAGGGCCACCTCCACGGAACGCACGGGCTCGGGCCGGTGAGCGTGCATGGTGCTCTGAATGATATCAGAAATATCGGTAAAACGGATCCCGCCGTTCAGAAACGCATCGACGGCGATCTCATTCGCGGCGTTCATCGCCGCCGGCATCGTGCCGCCGATGCGCAGAGATTCATATCCCAGACGCAAGCAGGGAAACCGATCATGGTCGGGCTTGCAAAAGGTCAATGTGCCGATTTCCGTCAAATCTAATGACGGCAAATCGAGTGGCAGTCGGTCGGGATAGCGCATGGCATACGAGATGGGTGTCCGCATGTCGGGCAACCCCAATTGGGAAATCATCGAACGGTCTTCATATTCCACCAGGGAATGGATGATGCTCTCGCGATGAATCAACACATCGATGCGCGATTCGTGAATGTCGAACAGCCAGCGCGCTTCGACGACCTCCAGCCCCTTGTTCATGAGCGTCGCCGAATCGATGGTGATCTTGGCGCCCATTTTCCAGTTCGGATGCTGTAATGCCCGCTCAGGTGTGACGTCTTGCATGGCGTCTTTCGGCAGGTTCCACAAGGCGCCGCCGGACGCCGTCAGAATCAGCCGGCGGACATCCTTGATTCGGTGCCCTTCGAGCGACTGAAAGATCGCGCTGTGCTCACTGTCGACGGGAAAGATCCTCACGCCGGCCCGTCGCGCCTCGTCTTGCATCAACTGGCCCGCCATCACCATGGGTTCCTTGTTTGCGAGGGCAATATGTTTCTTGCTGCGGATGGCGGCCAACGTCGGCACCAAGCCGGCGCCGCCGACGATGGCGGACACCACGAGCTCTGCATCCGCGAGGGAGGCGATCCTTGCGAGCCCGTCCGGCCCGCTGAGAATCTCCGTCGGAACTCCAATGCACCGCTGTCTGAGTTTGACGGCCGCGGCTTCCGTGGACATGGCCGCCGCTTGCGGTCTAAACCGGCGGACCTGTTCGGCCATCATCTCGTCGTTATTGCCCGCCGTCAGACCCACCACGCGGAATTCCTCGGGAAACCGCTCGACAATATCCAATGTATTGGTGCCGATTGAGCCGGTTGAACCGAGAATCACGATGGATTTCATATGGTCCTCACGGGTGTGATGCCACTCGGCCCATCAACGCCACATAGTAGTAGAAGACCGGTGCGGTGAACAAGAGACTGTCCAGCCGGTCGAGCATGCCGCCGTGGCCAGGAAGCAAGCCGCCGGAATCCTTCACGCCGGCGCCCCGCTTGATGGCCGACTCCACGAGGTCGCCCCATAGGCCGACCAATGTCAACAAAAGAGCCAGCACCACTGTGTCGAGGAGAGAAAATTCCGGCACGAATGTCCAGCGAGCGATAAACGCAGCGATAGTCGCGCCGATGAATCCGCCGGCCAATCCCTCCACCGTTTTCTTCGGGCTGATCTTCGGCGCCAAACGGCGCCGGCCGTACAAGGTTCCGACATAATACGCCGCCGTGTCCGCTGCCCACGTCACCAAGAGCAGAAAGAAGAGCAGCGATTCGCCGTCGGCAAGAAGCCGCACGCCGACGAGATAGCTCAATGTCACGCCGATGTACAGCATGCCCGTCACGACCAACGCTGCGTTTCTTAGACTGTCCGTCAACGGCATGTCGATCAGCAGAGGGACCGATAAGATAGCGACGACAGCCGCAACGAGCGCGGCGGGTAGAAGACTCGGTTGATGCGGCCCAAGTATCAGCGCGACGCAGCCGAGCAAACCGATGCCGGCCGCCAAAGGGCGGGAGGTGGCGCCAAAACAAAGACGATACAACTCATGGAGCGATAAGCAGCCCGCGAGGGCGACGATGCCGGTGAACACGAGGGGAGGAAGATAGCGGATGGCGGCATAGAGAAGAGGCACCACCAACAGGACAGTGTAGATACGGCGGGAATCGAATCGAGTCCCGGTCTTGTGGACGGTCTCCGCCGGTTCGCGATTGGTCGTTCCGCACTCGAGCATGTCGGTGGTTCCGAGGACTATGAAGACAGGCTGCTGAAGACTCGGCCGAAGCGTCGTTCCCGCCGCTGAAATTCGAGCAGGGCCAGCAGGAGCTCACGGCGTCTGAAATCAGGCCAGAGCGTCGGCGTAAAATACAGCTCCGTGTAGGCCAGCTGCCAGAGAAGGAAATTGCTGATGCGTGTCTCGCCGCTCGTGCGGATCAGGAGATCGGGATCGGGCAAATCGTGCGTGTAGAGGTACTGCTGTACGTGGACTTCGTCGATGTCCTCGGCCTGCAGTTTCCCGTCCTGCGCTTCGCGAACCAGGCCACGCACCGCGTCGACGATCTCGGAACGTCCGCCGTAGCTCAGTGCCACCGTGAGCTGAAGCTTATCGAGGTGAGCCGTCTCTTGTTCGGCCGCCCTCACCCATTGGAGGGCGGAGCTTGGAAGCGCATAGGTACGGCCGATCGTTCTGAACCGCACGCCCTGTTCGATCAACTTGTTGCGCTCAGTCGACAAGTAGTGCTCAAGTAAGCCCATGAGGCCGTCGATCTCGCTCGTCGGCCGGTTCCAATTTTCCTGCGAAAAGGCATAAATGGTGAGCGCTTGAATGCCAAGCTCCAAACACATCGTGATCATTTCGCGCACCGATTTAATGCCCTCCCGGTGCCCAGCGATGCGCGGGAGGCTGCGTGCCTCGGCCCACCGTCCGTTCCCATCCATAATGATGGCCAGATGCTTGGGAAGGAGATCGGAATCGAGTTTCGCGGTCAGTTCTGTATCCGACAAATGGTCAAGTCTGGAAGGAGGCTGCGTGTCCATGAGTGCTGATTCGGTATAGATCCTTTCACATGAAGGGTGTACGGCAGGCGGAAGAAAGTCTACTAACGGTCCGGATGAAAGTCAAACGATATTTCCCAAAATAGCTCGCAAAAGCGGAGAGTTGCAGGCGTTGCGATTGCGCCTCGAAAAACGGATGGGCTATACTTGTGCTCTCGCCGACATGACTATGCCGACATGACTATGTTGTGAGGGTTTCGAGATGGGACAACTGGTTCCCTTGGATTCGTTTGGGGTCAGTGAGCAGGATGTGCTGGCGGCGCTGGGGCGCGTGAAGGTCCGCAACGTGGATTATGCGGACCTCTATTTTGAATCCTGCATTTCGGAATCGGTCTCGATGGAAGAGTCGCTCGTCAAACGGGCGACGAAAAGTATTTCCCAGGGCGTGGGCGTGCGTGCAACCGCCGGTGAAAAGACGGGCTTCGCGTATTCAGACGATCTGACCAGACAGGACCTGGAATTGGCCGCCGACACGGCGCGCTACATCGCCAGTCAGCCCGGCGGCATTCAACCGGTTCCGGTGCCTGTCCATTCAAGGCCATTCAGGGATCTTTATCCCGTGTCTCATGCTCAGGTGGAAGTGGCAACGGCGGATCGCGTCCGGCTCTTGAACAGCATCGATGCGGAAGCCCGCCGCTACGATCCGCGGATCAAGAATGTGATGGCGTCCTTCAATACGGAATATAAGATCGTCATGGTGGCCACCTCCGAAGGCACGATGATCGGCGACGTCCAGCCGTTGTCTCGGCTGCAAGTGACTTGCATCGCTGAAGACGGAGGCAATCGCCAGATCGGTTCGTTCGGCGGAGGCGGTCGTATCGGATTCGAATGGTACGGCGAGCACGATCGGTATCTGGAATACGCCAGGGAGGCCGCGAGAATCGCGGTCCTCAATTTGTCGGCGGTCGATGCGCCGGCCGGCGTGATGCCGGTCGTCTTGGGCGGAGGCTGGCCCGGGATTCTCCTCCACGAAGCGATCGGGCATGGCCTCGAGGCGGATTTCAATCGAAAGAAGACGTCCGCATTTTCAAACCTGCTCGGCAAACGCGTCGCCTCGGACGTCTGTACGATCGTGGACGACGGCACATTACCGGGCCGCCGCGGCTCGCTGAACATGGACGATGAAGGCACGGCGACGGCTCGGACGATGTTGATCGAGAGAGGCATTCTCCGAGGCTACATCACGGACAAGCTGAATGCCCGCCTCATGGGCATTCCTCTGACGGGAAATGGAAGGCGCGAAAGCTATCAGAGCATCGTGCTGCCGCGAATGACCAATACGTTCATGCTGGCAGGAGACTCGAATCCGGAGGACATCATTAAGTCGGTAAAAAAGGGACTGTATGCGGTGTCGTTCGGCGGTGGTCAGGTCGACATTACGAACGGGAAGTTCGTGTTCTCGGCCAGCGAAGCCTATTTAATTGAGGATGGAAAGGTGACCAAGCCGGTCAAGGGCGCGACACTGATCGGCAGCGGTCCAGAAATTTTGACGAAGGTCTCCATGGTCGGCCATGATTTAAAGTTGGACGAAGGCATAGGGACCTGCGGGAAAGAGGGGCAATCGGTGCCGGTCGGCGTCGGGTTACCCACGATCCGAATCGATGAAATTACTGTCGGCGGCACGCAGACATAGTCAATGGTCAACGGCAAAGGGTCAAAAGCGACTTTCTTTGATCAAGCCATTGACCAATGACAAGGCACCGTTGAGCGAGAAATGATTCGGCAGCCTAACCAGGAAGAATTGATCACGCGCGCCAACGGCAGCCTCCGCGAGCTTGCCCATGACGTGTTAGCCATGGCCAAGAAGAACGGCGCGACTGAAGCCGACGTCGTCGTCGCGGACGGAGAAAATTTATCCGTCCAAGTTCGTCTGGGGTCAGTCGACCGGCTCTCCAAGGCGCGGGAAAAGCGGTTGGGATTGCGCATCTTCGTTGGGAAGCGGTCGGCCAGCTCATCGACGTCCGATTTCTCGTTTCAATCGCTGCGGCGGTTCGTGGCTGAGACCGTAACCTTGGCCAACGCTGTGGTCGAAGATCCGATTTCAGGCCTGCCGGCCGCTGAATCCATGGCGAAAGAGCAGCCGGATCTCGATCTGTTCGACGATACGAGGCTCGACACGGATCGGCAGATCGAGCTGGCCAAGCGGGCGGAAGCCGCGGCGCTCGCGGCCGACGAGCGGATTACGAACTCCGAGGGAGCGGATTTCGATTCGTCCTGGGGCCGGGTGGTGCTCGCCAACAGCCACGGATTCATAGGGGAGTATCGCAGCTCGAGCTATTCGCTGGCAGTCTCCCCCGTTGCGGTCGATCCGGCCTCCGGCAGCATGCAGCGCGATGCCTGGTACGATGTCCGTCGAAAATTTCATACGCTCGACGCTCCGGAAGCCATCGGCACCGAGGCGGCCAGGCGCACCGTCAGACGACTCGGCGCACGGAAAGTCGGCACCAAGCGGGTACCAGTGGTCTTCGACCAGGAAAGCGCCGGTAGCCTCCTCGGTAACTTGTGCAGCGCTGCCTCCGGCTATGCGCTCTATAAGGGCGCCTCCTTTCTCGGTGGGCAGCTGGGACAACAACTGGCGCCCGACTGGTTTACGGTCTACGACGATGGGCGGTTGATCGGAGGACTGGGTTCACGGCCATTCGACGGCGAAGGACTGCCCACGAGAAAAAACACAATCGTCGATAAGGGAGTGCTCACCAGCTATTTGCTCGACACCTATTCAGGAAAAAAGCTGGGGCTGGGCTCGACCGGCAATGCCTCGAGGAGCGTGGGCGAAAGTCCCTCGGTCGGGCCGACGAATTTTTACCTGGCTCCGGGGACCCGGTCAGTGCAGGAGATCATTCGCACCGTGAAGGATGGTCTGTATGTAACCGAACTGATCGGCTTCGGCATTAATATGGTGACCGGCGACTACTCGAGGGGAGCGGGGGGATACTGGATCGAAAACGGCGAACTGGCCTACCCCGTGGAAGAAATCACCATTGCCGGCAATTTGAAACACATGTTCAAAGACATCGAACTTATCGGGAATGATCTCGTGTTCCGTGGACGGATTGCGAGTCCGACAATCAAGATCGCCGAAATGATGGTCGCGGGCAATTGACGTCCCGACCTTCATACGGACATCGTACGCTGCGAGCCGCGACACTGGCGGTTGCAATCACGGCGCTCGCTGCGACGGCGCGAGGGGAGGGCAAGATGCAGATTGTCTCCACTGCGTTCAACCATGAGGGCGCGATTCCTTTGCTTTATACGTGTGAGGGCAAAGACGTGTCTCCGCCGATCTCCTGGTCACAGGTCCCGCCTGGTACGAAGAGCTTGGCGCTGATCGTCGACGATCCGGACGCTCCCGACCCGGCCTCGCCGCAAATGACCTGGGTACATTGGGTTCTTTATAATCTGCCGCCGACCGTCGATGGGCTGCCGGAAAGCGCCAAGCCGCTGCCTCCGGGAACCAAGGAAGGCGTGAACGACTGGAAGCGCACGGGCTACGGCGGACCATGCCCTCCAATCGGCCGCCACCGCTATTTTCACAAGCTCTATGCGTTGGACACCGTGCTTCCGGACTTGAAGCAGCCAACCAAGACGAAGCTTGAGCAGGCGATGAAAGGCCATATCCTGAGCGAGGCGCGCTTGATGGGCACCTATGAGAAGGCCAAATAGCCAGAGAGGAGAGGCATGGGTATGCGACATACACTGAGCGCGTGTATCGCCATCGTGATTCTTCCCGGACTCGCCGCGGCAGCCGATTTTCGGCTGACCAGTCCGACGGTCAAGAATAACGGCACCATTGCGAATGAACACATCTTTAACGGATTCGGATGCAGCGGCAACAACACCTCGCCAGAGCTGCGCTGGGAGCATGCGCCGAAAGGCACAAAGAGCTTCGCGGTGACTGTGTATGATCCCGATGCGCCGACGGGCAGCGGGTGGTGGCATTGGATCATCTTTAATATCCCGGCTGATACGACGTCCCTGCCGGCAGGTGCCGGAAAGCCGGAAGGCGGAGGTGCGCCGCAAGGCAGCATTCAATCGATGACGGATTTTGGTCAGCCCGGATACGGCGGGCCGTGCCCGCCGCCAGGGCATAAGCCGCATCGCTACATCTTTACGGTGTATGCGCTGAAGACAGATCAGATCCCCTTGCAGAAAGAAGCGTCCGGCGCGATGGCGGGCTTTTATCTGAATCAGAACGTGTTGAAAAAAGCCTCATTCACCGCAAAGTACGGGCGAAAATAATCGTTCGAACACACGAGAAGTCGCCGCTCCGGGAGGATCTGCATGCCGCTTGATGTCGAACTCGCAAAGAAAATGCTTCAGCTCGTGACCTCGCGCTACGACGACCGTCATTGGCGCAAGAAGATCGAGAAGACCCTGAGCCTGCCGCAGTCGGGCATCAGCGATCCTATTCAACAGCAGATCTTCATGTATCTGAAAATTAATCTGAAAGCGTACAAGTCCCGCCGCGCCGACCCTGACTCTTGGGTCATCGGCGGCTTTGCCACGAAGGAAGTGATCGAACGGGCGAAGTACCAGCCCAAGCAGGTCGGAAACGATGTGACGAAGGAGGATGTCGCATTTCTCGGCACCGATCCCGGCGCCGACGTGGACGAGCCCTGGTGGGATGAGATGCTGGTGCAGTGGTTTGACGTCCCAGAGGAAGAGAAGCCTGCCGAAGAAGCACTGGAGGAACGATCGACCGAAGCTTCCTCACCCTCGACAGAAAGGCCCGCCAAAGCTTGACCGTCGCTTCGCGCCCGCGCGGCTTCCGCTTCCGCCAGCGCCTGCTGGCTCGCTGTCCCGACTATCCGAACAGATCCATTTGGGCCGGATTGGGCGGTTCGATGTTCAGCGCCGATGCGGCGGCAGGAGGGGTGGCTTCTGATCCGGACGGCGGTTGCGAATGCCGGTCCAAGAATTCCTTCAGCTTTTTGAAATCCTCCTTCAAGGTGTCGAGCAGGTTGCCCTGGTGGAGCGCGGCGGCAGGATGCAGGAGGGGAAAGATGACGAAGTCCTTCATGTAAAACGCCTGCGCTTTCACCTTCGTGATGCCGACCTTTCGCTCCAAAAGCGTTTGAGTCGCCCAGTTGCCCAGCGTACAGACCAGCTTCGGTCGGATCATCTGAATTTGCTGCATCAGAAAGGGTTTACAGGTCTCGACTTCATCCGGTTCCGGGTCGCGATTGTTCGGCGGCCGGCACTTGATGACATTCGCGATGTAAATTTGATCGCGCGAGAGATTCGCCGAAGCCAGCAAATCGTTCAGAAGTTTGCCCGCTGCGCCGACGAACGGTTCTCCTTTCTGATCTTCATTGAATCCCGGTGCTTCGCCGACGAACATGATGCTCGCGTGCGGATTTCCGACGCCGAACACCACCTGTGTGCGGCCCAGCTTCGCCAGTTTGCATCGTTCGCAGTTGTGAAGCGATTTGGCCAGTTCTTGGAGCGTCATGATGAAACGATGGATGGACGCGAGGCATCTTAGGAGCGGTCTGCAACGTTGTCAACGGCCTCAAAAGTCGGACGGCAGGCGCGGCTAATGAGGACGTTCCTTCAGCTGCAGGATGACCTCCGCACATCGCTCGCCGCTGACGATTGCACTTTCGAGATTTGCCGGCCAACCGGTATCGGTCCACGCGCCGGCCAGCAGCAGATTGCGAATCGGGCTTCGTTGAATCGGCCGGCGTACTTTGGTCCCGGGTGACAGCGACAGGACGGCAGGCGCTTCCCGATGTCTGAATTCGGTGAGTCGGTCGCCCACGGCTAGGAGGCGGAGTGCGCGCAGCAGCGTGGATGCTTCTTGCGTGACATCTGTAGAGCCGCTGTCCGGCGACATCGCGAGTCGGCCACTAAAATGTCCGTCCTCCTGTGACGGCATGCAGGAGACCCACCGGAAGGGGCCCGAGCCGAGGAGAATCTGTCGGGCGGACGTCGGCGTGGTGGTCCGTACGTGAACCGTCGCGCAGGGAATGGTCGTCAGTTCGGCAATGTGTTGAAAATACGCGTAACGCGTGAGCCAGCGCTCCGGCAGCAGCGGCGTCAACTGCAAAGCAGGAACGGCGGATACATACCAATCGGCGTGGAGCACGGTCCCGTCCCTCAATCGTACGCCGATCATGCGGTCGTCCTGAAACTCGAACCGCACGGCCTCCGTCTCTGCGCTGAGCGTCGCGCCGCTCTTGATCAAGCGGTCGGCCATCGGCTGTGCCAGCAGGCGCTCGGATGGTCCCCGCCACACCCACACACGGCTATTCGCTCCTCCGGAGAGAAAAAACGGCTTCACTGCCGTCACGAAGGCATCGGCGGACAATTGATCAAGATCGTTGCCCGTCAGCCATCCGGCCAGCGGGGCCCACACTGACTCGGTCGTTCTCCGACTGTATTCAAGGGATTCGAGCCAATGACGGGCTGTGCGATGTTCAAGATCGGCGGGCAAGTCGAGCGAACCTTCCCACAGCTGCTCGAGCCACGAGAGGAGCTTCCAACGTTCGCCTCTGGAGAGTCCCGCAAAACGGCCGATGGTGAGCAGCTGCTGAAGGGGGGTGGGAAACCGCGTTTTGGGATAGCGGGCGAGCCGGCCATCTGCGAGCAGAAACTCGAGGCTGGATTCTGCAAATAGGAAAGGATCGCGACGAATGTCGAGCGACTGCAACAGCGCCCATGTGGCGTGATGGCAACCCAGGATCGGCGGCGCCGGGTCCTCGGTCCGCCGGACCTGACGACCGGGCATCGAAGACGGTGACACGAGCGCGGTGCGGACTCCGCCTTGCAGGAGTCGATAGGCGGCCGTCAGACCCGCCGGCCCGCCGCCAATCACGATCGCCGATTGACGACCGTTCGGCGTCACGACAATTTTGAGCGAAGCCACACGCCGGCGGCAACCGCGAGCCGATTGGATGTCGAGAGGCGAGCCCGTGGGCCGAACACGGCATGATCGGGGCGTTCGATATGCTCAAGGATGCGCGTGTAGACGGCCCTCATAATTTCGGCAACGGTCAAGGCTCGGCGGTCCTTGACGGGAAGCGAGGCGAGCGCCGCCTGTGCTTTGTCATAATACCGTCTGGCACGCTGCGTCTCGAAATGGATGAGTTTCCGGAGAGCCGGACTCTCGTTCCGCTCCAGGAGTTGGTCTTCGCTGTACCCGAACCGCACGAAATCTTCGTGAGGAAGGTAGATGCGCCCTTGTTCGGCGTCCGCCGCGAGATCGCGCAGAATATTGGTGAGCTGAAATGCCATTCCGAGATCGACGGCATAGTCCTGTGCGTGGGCGGAGGTCGGCCCGAAAATGTGCAGACAGATCAGGCCGACGATCGAGGCGACCCGATAACAATACAAAGAGAGCTCTTGAAACGTGTTGTAGCGCGTCGTTCCCAAATCCATCTCGACGCCTTTGATCAGTTCCTCGAAGTAGGCCTTCGGAATCAAGAGTCGCTTCACGTGATACGCCAGGCTGATCATCAGCGGCCATGTCGGCTCCCCGCCATAGACGAGATCAAGCTCGGCCCGCCAACGGCGAAGTTCTTCTTTCGGGTTGCTTCCCGGCGGCGGCTCGTCCACGGCGCTGTCGACGCCTTTGCAGAACGCGTAGACCGTGTACATGGCTTCCCGTTTTGCTTTCGGCAGGAAGTAAAACGAATAGTAAAAGTTACTTCCGCTCTGTTTCGTCAGATTGGTGCAATAAGTCTGGGCGTCGGCAGCCGTCATCGTCATCGGGACATGCCTGTGAGGCAGAAGTTGCCGGTCAAGTCGACAATCGTGTCAGCCGATCGCGTTGATGTGCCGCAGCCGCCGCAGATGTCGGCCATCAGTTCCAACCCATCTATGAGGCGAGGACCGGGACGGCTGAAGTAAGATCCCGCATCGACGGCGAACGTTTTGGGCACTGACGTCAAACAACGCGAGAGGGCAGGGTCTGTCCGGCAAACGGCGGTCACCTCGGCGACCGTTCGGGAGACCGAAAATCCGCAAGGCATGAGGACAGCGACCTCTGGAGCGGCAGCGCTGAGGGCCTCCATGCTGACCTGACGCGAAGGCTGCCCGGGCGTGCCCAACGCATCGAGGCCTCCGGCTAGGTCGACCATCTCGGGCACCCAGTGCCCGCCCACATACAGAGGGGCGAGCCACTCGAGACAGGCGACACGAGGCCGTGACCGGCCGGCTGCTTTGTCGCGAACGGCGGCGATTCGGCTCCGCAACGACCGGGCGAGATCTCTCCCACGAGACTCTGCGCCAAGTGCGGTGCCAATCCGTTCGACATCATCGATCACGTCGTTTAGCGACTGCGGAGCGACCGTCAGGAGCTGCGGCCGATGAGGGAGTGATCCGATGGCTCGCAGAAGCGTATCCGGCGTCACGGCGCACACATGACACACGTCTTGCGTAAGGATGAGATCGGGCCGAGCCTCCGCGAAGGCCCCTTCATCCACCCGATATAAGGGTTGGCCGGTAGATGCCAGGGCCTTAACCTGTTCATCGATTTCCGCGCTGGTCCTGGCGCCGGAATCCACGACGGGGGTGATCATCACCGGCACCTTACGGACAGCCTCCGGATAATCGCACTCATGGCTGATCCCGACGAGTGAATCGGCGAAGCCGAGGAGGACGACGATCTCAGTGGCGCCCGGCACCAGGGAACAGATTCTCATTTCGGTCCCTTCATGCGGGGGGCCATAAGCGCCTCTGCACATCCGCGAGCTTGGTCTCCGACAAGCGGTGGGTGATGGCGTGCGCTTCATGCAAATCCTGGACGGTGTGCGTGTTGGCCACTGCCAGCACTTTCATGCCGGCGGCGACCGCCCCGCGTATGCCGGGGAGCGAATCCTCGATCACCAGGCAGGCGGCGGGCGTCAGGCTGGGAGTTCCCTGCTGGAGCGCTTTTAACGCCAAAAGAAATGGCTGCGGATCGGGCTTGCCTCGCGTGACGTCTTCGGCGCTGGTGATGTGCGCAAATGCGGTTCGCAGGCCCGCGGTCTCTAGAATGTATTCGATTTCATGCCGCAGCGCGCCGGATGCAATGGCCAGTGGAAACGAACGTGCGGCTTCGCGGACGAAATCAGGAACGCCGGGGAAGATCACCTGATGTTGGGTGACAGACTCGAGATAGGCTTGCGCTTTTCGGGTCATCAGACGCCCGACCGTTGCCGCATCGGCGGGACGACGGTTGGCGGCCAGCGCCGCCAGGATGCAGCCGCGATCATCGTAGCCGAGATAGTCGGCATAGTACTCGGCTTCCGTCAGCGTAATGCCGATTTCCTTCAGCGTCTGATGAAGCCCGGCAAAATGCAGCGGTTCCGTGTTGGCGATCACGCCGTCGAAGTCAAAAATGAGCGCCTTGAGCGTCGGCATAGAAACGACGGGAAAATCACGCGAAGATTTCGGCGCGGATTATAACACAGGGTCACGAAGGGCGCCCTAAGGCGCATGGCAGGCGTTAGAATTTCAGGCGGAGCCGTTTTTCGGGGATCCAACCTTTGACGCCATCGTCGGTCCGCACGGAATAGACCCAGCCGCCTGGCTGAAGGTCGCCATCGAGGACGCTCAACGTCACGCCAGGCCGTACGACAGGACCCGGCTTGCTACCCGCAGGATCTAAGGAGAGCGGAACCGTTTCGGCAGGTGCGGTCGGATTGCCCACTGCGGTCACCTTTTGTCCTTCGGCGAACATTGGGGACGCCACGTTCGCTGCCGGCGCCGTCGGAGGAGCCATGGAAGCAGAAGGATCGGGCGTGGCGTCCGGCGGCGCGGTCGGTGCCATGCCTGCTGGAGTCGTATCCGAGGCGGCCGGGGGGGCCGTCGTTGTCGGAGCCGGCGGCGGAGCGGCAGGAGGCGCAGGCCTCGGTTTAGTCGCTACCGCAGAGTGTTCCGGAAGAGTGTCTCCCGTGAACGGCGCCAGCAAGTCGGCAAGTTGTTCCGGTTCCATGGCCAGGTATCCGATTCCTGCGACGAGGAGCAGCAGGAAAATCCAGAGCAGCGGTCGCCTGCCTCCAGACTTCTTCCCTGGCTTCATGGGAGAAACGGGTCGGGTCGCAGTCGTCTGATCCAGTTCCTCTTCCGTGAACTCCAAGTCCGGCTCCGGTTGGCGGGCCATCGAATACCTCCAGGGTAAGCAATCGTTCCAGTCTTATCACCATCCCCATGGAGAGTCAATTTTCCCTTTGAATATGCTCGACTCCACTCAACAGGGTTGCGACGGAGAACAGGAAAGCACCTGTTGCTCCCGGCTGCCGCTGCGAAAGACAGTCAGGCCTTTACAGCCGAGTTGATAGGCGAGAAGAAACGCGTCGCCGACGTCGGCTGGAGTTGCGGAGGAAGGCAGGTTGATGGTTTTGGACACTCCGCTGTCGCTAAAACGCTGGAACGCGGCCTGCATGCGCACATGATGTTTCGCCGGGACGTCGTGTGCCGTTACGAACAGCCGGCGAATACGGATTGGAATGCGGGCGATGTGCTGGATCGACGGGCTTGCCCCGAGTTCTGTCCGGAGGCTGTCGATGGACAAGCCTTCCGCACGAATCATGCGCAGAAAGGCGGGGTGCGTCATGGTCAGTTGCAAGCCGTCCAGAGTTCGGCGAAGAACGTGTACGCCGTAGAGGGGCTCGATGCCGGCTGAGCACCCGGCGATAAGACTGATCGTCCCCGTTGGCGCGATGGTGGTCACGGTGGCGTTGCGCCTGCGGTCACCGCGGGTCTCCAGCCGGCTTCCCCCGTACGCCGGAAACAGCCCTCGTTGCGTGCCGAGGTGGCGAGACGCCTCATGCGCATGCGTCTGAATGAACGACATCAGCGAGACGGCCTGCTCGACCGCAGCGTCCGTATTGTAGGGAATGTTCAGGCCGATCAGCAAATCAGCGAATCCCATGATCCCCAAGCCGATCTTTCTTGTCCGTAGGGTGGCAATTTCGATCTCTTTCAGCGGGTAGTGATTGCGATCGATCACATTGTCGAGGAATCTGACGGCCAATCGGATTGTTTTCTCCAGCCTCGGGTAGTCGATCCGGGGTCCGGTCCTCGTGTCCACGACAAACTTGGAGACATCGATCGATCCCAGCGTGCACGATTCGTGGGACAGCAGCGGCTGTTCGCCGCAAGGATTCGTCGCCTCAATGTCGCCCAAAGACGGCGTGGGGTTCGCGCCGTTGATGTGGTCCAAAAAAATCACGCCGGGCTCGCCGCTTTCCCAAGCGGCCCGGATCAAGCGGTCGAACACCTGTACGGCGGGAAGCCGTGTAGCGGCCTTTCCGGTGCGCGGGTTGATGAGCGCATACCGGCGCCGGCGTTCAAGCGCGCGCATGAATTCCGCCGTCAGGCCGATCGACAGATTGAAATTGTTCATCTCCTTCTCGTTTCTCTTTAAGGAAATGAACTTGAGCACATCCGGATGATCGACGCGGAGGATGCCCATGTTGGCACCGCGCCTCGTGCCGCCTTGTTTCACGACGTCGGTAGCCATGTTAAAAATGCGCATGAAGGAGACTGGACCCGACGCGATGCCGTGCGTCGAGGATACGAGATCGTTTTGCGGCCGAAGGCGGCTGAAAGAGAAACCGGTTCCGCCCCCCGACTGGTGAATCAGCGCCTGCTGCTTCACCGCGTCCAGGATCGAACTGAGGGAGTCCTCGACGGGGAGCACGAAGCAAGCGGCCAGTTGCTGCAGGGGACGTCCCGCATTCATGAGCGTCGGCGAATTGGGCAGAAATTCCAGCCGAGCCATCGAGTCATAGAAACGATGGGCGGCCGCGTCGAGGCGTCCCACCCCGGGATACAGCTGTTCGGCCTGTGCGATATCAGCGGCTATGCGCCAGAACATCTGCGGGATCGTTTCCGAGATGGTCCCCCGAGCGTTCCTTATGAGATACCGCCGTCGCAGGACGAGCTTGGCTTCGGAGGAGAGGCGGGGAACAGGGGACGAAGGTGGCGCTGATGCGCGCAATGTACGGCTCGTACGCATGGCCACATTATAACCGCCGTGGCGTAGGTTGACGAATAGCGGCTTGCATCTTTCCCGGCCCGGGTCGCACAATGCAGGGCCGGTGACACGATCATGCGCTCGTACCGTGAAGAACTGTGGTTCGAAACGAAGAGCCGGCGCGCGTACATCAACATCACCTCCCAAGTAGAACAGATCGTCAAGAAGAGCGGCGTCCAGGAAGGGCTTGTGCTGGTCAACGCCATGCACATCACGGCCAGCGTCTACATCAACGACGACGAGCAGGGCTTGCTGCAGGACTATGACCGTTTCTTGGAGCGGCTGGCGCCTCACGACGACGTGTATCGGCACAACGAGACCGGCGAAGACAACGGAGACGCGCACATCAAGCGGCAGGTGATGGGACGCGAGGTCGTCGTCGCGATCACAAACGGCCGGTTAGACTTCGGGCCTTGGGAGCAGATCTTTTACGGCGAATTCGATGGCAGGCGGAAAAAGCGCGTGCTGGTGAAAGTCATCGGGGACTGATGCCTGCAGGCGAGCTGAGCCAAACGCGCTGAGCGCTTGCTCCTCGATGCAAAGTTTGGCAACATGGATGTCTACGGCTCATCGACCAGTGCCCGGAGTATGGCATGCAAAGTTGGTCACGTCCTGATCCCCTCACCAGAGATTTGATTCATCTGATCAACGCTCGCCGGCACGATCACGGTGACACGGACGCGGCGATCGACACGCTCCAGGCATTTCTCGAGCAAGGGCGCGAGGAAGATCTGCTCACGGTGCTGGCCGCGCTTGACGAAGACATGGCCGAGTGGCTGTTCGATTTGGTGGCCGAGGCCTCGTGTTCCGTGATGTTGGACGCGGCTGCCGATGAAAAACTGTCGTATGCCGTCATGGCGGCCCTCGAACTTCCGCTTCAGGCGAACCTCTCCCATCCGTTGAAGCTCAAAATCGACCCGGTCGCGACCGCCGAAGTGCTGCATCGCCATCTGCGGCTCGCGTCGGGCACCGTGGTCCGGGTCGAGCCGCGGCTGTTGACGGACGCCACCCTTGAAGCCTTGAGTCTGCAAACGTTGAATGAGCATTTGAGCACGGTGGCCGAATCGCAACGAGGCCGTTCGATTGCGGCCCGCCTCTATCCGCCCGTCGAGAACACGGCGTTTCTCTTTTTCGAACTGATCGGCGTCCCTGATGCCGGCCTGCCGGATTCGCTCGAAGATCCCCACCGTCGCGCGTTGCTCGAAGGATTGGTCGAGCAATGCCCGGAACTGGCGCTTGCTCCGGATACGATCGAGGCGCCGGTCTATGCCGCCTATGCGATGTTCGACGCCCAAAACGCCGTCCGTCTTCATCATCTCGCGGACGAAACTGCGGCTGTCTGGCGTGATCTGGATCCGCTCGTCCGGGCCCGCACGATCGTGCACCTCCACACGCAATGCGGAAACGGCGTCTACATGCCTGTCTGGACCGATCTGTTTGATCCCGAACTCCCTGAAGATCACGGTCCAGTGTGGACATCGCCGGACGTGTGGGTGTTCACCGCCGATCTGCCGATCGAGTGGCCCGGCGAAATGCTGACCAATCGGTTACTGGCCGAAGGCTGCACACGCTTTGAGAACCATATCGTCGAAGCCCCTGAAAATTAGGGGGCTTGATCCCGCGTCACCGGTGCCTGTCCCCGTTCTTCCCTCTCTCGGCCGAATCCCCACATTTCGTCGATTTTTTTCGCATCCTGACCTATGCTGAGGACTCGTTAAGAAGGGGAATCCGCATGAGCCAGCAGCCTCAGCCCAACCGCATTCTCGCGGGCGCCGTCACGTTCATCGGCGTTGGATTGATATGGATTGTGATCGCGAACAACCTGCCTTCGCAGCAGGAACTGTCCGCGAAGGAATCGCCGCAGCCAGCGGCTCATCTGGGCCCGGGACGCTCAGCTGCTGATCCGGTGCTGGACCTTTCGATCCCCGGTGTGCCGCCGCCGAAGGCCGCCATGACGACACCGGCAACGGCGATCGAGAGTCAGCCGCCGGCGACTGCTGTTGATCCTCGGAAGCGGCAGATCGCCCGTCTCCGCTGCGAAGCCGAAGTCGAACAGTTATGTCCCGAAGCCGCGGAGGGCTCAGTGCGCCGGCAATGTTTGGAAACGCATGCCCAGCGATTGCCCGCGCCATGTCAAGAGCAGCTCCGGGAACGGCTCGTCAAATGGAAGGAAGAGCGAAGCCGTTTAACGCTGGCCTGTCAAGCCGACATCAAGCGGTTCTGCCCCGATGTCAGGCCGCGGGGCGGATATCAGGTGCAGTGTCTTCAGCAGCATGCGCAAGAACTCTCCGACGGGTGCTACGGCATGCTTCCCAAGGGGGCGCTGTACTTCAAGCAATAATCGCGCAGGATGATGCGCCTGGCAGTTTCTTACCCGCCAACCCACCGATGGCTTCGCAATTGTGTTCCTGCAACGTAACGTAGCCGCTCGGGCCTTGGGGGAACGCTGCGTGTGCCGCGCTACTTCGTTTTCGGCGGCATAATGTAGAAGGTTATCGAGACCCCGGCCACCTCGATCACATCGCCGTCTTTCAACGACTGCTGGGCCGAGACCTCCTTCCCGTTTACGACCAAGCGCTTGGTTCCCTCGGACGGACTAATCGTAAACAGGCTCCCGCGGGCCGAGATCAACGCAGCAGCTTTGGGAGCGAACCAACCGGTCAGTTTGATCACCGCCCCTTCTTGCGCCCCGATCAGATTGGCTGTTTTCGTGAGGGAGTACTCCAAGCGGTCCGTCTTTCCCCGCGTCACTAAGACCTTGGCGCTGATGCCGGCGGAGAGATGTTTGCCGGAGATGGCGATCGTGTGATCCATATCGGTCGGCGGAGATGGGCTCGCCGTGTGAGAGGGCGCATTGTCTTGAAAAATCAGTCGATGCTGGCCGATGGTAATGACGTCCGCATCGTGAAGCTGCACTCGGTCGATCGCCGTGCCGTTCACCGCCGTGCCGTTCGTGCTTTTGAGATCCTCAAGAAAGTGCACTGACTGCACTCTGACGATCTTCGCGTGGCGGCTCGACACCGTGTGATCGTCGATGGTGAGATCATTCTCCGGCTTCCGGCCGATCGTGAACGTGTCTCCGGCGAGATCGATCGAGCGCGATCCTTGCCCATGCAGCTTGACGAGCAGTTTTGCCGAGTCAGTGACGAGGTGTGCCATGAGCCTGCTCCTGTGAGAGTTTAAGAAGCTTTCAAATACCAGCGGTGCCTCAGGCGTTGCCAAAGCCCAACGGCCGTGTCCGCTTTCACGGTAACCAACATGACCGTAATGTTGTCGTCGCCTCCGGCCTCATTCGCGAGAGCAATCAATCGGTCCGTCTTCGTCTCCAGATCGCCGTCCTGCGTGAGAGTCCTGAGGATGTCGCCGCGGCAGACGCCACGAGTGAGCCCATCAGAACACAGCAGGAAGAGGTCGCCTTCGAATACCGGAATTTCCGCGACGTCGATGTCGACGGTGCTCTCCACGCCCAACGCTCGGGTGACGATGTTCCGTCGCGGCGAGCATTCCGCCTCCTGTTCCGTCATGTAGCCCTGCGCAACCTGCTCGGCGACCCAAGAATGATCCACAGTCAATGGTTGCACGTCGCCGTCCCTCAGCAGGTAGACACGGCTGTCGCCGACGTGCGCGATTGAGAGTGAGTGTCCTGCGAGACGGACCGCGGCCACTGTCGTGCCCATTCCTGCATACTTCGGCTGCTCCCAGGACGCCCGATACACTGCGGCATTGGCGGCACGGATGGCCTGTATGAGGATATTGGTCGGACGCGTGAGATTCGGATCATCGGGGACCGTCTTCTCCGTAGCTTCTCCTGACGAGCGGACATGAGCGACAATGGTCTCGATCGCCATCCGGCTCGCCACTTCACCCGCATTACCGCCTCCCATTCCGTCACAGACGACGTACAACCCGAGGGAGGCCTCCGCCGCGAAGCAATCTTCGTTATGCGGCCGTCTGCGACCGATGTCGGATTTGGCAACATGCGGGGCGAACACAGCCACGGCACCTCCCTGCTATGCCGCGAGGCCGGGCAAACAGGCCCGAAGGTCTTGCGCCAACTCTCCGGCCCGGCGATACCGCTGGGGGAGTTCCTTTTGCAGCGCTCGGTTGATGACCTCCTGCAACATCGGGGGAAGATCCCGACGGAGACTCTGCAAGTCCGGATGAGGATGATGTGCAATCGCGAAGAGGAGCGCCGACAGGTTATCAGCCGTGAAGGGCGGCTGACCGGTCAGCAACTCGAAGAGCACGACCCCAAGCGAGAACACATCGGAGCGCCCATCAACCTTCTTCCCGGCAATCTGCTCCGGAGACATGTACGTCGGCGTGCCCAGCACGACGTCCGTCTGGGTCTTGCTGCTTGACGCCATTTTGGCGATGCCGAAGTCCATGACTTTCACCAGGCGGTCCTTGGTGATCATAATGTTCGCCGGCTTGATGTCGCGGTGCACTACCCCCTGCTGATGCGCGTAATCGAGGGTGTCGGCGACGGATGCGAGGGTCTGGGCCACATCGGGAAGCGCCATGAGGTTCGGCTTACGCGACCAATGCTTGAGCGACCGTCCCTCCACGAGCTCCATTGCAATATACCCGAGCTCGTCCTGTTCACCCGCGTCGTAGATAGTGACGATGTTGGGATGCGACAGGCGGCCGGCGGACTCGGCTTCCCGGAAGAAGCGGCCTTTGATCTCTTGCAGCTTCTCGGGATCATCGAGCTCATCGAGGCGCATGGTTTTGATCGCGACGAAGCGCTGAATGGTCGGGTCTTTTCCCAAATAGACAAGGCCCATCGCGCCGCGACCGAGCTCTTTGAGGATCTTGTAGCGTCCGAGAGCGGCCGGGACGTGGCCGTTCATCGCAATCGTCGCGCTCTTGTCGACCGTCGGGGCGGCGATCTCCTCACCCATGTTTAATTCGGCCGACTCCTCCGCGATCGTGGATCGGGCCGGCTTTCGCTGGATCGGCGCAGGGCCAAAGGCATTGCGCAGCGGCTCGACATGGCGCAGCCAGGCGATGGTCAACCACAGCCCGCATGCGAGCAGCACGATGGTGTAGCCCTGGACGTAGAGGCTTGTGCCGATTTGGTGAATGAGCGGCAATCCGAGCGAGCGCAGCGTCTTTCCACCAAAAATGAGGACGACCACGGCCGCCAATGGCAGCACGATGGCCCGAAGAAACGTTGATCCGCGGCCATTGTCGGGCAATTGCTGGTAGGCGGACACGGCGAATGCCATGACAAGGCCGATGGCAATACCCTGACTCAGGAAGCGGACGGCATTGGCGCCGCTGATCGAGGTCAGCGGGATGTTGACGTACTCCACCCAGGCCATGCTGCTGACGAGCGGACCGAGCAGGAGGGCGACGAGAATACCGCTCACGTGCGGGAGGATCCAGTGCAGGCTTTTGGACATGGGTATGGCGTAAAAGATGAACGGACTCCAGTGTAATGGACCGGGACCGGGAGTCAACGAATTGAACAAAATGTGCGGTGGACAAGAAGGGGTGGAGGGTCTCGATTGAGGGGCTAAGAACGAGCGGCAGCTGCGGCTTTCAGCGGCTCGAGCAGTCGCGGATTGACTCTCAAGTCGCCTCGCCCATAGCCCACTTCGATGTCAGGCTTTGTCAGCCCATGAAAATCACTGCCACCGGTGACGAGCAGGTCGAGGCGCTTGGCCAATTCAAGGTAGCTTGCCGTTTGCGTTTTGCTGTGGGTGCTGTAATGAACTTCGACGCCGCCGAGACCTGCTTCCTTGAGTGCCGTGAGTCGGCCGCCAAGGCCGTCTCCGCTGTCTTTGACCCATGTCGGGTGTGCCAGGACCGCCACGCCTTTGGCGTCCCTGATCCAACTGATCGCCTCGGCGGGCGCCGGCAGGTCGCGGGGCACATACGCGGGTTTACCCTCGGCCAGATACCGGTCGAAGGCCTCTTTTGCCGACGAGACATATTTTTTCTGCATGAGCAGTCGCGCAATGTGAGGGCGGCCGACTGATTCGGTGCCGGCCAGCGCACGCACCTCGTCGTAGGTCACGTCGAGGCCTGCCGCGCGAAGGCGCTCGATGATCAAGGGATTGCGTCGGTGACGGCTCGCTCGAAGGCTCGCGAGCCGCCCGTTCAAGACCGAGTCCTGCCAATCCAGACAATAGCCCAAAATGTGAAGCTCACTCGTGCCGTCGAAGCAGCTGATTTCGACGCCGGGAATGACTTCGATGCCCAGTTCGCGGCCGGTCGCCATCGCCTCGGGAATACCGCTCGTGATGTCGTGGTCGGTAATGGCCAGTGCGGTCACGCTGGCCTTGGCGGCCAGCTTCAATACTTCGGAGGGCGGCAGACTTCCATCCGAGTGGGTCGTATGGAGGTGGAGATCGATGCGGCTCACGGTGATCCATGGGCGAGACCGGCGTGACTTGGTTTTTGCGCGACTAACTGGGCGGTGAATACCGAACCCGTGCCATGGCCTCCTTCATGTTCGCCCTCGTCGTACGACAACAGGCGAAGAGAGGATGTCAGGCGGAGCAGCTCATTTTGGGCCAGACAGAACTCCCAGCGCCTGGGATGGCGGTGCCGCAGGTAGTTCTCGATCGTGAAGGTTTCGTACAGCAATACGCCCTGTGGCTTCAATGCGTCGATCAGCCAAGGAAACAACGGCCTGTGCAGATAAAAGGACACGAGAATGACATCATAGGCGTTGGCTGGAAATTCCGGGCGTTCCTCGGTGACCCGTTCCAAGTCGACCTCTTTGAGGCTGAGATGCGCAAGATGCCGTTGGCGGGCCGCCGTCGAAAGTTTTGTGAGGCTTTCCTGGTCACGGTCGATGGCCTCGACCTCGAATCCGTTAGCAGCCAAATACAGCGCATGGCGCCCGGAACCGCAGGCCACGTCGAGCGCCCGGCCTTTTGGCAAGCGGTGTAGTTGGCGGGTGATGAAGCGCGAGGGG
Source organism: Nitrospira sp. (assembly GCA_035495295.1). Taxonomy (GTDB): domain Bacteria; phylum Nitrospirota; class Nitrospiria; order Nitrospirales; family Nitrospiraceae; genus Nitrospira_C. Next base: position 10,003 of record DATJGE010000016.1, on the reverse strand, counting down.
ATTGGGTCTGTGGCTTCCGCATGATGAGAGCCACGGGACCGGTCCACCCTGATTCCAACGGACCCTGCTTTTTCCGCCATTGGCGGAGCGAGCTTACGCAGCCAAAGTCTTACCCGGCCCACTGGAAACTCGAGGAACAGCATCGAGAGCATGTTTTCGGCGAGCGTTTCCAAGAGCGTGCAAACTTCGCTCTGCGCCAGCTCAACGAGTCGTACGGCCACCCGCGCATAATCAACGGTGTCGGTGAGACGACCGGAGGAAGCGGCGACGGTCGTTTCACAATCGAGTTCGAGGTCGACGGCCATCGGCTGGGGCCGGCGCTGCTCTTCAGGGGAAATACCGCATCTGGCTTGAAATTCGAGGCGTTCGATCACGATTCTCTCGGACATGCCGGTCATTGTCCGGGATGAAAACAGAAGGTGTCAACCTGTCGTTGGCAGGGTAGGCGAGAGAATGCGAGACGGGATTCTGCCGCTCTGTCTATTGACTCGTTCTTCCACCCCCTCATATAATTACCGGTCGCCGCAATGTAACCGGCTGATTCAACGAGGAAAATGGCCGAATTTACACACTTCAATGAGTCGGGCCGCGCGCGAATGGTCGACATTGGAGGAAAAGCTCAGACGGAGCGAACGGCGACTGCCCAAGCGAGAGTGTATCTCCAGCCGGAAACGCTCGAGAAAATCCAGCGCGGCAAGATCGCCAAGGGCGATGTATTATCGGTTGCCCAGGTGGCCGGCATAATGGGAGCCAAAAAGACCCCCGATCTGATTCCCATGTGCCATCCGCTTCTCCTCACCTCCGTAGACATCTCATTCAAGGAAGAACCGCAACCCGACCGTGAGGGGCGCTGCGCGATCACGGTGACCGCGATCGCCAAGACAAGCGGGCAGACGGGGGTCGAAATGGAAGCGATGACTGCCGTCTCCTTGGCCGCTCTCACCATATATGACATGTGTAAGGCCGTAGATCGGGGAATCAGCTTCAGCGACGTGTGGCTGGTGTCGAAGTCTGGGGGGAAGTCCGGCATGTACCAGCGAGAGCGCGGAAAGGCCCAGGCCCGGTAGCAGGAATCAGACTCCATGATTACCGTGAAACTATTCGGCATGACGAAATCTCTTGCGGATAACCAGTCGAGTTTAATCTTGGCTTTGGGGAAAAACCAATCGGTCAAGAATGTCATCGACCTCGTCAACAAGCGGTATCCCAAGATTGGCGAGCTGATTTACAACAAGAAAGTTCTCGTCTCGGTCAACCAGGAAATTGCCCACGAGGACACGAAGGTGCAGGAAGGCGATGAAATCGCGCTCTTGCCGCCGTTTGCCGGAGGCACGGTCTCGCGCAAGGCGCAGGTCCCGCGATAACGAGTGCCAAGCAATCGGTGGGCCGGTGGGTGACATTCACATGAGGTCGAATGAGCGCAACTGACCAAAATGACCTGTTCGTGCGCGTTCAGCGTGAAGACTTTTCCGTCGATGCGGAGATCAATCGCGTGCGGAGCCGCTCAAAGCGGATCGGCGGCATCTCGATTTTTCTCGGCACGGCGCGGGATCATTCAAAAGGGCGAGAGGTCGATAGCATTACGTTCGAGCATTATGAGGGAATGGCCCAGAAAAAGCTGCGCGAAATTCGTGAGAGGGCGCTCAAGGATTTCGACATTCTCGAATTGCTCATCGTTCACCGGCATGGAGAAATCACGATCGGCGAAAACATCGTCTTGATTGTCGCCGGCGCGGAACATCGCGCCGACGCGTTCCGGGCCTGCAAATGGGCGATCGACGAATTGAAGCAGATTACACCGATCTGGAAGTTGGAGCATACGCCGACAGGCGAGGTCTGGGTCGAAGAACACCCATAAAGAGGTTGGTGAAAATCGTGTCAGGCTACGTTCTCATGTCGCTTCGAGGCTCAACGTACCTACAATCGTACGTCTCGCCTCGTCGCTCACTGCGGCCTTGCCTGACAGAATTTTGACCAACCTCAAGAAATGTAATGACAACTACTTCGGGTACTCACAGCGCTTCTGGGCAGAACCCCGTCGACGTGTTCGGGCGGCCGTTGAAAAGTCTGCGGCTGTCGGTCACCGACCGCTGTAACTTGCGATGCTCGTATTGCATGCCCGAGGAGGAGTATGTCTGGCTTCCACGGGAAGATGTGCTGACATTCGAGGAAATGGCGACGCTCGCCGGCTACTTTACGGATCTTGGCGCCGACAAGGTCCGCCTGACCGGCGGTGAGCCGCTGCTCCGTCGTGATCTTCCCCGCCTCATTCGTCTGCTGCTCCAAAATCACAATATCAAGGAAATCGCATTAACGACCAATGGAATTCTCCTCGCAGATCATGCCGAGGCCCTCTACCAGGCAGGTCTCAACAGAGTCACGATCAGTTTGGACACACTGAGGCCTGAGCGGTTCCGGCAGCTCACGCGCCGCGACGAGTTTTCGCGCGTCATGGAAGGGATCGAATCCGCCGGGCGCGCCGGCTTTACCGGCCTCAAGCTCGACACAGTCGCCATCCGCGGGTTCAATGACGATGAGCTGGTCGGGCTGATTGAATTCGCGAAGCATTTCCAGGCCGAAGTACGATTTATCGAATATATGGATGTGGGCGGTGCAAACCGCTGGGCTCCGGAAAAAGTGCTCTCGCGGGAGGCAATGCTGGCCCTGCTCGGCAAATACTACGGGACCATTGAACCCTTGCCCGAACGTGGATCGGCTCCGGCGCAGCGATTCCATCTGCCGGACGGCACGACGTTTGGCATCATTCCGTCTACCACGACGCCGTTCTGTTCCGCTTGTGACCGCAGTCGCGTGACAGCCGACGGCATGTGGTACCGCTGTCTGTATGCGACGGAGGGCACGGATTTGCGCAAACCGCTCCGTGAAGGCGTTCCGGCCGAAGAGTTGCGGGCGTTGATCCGAGCCGGCTGGGAATCGCGGCGTGACCGCGGTGCGGAAGAGCGGAAGGCTCTCGAGCGTACGGGGTTGCGCGAAGGCGGTCTTATCGGGATTGATCGTCTGCGCGAAGATCCGCATCTTGAAATGCATGCGCGCGGCGGATAGCGGCCGCAGCTCCTGCGGCTGTTCCATCCGGCCGCCTCTCAAGTGATCATGATCTTGCACCATGTTGACTGACCGCACGACATCGTGACCATGCGGCGACCACACACGGCCGTCTCCAATCTCCGCGCACAGACGATCCTGGGCCATCCTCTCTCACCGCCGGCTTTTCCGCTCCATTCGGTGTCGGTGCCGCATGGCTGACTCTTCATATGTGACAGTCCTCGGACTAGGCTTCATTCTCGGGGTGAGGCACGCGTTGGATACCGACCATCTGGCCGCTGTCTCGACGGTGCTTGCCGAGCGGCCTTCATGGCGGGCTTCCGGCCTCGTTGGTCTGAGCTGGGGCATCGGTCATACGCTTGTTCTGCTCTTGGTGGGCGCCATCGTGCTCGTGCTGCGCGTCCCGATTCCTGAACCGCTGGCCGTCGCGGCAGAAGGGTTCGTCGGACTGATGTTGGTGGTTCTTGGCGGTCTGCTGGGGATGAAGCTGATCCGTGAAAGGTGGCACGTCCACCACCATGATCATGACGGGATGAGCCACGTGCATTTCCACAGTCACTCACATTCTCTCGAACACCGTCATGCTCACTGGTGGCGGGAATCCGTGCGGCCACTCTGCATCGGGATGGCTCACGGCCTCGCAGGGTCGGCGGCGTTGCTGCTGCTGGTGGTGGCATCGGCGCAAAGCGTCGCTGCCGGGCTATTGTATATTGCGGTATTTGGCTGCGGATCGATTTTCGGCATGATGCTGATCGGCCTCGTATTGAGTCTGCCCGTCGTATGCTCGTTGCGTGTGGGACGCCCGCTCTTCCTCGCCGTACAGGGCCTGGCGAGTATCGGAAGTATCGTCTTGGGATGTGCGATCGTCTATCGCATTTTGTCAGGCGAGGCGCTGTCTTAATTGCCTCCGTGTCTGTGCACCTGGGGAAAACTACGTGCGGAGAACGGCCTGCTGTGGTATTCTCCTGCACGCCAGCAACCGGCGCCTTTCAGGCCTTCACAGGGGTTCGGGCCTGCGAGTGATGAAAGAGCGATAGGGTGTAGGAATGGCGTGGTTCAAGAAGCAGAAGGGTGCTGAGGCTGAGCCTCCCAAGCGGTCCAAGGTGGCCGAGGGCATGTGGCTCAAATGCAACCATTGCCGTGAGATCGTCTATCGCAAAGAAGTCGAACGAAACAGCAAAGTCTGCCCGAAGTGCGACTATCATTTCCCAATCTCGGTGATGGAACGCATTACCCTCCTCGTGGATTTAGGGACGTTCAAAGAATGGGACGCCGACTTGGGTCCGATGGATCCGCTGAATTTTCACGACACGAAGTCCTACAAAGAGCGGGTCAAGGCCCAACAAGAAAAGACGGGGCGTAAGGATGCCATCGTGATCGGCGAGGGTCAGATGAACGGCCGCCGGGTCGCGCTCTGCGTCTTTGATTTCGGATTTATGGGCGGAAGCATGGGCTCCGTGGTTGGCGAGAAGATCTGTCGCGCGATCGACCGAGCGATCGAAGGACGTCTGCCCGTCGTGCTCGTGACCGCGTCCGGTGGCGCCCGCATGCAGGAAGGAATTCTTTCCCTCATGCAGATGGCCAAGACGTCCGCGGCGGTGGCCAAGTTGGGAGAGGCCAAGCTTCCGTTGATCTGTCTCCTGGCGGACCCGACCTTCGGCGGTGTCACGGCCAGTATTGCGATGCTGGGGGATGTCATCATCGCCGAGCCGAAGGCATTGATCGGTTTTGCCGGTCCTCGGGTGATCGAGCAAACCATTAAACAGCAGCTGCCGGACCAGTTTCAGCGTGCCGAGTTTCTCTTGGAGCACGGGATGATCGATATGATCGTCGAGCGCAAGCAGCTCAAGGAAACACTCAGCACTCTCGTCGCACATTTCTAGCTGGTGTTGACACAGTCTTTTCTCACCCGCCCTTCCCTGGCGCGCTGGTTCTCACCCGCCCGCCCGCCGATTGCTGCGCAATGGTTTCCCTTGACGCCTTTGGCAGGCGTCGTTCCTCGTCGGCTTGAGCACATGTCCAGTGTCGCAGGGACTGTCCTCAACCGGCCTTGAAGACGGATGGAAAAAGATCAGTCGCCGTTGGGCTGGCTCGTGTGAAGGTTGGTCCGTGAGGCGTGATGTTTCCGAGTCCGAAAGCGAGTAGGTCCTCATCTGCTCGCGGCCATTCTCCCGACCATACCATGACCTACAACGCCGCCGTTTCCTACCTGTACAGCCTCCAAAAGCACGGGATCAAGCTCGGGCTTGACACGATGACGGCGTTGGCCGGCAGGCTCGGCATGCCGCAAGCCCGTTACCCGAGCCTCCACATCGCCGGCACCAACGGCAAGGGCTCGACGGCGGCGATGGCAGCAGCCATGCTCAGCGCCGGAGGGTACCGGGTGGGACTCTACACGTCGCCCCATCTCGTGGACTTTCGTGAACGCATCCGTGTCAACGGCCGGATGGTTTCCGAAGCCGACATCGCGAGGCTCACCGAGGTGGTGAAAGGTGTGGCTGAGCCGGACCTTTCGCCGACCTTTTTTGAATTCACCACCGCCATCGCCTTTCTGTACTTCGCTGAATCGAAGGTAGACGTGGCCGTCTTGGAGGTGGGGCTCGGAGGCCGATTTGACGCCACAAATGTCGTGTCGCCGATGGCCTGTGCCATCACCACGATTGCCTTGGACCATCAGCAATATCTCGGCAACACCGTCGAGTCGATCAGCTTCGAGAAGGCCGGCATCATCAAGCCGAATACGCCGGTCATCGTCGGCCGCCTGCCGACTGCGGCTCATGACACCATCGAGCGGATCTCGGAGACACGGCATGCGCCGCTGCTCAGTCTGGGCCGTGACTTTCATGTCGAGGGAGAGACCCCGGCGCGCTTTACCTATTGGGATGCTGATGTCCGCTTTGAACAGTTGAGCTGTCCCTTGTTGGGCGCCCATCAACTCGACAATTGCGCCTGTGCCGTCGCGTTGGTCAAAACATCGCGGTACGGGCAAGGGACTGTCGGAGAACCGGCCATCCGACAGGGGCTTAGACAGGTCTACTGGGAGGGCCGTCTCGAAGCGGTGGCGACTGAGCCGCTGACCGTGCTGGACGGTGCGCATAATCCGGCGGCTGCCGCTGCGTTGGCCGACTACCTGCGCCGCTTTCGGACGTCACATCCCTCGAGCCGCGTGATCCTCGTCCTCGCCATGATGCGCGATAAGGATCACGCTGCTTTCGTGGAAGCGTTGAGGGGACTTGTGCACGACGTCGTCCTCACACAGGCGGCGCTCAAACGGTCGGCAACGGTCGAAGAGTTGTTGCCGGTCGTTTCGGTCATTTGGCCGTCGGTTCGGACTCGCGCACGGGCTGGCGACGCGCTCGCCGAGGCCAGGGAAATTGCACGCCCTCAAGATCTCATCTGCGTCACCGGATCATTGATGCTCATCGGGGAGGTGAAAGCATTGTTGCGCGGCTGTGGATTGTCTCCGCTTCGGGGTTGACATGGCGGGAGTGGTGAGGCGAGTCCTTGGCCGCCTGGCCGGAGTGTTGATGCTGACCCTGCTTCCTTTGCCGGCGTTTGCGGCCGAGACCGCTGCATCCGCTCCGACAGGGACCGGTTCACCTCCGTTGGAAGTGAAGGCCAATCGCATCGACTATCTTCAAGACCAGGACATCTACGAAGCGGATGGCTCCGTGGTCGTTGACCAGGGCCCCGTCCATTTGACGGCCGACCATCTGACCGTTCAGGCCCTGCCGGGGATCATGATCGCCACCGGGCATGTCCGCTTGACCGATCCAAAAGCCGATATCGTCACTGAACGGCTCGAATTGAATGTGAACACCGAAGCGGGGGTTGTCACCCACGGCGAAGTCTACATCAAAGCCTCCAACTCGACGATTGACGGACGTCTGATTCAGCGGTTTTCCGAAGATCATTACCGGTTCAAGGAAGGCCGCTTTACGAACTGCGATGCGCCGGAAGGCGAGACGCCGGCCTGGCGGTTCCAGTTCAAGGATCTGGATCTGAATGCCGGAGACAGCCTGGCCTTCAAAGGCGGCTGGTTTTGCGTGGCCGATGTGCCGGTCATTCCGATGCCCACGATGACGTATCCGCTGTCGCCCCGACAAAGCGGATTGCTCATTCCCACGCCAGGCTATGACAACCGGTTCGGCTGGCACTACCAACAGGGCTACTATTGGGCCATCAACCCGAGTCAGGACTTTACGGTCTCGCCTTCCTATTACTCAAAACTCGGGTACGGCAGCGATTTCGAGTATCGCTACGTCCTGGACAAACTGTCGAGAGGACAATGGTACGTCAGTTATCTCCAGCAGACCCAGCTGCCGAACGTGGCCGGGGTCACCGACACGGGACAGAATGCAAACCAAGCACGCGCGCTCATCAGCGGCTCTCATACGCAGCAAGTGACGTCGGATCTGCTGCTGCGCGTGAATGCCAATCTCGTGAGTGACCCCCAATATCTGCAGCAGCTCAGCAACTCGGGAGCGCAACGCGCTCTTCCGAGCAATGAATCGAACTTTGTCGCGAATCAGCGGCTGCGCTACGGCAACGCCTATATTCTGGGTCAATACCTGCAGCCGCTGCTCGCCGGCGGCCCCGACACGTTTCAACGTCTGCCGGAGGTCGGCTACAATCAGCCGAACTTCCCGCTGTTCAATTCACCTCTGCTGTTCGGCGGAGAAGTGAACGGGGTGTACTTCTATCGCGACCAGGGGTTCACGCAGAATCGCTTTGATTTCGTGCCGGGGTTGTCAACCGGCGTCTTCGACATCAACCATATGGCGGGATTCACGCCGCAGGCGAAGTTTCGCGAAGTGCATTATTCGCACGGAGTGACCGACCCGAGCAGTCAGCATCGAGAAACGTACTGGGCGGCCCTCGATGCGACGTCCAAAATGAGCCGGCGGTTCGTGATGGCCGACGGGGACGCCATGCTGCATACCATTGAACCCAAGGTCATCTACGAGTATGTGCCCGCCACCGATCAGTCGAATATCACGCAGATCGACCAGGTGGACGACCTGCCGAAGAAAAACCTTCTCACCTACATGGTCAAGAGTCGGCTGCTCGAGCAAGATGGGAATAAAAGCTTCAATTGGCTGGACCTGTTGGTGGCCCAAAGTTATCACGTCGACGGCGTGCAGACGCAAGCCATTAATTTCACGCCGGGGATCGTGCCGCCTTTTGGCACGGTAACGCAGCCTTTGCAGTTCCCGACGGTCCCCATCCAAGGCAAGAGATTTTCGGACGTCTGGCTGCGCGGCGTCATCGGTAACAATGAACCGCAACTCATGACGTCCCAGCTGGCCGGCCCCATCTTTGGTGCGGGGTCCGGCGGGGGGATGGCGCTCGTCAGGCCGCCAATCAACCGATATGTGATCGTGGACGCGATGTTCAGCCCATACAGTGCGGCGGCGACTCAGTTCAATACCGACTTTCGACTGCAACGAGGCAACGAGTGGTACGCGGAAATCGGGCAACGGTACTCGCGGGAGGGGAATCGGCCGAAGCGGGGAGACATTTGGAATCCCATCTCGTTTAACGAGGTCTACGCCCCGACGGGTGAGATTCAATTCGTGACAGCAGCCGGAGGGTTTCGAACGCCCTTTGGATGGCTCATCGGGGCCAGGGCGTACTACGATATCCTGAACCGTCGCAGTCCGGAATACGATGTGGTGGCACTCTATCAAAATCCCTGCAAATGCTGGTCGTTGGGACTGTTCTACCTGCAATTTCCCGATCGCGCGCAGTACAATTTCATGTTCAGTCTCACAGGCATCGGCTGGACTGAGAACTATGGGACGAATGTCGTCAGGTCGCTTCTCAGTCCTCTCACCTGGGGCGAGAAGGGCTTGCCTTGGGCGTCCCCAGGCGGCCATTATGGCCGCGTGGAAGATCTTCCGCCGCAGCCGCGGATGGGAGCAGCCCCACGATGAGCGGTTTGAAGCCTATCAGGGCCTCTTGCTGGCGCACTGTCGCGCTCGCGATGGTGCTGTGCTCAGCGGGTTGCGGGGTGCTCCAGTCCGCACCAAGCCCGCCGACCCATTTACAGCGGGCAAAAATCTTCCTTGCCGCGGCAGATTTTCGGCGGGCGGTCGAGGCCTGCCGGCAGGAGGTCCAAGAACGTCCTTCCGCGAGGAGCTATCTGTATCTCACCTATGTCTATCAGGCGCTCGACGCGTATGTGGAGTCGCTGGCTAAGGCGGATCAATGGGTCGCAATGGAGCATCTCTCGCTCAATTTGAGTTCCGGCGGGGCCGATGAGCTGCTCGATCCTCCTAACGTGCTTGCGCGCATGGCGAAGGAAATGATCCAGGCGTCGGCACGACAACAAGGCGATGTGACGGCGGAGCTGGCAACCAGGCTTGATCCCGAGGTCGTCGCGGTCGTGTGGCCTCAGCAAACGGGTTGGCGCAAGGCCAAGCCGGACGGCTGGTGGTTGGGCGTTCCGCCCGAATGGCGATGGTAGTGCCTCTCGTTTGACTCCTCGAAGAAGGCTGTTATACGATGACTTCCTATCCATTTCATGCAATTCAATTGATTTTCAAGGAGGATGCGACGTGGCAGGCAATGCATTGAAGGTCGAAGACGCGACTTGGGATTCCGAAGTCATGAAGTCGCCCGAGTTGGTGATGGTTGATTTTTGGGCAGTCTGGTGCGGTCCGTGCCAGATGGTCGCTCCGATCGTGGACGAATTGGCCAATGAGTATGCCGGAAAAGTCAAGGTTCGTAAGCTGAACACCGATGAGAACCCAGAAGTCGCCGGTCGCTATCAGGTCATGAGCATTCCGACAATTCTCTTCTTCAAGAACGGGCAGGTGGTGGAAAAGCTGGTCGGCGCCAGGCCGAAGCGTCAGTTTAAGGAAATGATCGACCAGCTCCTCGCCCAACACGCCGGCTCCGCCTAAGCAAGCTGCTGAAAAAGGCTGCCAGCTTTGTT
>DATJGE010000015.1:0-24419 GCA_035495295.1 Nitrospira sp. | reverse complement strand
CCTCGTTTGGCCTTCGCCCTGTCATGCGCTGACCAACTCGACCGGCGATAAGAACTCGACGATCTTGGCAGCGATCTCTGTGTAGTGCGTTTCGAGTGCGAAGTGACCGGTGTCAAGAAATTGCACCTGCGCGTTCGGATTATCCCGTGTGAAGGCCTGAGCCCCGGCAGGCACAAAGAAGGGATCGTGCTTGCCCCAGACCGCGAGCGTGGGCGGCCGGTGAGCACGGAAATACTCTTTCTTTACCTCGACCGTCCTTGAATTACCGCTTCCACAGCGTCGGCATCGTTACGATCCATGGCCGTCTGTATTCGCAAAGAGTCGGCATCCCGGTTCACGGATGCCACGGCCAATGTTTTGCCCTTCTTGCGATAGGCGACGAGGCAATTGCGGTCTTGGATGCTGCCAACTAGCTTCGCCTCGTCCCACTCCTGTGCCGCGCCCACGTAGTTGATCGCCACGTCGTAATGCGCACTCCAGAAAAAGGGAGCGGCGGTGTAGGGCTGATTCACACCCAACATGTTCCGTGCGGCCGCCTGACCCTGCTGCTCGGCTACGACCCAATGTTCGACCCGGATGGAAGTCCCGCTGTAGCGGTCAGGCCAGCGTGCGATGTCGCCGGCGGCCCAAATGTTGGGGGCGCTCGTCTGTAAATTCTCGTTCACCGACACACCCCGATCGATCCGTAATCCGGCCTGCTCGGCTAATTCCAGATTCGGTCGGACCCCGATGCCCACGACCACGAGATCGGCATCGAGCGTCGTTCCGTTCTTCAACGTGACTGAATGCTCGGCGATCGATGATACGCTCTGTCCCAACTGGAACCGCACGCCCTGTTGCTCATGCACGTCGCGGATGAACCGGCCGAGCTCGGCGCCGAGCACTCGCTGCATCGGAATCTCCTCCGGCGCGACGACATGGACCTCGAGATTTCTGGTCCGGAGGGACGCCGCGACCTCGAGGCCGATAAAGCTCGCACCAATGACGACCACGCGCCGGGCGTGCTCCGCGGCAGCGATAATGGCCCGGCTGTCTCGCAAGGTCCGCACATAGAAGACATGCGGCAATTGGGCGCCGGGAATGTCGAGCTTGACCGGCGAGGCACCGGTGGCCAAAAGTAAGGCGCCGTATTCGAGACGCCGGCCGTCGTCCAGCTCGACGGAGCGCGTATTCGGGCGCAGTTGAAGCACACGCCGGCTCGTGAGCAGATCGACTTTGGTTTGCTGATACCATTCCGACGGCCGGAGCGGAATCCATTCCTCCGGCGCCTTGCCGGCCAAATAATCCTTCGAAATGTTGGGGCGGTCATACGGACCGGCGTCATCGCTCGAGATCATCGTCACCGGTTGCTGATACCCCTGGCGTCTGAGCATCTCGGCGGCGGCAAATCCGGCGGCGCCGCCTCCCACGATGATGACGGAGGTTGGGACAGACGTGGATGGAGGGGAAACGGGAGTCTGAGAGCTTGTACCCGTGACAAAGAGCCGGCCGTCGCGTTGTTCCAGCGCATAACAGGCCACGGGATCGAAGGCGGGCGCGTGAACCGCTTCGCCCGTGTCGGGGCGAAAACAGGCGTGATGCCAGGGACAGCGCACAATTGAGCCATCGAAGACGCCTTCCGCAAGCGGGCCTCCGTAGTGCGTGCACTTGGCGCCCATGGCGTGGACGGCCGTGCCTTTGCGGACGAGCAGCACCGGTTCCCCGTTAAAGTGGCCGAGGAGCATGCCGCCGTCCTTGAGTTCGCTCGATGCTGCTCCGATCGTTCCGAGATCGGGTCCAGAGAGCTCTCCTCCGCTCTCGCTCATGGGATCCTCCGTAAAACTCGTGCTTCAGTCTTAGCATCGTCGGCGATTCGTCCAGGACTAGTCAATGCCCTCATCAGGGACGGGCGATCGGGAGGTCGAGAGACGCAAACACAGAAAGGTGTCGCTCCGGGTTTTCACCGCGTTGCGTTTCGGGCCAGCAGCTCGCCATACCGCGCCAGGGACCACACGATTCGCTCGAACCCATGAGTGACATGGAGAATCAACGCCCGATCTTCCGGCGTCACCTCTTCTTCGGTGGCGAGATATTTCTTTCGAATCTGTTCCATTGTCTCGCCCCGGTCCGCCGTCATTGCGCCCAGCAGGGCAAGCTCGTCGCGATCACCTGTTTCGGCCGCCGCCAGCGTCGTTTGCAACATCGTATCCAGGACCTCGACGATCGCCCCACATAGTTGAGCGGCCTTGGCGCCACCAGGCCGAGCGCGCAACGCCTCGTATTGTTGCAATAAGTCGTCTTCAATCACCTTCAGCAGGTCCTGACGGTTGCGGAGGTTCAAGAGCCTTTCAGCGAGTTCCACAGAAGCGACGCGCCGCAAGGCGTCGCGGAGAAAGGATGCGAGACGCTCGCCGATGCCGACAAACGCGGCATGGTAGACCGAGGGCTTGGGTTGTCCGTTCGGAGATCGGTCAGTCCGGAGGGCGTCGAGGTACAGTGGGAACCGCTTGGCGAGCCGCAAATGCTCTTTCTCTGCCAGAAGGATGGCGGTTTCCGGCTGGTTCAGGGCATCGTCATTGATGTATCGGGCGTGCGACAGCATGTCTTGGTCTGTTGATGGCCATATGCGTGCGATGAGTGCCTCGTAGGGCTTTGCCAGCAGTGTGAGGAGTAGGCATGTGACCACGTTGAAGAGGATCGCCACGAACGCTGCCTGGCCGGGGACCTGTTCAGACACCCGAGCGGCGGCCGCCCGTACCAAGGGAAGGCCGGTCAGTTCCTCGGCGTAGTACAGTCCGACGAAGAGGGCCGTGCCTAACAGGTTGTACGAGACCTGCGCCATCACGCTCTGTCGCGCGACGCCCTTGAAGCTCATCCCCAGCACAAACGTCAGCACGGCCGAACCGGCATAGGCGCCATACACCTGCATGAAAATATGGTCAGATGCGACGAGGACGCCGGATTGGGCCATGACGATCGAGAGGAGGATAATCGCGATATGCGACTGGGAAATCAGCGTGAGGAGCGTGCCTGCGACGAATGCAATCGGTCCCGAATCACGGACGAGGTCGAAGATTGTCGCTGCCCAGGGTATGGCCAACAGCTGGGATGAACTCGATTTGACGAGCTGGAGCCCAAAGAGGATGAGCGCGAGCGAGAAGAGCGCTCCCGACACCGAGCGCGATCCAGGAGGAAACTCGAACGCGAGAGACAGGCCTGCCAGGCCGACCACCACGTAGATCAACGATTCGGTCGGAAGAAATGCCGCCACGATCATCAGTGAACAGCCGGTGTTGGCCCAAAGCACAAGCGGAAGGGAGCGGCCAAGAGGCAGCACTCCAGTATGAACGAGACTGGCGACGAGATAGGCTGTGGTTCGTCCGCTTTGCGTGATGAAGCCTGAAAGGACTCCCCACACCGCCCCGAGAGCCGGATTGGCGCTTGCCTGGGCCACCAGCTCTCGCAGCCGGGATGACCCGATTGTGGTGAGTTGACGAGCGATTTCCTTCAGGCCGGCAAAGAACAATCCCAGGCCTGCGAGCAACATGGCGACGATTTCAAAGAGATGACTCACCCGTCCCCTTCATGAGTTAGGCCGAGACGATATTGCCGACGTCAGGGGATGTCAATACGACATAGATGCTCCTTCCAAGCTCGCTTCCTATCTGGCAATCCGATGGATCTGGTGTGCGCGTTCGGCGCGCAAAGGAGATCACCAGCTCTCACGCCATTCAGGCGCTCACGCTCGTGATGGCCACTTGGCTGAGGCCCGAAGTACTGTTACTCGACGAGCACACCGCGGCACTCGACCCGAAAAGCGGAGACAAGGTGATTCGGGTGAGCGAGGACGTCATTGCGCGCGACAAGCTGACGGCGCTGATGGTGACGCATTCGATGTCGCAGGCGGCGACGCTCGGAGACCGGCTTGTCATGATGCATCGCGGCCGCATCATCTACGATGTGCGCGGCGCCGAAAAGCGTCGCCTGCGCCCGGCGGATCTCCTGGCTCGCTTCGAAGAAGTTCGCCGCGGCGAGCAACTGGACGAGACTGCGGCCGACATGCTGAAACGGGCCTATGTGTAAAGGAGCGGATTATGTCTCGATCTGCTGCGTGGCCTGATCGGCATTGCCGTAGATCGGGAAGATAGACGTGAAGCCGGCAATCTCGAAGACCTCAAGAATCTGCGGCTTGAGCGAGGAGAGGACGATCCTTCCGCCGACCGCCTTGAGGCGCTTGGCGCCAACCAGCAACACTCGAAGCCCCGTACTGCTGATGTACTCGAGCTTCTCTGCATCGATCACGAGGCGTCGTTCCCCGCGATCGATCAGCTGATGCAACCGTTGCCCGAGGCTCTCGGAGGTGCCTGAGTCCAGCCTCCCGGCAATGCCCACGACGCACACGTCACCCGTTTTCCGCTCAGAGATTTCCATGGTGTCCCGCCTTCTGTTCGGCCTGCGCGACCGCGCTCAGCCGCTTGCTCATGACAAGGTGATTCTTTCCCGATTCGCGACGATAGTCGACCTGCTCCATCAGCGATCGCACGAGGTGTATGCCGAGTCCTCCCACGGGACGGTCTTCGACGGCGCTCGAGAGATCCGGCTGAGGGGCCGTGAGCGGATTGAATGGCCGGCCATCGTCTTCCACTTCGGCAGACAGCCGTCCATTGCTCAGCGTCAGGCGCAGCCGAATCTCATGTGCTCGCTGGTCGTCATAGCCGTATGCAATGGTGTTCGTGACCACTTCATCGAGGGCCAACGACAACGCGTGGACGTCTGGATCCGGAATCCGGTGGTTTTTCGCGAACCGCTCTAATTCCGACGCCAGGCGTTGGAGCTCGGGGGCACGATTTTCCAATGTGATTTCCAAAAGGGCCGGTTGCCGGTATTGCAGTGCGAGCAGCGTGATATCGTCCGCCTGCACCGCCCCGCTGGAGAATGCCTGCACGTCTTCGACAAGCTTGGTGAGAAGGTCGATGGGCCGCTGCTTGGCCAGCCGGTGGAGCGTCTCTTCGAAGCGCGGTGTCGAATAGAGACGGCTCTCCGGGTCCATCGCCTCCGTCACGCCATCGGTATAGAGCATGAGCGTCTCACCGGCATTGAGCGATATGCGGCTGGTGTGATACCGGGCATCTTCGAGAATCCCAAGCGCCATGCCCCCGGGTTGCCCGATCGGGGCGAGACGGTCGCCTCCGATGACGTAGGGAACGTTATGGCCGCCGTTGCTGAATTCCAACTCCCCGGTTTCCGTATGTAGAATGCCGTAGAAGACGGTCACGAACATCGCGGACTCGTTGTCCGGACAGAGCAGTCGGTTGACGTGTTCCAAACATTCGCTCGGAGAGACGGATGCCAGCGCCGTAGCTTTGAGGAGCGACCGGCTGACTGCCATAAAAATGGCCGCGGGGACGCCTTTGCCCGACACGTCGGCAATGACGACGCCGAGCCGTTTGTCGTCGATCAAAAAGAAGTCGTAAAAATCTCCTCCCATTTCCAGCGCGGGAATCGTTGTGGCATAAATCTCGAAGTCCGCACGATCCGGAAACGGCGGGAAGGTCCTGGGCAGGATGGATTTCTGGATCTCGCTGGCGATGCGAAGTTCGCTGCCGATGCGCTCCTTTTCGGCCGTCGTCCGGCGCAATTCGGCGGTTCGCTCCTGCACGCGTTGCTCCAAGGAGGCGTTGGCCTCCTGCAAGGCAGTTTGCTGCGAGCGAATGACTCCAGCCATCTTCGAAAAGGATTGCGCCAGAAAGACGGCTTCATCTCCCCGCGGCAGCGCCAATGCCTGCCCCGGTGCCTGCTCATCCGGCTGCTGCCTCATGAACTGCGCCATGCGCTCGGCGATCTGTGCCAGCGGACGGGAAACGGTCCACCGGGCTCCGACGGAGACAATGCTCAATACGAGCAAACACATGACCATGCCTCCGCCCAGCGTCATCCACATGTCCTGTCGGCTTTCGGCGAGATACTGGTCCATCGGGATGATGACTTCCAGACCGCCCATCAGATCGTAGAGGCGAAAATCATGTTTGGGACTTTGCGGATGGGCGTTGTGACAACTGACGCACGAGGTAGACGTAGCGACGTCGGCCATGAGGACGCGCATGACCGCTCGTCCATCCACGGTATCGGCCCTCACGAAAGGGTCGCCGGGGCTATAGGCAAGCGAGGCGAACCCGTCGGTCTCGAACGAATCTTTTGGTCCCATCTCTTTGTTGATGGGCCAGGGACTGATCAGTCGGGTAATGTAGCCGTCTCCCGAATGGGTGATCTGTTCAGATACCTCGCGCACGAAGGTCGCGGGTAATGGAAAGCGACCATGGACGTCGCGATAGTCGGCTCCGAGCGAGCCGTTCAGCTCGCCCACTCGGGGCACGACCACGGCGCCGTAGTACTGCCGATCAGCCATGACCTGATTGGCAATGCTGTGTGCGCGGTCCTTGAGCTTTTCCTGCAAGCGCTCCGCATTCAGCCTATGCAGAGTCCATGTCGCGACGAGCGACGCCACCGCAATGAGCGGGAGAGTGAGGACGAGCAGCTTCGTTCCAATCCGCCAATTAGGGATCAAGCGATCTCCTCGATAAAGCGGCTCACTGAAACGCGGCCGGAAGGCGGACTTGTCAGCCGTCGGAAGCGCCATGCCGTCCGTCTCATCGAGACCAATAGTACTCGGAGGGCAAGCCGGAGTCATCACCCTTCTGGGATGCCGAGGTTGTCGTTTCGGCACCCTCGCAACTCGCACTGGCACACCGGCTCGCCTGCGTTGCAGCGATGTGAAGAAGATTACTTGTCGTGAATCACAGGAGGGCGCCACTATCTCTTTCAAGTGTCTTGAATGACCCGCGTCAGGAGGTTCTACTATCGGCAGCTGCCTACGCATTGTGGCCTTAATCTGAGCGCAAAACGAAACCGCTATCAGATAAAATGAGTGTCGAAATGTTGTTTTTTGAGGAAAACGATCTACGCGATGCCTGGCATTTGAGTTGCCATGACAGAACCATGTGGGCAGAAGCAAGGAGGGTGCTATGTCTGCTTGTCGTACCGCTCTCGCTGCGATGAGTCTCGCTGTCGTTAGCCTCTCTGCTCAGACAGTCCACGCCCAGCTTCAATCGGCATCACCAAAGACAGTGACCGGCCAAGTATCCGCAGTGGAAGGAGAGTTCCATATGGCGAAGGATTATCGAGGCGAAGACATTCTGAAAATGGTCGATAAATCCTACATCGTCACTACCTCGACGGGGCAGCAAATTGAGTTGAAGCTCACCCGTGAGACAAAAGTCCCTGCGCGAGCGAATCCTGGGGATCGCATCGAAGCGAAGATCACGGAGAAAGGCCAGACTCTCTCAGTCAAACTGATCGAAGAGTGATAGAGCGGCCTGAGACCAATCAGCCCTTCCCCTGAAAAGGAACTGTTGATGAGTTGAATAGCAGGAGAAATTATGCGGCACGGTCATGTGATGGTATCTCGTGTCTTAGGCGTGTTGATCAGTGCTTCAATAGGTTGCACGCATGTGGCGGACACACCGCCTCCAACTCAAGGCCAGTTAGTCTTTAAGCGGGACATCTATAATGGGAAAGCGTGTTTGGAATATTCTTGGCTGTCAGACGACAAACGGCGGCTGATACAGCTCAATCCCAACATGCAAGAAGGAGAAGGGGAGGGGCCGACCGCCGAGAGCGCGTCCTATGTACAAGTGCACGCATTAACGAATGGTCAATATAGTCTCAAGGAATGGCAATTCCCGTCCGGCCCGCCGCATCCATCGCCGATTGTAAGCGCGGTGGTCGAGTTGAAAGAAATTGAGGCTGTAGCTACCGTCTTCTACAAAGACCAATCTTCGACGATTGAGACCAAAAGCCTTGTGCCGATGCCTCTCAACTGTCCGGCTCATGCACAGGACGTTGTGAGAGTCGACCCAGAAATCACCACGCTCGATCCTGGCACCGTCGCTAAGAACACCGCGGTCACCATCGCAGTCATAGGGGCTAACTTTAGCCGAGACAGCGTGATTTTGATCGATGGGGCGAATCCCACCACCGAGTTTGTCAGTCCGTCGATGCTCGAGGCCGACCTCGACGCCGGTGATCTTGCGGCGTCAGGGAAACGCGGCGTGAAGGTCCATGGGGCGAAGCATGGCACGACGTCGAATGAAGTGATGTTGACCGTGAAATAATGAGCATTCGGTCAGGTACTGCATCGGTTTCGATTCTGCCTGGGACGATCTGATTCACCAACTTCACGCGAATCGCCTTAAATTCCTAAGTATTTATTGACCTTTGTCCCTTTTCTCGATCGGCACGCCGGTTGCTTCCGTCGCTGGTAAGGAGGATTGCCGCCATGATGAGCAAGGGCCTGATCGGTTCAATCATCCAGATGCTGCACGCGTCATCGCCTGCGGTCGACGATGTTGAGCACGTCACGCGCTGTTTACGCTGCGGATTGCAGATGCACTTGGTCGGAAGCGGAGTCGGCTGTCTGGGAGTGTTTGCATCGTATGTGGTTCCTCCAATTCTGGTGCGCGAGTGCCCGCACTGCGGATATTCAGCACGCTCTTGGGCCTAGGAAGACGTCGCGACGTGAATTCGAAGCTTTGACGATCGTTTTGGCTGCGGAAGACGGACGGTGAGCGATGGCGGAAAACTCTTACCACGTGCGGCCGACCCTGTTCGAGATATGCAACCAGATCACCATTGCCGTCGCATTTGCCGAGCTCTATGCAGAGGTTGACGTACAGCATGCGAAGGCCTTTCATGCATTCTGTGCAGACATCAAGAAACACTTCTACAATCTGCGCGAAGTGGTCTCTGGAAAAGCAAATCTGGAGTAGACGGCCCCATGGAATCGACCGTTGAACGGATTCTGAATGCCATCATCAAGGCGAGAGAAAAGGCCGCAGTCATGGCTGAGCAGTTTCCTGAGCATGGAGCTGCGTTGCTTCGATTTGCACAAGAGGCGTCACGGGCGCAACGCGAACTCATCGCCAACATTCAGCCGGATCTCGCTGGCACTAACGACAGTGTCGAGGAACGCCTTAAGGGGTGGGATACTGGGAACGGTGATGATCTCTGAGTTGAGCTGGTGAATTATTCGGAGTGAGAAGCGGGAAGAGGCCAATCCGTCCTCCCCGAGGCGATGGACACGATCGTCTCGTAGAGTCGTTCGCCGGCTTCCTCTTTCGACAGGAATGCGGATGCGCCGGCCCGTTGCATCGATTCACGAACTTGAGGCGTGTCATTGACGGAGACCGCAATGATGACCGTCGCGGGATGATCCTTCTTGATCCGCTTCGTCGCCTCGATTCCGTCCATGCGCGGCATGTTGATGTCCATAATGACGACGTCGGGTGCTCGTTTGTTGACGATCGACACCGCTTCGCGGCCGTCCGCCGCCTCCCCGATGATGACCAAGTCAGGGTAGTGATCAAGGATTGCTCGAAGTCCTTGGCGGACCATGGCATGATCGTCGACCAACAACAGCCGGCGCACGCCGGCCGTCCGCGCTTCCGGCGAAGATACCTGGCCCTCATCTGCAGACGACTCAGGAGGAGATACCGCCGCCGAGGTGAACGGCAAACCCAACGTCACGGTGGTCCCATGGCCGAGCGCGCTTTCGACGTGCAGCCACCCTCCGAGTTCCTCCATGCGCTCTTTGACGCTGAAGAGTCCAAACTGATGACCCGGCTGCGTCGGCTCCAGGCGGCCGGTGTTAAAGCCCTTCCCCTTGTCTTGGACGGCGATCCGCAATAGGCCATCCGCGACGTCGAGCGACAACGCTGCGTGATGCGTCCCCGCATACTTCGCGGCATTGATCAGTAACTCCCGAACCGATTGGAACAGCAAGATCGCTTGATGCTCAGGCAAGGGCAGGTGCGAGGTGCCGAGCCGGACCTCCACCGTGAGGCGGTGTTTTTTCATCTGATCGGCCAACCATTGGAGCGCCGCCGGCAGTCCCAACTCATGCAGGACCGGCGGGCTCAGCTCCGCGATCAGCGTCCTCGTGTAGTCGAGCGCCTTGCTGAGCGTCTGATCCATCTCTTGAAACACTGTCGCTACTGGACCGCCGAGGCTCTGGATCTGTGCGTGGATGTTCGATAACTTCATCTTGCCCAGCACGAGCAGTTGGGCGAGATAATCGTGCAGTTCGCTGGCCATGCGTTTGCGCTCACGCTGTTCGGTCAAGGTGAGCGTTTGGGCCATGGTGCGCATCCGGGCCTGCGTGTGCAGCAGCTCCTGCGTACGCTTGTGCACCAACCGTTCGGCGGTGTCGAGGAACCGCGTCTCCGCGTCCTTGCTTTGCTGTACGGCGCCGGCCAGCGCCAAGGCCATCACCGAATTCACCGCAAGGAAGGCTTGCCCCAGCAACAGCGCCTCATCTTTGAATTCGCTGGCAAAGGGGCCATGACCATTGATCGTGGCGAAGGTGGCCCATCCTGCCAGGAGGACGGTGAGCGTGGCGGTTTCTCTCGGGCTGAACCGGAAGGCCGCCCAGATCAAAATGGGGACGGTCAAGAACTGCAGCGGATATTTGTGGCCCGTATTGATCAGGGGACCAAAAATCACTTCACAGGTCACGAGGAGCACGACAAGCAACAGACTCAGCTCCAGCCGCTGGCGATGGGTCCATTGAATCCGGGGATGCTCGGCCCACAACAGTATGGCCGGGGTGACGATCAGAATTGCAGTTGCATGGCCCATCCACCAGGTGAGCCACATGACGACGAATTCCCTGAGTGATGCCGACTGCTGAAGCATGACGGTGCTGACGCCCATGGTGGCGCTCACCATCGGGCTCAGGAATCCCGCGAGAACGGTGGCCTTGAGGATGTCCGTCGGCGCTTCAAACGCATGGACGCCGTGTGCGAACCGGTGGAGCAACGACGCGCCCAACATCGCTTCGAGCGTGTTGCCGACGGCGATGCTTGCAGACGTGATGGGCGATCCGCCGGTGGTGGCATTGACCAAAAAGGCACCGGCCAAGATCGCCGGCCAGGTCGAAATTCCGAACATGAGCAGGAGCGCGATCGCTATCCCGGCCTGAGCCCAGACCGGTGAGGGACTCACATGGAGAGAGGCGAAGCCGAGCCCGATCTTTCCGGCTACAAAATAGACGGCGGTAATGAGCGCTATGACAATGGCTTTCGCGGCCGGATGCTGAGAGGGCAGGAGTGACATGTTGCCCCAAGAGCAAGGGGTTTCACTATAAAGTACCGAGGCTGCCTCGATCCAGCCTCAATTTGGAGCTGACGTTGATCATCAAGCTACGGAGCTTACGTAGGAGAGCAGGAGAGGGGACAGGCACATCATCGAGCCTGTCCCCGTTGAGGAACGAGAAAGCAGAGAATCGAAACCGGCATTCTTGATCTGCGTCTGGTTACCGGCGTGTTGAAAAGTTCCGGCGGCACGTTTGCTCCGCCAACAACTTCTGACCGACCGTGCCGTCTTGAGGAATCTGAGCGAGACAGGTGTCCAATGTCTCTTCTTCGACTCCTGCAGCGATCCGGTTTTTGGTCGCTGTCGATTCATTCATTGAATTTGAGCTCCGGGCTTCAGCGGACATTGTCGGGCTCGAGACGGCGGCGCCTCCGGACATGCTCTGGCTCGGGACGGCCGCTGTGGGACTTGACGCCGCGTTCTCGCTCTTGGCCGGCGATGAACTGCCGCCGGAGCCCTCCATCTTACCGCTGTCGCTGGCACAGCCACCAACGATCAGCCCGAGGACAATAATCCAGATTGTATGCCTGAGCATAAGAGTACCTCCGGTAAATGGTTTTCCCAAACCACCCCACTAGGTACAAGAAGAACAAGGCACTTCCTAGTGGGGAAACCACTGAATTGGGCGGGGGGAAAACACTGAGTGAGGTGGACGCGGGTCCTGTCCTCGATGATCGTTCGTCCGACGCTGCCGAGTTCACGTCGATGCAAAGATTGCGGGTCCTGTCACCGATCGCAGCTCATGCTCGCACGCCGCCCCGTGTGGGATCGCTGCCCGCGAAACAAGCAATCGGCGCCATCCGTGCCCCTACGGCACCTGGGAAGGCGCATCCACCCAGATGGGGAACAAGAATCGGGAACTTTGTGAGCAGCATCAGATTCCGTAGACGGCAAGGAAGCGCATAACTGCCTGAATTTATAGGTTTGCATGGCCATGTCGATTTTGGCCTTCCGTCACGACTATCCGGTGACTATGCTGTGGTGGCGCGTTTAATGGAGGAAAGACGATGAAATACATGCTGCTGATCTACGCCGAGGAACATGCTGAACGGAGTGAGAAGGAGCGGCAGGAATGCCAGAAAGAAGCTCTAAAGCTCAAAGAAGAACTTACTGCGAGGGGACAATACGTGGCTGCGAATCCGCTCCATCCGTCCGCCAAGGCGACCTCGATTCGGATTCGTGATGGCAAACGGCTGGTGACCGATGGCCCATTTGCGGAGACGCATGAACAACTGGGCGGCTATTTCATGATCGAGGCCAAAAATGTCGACGAGGCTATTGCCGTTGCCATGAAGATTCCCATGGCGGATAAGGGGGCTGTGGAAGTCCGTGAGGTGATCGACTTCTAAATGCTCCGTCCAAGCTCGCTGGTCGTCGCCTCTCGATTGGGGTCCATCATGGATGAGCCACGATGTTGGCATGCTGTCGCGTGGGCGGCCATCCCAGCTTCAACTTTTCCTACTCGTCTTCGCCGAGATTGCTGACATCAACTGCTCCATGCGCGTGCTCTTGCATCCGGGGCAGGTGATCTTGCCGCCGTCGTGCTCCGTGATGGTGAGGTAGAGCTCCGACTCCTTGCCGCAATCCAGACACTTATATTCATAAGTCGGCATGTGATCCCCCTGGGTTCACCTACTTATTCTGATGAGGCCCTGAGCTTCGCAAACCGGAGGGCCGCTTCCTCGATATTGTACGGCTCGCCTTGGTCCCCCGATCATATGAAATGAGGAGGCGCTTGATACCTGGTACCATCCCTAAATTCCTACTCAGCCTTTGGTGTGTCCTGGTGTAGGACAGGGTCGTTGCAGGGCGCAGGATCTCCGCTTTTGAATGAGCTCAATACAAACGGGTAGACTGTATGAGATGTGTTGGCGAAGGAGAAGGCATTCATGAATGCGGCGTCGTTGCTGGTGTGGTGTTTGGAACATGAAGGCGTACGCGTTATGTTCGGCGTGCCCGGCGAGGAAACGCTTGCGCTCACGGATGCCTTGCTCGATGCGCAGATGCAGGTCGTCGCCGCCCGGCATGAACAAGGCGCGGCGTTCATGGCGGATGTCTACGGCCGGCTCAGCGGGCGGGCAGGCGTGTGCTTCTCCACGCTGGGCCCGGGAGCGACCAATCTCTTGACGGGCGTCGCTGATGCCTATCTCGATCACGCGCCGCTGGTTGCCATCACGGGCCAAGCCTCGCTGAATCGTCGTCACAAAGAGTCCCACCAGTACATCGACGTGACTGCGATGTTCAAGCCGGTCACCAAATGGAATGCCTCGATCCCGCGAGGCGACGTCATTCCTGAAGCCCTGAGAAAGGCCTTCAAGATTGCGCAGACGGAAAAACCTGGTGCGACGCATCTGGAATTGCCGGAAGACGTGGCCGACCAATCGATGGGTGACGAGGCCTCTTTGAGGCCGCTTATTGTGCAAGCGCCCGTTATGCCGGAGCCGGCGCCTTCACAGGTGCAGCGCGCGGTGCATGCGTTGTCCGGCGCGAAGCGTCCGGTCATTCTCGCAGGAAACGGCGTCATCCGCGGGGGGGCCGCTGACGCGCTAAGGACCTTTGCGCGCGCCTTTCACGTTCCCGTGCTGCATACCTTCATGGCCAAAGGCGTGATGCCGGACAGCGATCCTCTCTCGTTGCATACATTGGGACTCATGGCACGGGACTATACGGCAGTCGTGATGGAACAGGCCGACGTGGTCTTGGCCATGGGATACGATTTCGTGGAATACGCGCCCTGCTTTTGGAATCCGCACCGGGACAAACGCATTGTGCACGTGGACAGCATGCCTGCGGAGGTCGACGAGCATTACATCGTGGATGTGGGTGTGCTGGGCGATCTGCGGTTGTCCTTGCAATTGATCCAGGAACACATGCCCGCCTTCGACACGTCATGGGCTCCGCGGGCCAGGAAAGCGGTCGTCGACGGATTCGAGGCCGAGTTCGCTGGTGCTCTGTCATGGCCCTTGCGCCCGCAGCACATCATGCGCGAGCTGCGCGCGGTCCTGAGGCACGACGATGTGGTGGTCTGCGACGTCGGTGCCCACAAGCTCTGGATGGCGAGAATGTTCCCTTGCGAGACGCCCAACTCCTGCATCATTTCCAACGGCTTCGCGGCCATGGGCATTGCCCTTCCCGGCGTGATTGCGGCGAAGCTCTTGTATCCCGAGCGCCGCGTCGTCGCTGTCACAGGCGACGGAGGCTTTTTAATGAACAGCCAGGAGCTGGAGACCGCGGTGCGCCTGAAACTCCCAGTGGTCGTTCTGATCTGGCGGGACAACGGGTACGGCGTCATTCGCTGGAAGCAGCAAGTTCGCTACGGCCGAACCTCATCGGTGGATTTCGGCAATCCCGATCTCGTGCGCTATGCGGAAAGCTTCGGCGCTGCGGGCTACCGAGTGACGGAGCCCAGCGAACTCCGTGCGATTCTCGAGCACGCCTTGCAGCGCGACGTGCCGGCGGTGATCGACTGCCCGGTTGATGACGGGGAGAATCTTCGGCTGACGAGGCGGCTTGAGGCCTTGCCTCATAGCCAATGATGAGCGGTTTACGTCATGCCGCTCTGTGTCAAAAGATCACGAATGAGGAGCGCGGCGAATTATTTACCGGGCGGGAACTTCTCGAACATCTTGACCGCGCCCTTTTGAATTTCGGCGGAGCGCTTTGCCGGATCGTTCATCATCACGTCGCTGCCTTCCCCATGCCACACCCTGCGCTGGCGTTTCGTATCGTACATGTCCACCATAATCGTTCCCACTTGCACTCTCATAGGAATGTCCGACGCCGATGGACTGATGGCCGATCCATATTTCACCCCTGAGCCCGCGTAGCCCCCGCCTTCGTTGTAGTCAATCTCCTCGTGTGTCGCGGCGTGGTAGGTGACGACAAGATCCGGGTCGGCATCAGTCTTCGTCAAGCCTTTGCGCGCGAGCTGGTCGTCAATGGCCTCGACGATTTGGCGATCCGTCTCGGGGTTTTTGGCCGGCATGCCGGTTCCCCAGTGGTAGGAATGGTAGCGGGAAAAGTCGGTGCTCTTATCGTAGTCGACAGCAACATTCGGCGCGCACGCGCAAAGCAGCATCAGAGTCACAAAGGGAAACCATCGGTGGTATTGTCGTGTCACGTCAGCTCCTCAATATAGCCATCTCATCGCATGCTACCCCGTCTTGCAAGGCTGGGGCAATCCCTGGCCTCCGCAGCGCGGATCTCAGATTCCCGACGCGAAATCTCACATCCGCGGCGGTAAGGACAAGCTGTCGTTTTAACGGGCAGGCGTTCAGGTCAGACAGTAGTCTCTCGCGTCTGTCGTCATCATTTTTCTCAGTAGCAGTGCGCGCTAGGACTCTTGCCGATCGGGCCAATGATGTAAAGGTTTCGCGCTCCGCACCCGTGCGCGCTCCGGCGACGCCGCGGTCTGTTAGTTGCAGCCCCCACAATTGACCACTGTCGGCCGTCACGAACCACCAATCCGCACGGATCACGAGGAGGCGAACGTATGAAGACCCTAAACGTTGTGTCCCTAGCGTTATGTCTAGGTGGTCTGCTCGCCGGCTGCGCGGCTGCCGAGCGTGCCATCCCGAGTACCCTCTCCGATGCGAATGTCGTTTCCGTCTTGGACACGATCGATGTAAGCGAGATTGAAGCGGCGCAGCTGGCCAAGCGGAAGGCCTATAACCCGGCCGTTCGCGCGTATGCGTCCCGCCTGATCGATGAGCACACGGACAAGATGCAGCAAACCCTGCAGCTTGCCAACCGCAGAGGGCTTCAACCGGAGAAGCCGCGGCTGGCCGCTGCGGTCGAAAGCACCCATCAAAAGACCATGGAGGAATTACGAAAGAAATCGGGGCGTGACTTCGATCGCGCCTATCTTGATTACCAAGTGACGATGCATCAACAAGCGGTGAAGCTCGTGGAGGACACGGCGAATTCAGTGACGGATACGCAATTAAAGCAACATCTGATAAAGAGCCGGCCGGATCTCATGAGCCACCTCACCGGCGCCAGAGATCTTCAGCGGCAAACCATGGCCATGTACTAAGAGTTGAGAGGATTACTTTATGCGTTGAGCGATGAGGCGATGCATCCAACTCTGGTGTGCGCGCTGGCAAGAAGGAGATCAAAAGCCCTTGCGTCCCTCTTTCTATCTCAACGGATCCTTGTCGAGGTGACACTGATCGATGAATCTTTTGGCGATTGCGAGGGCGGCCTCTTCCGCTTCTTCGCGAGAGAAGTAGGTGCTGCTCGGAGAGCCGTCGATCTCCGTCTTGCCGGATCTCAGGATCACGTAGTGGCATCCCCACATGTAGCCTTCCATCCGCGGCATCAGCGTAATGATGCGTCCTCTGTAATGATGGTTCGATCGCATCTTCTGCATAGGGTTGCTTCCCAATGGTGTTCTGATCCAACCATCAGGAAGTTAAGCGGCGATTAGCCGAATCTTAAAAAGGGCTTAGAGAGGTGGAAGCAGGCGCGTCCCGGGTAACGATTGCAAAGCAATCGGTGGGTCAGTGGGTGAGAACGACTGCCCAGGGTTGGGCGGGTGAGAAGGGCGACCAGAACGATAGGGCCATGCATCCATCGCAAGTCGCAGGTAAGGCCCCATCCACCTCTCCGGAAAGGCGAAACAAAGCGAGCTTTGCTGCCCGGCCTCGCGCTGGATCGGATGGCAGAGGGTGCAGTACCTGGTGGCGGTTATGAGGCATGTATCCGCGCTAGAATACCGTCGTGACCGCAAAGCCGATTGAAATACGCGTCAGCCAGCCCACGGTAGCTGCCGATGAATCGACCTTCCCTTCCTACGGCGGTCCGCCGTTGTTCTCGTGGGGGTTTCGACCCTTCTTTCTCGGCGCCGCGCTCTTCGCCGCCTTGGCTGTGCCTGTGTGGATTTTAATCGCGGCCGGCGCGATCGCTCCTGACTTTCTTTACCCCCCGCGGGAGTGGCATATCCACGAGATGCTGTTCGGGTTTTTGCCCGCCGTCATGGCCGGTTTCATTCTGACCGCGATGCCTAATTGGACGGGACGGATGCCAGTGAGGGGCACTTTCTTGATCTCACTCTGGCTATTGTGGCTGGCGGGACGGCTGATAGTCGGTATGCCGGGACCGGTTCCGGTTTTGGCTGCCGTCGTTGATACGGCTTTTCTCATCACGTTGGCTGCGGTCGTCTGGCATGAGATCGCAGCAGCAAGAAGGTGGGATCGGTCGCCGATTGGCGTGCTGATTACTGTGTATGCCGGTGCCAATATTGTCTTCGATGTGCTGGCGCTGCGGGGCGCGTCGACGGATCTAGCAGAGCGCGCGGCGTTGTCAGTTCTCCTGTTGCTGCTCACGGTGATCGGCGGGCGGGTGACCCCCGCCTTCACCGCGGAATACCTGACGGAACAGCGGAGCACCGCGCGACCGGCGGCGTTCTCCCGTTTCGATGGGCTGTCGATGCTGTTGGTGTTTGCCGCCGCTCTGGCGTGGATCGTTCAGCCCGAGGGAGCAGCAGCAGGAGCGCTGTTCATTTTCGCCGGAATCGCGAACCTCCTTCGGGTCTCGCGCTGGCGGGGATGGCTGGCGTGGGGAGAGCCGCTGGTTTTAATGCTCAGCATAGGCTACGGCTGGTCGGCCCTGTCGCTCCTGGCCTTGGGCGGAGCGGCTTTCGCGCTGGTGCCGGCCGCGAACGCCGTGCATGTGCTCACGAGCGGTGCCGTCGGGTCAATGACGCTCGCAATCATGACGCGCGCGAGCTTGGGGCATACCGGTCGCCCTCGTCATGCAGATTTCATGACGCTTGTGATCTATGTGCTCGTGAATCTTGGCGCGATCCTCCGAGTCGCCGCGCCGGCGTCAGCCACCGGAAGCGGCATGACGATTCTATGGCTCGGGATAGCGGCCCTCGCTTGGAGCGGTGCCTATCTGCTCTTCGCCCTGGTCTATGGACCGATGCTCATTCGTCCAAGCCTCGACGAGTGAACGTTTCAATGCTCCTTCCCAGCCTGCTCGTTCCGTTTGATAGAAAGGTGACCGAGGCCAAACCTGCGGACCTTCATACTCGCCCAACCCTGCGCAGTCGTTTTCACCCACCCGATCCACCGATTGCTACACAATCGATTACCCGGGACGTGCGCTGTCCCAGTTGGCGATGGCGAGCATTGTCCGCAGTTCCCCTCCGTCAACCAGCCCTTTATGTCCCTTCAGCGTTTCCACGCGCTTTGCGGACAAAGGCCGCATACTCGGTGACGATGGACTGTAGGGCCTCGCGCAAGGCGTCGACGATTTTGTCCTTTCGCCCGTAGCCGAGAGTCGCATACTGCCAGTGTCGGGGTTCATCCATCGGTCCGCCCGTACATTGAAGGTGAAAGGCGATCGGATAGTTGTTGCCGACCGTCCACGCTTCACAGGCAAAGAGTCCGATCTGCCACGTCTCGTACGTCTTGTCGAAGGCAAAATCATTTTGAAGAAATGAAAACTCCTGCAGGAATTGTGTTTCGAGAACGCTCTCGAGTGCGCGTCTATCGAGTCCAACGTCTTCGGCCGAACCTCTCAAGCTGATCGTCGGCTCGGTGAATCGTCGGATCTCTCGCGCCGGGCGGTACTCCCGTTCATGCAGAGTTTCGTTGGAAGGCCCCGTTCCGTTCGCGGCGACCGGGGATGCAGTTCCACCTTGGTGCGAGATCTGCACCTGGTTTCCCTCTACTGACGACAACGAGTGAGGGTCACTTGAAGCAGGATGGAAAAAGATCAGGATGAGACAAACAGTATGAACCGCGCACACCTCGGATCTCATATCTCAGATGTTATGTCCCCGCATGGATGCCACAGATTCTAACCGAATTTATGATCTGACATCTGAGAGTTGAGGATGTTTTCGTGCCGATGGACGGTCAGCCTTTTTCTCCGTGTTCTCATCATCATAAGAGACCAATCAGCCGGTGGCATCTGGTGGCTTCCCCGGCGAGGAGCCGCAGGTGGCCGGTCGGAACTGTCGTTTCCGAGCTTTCCAAGAGCGAGGGTTCCTGATGGTAGGCGCTGAGCAGGTTTGACGCGCAGACTCAGGCGTCGACGCCTAGAGAGATGCGCGTTATGGATCTCCGAAGTGCCAGCTACAGGTTTGCCGACCAGCCGAACGCTGATCGAACGGCTCCATTCGCCGGAAGGTGACTCGATCGGTCGCTGATACATCGCCGCAAGAAATAGGCCTAAAAACGTGCCGCGCTCTCGTAGCCGCTGTGAGCACGGCACAGAGCCCGCTCTCATCACGGCGCCTGCCGTACGAGATTGTACGAGGTTGTACGTATACGTAGTTTGCCCATGCCAATCGTTTCGCTAACTTATTGAAAACACTCATTTCGCTCCAAGGAGCGAAAATTGCTTTAGTCCCAAAACAGCTTTGCATCCACCAATTCAGGAGGAAACGATGGATTGTCCGAAGTGCAAAGGGTTTATGGAGTTGGAGCGTTTTTCGGATTTCTTTTTGGTGTTTTATGCGTGGAAATGCTTCAACTGCGGAGCCATCATCGATCGAACCATCGCAGAGAATCGCAGAAAGAGTCTGGACGCAAAACCGGTCGACACGAAAGAGGTCGAGCCCGCCGTCGTCTCGTGAGTTCGGGGCAAACGACCGACGTGCCTGCCTGGCTTGGCCAGGCAATGAACATGCTGGGAGAGGATACTTAGCTGCCGGTGTCAGTCGGCGGTCCGCCGACAAAATGCAGGGCTCGGTCACCGGTCAGGTTTTGGGGCTGCACGGTATAGTGCCCGGTCATCGCGGGACTCCAGATCGCCTTGGCAATGTCGGTGTTGCCTCCGGTCATCACCCAGGCCAAGCTCCCCACAACGCCTCCGCTCACCGCATAGAGGATCTTCGCCGCGCCGTAAGGCACGGTCGCTAACCAGCTCGCCGCCTGCAGTCCCGCTCCACTCGGGCTTTCCGGGTCCTCCGCGATCGCAGTATTTCCTCCTGCGACGACAAGCAGCGCAACAACCGTGACGATGGTCACAGACCGCATTCGCCGCAGGAATGTTCGGCTCTTCTCAGTCATGTCCTCTGTCCTCCTTGGAGATGCGAGTCGACTATCGGCGGGTATTATAACGAAACTGCGAAGAAAGCAAAGAGGGGGCGCCCTCGCTTCGCGGTCGGTCGATGTCGAACCGCATGACGTGGGTCAGTGGATACGTTCTCTTTGTGCGGCCGCTACGCAGCCGGCCGCTCCACGAGCGACTCAGGCTTCGTCGGGATGCTCAGTCGTTTGTTCGTGCTCGAAGATCCCTTGGCGCCCGCATAGATCGTCAGAATGGAAAACAGCAGCACGGCGACCAGCGAGATGATTCCTCCCACGATTCCCCAGTACATCCATGACATAGGGCACGCTCTCGCATGAATGTGCATGCGAGTCCTTTGCTGCGCGAACCGTGCGGCAGCGGTGACGTCATTCGCTGCCGAGATCGACTCACGGCCGCGCGAGGTTTTCGGAAACCGATGTGTTGATTGGCAGGGGGATGAACAAAAGAAGAAGAATTGAACGGAACTCGCGAGCGGTCGCCGTCATGATGGACCAGTGCCCGACGGAGAGTCATGGCCACACCTCGCAGAGGTTGGAGCGGCCCGGACAATAGTTACTGTACGCTTGCGATCGGAACCGGTCAAGAGAGGAAAGGAGGGGCAAAGCCATCCCATTGGAGAGCAAGCTTGGACGAATGATTGAACGGGATTTTGAGACGACTCCTATTGAAGAACGGCTGAAAGATGTGGTGAGATTTTGTAGGACGGGGAGGCTGGGAGGCTGCCATGACATATGCTGCGAAATTCTCCCTTCTCGCATTCTGTCTACTGCTGAGCAGTCGCACTGAGGCGGCAGCACAGGCCGTTCAACCGCTCGATCCTCAAGCCGCGCAAAAGTATGCGTCGGATGCGGAGAAGGCGGAGGGCGGAGATCCGGAAGCGGCCTACCGCATGGGCGAAGCGCTCGAGTCAGGCCGTCTTGGAGGCGTCGTTGATACAAGCAAGGCGCTCAACTTCTATCGCCGAGCGGCGGCGCAGGGGCATCGAGCAGCGGCGGACAGAGTCGCTGAAATCGAGGCCAAATTAGGCCGCAAAGAGGAAAAACTGCAGGCAGAGCCTCCATCGCCCGGACACTGATTGCCCCTGACACATGGTCTGCAGCTACGACGTGAATTGGTATCTTGTGCTTCGCAGGCTATTTGGCAGGAACGGTGCCTTCGAGTTGTGCGGTCCTAAATGGTCCTCCGCCTGAGACCGCATAGCGCCGGACGTTGAAGAGCCGGCGATCCTCAATAAGGCTCCCCACATAACGGAATCCGATTTTCTCGATCACATGACGTGAGGCGCCATTGTCTCCGTAAACATAAATATAGGCCTGCTTGGTTTTGGCGAGAGCGGGGACGTCATGCAAGAGTTGACAGAGGGCGTCAAAAAAAAGTCCCCGGCCGCGCGCGGAGGGATGGGTGTAGTGATCGTAGAGTGCGGAGGAATCTGGCGGTGGAAAAAACGCCTGCCCGACGGCGGTGTCCTCTCCCAGCGTATGACACGTCTGCAGCCACCCATAATGCAATAGCCGGCCGCCGTCAACCAGCGTATAGAGGTGTTCGCCCTGAGCCAAACGGCGCTCCGCGGCGGCTCGATAGGCATCGGCCGACAGCTGCCATGACGCCGTTTGCTCGTAAAACCGTAGATCCTCCACGTGGTCCCGCCGAAACCGGTTAGAATTCGGCAGATTGACAATCCGGTCCGCCTCATACACGTAGATTCGTTTCTCGCAGCGGTACCAGACATGCTTACGCGCGACGCGCCAAGCTTGCCCCAGGAGCTGGCGTTTATCCTGTCGCCATCGTGCAGCGACGCTCTGTATGGACAATTTCATTGCGGTTGGGAAACTCATAACCTGATGCTAGGAATGGGCTCAACGCACGAAGTACCAAGGGCGAGCAATAGACGAAGCACTATGGTGCTCCGCATATCACCATCATGGTGCGTTACCGCGCTTCCATTTTATGCTGCAGCCGATGCTGGGTTTTTGTTGGGCGTCCACCGGTTTGCCGGTGAGGACGGCGTCGATCGCTGCGCGCAGATCCCGACCCGTGACGGGCTTGTTATTGCCGGGGCGGCTGTCGTCAAGCTGGCCTCGATAGACGAGCTTTTGCTGCGCATCGAACACATAGAAGTCCGGGGTGCAGGCCGCCTTATAGGCCTTGGCCACGGCCTGCGATTCGTCGAAGCAGAACGGGAAGCGAAAGTCGAGCCGCTTGGCCATCTCCTTGAGCTGATCAGGAGCGTCATCAGGGTAGCTTGCGGGGTCGTTACTGCTGATCGCGACGAGACCCAGCTGTTTGCCCTGATAATCCTTTCCAATCTTGGCAATCTCCTGCTCCACGTGTTTCACGTAAGGGCAGTGCCGGCAAATGAACATCACGAGCAAAGCATTCTTCCCGTGAAATGAATCGAGCGAGTACATTTTGCCGCTCATGACGTCAGGCAGGATAAACGCGGGAGCGGTGGTGCCGAGCGGAAGCATGGCCGATTCGACTGCCATAGTGGTCACGACCTCGCGGTCACAGCCGGCTGTCAGACTTTCCCCTAGTCCGTTTTCCGCGAACGGGGCGCAACGTAACGTGCTATTGTGCGCGCCATTAATCGGTATTGTCGCGTGAAGTCTTCTCCCGAGCAACTAGTAAATAAAGGAGCAGGGGTGCCGTATCGGATTGATTTCGACTCCACCCATAGAATCCTTCGAGCCCGCCTCATCGGACGTGTGACGGATGATGACCTGCGGGACGTCTACCGGTTTGAGCAAGAAAACGTCGCCCGCTTCGATCCGCTGTCCGGTATCACGGACTTTTCTGAATCCACGGGGGCTGACTTCTCTGCTCAAACCATGCGCGACCTCGCACGCATGAAGCCGATCATGCCGGACCCAAACCGGCCGGTGATCTTCGTGGCGCCGTCGCCGGACCTCTTTGGAATGGCGCGCATGTTCGAGCTGGAAGCAGCCGAGTCCCGTCCGAACCTGCATGTCGTGCGTACCCTTGAAGAGGCCTTTCGGATCTTGAAGGTCCGGGACCCTCATTTCATGCCGATTTAGGTCCGTCCCTCTCAGTCTTTCCTGAAGCACCGCAGTCGGTTGCAGGCTAGGGGTTTCCCTAGGCGTGCCTTCGCTACTCTCGCGTTATGAATAAGTTTTATCGCTTAAGACACGCATCCACCTACATTGCAATTCCGCGGGATCACGTCAGAAAGGCTTGATGACGAGTATGAAAAAACCGACGCCTGAGTCGACCGGTTCTATGACCGCTCCTGCCGTCAATGATCCACGCTGCAGCAGCGGGATCGAAGGCCTTGATGAAGTATTGGTTGAGGGATTGCCCTCTGGCTGTTTTTACCTCGTCCAGGGCGATCCAGGATCGGGCAAGACAACGCTGGCTCTCCAGTTCCTCTTCGAGGGCGTGCGCCGGGGCGAAAAGACTCTCTATATCACCCTCTCCGAAACGAAGGAGGAGCTGCTCAAGGTCGCACGGTCGCATGGGTGGTCGTTGGATTCCATCGCCTTGTTCGAGTTATCGGCGATCGAAGCGCTTGTACGACCGGAGGCTCACACGACGGTGTTCCATCCCTCCGAACTTGAGCTGACGAAGCTCACCGACCTCCTTCTCAGCGAAATTCGGAAGAGCTGCCCTACTCGTGTCGTGTTCGACTCACTCTCTGAATTCCGACTGTTGGCTGAAACGCCGTTGCGCTACCGCCGGCAGCTGTTAAACCTCAAGCAAGAGTTGAGCAAATACCAGACCACCGTCCTGCTCCTGGACGACAAGATGGACAACAAATTAATGGCCGGCGATCCGCACGTGTTGAGCCTCACTCACGGTGTCATTGAGATGGAACAACTGTCTCCCGATTACGGCCGGTCGCGGCGGCGGCTGCGCGTGCTGAAGCTGCGCGGAGTCCGGTACCGTGAGGGTTACCACGATTACACGATCGAGAAGGGCGGCTTGCGCGTGTTTCCCCGCATCATCGCGGCGGATCATCGGACGGATGTCATGCGAGAACGGGTGATGAGCGGGCACCGGGATCTCGACGACTTGCTCGGCGGTGGCCTCGACCGGGGCACGACGACGTTGATCATGGGCTCGGCAGGCACCGGCAAATCGACCTTGGCCTTGCAATATGCCGCAGAAATGGCTGCCCACGGAGAACGCAGCATGCTCTTCGCCTTCGATGAGGTGCGCGGCCTGGTTCT
>DATJGE010000014.1:0-32429 GCA_035495295.1 Nitrospira sp. | reverse complement strand
GGAATAGAGCTTCATGCGTTCGCCGTTGCGAAAATCGCGTGCACCGGCCTTGACGGGCTTCCCATCCTTGCCATGGCAGCTCGCGCAGTTGACATCGGGGTTGGTCTCGCCGATGAACAGTTTGCGGCCTTCTTCCGCCTTCGCGGCATCGCCCCACCAGTCGGCCGGCATGTGTTTGTCGGCGTACTCCGCCGGCGCCGGAGGAGGCGGCACGATCGGCCCTTCTCCACCACCTTCACCCCCGCACGCGGCCACGACCAGCCCGACGCCCATCAACCAACCCAGCTGCAGCTTTCTCCATTGATTCATGTCTGTTCTTCGCTCCTTATAGATTCAGACGAAAAAAAGACGCTTTGCCGGAGTGACTGCACTCCTTGCTAAAGCGCCGATACCTTCGGGATTCCGGAAGCCACGCGCACTGACCCTCGCCAACATTCCTTGACCGATCCGGCGAGGTGCCAAAGCCCCACGGACCGCCATCGGTGTTACGATTTTCTTTTCCCCTGCGTCTTGCCTCGTTTCTGCCCCTGTTTTCGCCGTGCCTTGACGATCCGCTTGACTCCGACAGCTCCTGCAACGACGGCTGCCGTTCCTCCTAAGCCCCACCACACCCACACCGGGGGAGCGTTGACGTCACGGACACAGGCAGTCCCAAAATGGATTTGAACCTTGCGTTCTGATTCCAAGTCTTTGGGATCGAACTCAACTTTGTGATATTGCTGCTCTCCCTTCGCTTCGACCAGAAGCTGATCGCCTAGATTTTCGTTGTGCAGATGAAAGGTCGCCCGGTAATACCCGTCGCCGTCCGTCTTGACGATCTGCCCATAAGAAATCTTCGTGTCTTTGACAAGGACATCAATATTGTCCATCCCCTTGCCGTCGAGCCCGCAGACAAACCCCTCGACCATGAACCGATGATCGGCTTCATGCGTGGCCAAGCTTCCCGATGGCAACCCGAGAGCCAATCCCAGCGCGACGCCTACAACCGTCAGTCCCTGCCGTCGCCGCACTCTCTGCCGCAAAGCTGGGCGCGCTCGTACCGCCCGTGCAATGGTTTCAAACAACAAAACGCCTCGCCACGACAGGCTTCCCCAGTTTTGAGGCGGATGTTTCTAGCATAGGGCCCCCAGGTTGTCAACGACAGAGCCCGACGCAATGCACTGAGAGCCGGCGTGAGATGTCAGGACTGGCGCGAAGAAAATGCGTTGAGCGCGAGCGAGAACCAGTCAGGCGGAGTCTATAAATGCCCCCGGGTTCTGGCGTCGGCCTCGACCTGAGCGGCTTCAGCGCGGCGTTCGGATTCCTTTTTGGAAACCCAGGCCTCCCAGGATTTCCCGTTGGCGGTATCTTCCCCAGTGAACGCGATGGACACGATGTCCGCATAGGGGATCTTGCGAGGAGCCGGATCGTCGGCGGGAAAGAGCTCAATCCAAGGAGTCGCATTCCCGGCATCGCGATTGAACAGATAGCCGACCACTGGCTCGCCGGACGTCAACTCCACCGTGACGTCGCCGCGATAATCGAACGCAAATTCCACGGCTTCTGCCAGTTCCGCAGGGGATGCAGGACGAAACCTCCGTCCTTCGAGCGAGTCGGGTGCAGTCGACGTGTGATTCTTGGTATCGGTCACGGCGTGGCGCTTTCGTCAATAATCAACGGTCATTCGCCAAGCCCGTCGTCGGACAGATATCGGCCATTGACCAATGACCCTTGATCGGTTCCTCAAGGCTCTTAACATTGACCTGTTATCTGGAAGTCGGCAGAAGCGTGAGTTTTGCCGTCCGCGCAAAGCCTGACAGCGTGCCGAACGTGTCTTCTACGGCCGAGGCCTCATAACCGCAATGCACCATGCAGTCGGCGCACTTTTCGTTTTTGGTGGAGCCGTAATCTTGCCAGGTCGTCGTTTCCATCAGATCTCTGAAGCTTTTTGCGTAGCCTTCCTGGAGGAGATAACAGGGCCGTTGCCACCCGAACACATTATAGGTGGGATTTCCCCACGGCGTGCACTGATAATCACGGCGGCCCATCAGAAAATCCAGGAATAGCGGCGACTGATTGAAGTGCCAGGCACGCTTGGGACGGCTGAGGATTTTCGCAAACAGCTCCTTGGTCCGAGCACGCTTCAGAAAATGCTGTTGGTCCGGCGCTTTTTGATAGCTGTAGCCTGGCGAGATCATCATTCCCTCGACGCCGAGCCCCATCATCTCATCAAAAAATTTTCTCACCCGCTCAGGGTTGGCATCGTCAAACAAGGTCGTGTTTGTGGTCACGCGATGTCCGCGCTTGAGCGCAGCCTTGATCGCCCTCACCGCCACGTCGTAGACACCATCGCGACAGACGGCCAAATCATGCTCGTCTTTCAGACCATCCATGTGGATGCTGAAGGTGAGATACTTTGAGGCTTGGTATTCATCGAGCTTGCGTTCGAGCAAAATGGCATTGGTACAGAGATACACGTACCGCTTTTGCGCCACGAGCCCGTGAACGATCTTCGCCATTTCCGGATGGATCAGCGGCTCGCCGCCGGGAATGCTGACAATAGGCGCGCCGCATTCCTCGGCGGCGGCCCAACACTGTTCGGGAGTCAACCGCTTGTCGAGGACATGCTCGGGATACTGGATTTTACCGCAGCCGGCACAGGCGAGATTGCAGCGGAATAACGGCTCGAGCATCAAGACCAATGGGTATCGAGTCACTCCTTTCAATTTCTGGCTGAGGACATAGCTGGCAACCCTGTACATCTGCGAAAGAGGTACGGCCATTTCTCGAGCTCCGTGATTGCAAATTGAGATCGTGCGAGCCGCCGGCGGGCTAGCTGACTGTAAACGCAAAGGATTCTAACACCCACCCGTTCGCGGGGTCAATTTTTTATGACCCTCGCAGCCCATATTGGTGATCGTCGTTCCCTCGCAGGCGATCGATGAGTAGACAGACCAGGGTGTGGAGGCGCCGAGCGGGTTCGAACCGCTGCATCGCAGTTTTGCAGACTGCTCCCTTAGCCACTTGGGTACGGCGCCCCGCGGGATTCGCATTATAATCCGGGGAGGAAGCGAGAGGCTAGAGACAATACCCTTTCCGAGGCATCTTCGAGGTCGAACTGTGTTTTTGATCGCCCCGGGGCACCGCAGCTCAGGACTTATTAAGGACAGGAATCTCTTTGCCGCGAGTCATCGCCTGGTCGGCGCCGGGCAACGCTTCCCATCCGTCTTTTGAAGCCGCAGGCAACTCGCCGCTCGACTCGGCTTCTTTTTCCTTGGCCAGCAATTCGACTTCTCGGATCAGCGTATCCATCAGCTCTTCTATGGGCACTTTGCGCACAAGTTTCCCCTTCTTGAAGAGGATTCCCTTGCCTTCGCCGCCCGCGATGCCGATGTCGGCTTCTTTGCCTTCGCCAATCCCGTTGACCACGCAGCCGAGGACCGAGACATTCAAGGGCGTTTTGATGTGGCCGAGTTTCTTTTCAAGCTCATTGGCCATTCGCACGACGTCGATTTCCACGCGGCCGCAAGTGGGACAGGCGATCACATTGATGCCGCGATGCCGCAACTCCAGCGACTTGAGGATCTCAAATCCGACCTTCACTTCTTCAACCGGGTCCGCTGCAAGCGAGACGCGCAACGTGTCGCCGATGCCTTGAGAAAGCAGGTATCCCAGGCCCATTGCCGATTTAACCGCGCCGGTCATGGCTGTCCCGGCTTCCGTGATCCCGATATGCAAGGGGTAATTCGATTGATGCGCAAAGAGCCAATAGGCGTCGATCGCATGATGGACGTCCGAGGCCTTGAGCGAGACTTTCATGTTCGTGAAGCCCACGTCTTCCAACGCATGCACGGCGTTGAGCGCCGATTCGGAGAGCGCTTCCGGCGATGGCCATCCATATTTGTCGAGGAGCGGCCGTTCCAGCGAGCCCCCGTTCACGCCGACCCGAAGGGGGATGCCGCGGGCGTTCACCGCTTTGATGACTTCTTCAACCTTCCACCAGGCGCCGATGTTGCCGGGGTTGATTCGGACGCAATCTACGATTTCAGCGGCCTGCAATGCCAAGCGATGATCGAAATGGATGTCGGCGATGAGCGGAACGGTCATCGCCGCCTTGATGCGCGGAAGGGCTGCCGCGGCCTCCGTATCAGGCACAGCGACACGGATCAATTCGCAGCCGACGGCTTCCAATTGCCGAATTTGCTCGACGGTCGC
This sequence comes from Nitrospira sp., assembly GCA_035495295.1. Classification (GTDB taxonomy): domain Bacteria; phylum Nitrospirota; class Nitrospiria; order Nitrospirales; family Nitrospiraceae; genus Nitrospira_C. Next base: position 28,235 of record DATJGE010000014.1, on the reverse strand, counting down.
GGCCACGTCTCTCGTATCGGTCGAACACATCGATTGGACAGAAACAGGCGCGTCGCCGCCGATTTTCACTTTGCCGACTCGAATCTGTCTGGTGGGTCGTCTGGTGATGTGCATTGGTCGACTCTTCGCGGTCGTTCACCCGAGCGTTGGCCTAACTGCCCTGCTCATCGCCATGGGGCAGGTGATCGACCGCCGCCGAAAATAATTCCTGCTCCCGGGAAGCCGCAGGGCTCTTGCTCACCAATTCTTTGACGCTAGTATAGATGCCGTCCGTGGTCAGTCCATAGCGTTCCCGCAGCAAGTCTTGGGGACCTTGTTCGATGTACCAGTCCGGCAGGCCCAGGATTTTCGTCCTGATGCCCGTCAGACCGGCATCGGATAAGGCTTCAAGCACGGCTGAGCCGAATCCACCCATCTTGCAGCCTTCTTCGACCGTAACGACGTACCGGACGCGCTTGGCAATGTTCACGATCAATTCTTGGTCCAGCGGTTTCGCGAAGCGAGCATTGATCACCGCCGTGGACAAGCCCTCTTGGCTGAGCTGCTCTGCGGCTTTCACGGCCGGCCACACCGAGACCCCAATGGCGACGATCGCCACGTCGGTACCGTCGCGCAGCAGTTCTCCCTTGCCGATCGGCAAGGTTTTCAGGTCGCAATCCATCGGTACGCCGAGGCTGACGCCTCTGGGATAGCGGACAGAGGCGGGGCCTTCGTAGGAGAGAGCAGTTTTGAGCATGTGTTGCAATTCGTTTTCATCCTTCGGCGCCATGATCACCATGTTGGGCATGTGCCGGAGGTATGCGTAATCGAAGGCGCCATGATGTGTCGTCCCGTCTTCAGCGACGAGCCCGCCTCGGTCAATGCAAAAGGTCACGGGTAGATTCTGCGTGGCCACGTCGTGCACGACTTGGTCGTAAGCACGTTGAAGGAACGTGGCGTACATCGCGACAACCGGCCGCATCCCCTGCGCCGCGAGACCGGCCGCGAAGGTCACGGCATGCTGCTCGGCAATGCCGACGTCGTAGAGGCGCTCTGGGAATTCCTTTTCGAAGGCGTTGAGGCCGGTGCCCTCGCACATGGCCGCAGTGATCGCCACAACCCGCTTGTCCTCGCGAGCCAGCCGCACCAACGACTCGATGGCAAGCTGCGTATAGGAAGGTCTCGCCGCCTTCTTCGCCGGAGCGCCCGTTTCCCGTACAAACGGCGGACAGGCATGGAACCAGACCGGATTCTTTTCGGCCGGCTCGTAGCCCAATCCTTTCTTGGTGATCACATGAAGGAGGACGGGGCCTTTCATTTTCAGCACATTCTCAAGCGTCGGCAACAGATGTTCGAAATTGTGCCCGTCAATGGGACCGGCATAACGAAAACCCAGTTCTTCGAAGAGCAGGCCGGGAAGAATGGCGCCCTTGGCCAGCTCTTCGGCGCGCCTTGCAAGCTTCTCCACGTCGTAGCCGATATGGGGGATCTTCCTCAGCAGCTGGCCGGTTTCTTCGCGCATCTTGGTATAGAAATCGCCGGTGAACGTCCGGTTCAGATAGGAAGAGATGGCGCCCACGTTTTTGGAAATCGACATCTGATTGTCGTTGAGGATTACGAGGAAGTCCTTACCGAGCCCGCCGGCGTGGTGCAACCCCTCGAGCGTCATGCCGGCGGTCATCGCACCGTCGCCGACGACGCAGACGACTTTATGTTTCAAACCTTGCTGCTCCCTGGCTTCCACCATCCCGTAGGCGGCCGAAACCCCGGTGCCTGCATGTCCGGCGTTAAAGGTATCGTAGACGCTCTCTTCACGCTTGCAGAATCCGCTCAACCCTCCGTATTGCCGAAGGGTATGGAATTGCTCTCGGCGTCCGGTCAGAAGCTTATGCGCATAAGCCTGGTTACTCGTATCCCAGACGATCTTGTCCTCTGGCGTATCCAGCAGATAATGCAGTGCAACCGTCAGTTCGACCACCCCAAGGTTGGAGGCAAGATGTCCCCCGACGCTGGAAACGGCCCCAATGATTTGCTCCCTAAGCTCTTGGCAAAGTTTAGGAAACTGGCCGGGCCTCAGCCGCTTCAGATCAGCGGGGCTGTGAATGGTCTTCAGGATCGACATACGAAACTCCTTTGCGAGAGTTCATGCGCCCAGTAATGGGCTGAGTAGGCTTGGCGAAGGGCTATGCGGTCTGCATGCTGGCTCGAGTAGTGTCACACAACCCTCCATTACTGTCAAGGGGTTAGGGTGATTTTCGCCTATCAAATCATAGGTGGAATCTGTAAGTAAACAGGGTGCTCAATGTAAAATCCGGTGCGCCGCCAGTAATGAAATCAACGTTCTCGATTGCATAGACCTGCCAGAGCCAACGTTCCGCGAAGCGGTAGCCGAATCCCGCCACAACCTCCGTCACTCCCTTGTCAAAGATCTCGAGGCCGGTATGACGGAAGGGCGTCGTATAATAGTCGAACTGCAAGGTTAATGAGAAATTGTCCGACCATAAGTATTCCGCTGCGGCAATTCCCATGAGTGTCGGATGCAATGCCAGGCCCGCGATCCGCCCCGTCGGCAGTACGCCGTTGAGATTGCCGTGGATAATCCACCGGCTTCCAAACCCCTTTTCCAATGCAAGACCCAATCCGAAGTCCGGGCTGCCGCTTCCGAAGAACTCGCTTTCGTTTCCGGTGGGAAGCTTGATGGCCGCGCGAACGGAGACTACGGGAATCGTGGACGTTTCATGGAACAGCTGATATTTGACCTGTACCATGCTGTCGCCTAGGCCGAGGGCACCATTGGTTCCATTGACGATTTGCTGACCATTGCGCGTGATGTTGTAGGCGTAGCTGACGTTGCTGAGCGCGCTGCGCGCCGGCGAAAGACCTGTAGTCGCCTTTTCGACGCCTTCGATCATGCCGCCCATAAACCCCGTGTAACGGTATAACAGCGGGATTTCCACGGCAACTTCAAGCCTGGATGTAGCCCCATACCGCAAAAACAATCCATTGCGCAGGGTTTCAAATTTCACCTGGGCGAGTGCGGTCGGCGTCATTTCGGAGTATATCGCGGCCGTTTCCGCCAGTTCCAGACGCACATCAAGGGCACCGCGGCTGATCACCGCAGCACGGTCTCCCAGCATGTTAAGCACGAGTTGTTGGAGCGGATTGAAGTTCCTGACCGGAAAGGGGCCGAATCCCTCGGCCTCGGCTTGAGTGACCGGCAGGCAAAAGAAGACCGTCAATGCCGTTCCCGCCACGCCAAGGACACAACCCCTTCGCCAACGATCAAACCGGGCCATTTGCTAATAGGGGAAGTCGAGACCAGCAAAGACTGCGCCCCCCTCCTTGCTGTAGCCGTAATCGATTCGCCCGACGACGTTCGGGCGTACGATGCCACGGAAACCGATGCCTGGCGTGACACGGTAATCCTTGAAGCTGACGTCCTTATAGCTGTTGAACACCTGACCGCTATCGACGAAGGGGGCCATTTCAAAGTCGGCGGCAACGCCCGCAATCTTCAACCTCGCGAGATGTATGCGCTCCTCGACGCTCGCCGCGATCAAGTTTTTGTCGATGAACCGGTCACCGCCGTAGCCCCGAAGGTTGTTTTGCCCTCCCAGCGAACTCTGTTCGAAAAACGGTACATCGGTCCCGATGGTGGCCTGCAGGTCGGCGCGGACCACCAAAATGGCGCGTTTGGATTCGCTGGGGAAGAGTTTTTTCATTTCGAGTTCATAGCGTGAGTACACCGGATGATCGCTGTTACGGACGTTTTGATTGATCTCCGCATAAGCCGTTACGGCCATGCCGTCAGTGGGGGACGTAAGATTGTTTCTTGTGTCGTAATAAAAGGTGGCGCGATTCCCGAAGATGATCGTTTCGCCTTGGACGCCGGGCACGTTCGGAAATACATTGCCAGTAAACGGCAAGTCCGTCGCGCCGGGCAGAACGCTGACCTGGCGTATGCGCTGGCTGACCGCAATCTGAGTTACCTCGTTCGCGTACACACCGAACCGCCAGTATCCGCGCGCTTCGCGCGCGGTGTAGTTGGTTTGATCGTCCAGGACAGTCGTTTGCCCGAGCCCATAGAACCGGGCCGTGGCATTCTTGAAGAACGTACCTCCGAAGTTCAGGAAGTAGCGCCCGTTGGAAAAGGCGGGATCGACATAGTTGAACACGAATTTACGTTCGATTTTTTCACTCACTGAGGCGATGATTTGCATTTGACGGCCGCCGGTGTAATACCTGAACAAATTGAACGTTGCCCTGGTCCCGACGATGGTGTTCCTGATGAGCATCGGAGCCATCAGATATTTCAATTCGCCGTCCGGGTCTGTAATTAGGATCGGAACAATGAGCCCCGCGTCGCTGCCGTCGTTTTTTGACGTGGAGACGGACGGAATCGGAAACACCTGTGTGTCCGCCCAGGCAGCCCCCGCACAGAGCAGCGCCGTTCCTGCGAGCAGGCATACAAAAAAGACGGTGATGCCGCGCAGGAAGGTCATGAGTGACCGGCTCGAAAATGCTACGGGGATTTGATCTTCTCGGATTTCTTGCGAAGCTGATCCACGAGGTCGGCGTAGCTGCCGTTACGGAGGATTTTGCTGAACTGTCCGCGATAGTTGTTCACGAGACTGACACCGTCCACGACCACGTCGTAGACGCGCCACGCGGAGCCCTTGTTGAGCAGGCGATAGTCGAGCGGGATTTCGGTCTTGCCGGTCAACACCTTCGTCCGGACCTCGGCATACTCTTTTTCCGTCCGCTCGTTAATGTATTGCACGCCGTCGCCCGTGTACGATTCGATCTTGTCGGCGTAGGTATTGACCAGCAGCGTTTGGAAGAGGGAAACGAATTCCTGCCTGTCTTTTTCCGACAGATTGTTCCAGGACGCACCCAGGGATCGCCGGGACATTTCCTGGTAGTCGAACCGCTCGCCCACAACTTTCTCGAGGAGCTGGCGGCGCTCATTGGCTTTCGACGGTTGTTTCAGATCTCTGTCGGCCAGAATGCGCAGCACTTCATCAATCGTGCCCCTCATCGCCTCAGTCGCTTCACCCGCGCGGGCAGGCACGGCCATAAGGCCCAATAACACGATGACCGAACCCACGGCCAGTCCCTTAAGCCAGAGCGGACCGGCCTTCCGCTCAATGCGCATTCCCCTATTCATAGCATAATCTCCCTCGTACGCATCTGCCGACACGGCCGCACGGCCGGCGGTCATTTCACATTACCATGGACGTATTGGCTGACCAACTCTTCCAAATCGAGACCCGACTCCGTGTCACGAATCGTGTCGCCGGGCTTCAGTGGATCACCGCCTCCGCCCGGCGACAGAGCCAGGAACTTCTCGCCGATGATGCCGCGAGTCTTGATCGACGCGATCGTGTCTGAGTAAAGCTTCACCTTGTTGTCCACCGCCAATGTCACAGCGGCCCGGTCTTCGTTCAAGGTGATCGCACGCACGCGTCCGACTTCGACGCCCGCGATTTCGACGGCAGAACCCGACTTCAAGCCGGAAGCGCTATTGAACTGCGCCACGACTTCGTAAACATTCCCACCGATCAACTCAAGCTTTCCGAGCTTGATCGACAGATAACCCAGACAGACGATGCCGACGAGCACGAACACGCCGACGATGAACTCCAGTTTGGTCTTCTCCATTCGCCGCTCCTTCGCCGTCTCAGCCGGCCGCCTGGTTCAGCGTGACGGGACCGCTGACGGAAATGAACTCGTGGATCTCCGGGTCTGTCGTCTTGACGAACTCCGCGGACCGCGCCATCAGGGCAATCTTGCCCTTACGCAGCATTGCCACCCAATCGCTGATGCCGAAAATTTCCGGGATCTCATGGCTGACCATGACGGCGGTAAACTTGAACCGCCGCTGCGTCGCCACAATCAAATCGTGAATTGATTTCGCCATGAGCGGATCCAGCCCCGTCGTCGGCTCATCGAACAGGATGATTTCCGGTTCCATGACCAGCGCACGCGCCAAGCCCGCCCTTTTCTTCATGCCGCCGCTCAATTCAGCCGGAAATTTATGTCCCATGCCGGCCAATCCCACCTGTTCAAGCTTCTCATCGACCCTTCTGGCCACATCAGGTCCCTTCATGCGCAATTTCTCCCGCAAGGGAAATGCGACGTTTTCAAAGACTGTCAATGAATCGAAGAGCGCCGCCCCTTGAAACAACATGGCAAACCGCTTGCGGACCTCGTTGAGCGCTCTGCCTCTCAATCGGCTGATCTCGACTCCGCCGACCCATACCTGGCCGCGGTCCGGCTGCAGCAGGCCGATCATGTGCTTCAACAGCACGCTTTTGCCCTCGCCGCTTCTTCCGATGATCGTCGTCAATTGGCCGGCCGGGATGTCGATGTCGACGCCCTGGAGGACCCGTTGACCGCCCAACGTTTTTTCCACGCCGACGAGTTTGATCATGGCTTAGCGAGCACGGCGAGTGATGAGCGGAGACGGGCGAGAGGCGCCAGCGATATCTGATGACGACTCATTTTGCTTCATCTTCTTGCCCCTTGGCTCCTGCCCTCCCGCCTCACAGTAAAACCGACGTCAGAAAATAATCCCACACCAGAATCAACACAGAAGAAAGCACGACCGCCTCCGTCGTCGCCGTGCCGAGCCCTTCGGCGCTATGTCTCGTGAAAAATCCCTTGTAACAGCAAATCCAGCTGACGATAAGGCCAAAACTGATCGACTTGAGGATGCCGCCGTAGACGTCCTTCCATTCGACGGCCGACTCAATTGAATTCCAATAGGCGCCTCCGTTGCCGCCCAACAGTTCTACGCCGACGAGATAGCCGCCATAGATGCCGACGACGTCGAATATCGCGACCAGCAGTGGGACGCCGATCAAGCCAGCGACCAGCTTTGGCGCGATCAAGAATTGCAAGGGATTGATCGCCATGGTATCCAACGCATCGATCTGTTCGGTGATGCGCATGATGCCGATTTCCGCCGTCATTGCGGAGCCTGCCCGCGCCGTGACCATCAATGCCGCGAGGACCGGGCCCAGTTCACGGATCATGCTCAACGCGACCGCGGAGCCAAGCAAGCCTTCGGATCCGAATTTTCGCAACGTGTAATAGCCTTGAAGGGCAAGGACCATACCGGTAAACCCTGCGGTGAGCACGACGACGAACGTCGACTTGTAACCTACGAAGTGCAGTTGTTTGACGATTTGTTCGAAGCGGAGCGGCGGCCTCGTGAGCCAGGCGAAGGACGAAAGGACGAACAGAAGCATCCGTCCCATCTCCTGAATCACTGAGACGCCCCATGTACCGACCCGTTCGATCATCAGGCCTTTCCGAGGTGGGATGCCGGCGAAAGTCCAAATCCATTCGCGGCCCACACGGCGGTCACGGCAGTCAGGGTCGCCGCCGCCAGGCGGCTATGCCGGCGAAGCCGATTGAGGCCGCGTAGACTTGAAGGCGCCAAGAGCATGGCGCTTATCCCTCGCGCCCAACCCCATGGTTTCAGAAACGCATTAAAGTCCAAAGGCAGATCCTCATGCACGGCGTCTGAAACCGTGCGGATCACGGCAAACGGAACCCCGTGCGCGCGGGCAACGTTTCCAATCGCCGCACTTTCCATGTCCAACGCGATCGCGCCGGCCGACTGGCCGAGCTGCTGCTTTTCGGCCGCTCGGCACAACACCGTGGGCAGCGAGACCATGAGACCGCTTCGAGCGATCGCCCCGACTTGCGCGGCGGCGGTTTGTGCGGCCCGTAGGACGGCATCGTCGCATACCGTCGGAACTCCCGCCGGGCTCCACCTTCCCTCGAATGTCCCGGCCAGTACGCTCGTGGCCACGACCATCTCCCCAACCGCCGCGGCGGACACGAGCGCGCCGGCAAAGCCGGTAGATACTGCCAGCGCGGCCTCGCGGCGTAACACGGCGTTCGCCGCGGCGGCCGCGGCATCCGGCCCGATGCCCGACAGAACGAGCCGATACGTACGGCCGGCCTGTCGGCCGGTGAATTCGCTCACACCATCGATTTCGATCCGCCGCGCGTCCGGCATGGCGCGCCGGATGGCCGCCAATTCCCATCGTGTCGCGGCAAACAGGACGACGGGACGTGAGGAGGATTCCCTGATGGAAGGTGCGTCGAAACGTGTGTCAGCGAATGACGACGGCCTAAGTTGGCTCAACGATCGAACCGGTAGCACCCAGCCGCCAAGATCTGAACCCGCACCTCGTCGGCCCGCATGTTGTTGCGCGTTCTCAGATTGCGATACATCGCGAGTGCCCATAATGGGAAGTACTGACAGTACCAGTGATAGCGAAGGTAAAACACACGGGGGAACCCGGTACCGGTGTGCCGCACCTCTTCCCATGAACCGTCCTTCATCTGATGCCGAAGCAGGAATTGAACGCCTCTTGCCACGCTGAACGAGTCCGACATGCCGGCGGACATGAGTCCGAGGAGGGCCCACGCCGTCTGAGACGGCGCGCTCTCGCCCTTTCCGGCGAAAGCAGGTTCTGCATACGAGAGACAGGACTCGCCCCATCCGCCGTCCGGATTTTGCCTGGACTCGAGCCAGGCCACTGCGCGCCGAATGTACGGCTGGGACAAATCTTCTCCGATCGCGCGAAGCCCGGCCAGCACGGACCAGGTCCCATAGATGTAGTTCACGCCCCAGCGCCCGTACCAGCTGCCGTCGGGCTCCTGTTCGTGCTTGAGAAACGCCAATGCCGGCGCGACGGACGAATGCGACCGGTCATAGCCGAGGGCGGCCAGCATTTCCAGACAGCGTCCCGTGAGATCTGCGGTACTTGGGTCGAGCAGCGCGTGGTGGTCGGCGAAGGGAATATAATTGAAGACGATCCGGTTGTTGTCCTTGTCGTACGCGCCCCATCCGCCGTCGGAACCTTGCATGGCCACGACCCAGGCGGCACCCTTTCGAATGGAGTCTTGAAGTTCAAGGGGATCCGGCATCGTGACCTTGGAGAGCGCCATCAACACGACCGCCGAATCATCGACGTCGGGGTACAGCTCGTTTTCACCCTGAAAGTACCAGCCGCCGGGTTCGGCCTTCGGAGCCGACACGATCCAGTCGCCGATTGCCTTCGTTTGCCGCGAGATCAAATACGCCGCCGCCCGTTGCAAGGCGGGGTGATCCTGAGGCATGCCCGTCTCGACCAATGCGTTCATCAGGAGCGACGTATCCCAAATCGGCGAGTGACAAGGCTGCAAATGCAGCGCTTCGACGCGTTGATCTGCGATGGACACGGTGTCGTAGACTTCGAGATCTTCAATTTCTTTGAGCGCCTTGCGGACTAATGGATCGTCCGCATGGTAACCCAGGCATTGCAGCGCCATGATTGAATTGGCCATGGCCGGATAGATTGCGCCAAGTCCGCCGCTGCCCTTGATGTGTTCCAACATCCACGTCGCGGCTCGATGCAGGGCCTTTTCCCGCAACCACATCAGCGGCATGTGGTCATACAGCTTGAGCAGCGCGTCTAAGGCGACAAAGATGTTGTGCGGCGTAAACCACTTCTGGTCTTTGTTGAAGGGCGGATATTTCCAATACCGCAACTCGGTGCGGGGGAGGACGTACAACTCCTCGATCCCCTGTTCTTTCGGGATACGGCAGACCGGACGGTGTGCGAATACGATCAGCAAGGGAATCAGCACCGCCCTTGACCAATACGAGATCGCGTAAATGTTGAAGTAGAACCAGTTGGGGAGGAACATCAGTTCGACCGGCATGTGCGGAATGCCTTCCCAATCATATTGGTCGAACAATGCGAGCGTGATCTTCGTAAACACATTCGCCTGCACGACGCCGCCCTTCTGGCGGATGCAATTGCGTGCGCGCAGCATGAACGGTTCATCTCCGGAAACGCCGCTGAGCTTCAGCGCGAAATACGCTTTGACGGAGGCGCTGATTTCCGACGGACCGCCGTAATAAATTGGCCAGCCTCCGTCCGGCAGCTGCGCGGCCCGCAAATACCGCACCGCTTTGCGTTCACGTTCCGGATCGACGCGGTCGAGCAAGCGCCGGAGCATGAGATATTCCGAGGTCAGCGTGGTGTCGGCTTCGAGCTCGGCCACCCAATGCCCTTCCGCATGCTGACGGGACAGAAACCAAGCTTGACTGCGGCGCACCGCATCCTCGACGGCATCCAGCTGACCTCCTTGCGCAGTGGGGCGTCGTGAAGGGGGCTCGGCGATGGCCGGCTTGTCTGAGACCAACCGAAGGGATGGAGGGGAGAGAGGTTCGATGCTGAACCGGTCTGGGATAGAAACGAAGAGGCTATCGGAGAGGCGGTCAAGGATGGTTCGAATCAGATTCATGGGTTTTTGAGGGGCCACACACCGCCGTGGCGAGAGTCCGAGACCTCAGTCAGATGGTTGCCTCTGGCCGCGCGGCACAGGAAGACGTGTGACCCACCCATTTCTGGTTCTCGTTCGAGGGATATAACAGACGGTACCACCGAAGTCAAGCAAACGGACGCGGAAGTCCTCTGAACTATGGGGGTTTTTGCCAGGTCGGAATATCCTCAAGCCGGCTGTAGATCGTTCAACCGTACGGAAACGAGTTTGGAGATTCCCGGTTCCTCCATCGTCACACCGAAGAGCGAATCGGCGATGCCCATCGTCCGCTTGTTGTGTGTGATCACCATGAACTGGGCGCCCCCAGCCAGCTCCCTGAGCACGGTGGTGAATCGGCCGATATTCTCCTCGTCAAGCGGAGCGTCGATCTCGTCCAGGATACAGAACGGCGTAGGACGGATCAAAAAGCTGGCAAACAACAAGGCCATAGCGGTCAATGTCTTCTCACCGCCGGAAAGCATCGTGATGTTCTTCAGCCGTTTTCCAGGAGGCTGGGCCACGATCTCGACGCCGGGGTCCTGTGGACCCTTTTGTTCCGCCTCTTCGTCTTGGCCGGCCTCGACCAACTGTAACTCCGCACGGCCGCCGCGAAAGAACTTGGAGAACACCTCGCTAAACTTTTCCTGTAGTTCCGCAAAGGTCGAGGCGAACATATCCTTGGTCGTTCGGTTAATCCTCTGGATGATCTCTTTGAGAGAGGCCATGGAGTTGGAGAGGTCCTGTTCCTGGGTCGACAAAAATCGATGCCGCTCTTCGAGTTCCTGATGTTCGTTGATCGCGGCCAGATTGATCGGTCCCATTCGATCGAGCCGTTCGCGGATCTTTTGTAGTTGCTGACGCAGTTCCTCCTCCGTCGTTTCAGGCTGAGGCTGGGCGCCCTCATCAAAGAGCACAGGCTTGTCCGATACTTCGAGGGCGGCAGGATCGACCTGGTAGGTCCCGGCGAGCGTCGATTCTACGGTGGCTAACTGGGTCCGCACCTCTGCCCGTTTGACCTCGATGGCGAGGCGAGCCTCCTGAAAGGTCGAAACGGCCTTGCGCACCTCCTGCAGACTGGATTCGACCACGTCAGCTTGGGCTGTTTCTTGCGCCTGCCGATCCTGCGCCTCGATCAGCTGGGCCTTCACGCCTTCCAACGATTCCCCAATCTCACGACAGCGAGCCTCCTGACGCTCCCGTTCCCCGCGGCTGTGCGTCAGCGCCGCTATCAGCGACTCCACCTGTTGATTGAGGATCTCCACACGGCCGGCTGTTTCCCGCTGTTTCTGACGGACACGATCGAGATCGGTCTGGCGGTGGTCGCGGCTGTTTCTGGTCCCTTGGGCATTTAGCTGCGCTTGGGTGAGCTCCTGCTGGAGGTGATGTATCCCCTGATCGAACTGCGCCACGCGGACCCGCACGGCTTGCAACGCCGCTTCCTGTCCGGCTTTTTCCGCAATCCATTGAGCCAGCTGAGCCTGGCTGGACCGGGCTTCCTGCTCGAGACGCTGGATTTCCAGCGAGCCGCGCTGCGCATCACCCGTCAACGCATCAATGCGCTGGGTGAGGTCGCCGAGCGAGAGCTCGAGGCTCGAGGCATCTTTGTGCATCGATAAGGCTTTCATTTCCTCCTCGCGCAAGGTTTCCGCGAGCCGACGGCCCTCCTCTCGCAATCCGTCACTCTGTGCGTGCAGATCTTCGCGTCGCTGGCGCGCCGCTTCGACTGCCGCACTCAACTCGGTCCGGCGCTCCTCCAACTGCATGACTTCGCGGCGTCGCTGCAGCAATCCGCCCGTTTGCCCGACCTGCCCGCCGGTCACAACCCCGGCTGCATCCAGGATTTCGCCGGCGCGCGTCACCAACGTAGGGCCTGGCATCTCACCCCACGGTTGCTGTTCCCATAACGAGATCGCATCGTTGAGCGTTTCGACGAAGACCACGCCGTCGAACAAGTAATCGCGGGCGGCAGTCCGCTTGGCATCCGCTTCGATCACGTTGATCCCTTGTCCGATGACCCCCGGTTGCGTTCCCAACGCCGTCAGCCACTCGTTCGGCCGGGCATTCACATGCCACCGCGGCGTTTCGGGAATGAACGTTCCCCGACCGAGGTCTTTTTCGAGAAGAAAAGCGATCGCCTTGGATGCCGACTGCGGCCCGTCGACGGACCATCCGCGCACCCGCTCGCCGAGAAGAGCTTCGACCGCACGATCCAAGCCGGGCGGCACGATGAGCCATTCGGCGACTGCATCGTGCACGCCTTGGCATGTCTTGAGCGCCGTGGCTTCCTCGTCCCCGGGCCTGCCATAGCCCATGTCTTCCCGAAGCAACCCTTGAAGCGCGCGAAGGTGCGACTCGACACCAGCCAATTCCTCGGAACGTCCCGCCAGCATCTGTTCGAGGGCCGTCAATTCGGCGGACACAGCCGCCGACTGGTGTTCCGTTTCTTGATGCCGCTGCCTGAGGTCGAGCACGATCTGCTCGGCCGCGCGACAGGCCTCGTGAAGCTGTTGCTGCTTTTCGAGCGCGCCGTCATGTTGAGACTGAAGGTCTTCCCGGTCTTTCGCCAACCGCTCGTCGCGGGCGGTAACCTCTTCAGCACGCGCGTTCAGCTGCGCGAGACTTTGCTCCGTATTTGCGACCAACACCGCGAGATTCAACACATCGTTTCTGCCCCGATCTTCCTCTTGGAGAGCGGCCGACCGCTGCTGGAGAAGCGCTTTCATCTCCTGATCAAGCGCCCCCAGCGCCTGTTCCCGTTCCTGGCATTCCCGCTCCAGGCGTTCGATCTCGGCCAAGAGGGCTGACTCAGCACGCTGAGCCTCACCCTGTTCCGTCAGTAGCCGCTCACGATCCTCCAGACTTTGCCGCTGCTGCTGTTCGTAGAGTTCGCTTTTATTTCGCTCGACTTCGGCCGCCGTCAATGCGTGGGCCTGTTGTTGTTCGATCCGCGACAATTCCTCGCGGCGCTGATTGATCGCCAGTCCGGCGTCTGCGATTGCCAACTTGATGCGTTCGAGCTCGGCGTGGAGGCGGGCCTGGTGCGCCGCCTGCTCCGATTCTTGTTCGGCCAGGGTACCCAGCTCACGCTCGATTTCCACAATCGTCGCCCGCAGTCTGCGAAATTCGTTGGTCAACAGTTGCACCTCGAGCGTGCGCGCCTCCTGTTGAAGCACTTGATACGAACGCGCCTGCCGCGCTTGACGCTCGAGCGAGTTCAGCTGCTTTTTGACTTCCGCGATGATGTCGCGGACGCGCAACAGATTCTGCTGCGTCGCATCCAACTTGCGCAGGGCTTCGGCTTTCTGCTTTTTATAGCGGACGATGCCGGCGGTTTCCTCGATCAATTCACGGCGATCCTGAGGGGACGCGTTGAGGATCTGGTCGATCTGTCCCTGGGCGATAACGGTGTGTCCCTTGGTCCCGGCCCTGGTATCGAGAAGGACACTGCGGATGTCCTTCAAACGGCACTGCGTCTTGTTGATCAGATACTCGCTGTCCCCGTTACGGTATAACCGGCGGGTGATCATGAGATCCTGATAGTCGGCCAACTGGCTCGACAAGCCTTCTTGCCCCTGCACCTTCACCTGATCGAGCCCGCTGATGACCAACGACACTTCCGCCATGCCCAACGGCTTCCGTAATTCCGTTCCGTTGAAGATGACGTCTTCCATCTTCTCACTGCGCTATGTCTTGGTGCTCTGTTCTCCGAGCACCCACAGGATGGCATCCACGACGTTACTCTTGCCGCTGCCATTGGGGCCGACGATGGCCGTTACACCGTTGGGAAACTCGATACGTGCTTCGGCGAACGACTTAAACCCCACCATCTCAAGCGACTTGAGGTACATGCGCTGCTCCTTTGATAGTTGATCGGATCGGCGAGGGACAAGGCGAGATCACGGGTGCGTCTTGTAGCACAGCACTCGAGAGAAATCAAAGAAAAATACCGCAGGTAGTGGCAACGCCTGCGGCCGACTACAACATTTGGGGAGTGGCTGAAATGGACTATCGGGCGGGCGCCGCCACGGATTTATGGGCAGGAGCGATCGTGATTAATTCCTTGGGGAGGAGGAATTCGACGTCCTCCTCGATGACGGTCAAGTCTTCAACTTCAGCCGTCCCATAGGTCTTGAGATAGGCCACCACTTCTTCGACCAGCACCTCGGGCGCCGAGGCCCCCGCGGTAATGCCGATCGCCTTGACATCCTTCAACCAGGCCGCATTGATGTCGGCCGCCGAATCGATCAGATATGAGCTAATGCCGCAGTGCTCACCCAGTTCGCGGAGCCGGTTCGAGTTGGAACTGTTCGGCGACCCGATCACAAGAATCACGTCGACCAGCTTCGAGAGCTCCTTCACGGCGTTTTGACGATTCTGCGTCGCGTAACAGATGTCTTCCTGGTGCGGTCCTTTGATGTGCGGGAACCGGCGATGCAGGGCGCCGACGATATCGCGGCACTCATCGACGCTGAGCGTCGTCTGCGTGACGTAGGACAGGTTCGTCGTATTTTCAACGTCGAGCCGTTCGACGTCCTGAACGGAGGAAACCAGATGAAACTTGTCCGGCACCTGGCCGAGGGTCCCGATGACTTCGGGGTGGCCGGCATGGCCGATCAGAATGAGTTCATACCCCTGGGTATAGTCCCGGTTCACCTCATTGTGCACCTTGATGACCAAGGGACACGTCGCGTCAATCACGTGCAGCCGGCGGCGGTTGGCTTCCTCCCAGACACCCTTCGCGACTCCGTGCGCGCTGAAAATCACGACGGATCCCTCGGGCACTTCGTTCAATTCTTCCACGAAAACCGCGCCCTTGTGGCGCAACGAATTGACGACATGGCGGCTGTGGACGATTTCATGGCGGACGTAGATCGGCGCGCCGTACTTCTTCAGGGACAGATCGACAATGTCAATCGCGCGGTCGACCCCGGCGCAAAAGCCGCGGGGGTTGGCAAGATAGATCTTCATGGAGGCCCCTTTCCGGCGAAAATATCCTGTTCACCTTACGTGAGTTGCTACGACTCCGTCAACAGAATAGCCTCGGTCGCCAACCCGCTTCCTCTTGGTTTTCAAACCCCTGCACGCTTGACACCGCCTCCGTTGGCCCGTAGGCTGGTCCCACCCTCCATGGCCAGTGCCGCCGCCAAAAAAATTCTAATCATCGAAGACGAGCGCGACATCCTCCAGTTGGTCAAACTGTACCTGGAAAAGGAAGGCTACCGTACCCTGACGGCGGCCACCGGACGCGAAGGATTGGACAGTGCGAAGCAGCACAACCCCGATCTCATCGTCCTGGATTTGATGCTGCCGGAAATCGACGGGCTGGAAGTGTGTAAACGGCTGCGGTCCGCACCGGAAACGGCGATGCTGCCGATCATCATGCTGACGGCTAAAGCCGAAGAGACCGACCAAGTCATCGGCCTTGAACTCGGCGCCGACGACTATGTCACGAAACCCTTCAGCCCGAAGGCGCTCGTCGCGCGGGTCAAGGCGCTGCTACGTCGCGTCGACCGCAGCCGCCAGGAGCCTCAGGCCTCATATCAGTACGGGAAGCTCTCGATGGATCTGAACCGTCACGAAGTGACGGTTCAAGGCAAGGATGTACCGCTGACCGCGAAGGAGTTCGGCCTCCTCGAACACCTGCTCCGTCATCCGGGCCGCGTCCTGACAAGGGAGGTTTTGCTCAACCAGGTATGGGGCTACGATTATTTCGGCACCACACGAACGGTGGACGTGCATGTCCGTAGGCTGAAGCAAAAAATCCCCTTGCTCGATGATGCGATACTCTCCGTAAAATCGCTCGGGTACAAACTCAAGGAACAGTGATCAGATCACTCGTCACTGAACCATGACGCTGTCGATCCGGTGGAAAGTCGCCCTGGCCATCCTGTTTGCGCTGCTCTGCGGCTTTGTGATCGCGGGCCTCCTCGCGGCACGGTCGCTGACCGAGCAGGAGTTGGTCCAATCTGGCGGCGCGCTTGAAGTCTCCACGAACCTCATCGCGTTCGACCTCCGTCCGATGGTCGGCGGCTCTGCCCCCATGCCGACCACCGCCCGCCTCCAGGCCATTGTCCGCGAGTTGAGCGATCGTGCACATGCCCGTGTGACGCTCGTGAATGCGTCCGGCCGGGTACTGGCCGACAGTGCGGTCCGCGACGGCGATTTGGCGGGCATCGAGAACCACCGTACAAGGCCCGAAATCGCCCAGGCGATCGCCACCGGGGCCGGGACCGATCTTCGCGCCAGCCACACGACGGGCGAGCGGACTCTGTATCGTGCGGTTCGTCTCAGCGAACCGGCGGACAACTCGGCCGCGCTGTATTTGAGGCTTGGCCTGCCGATGACAGCCCTCGAAGAGGAACTCTCGACGCTCAAACGAAATCTGACCCTGGCCTTCGGCAGCGCGTTCCTCATCGCGGTCGCTCTCAGCATCTGGCTGGCCAGAAGCCTCACGAAACCGCTCTCCGATATGGCCGCGGCCGCCCGCCAACTCGCTGCGGGCGATCTCGGCGTTCACATCTCAACGTCGTCGCGCGATGAAGTCGGCCTCCTATCGGATACGTTAAACCACATGACCGCGGAACTCCGGTCCAAAATCGAAGAACTCTCGGAAGACCGTGCTCAACTGCTGGCGATGCTCACCTCCATGGTGGAAGGCGTCATGGTGCTGGATTCCAAAGGGCGCATCCTTCAAGTCAACCCTGCGTGGGAGCGCATGTTCGGCGTGACGAGGGCGGAGGCACGCGGTCGTCAGTCCTCCGACGTCTTCGCCCATCCGAAGCTGAATGATCTCGTGTCGGCGGTCCTGTCCGCGAGGGCGGGCCAGGAGGCCCAAATTGTTCTGACGAACGGGCGTTGCCTCAACGTCGAAGCCTCCGTAGCGGGTGGCGAACAGGACAACGAAGCCTGCGCAGTCCTGGTCTTCCACGACATCACCGAATTGCGCCGGCTGGAACATATCAGGAAAGATTTCGTGGCGAATGTGTCCCATGAGCTGCGCACCCCGTTGACCTCGATCAAGGGATACGTCGAAGCGCTCCTGGACGGCGGCAAAGATGACCCCGAAACGAGCGTGCGATTTCTCGACATCATTTTGAAGCAAAGCGACCGTCTCAATTTGATTCTCGAGGACCTCCTGCAACTTTCGAAAATCGAATCCGGTCAGGTCCAATTCAAGGCAGAGCCGCTCCACATCGGGTCGGTCATCGATCGCACGATCGCAATGATCAAGCCGCTCGCGGACAAAAAGCAGCATCGGCTGACGGCGGAGGTCGGCGCGGATCTGCCGCTCATTAACGGCGATCAGGAGCGGCTCGTGCAGGTCCTCGCCAATTTGCTCGACAACGCGATCAAGTACACGCCGGAAGGCGGACACATCACCGTCTCGGCACGCCGGATAACACAGGGCACATCCCGCCAAGGCGACGGACCGCGCCACGGCGTGGAACTCGTCGTAACCGATACGGGCATCGGTATTCCAGAAAAGGATCGGCCCAGGGTCTTCGAGCGCTTTTACCGTGTCGACAAGGCACGGTCACGGGAGCTCGGAGGCACGGGTCTCGGCCTCGCGATCGTGAAACACATCGTCGAGGGACATGGCGGGCAGATTCGTGTGGAAGGTCAGGTGCCGAACGGAAGCCGTTTCGTCGTCCGGTTGCCCGCCGAACCAGAAGGCCGCGGTTAGACGAGCGCCGACATGAGGAGATAAACGACCACCGATAGCAAGGCAGCCCCGGGCAGGGTAAACAGCCACGCGTAAACGATTCTCCGCGTCACCCCCCACCGCACCGCCGACAGCCGTTTGATTGCGCCGACGCCCATCACAGATGAGGTAATCGTGTGGGTGGTGCTCACCGGCAACCCGATATGGGCTGTAAACATTAAGACGGTCGCGGCGCCGGTTTCGGCGGCAAAGCCGTGAACCGGCTCGAGCTTCACAATCTTCATGCCCAATGTGCGCACGATGCGCCAACCTCCGGCGGCCGTTCCGCAACCCATTGCGACTGCGCAGGCGCCGATGACCCATGTCGGCACCTCGGCCGAGGTGATTTGGCCGGCCGACAGCAGGGCGAGGGTAATGATGCCCATCGATTTTTGAGCGTCGTTCGCGCCGTGACTGAAGGCCATGAAACAGGCAGAGACGAGCTGAAGGCGCTTGAAGAGACGGGTGGCCACCGAACGGGTGACGCGAAAGAACACCCAACTGATGAGCACCATGAAGGACAGTCCAATGGCAAACCCGAAGAACGGCGAGAGCACCATCGCTTCCAGCACGGAACGCAATCCGCCGAGTTTCACGGTCGTCCATCCGCCGTGCGTGACGGCTGCGCCGACCAGGCCTCCAATCAGCGCATGGGAAGAACTGGTCGGCAGTCCCAAGAGCAGCGTAAACAGATTCCATAAAATGGCGCCGGCGAGGGCGGCAGCCACCATGTGTTGGGTCACGCCGGCAGGGTCGACGATTCCTGACCCCACCATCTTTGCGACGGAGGTCGACATGAACGCGCCCGCCACGTTCAGCACCCCGGCGCCGATCACTGCAACGAACGGGCTGATGACGCGCGTCGACACCACCGTCGCGATCGCATTCGCGCTGTCATGCCATCCGTTTGAAAAATCGAACACCAGCGCGAGGACAACGACCAGAAAGAGCAATCCCGTGAGATCAGGCATTGTAGAGGTTGGAGATGAGAAGAGTTAGTTATGCTTCAGTGCGATACGCTCGAGAATGTTCGCGACGTCCTCGCAGCGGTCTGTGCCGGCTTCGAACCCCTCGTAAATCTCTTTCCATTTGATGACCGTCATGGGATCGGTTTCCTTGTCGAACAGTTCGGAGATGGCATCGCGCGAGATTCGGTCGGCCTCGTTCTCAAGACTGTTAACCTGGACGCTGCACTCCTTGATATCGGGATGGCCCAATCCCAGCCGGTCGACGCCTGCACCGACGGCCACAGACGCTTGATACAGCACGTCGGCCAGCTTCATGGCGCGTTCGGTCGGCTTCGCGATCTTGTAGAGCACGAAGCGGTCGGCAATCGCCTCCGCCACGTCTAAAATATCGTCCAATGCGCTCGCTAAATCGTGGATATCTTCGCGGTCGATCGGCGTGATGAACGTCTGGTTCAGGCGGAGGACGATGTCATGTGTAATGCCGTCTCCAATGTGCTCCACCTCTTTGATGCGCTTGGCCTGATCGACAGAGGCTTGGTAGTGCTCCATCATGTCCTTCAGGAGGCGGCTGCCCTCGATCATATTGTGCGCCGCCCTCTTGAACAACTCGAAGAAGGCCTCTTCTCTTGGAATCAAACCGAACATCGTCCTCCCTCTCTGCAATCGGCGGCGCGCGCATTCACTGGCGAACGCACGTCGTTGGTCACCACCGGATCAGACCGGACGCCCACGTCAGTCCACCGCCAAAACTTCCCAGCACCACCAGGTCATGCGGTCGCAGCTTTTCGGAACGGACGGCGTGATCGAGGGCGATCGGCAGCGAAGCCGAAGAAGTATTCCCGAACCTCTCGATGACGGAAAAGATGCGGTCGCGCGAAACCCCCAGACGAGTCGCGACCTGCGCTAAGATCCTGCTGTTCGCCTGGTGGACGACGAATTGCGCCACCTCCGCAGTGTCTACGCCGAATTCTTTCATAAGGTCTCGCACCGCCTGTTCAAGCCGCTTGATTGCGAGGCGAAATAGCGGCGCACCTTGCATACGCAAGGTATGGTCCTTGGCCTCAAGATTTTCTCCGCTGATCGGCCAACGTGACCCCCCTGACCGAATCCGGATCAAATCGTGGCGGGCGCCGTCCGCGCCCAGGCGAATCCCGAGCACGCCGTGCGCCGGTTGACGATCATCTGAGTCTCCCCGCACGACCACGGCACCGGCGCCGTCACCGAACAGTAATCCCGTGTCCAGGTCGTGCGGGTCGAGCGTGCGCGACTTCACCTCCGCGGCGGCCACGAGACAGGTCTTGATCTGGCCGCTGCGGATCATGGCATCGGCCATGGAAAGCCCATATAAGAACCCTGAGCAGGACGCCGCCACATCGAACGCCGGGACGCTGTGGCACGCCAATTTTCGCTGGAGATGACAGGCGGTCGAGGGGAAAGCCATGTCCGGCGAGGTCGTCGAGACGACAATGGCCTCGAGGGCACTCGATTGGATTCCGGCCGCTTGGAGGGCGGCACGGGAGGCTTCAACTGCCAGATCGGATGATGCCTGTTCGGCGTGCGCCCATCGCCGCTCGTGAATGCCTGTGAGTCGTAGAATTATGTCGGGATCGACCTGAAAGGCGGCCGCGAGCTCCCGATTGGAGATCACTCGCTGAGGCACATAGGAACCGGTTCCGAGAATTCGCGATCGGATCATTGCTGAAATGCCAGTGGGTGCACCCGAAACCGCGAGATTATAGGTCTCGCGCCCATGGGGGTCAACCCAAGCACGCCAAAGATTGCATTTGGAGGGCTCTCCTGCTAGTTTTGAACTCGAACATGTGGCACGTCAAGCGGTTACGGGGACTGTCTCTTCAACGGCGGCGTGGTCTTGCCTTTGCGCTGAGCGCCGCTGTGCTGACTCTGCTGCTGGCTTGTTCCAGCACGCCTAAGCCGGGCGACCCCACCTCCAAGAAAGCCTTGAGTGGAACGGACGAGTCGATTTTTCTCGGCGACACGATCGAAAAAAACTACGACCCGAACGTCATCATGAAACGCGGCGAGGCCTTCTTTGAGAAGGAGGAATTCGCCGAGGCGATCGTCGAGTACAATCACTTTCTCGACCTGCATCGCAATCACATGCTCGCCTCCTATGCGGCGTTCAGAATCGGCGAAAGCCAGATGAGGCGTGCCAAAGGAATTGAACGGGATCCCGAACCGATACAGAAGGCGATCGATTCATTCGAACGGCTGCGGCGAGACTACCCAGGGAGCCGTTACGACGCTCAAGCCGTGGAAAAAGTGCAGGAATGTCACGATTTATTGGCCCAAATGCATTTGTTTGTCGGTCAGTTTTACTATCGACGCGGGTCTTATCTGGCCGCGGCCCATCGGTTCGAACAGATCATGAAAGTCTATCCCGACAAGTCCGTGGCGCCCGACGCCTTGTATTTTTTGGCGATGAGCTATCACGACCTGGGTGCGGATGACTGGGCGAGCGAACAATTGACGCTCCTCGCCGAGAAATATCCCAACAGCGCCCATTCAACCGAAGGCAAGAGACTGTTGGCGAAGATCATGAAATCTCAGCCGCCGGTTGTCGTTGCCAAGAAACCAGAGCCGGCCCCTGCGAACCCCGCTCCCGCTGCAGAGAGTCAGCATTCGGCGCCTGGTGGAGGCGTCACACCCCAAGTGGCGAACGGTCTGATGCGGCTTCCTTCGGCAACCGCCATGGGTCAGGGGTTTGTCAGCTGCCGACTCGGGGCCTGGTGCTAGTCAAAGGCTGGTGAAACAGGCTGTCGGCTGCGTTCTCGCTTCACTCAATTTCTCGACATACCAGCCAACGTATGCCTCGTCTTTCGCTTGCTGCGGCCTTGCCGAACAGCCTGTTTGACCAGCCTGGGTGTGTGATGCTTTCGCTGGAAACGTTTGCTGAGATACCCGCCGAGAGAAGCGCTCGAACAGCTTCCGACCATACGGGCGTTCAAAAAGTTCATCCAACAAGGCCGCAGGGAGCGAGGGCCCTGGAAACATACTGGTGTTAGGGGTACGTCGAGGGGAAGGAGGGAGCGAGAACGGAGTTGGCAGCCATTTTCAGCATCGCATCACTGGCCGAGGTACCAGCCGATGCCATACCGTTCGAGAAAGCTCGTGATCATCGTCAGTGAATTGGCATAGATCATGACGCCGACGATGACAAGCAACACGCCGCTGACTGTGGAAACGCCCCAAAGGTAAGCCCGGGCCTGCTTGAAATACGCGAGAAACCGGTCGACCCCGAGCGCGGTCAGAAATAGCGGCAATCCCAAGCCAAGCGAATAACTCGCCAGTAACAACACGCCATTGAGCAGGGAATCGGTCGTGCTGGCGTACAGGAGAATGGTCCCGAGCACCGGACCGACGCACGGTGTCCATCCTGCGGCAAAGGCAATGCCGATCAAAAACGATCCCAAATAGCCCACAGGCCGGTTACGAAATTGAAAGCGGTGCTCCATCTGCAGAAAATTGACGTTGAGGATCCCCAGCAGGTAGAGACCGAAGACGACAATCAAGACGCCGCCGATGCGCCGAATGTGATCTTGGTAGGTAATCAACACCTGACCGATGAAACTGGCCGAGGCGCCGAAGGCAATGAACACCACCGAGAAGCCGGCAATAAACAGCAGCGCGTTCACCACGATCGCTCTCTTGAATTCGGACCGTGCGTGCGCATCCGTCAATTGCTCAATCGAGAGGCCGGTAATATAGGAGATATACGACGGCACCAGCGGCAGCACGCAAGGCGAGACAAATGAGAGCAGGCCCGCCGAAAAAGCCGCGATCATGGAAATGTGTGTGAGAGATTGCGACACGAGATTGCCTGCGGCTTACGACTTCATTAACATTTCGATCAGTTGGTGCGCTTCGGGAGCTTCCCAATCCCGGGCGCCGAAAATGTGGTGCCGGACGATTCCCTCTCGGTCGACCATGAAGGTCATCGGCAGCGTCCGCGCACCATAAGACAACCCGACCCGAAAATCCGCATCGTGCAGGATGGGAAAGGTGAGCTTGTTTTCCTCTTGAAATGGTCTTGTCACCGCGGCTCCCTGCGCGTCGGTAGAGACGGCGAGAATCTCAAAATCCTTCCGGTCATACGCCCTATACAACCGTTCCATGGCCGGCATCTCCACACGGCAAGGTCCGCACCACGTCGCCCAAAAATTCAAGAGCACCACTTTCCCGCGCAGGTCGGACAGTGCGACCACACGTCCATTCATGTCGCGGAGCTGAAAGTTCGGGGCTCGATCGCCCGCTTTGACCACGCCCCGTTGTGCAACCGGCGTCATGCCGTCCGCATGGGCGAGCGGTGAAACGTTGGGCATGGCCAACAGCGCAACCAGCACGGCTATCACGCTCTTTCCGCTCATCGCCTACTCCGTTCGCGCTGCGGTCTTCGGCGTGACATTGAGAAGCTTCGTCAGCACTTGCAAGCTGTCGAGTCTCGTCCAGTCCCTCGGCCCAATGACGATCTCGCGGATGATGCCCTCCTGATCAATGATGAAAGTTTCGGGCACGCCCATGCGCTTATACGGCTTGTCCGTTTTCCCCCATGAATCGACCAGCACCGGGAACGTGAGATTCATCCCTTTCACAAACGGAGGAATATCTTTCGTCGTGGTGACCCGGTCGATGCTGACGGCCAAAATGATGAGTCCATCCTTTTCAAAATTCTTGTTCAGCACTTCCATCGAGGGCATTTCCTCGCGGCAAGGCTTGCACCAGGTCGCCCAAAAGTTCAGAAAGACCACTTTCCCGCGAAAATCTGACAGCCGGTACGGCTTGTCGTTCATATCTGTGAGCGAGAAATCAGGAGCTAGTTTACCGACCGCGAGCGGTTCGTATTTGGCGCTCTGCAGCCACACGAGGGTGAAGACGGTAATGAGAATGGCGGTGCCCATGCCAAGGATCGGCAGGCGCGAGCTGCGACTGGGAGATGACGCTGCTGGAATTAACTGCTCTGCCACAGTTGATGCTCTGCTACTGTCTTGTGGGATGCCCAAAACGGGGCAGCGAGCGACCGAGAACGAAGTTGGCGGCTGTTTTCAGCATTCCACTTTCGCTATGCGTACGCGTGGAGGCCCGACAACAAGAAATTCACACCCCAGAAGCAGAAAATGACCATCAAGAACCCGAAGACCGCGTAGATGGCGGCCCGCCGGCCTTCCCATCCTCTCGTCATGCGGGCATGGATGTACGCGCCGTAGATCAGCCACACAATCAGCGACCACGTTTCTTTCGGATCCCAGCTCCAATAACCGCCCCAAGCGTAATTCGCCCACATGGCGCCCAGAATGATCCCGAAGGCGAGCAAGGGAAATCCGATCATAATGGCCTTGTAGCCGAGTTCGTCAATGGTCTCGAGATCGGGAAATGCGGCGTAAAACCGCGAGGTACTGCCCCGCTGTTCGGCCCGTTCCTTGAACAGGTACATCAGTCCCAAGCCGCCGGCCATCGCAAAGGCCGCGTAGCTGGTCAACGTGACCGAGACATGGATGTAGATCCAATAGCTGTTCAGGGCGGGGACCAGTGGTTCTGCCGTCTGGTAACGATAGGGCAACAGTGAGGCGGCGCCCATGGCGATGAATCCGATGCCGACGACGAAGGCGCCGATCGCTTTGATTTTATAACGCAACTCTAGGAACACATAGCCGAGAATGATAGCCCATGAGACGTAGGCCATCGCTTCGAACTGGTTCGACCAGGGGGCAAAAGTCCCCGAATGCTCAAGGCGCTCGAAGGCACGGGTGACCAGCGCCGCCGTGTTCACCATCCACCCGAACACCGTCACGAGCGTGGCGACCTGTCCCAGCTGCGTCGCCCAGGCCCCGTCACGCTCATCGTAATCCTCTACCGGATGCCCCGCCGGCGCGAGTGCCATACTCGGGCGGCGTGCGAACAGGTAGCCGATGTAAAGCGTCAGGGAAGCAAGGTAGAGCCAGAACGTCATGTCGAACAAGAACAATGAACGGGCCATTGTCACCTCCTCAGTCGCCTCTGCGGTAAGCCCCGTGTATCATACCTAAGACGCGTCCCATTTGGCCACAGGCGGCGGGAATTCTGCCGAGAATGTTCGGATTTTTTCCGTAATCTTCCGGAATTCCTTTTGGAAATCGATCTGGCTCTTGTGCGTGGTCCCGCCGATATGGACTATGACCCCGCCTGGAGACGGAATGATCTTCGTCCAGAGCCGGCGATGGTAGATGAACGACGACAGCGTGATTCCAACCACGATCATGGTGGAACCGATCCAGACAATGTTGATTCCGGGGTTTTTCGCAATCTGAAGCCCCGTATATTTCTTGGGCTTATAGCCGATGAGTTCGAATTGATACCTCGAGTCTTTGATCTCGAACAAATCGGGAAATTGGTAGAAGATCCACGGCGTCGCCTGCACGGTGCTGCGCTCGTTGACGGTCAATTTGATCGCCGGATTGGCATGCTCGATCGTCTTTGAATAGACCTTTTTCTCCGTTGAATTAAACGCGAAGTCCGCGACGAAGTCGGTGATCGCCAGCTTGAGGTTCAAATCCGAGAGCGTTTGCTCTTTCTGCCATTCCAGGTCGATCGTCTTGACGACTTTCTCGGTCTCTTTGTCCTTGATATTGATGCGCGCGACCTCGATTTGATCCCAGGCGTCTCCGTAGCTGGATTGGTAAAACCAAATACCCTTGTACACCAGAGGATCGTTGACCGTAATCGTCTTGGTCATCTTGGCATCTCCGCCTTCGATGACCGTCAGTGTGCTGTTATAGCTTTTCACCGCGCCATTCTCGTGATAGTCGATCCAGAATTTTTCCACTTTGAGATCGAAGTTGCCGCGCGGGATGTGGTAGGTCTGCCCTTCGAGACAGACACCGAATTCTTGAAATCCATAATAGCTGCCAAGCAATCCACCGAGAACAATCACGGTCGCGCTCAGGTGCGCCATGTGTGCCCCGACCCGGCCCATTACGCCTTTGGTCGCATACAGCGTCACTTCGCCGCCTTCGTTCTTCGCCAGCACACGGTAGCCCTTGGCGACGTAGTGCTGCGCTAACTGCTGGGCGACCGATTCCTTTGACCCCGGCACCGTGATGTCGGCCTGCTGCTTCATGCCTTTGATGAAGCCGAGCGACACACTGACCTTATCCTGCTTCATCGACCGCCACACCGCCGGAAACCGCTTATAGAAACAGGTCAGAGAGTTGATGCAGAGAAGTCCAAGGAGACTGGTAAACCACCACGTGTGATACACGTCGGTGAAACCCAAACGCAGAAACCAACGATAGGCGTCTTCCCCGTACTCCTGAATATACGTTTCCGGCCGCTCACCCTGCTGGATGACGGTCCCGATCGTCGCCGTGATTGCGATAAACAGGAACAGAAACATGGCGAGTTTGATCGAGGCGAAAAACTCGACCAACTCACGTGAAAACTCTTCCCAGCCCAGGCCGGGGGCGGGGGTCCGGGGGGTATCCTGCTCAGTGAGTGTATCGGGCCGACCGTTCATCGTGTGGCGTTTCCCGTTCCTGACCAGACACACGACCCTCTTTATTGGCCCGGAGACACGGCAGATTGGGCGTGGGACAGTCGTGCGCTGAGTAGTATGCGGTCCAAGCCGCAGATCGGGAGGAATTTCCTCGAAAGCAACGCATCTTACAAGTGCCGGAAAAGGGCTGTCAAGCAAAGCCATTATGGGAATGCCCAGCGGCCCCCACCAAGAGAACTAATAGACAAATCAGGCGATTATCGTTATTATCTCCCCCAGTTTCCGCATCGACGCTTCCTTCTCACACAGGGCCCAGACCCCCTATCTGAGATCGAGCATACGTTATCGCCCGCTGACATTTTTTGAGGAGCGCCCATGAGAAATAATTACCTGTTTACGTCGGAATCCGTCACCGAAGGGCATCCGGATAAAATCGCCGACCAGATCTCAGATGGCATCCTGGATGCCATTATTGCCCAGGATAAGCACAGCCGCGTCGCCTGCGAGACGATCCTGACCACCGGCATCGCATTCGTCGCCGGCGAAATATCGACGAAAGCCTATGTCGAGATTCCCGACATCATTCGAGACGTCATCAAGGACGTCGGCTACTGCGACGCCACGTGGGGCTTCGATCACAATACCTGCTCAGTCCTGACGTCGATCCACCAACAGTCGGGCGACATTGCCATGGGCGTGGATTCCGGCGGCGCGGGCGATCAGGGGCTGATGTTCGGCTATGCCACCAACGAGACGGCTGAGCTCATGCCGATGCCGATCGTGCTCGCCCACCGCTTGACGCGCCGGCTGGCGGAAGTGCGCAAGAAAAGCATCCTGCCGTGGGTCCGTCCGGACGGCAAGTCGCAGGTGACCGTCGAATACCGTAACGGCAAGCCCTTCCGGATCGATACCATCGTTGTCTCGACCCAACACAGTCCCGACGTGACAAACAAACAAATCGAACGCAGCATCATGGAAAAGGTCATCAAGCCGGTGATGCCCAAAGGGCTGTATGATCCGACCAGTGTCAAACACCATATCAACCCGACCGGTCGATTTGTGGTCGGCGGACCGATGGGTGACACGGGTCTCACGGGGCGTAAAATCATTGTCGACACCTACGGCGGCCATGGCAGCCATGGCGGCGGGGCGTTTTCCGGCAAGGATCCCACAAAGGTCGACCGTTCCGCCTCTTACATGGCCCGCTATATCGCAAAAAACATCGTCGCGGCCGGCCTGGCTGACAAGTGCGAAGTGCAGCTGGCTTACGCGATCGGCGTCGCCGATCCCGTTTCCGTCCTCGTCGACACGAAAAACACAGAAAAAGTATCCGTCGACAACCTCGACAAACTTGTCCGGAAGCACTTCCCGATGACGCCGCGCGGCATCATCGAGCACCTCAAGCTCCGTCGGCCGATTTTCAGGAAGACGGCGGCCTACGGCCATTTCGGCCGGAACGAGCCCGAGTTTACCTGGGAAAAGACGGATAAGGCGAAAGTTCTACGGAAGGAAGCGGGCATCTAGGACTTTCGACATCGTCTGCGTACGAACAGGGGGACGGATCGAGCCCGTCCCCTTTTTTCTGACAACTTGCCGGCTCGGCGTCATTGTTCGCATTAGTCATTGCACGGGAGGATTTCGTGGATTACGACGTGAAAGATATCAAGCTCGCCGACCAGGGCAAACTCAAGATCGAATGGGCAGAAGCGACGATGCCGGTGCTTCGCCTGATTCGAAAACGGTTCAAGCGGCAGCAGCCGCTCAAGGG
>DATJGE010000013.1:0-39583 GCA_035495295.1 Nitrospira sp. | reverse complement strand
AACTTTGAAACCAAGTACAGAATCTTTCAGTCAGCCATGCTTGAAGTGAACGGAGTTCCCCATACGATCAACTTGAGCGGCGTGCTGCTTTCGGCAGGGCTGCGAATCTTCTTCAATTAGCCGCTATCGCTCCTGCGACTCACCTGATGATTTCGAGGTATGGCCGCGGCATTCCTTATGAGGACAATGGCAAAGGCCGGAAGGCAAGCTGTTACGACATTCGTCGCTGCAAAATTCCTTTCCCTCCGAAATCTGACAGGTGCACAAGGGCACGGCGCATCGTTTCATAGCGTACCTCTTAGATTCGGTGACATCGGCAACGACAGAGGCTCAGGCGGCTCGGACATGCGGTGACTTCGCTCGCGTCTTCTTTGGGCGCTTTTCCGGCGGTTGCCTCTTGATGCGTTGTGCTTTTTCGAACAATCCCTGCCAGTCGAGCGTATGGGCTTCCGCCTTCGGGAATATGCGGCTCTCTTCCTCGTCAACATGGTGCCTGACCAGTTCTTTGAGTACCTTGAACCTGGCATCGAATGTGGCAGAGCCCGGGCCCGGGCGGAATCGATTCAATTTGTCGAGCAAGACGCGCACCAGTTGATGTTCTTCGACGGCTTCATAAATCATGTGAGGATCTTTGAACGCGGCACGGAAAGCCGGATACACGACGCGCTCTTCAATGGCCGAATGGATGGACAGTTCGCGAAGGATGCAATGGGCGATCTGAGGTTTTTCGCCATTGCTGGCTCTGTCATAGCGTGCGAACAATGAACGAACCAACTTGTGATCTTCGCGCAGCAGTTGAATGACATCCGGAAACGAGCCAAGCAGGCGTTCCAACATGGGCGGCTCCCTTCGGTCGGCTTTATACAAGAATATGGGGAGAAGAACCTAAGTCGACTAGGGGGGTCCCTTGTAGATACCGTTCAGGCTTCGCACTATAAGCTCGGAGACTGAAATTTTGAGACACCAGGGACCGGCTGAACCCCGTCAGGAACTTTCCCGGGTTTGGTCCTGCGCCGGTCGTAGCGCACAATGAGTGATAAGCCTCCTACCAAGAAAGAGAGTATTATGGCGTCTGAGCGGACAAGCAATGTGCAACGCTGCCAACGCTGCCAGGGCAGTCTCCGAGCCGAAACGGCAGTAGACCTGCAGACGGGTGTCGTGATCCTTCAATACGTGTGCTTCAATTGCGGCCGGCGGTGGTATCCAGAGAAGGCGCCCCGTCCCATGACCGCGGCATAACCCGAAGGCCCCGAGCTTCGCCCCGATCATGAGGGGTCTCTTCTGTGTCGCTGTCCACCGCGCCTATACCTTGGAGCCTCGACGCGGCCGCTTGGCCAACGGCCTCCACGAAAAAATCTAGCCGCGTTCGAAGCTAGCCGTTTTTGTCTGCCAGATCACCACTCCCGTTTTTTCCGCTGCATGCACGCTCATCTTCAAACAAGGCTTCGCTGTCGGTGCGTCTACTCTCTCGGCGCTTTGTCTTTCAGGGGATCCCCCAGTACAGGCAACGAGGGGCGGTCGTTACGATCAATTCCTCAGCCAGGGTCGGCCTCATTAAATTCCGAAATTCCGAGAGGAGGACCGATGAATGTTCCCGGTCGGCAGAGACATCAGACGAAGATCGCCCAGTCGAAAACCCACGGTGCCCCTTTGCGGCGCCGCGAGGAGCACGACATAGCCGCCTTCAATCGCCCGTCGCCAGTGCTTGGACAGGAGGACGTCGAAGGTTTGCTGTACGAACTGCAAGTGCATCAAATCGAACTCGAGATGCAGTGCAGACAACTTCAGGACTCTCAATCTGAAACAGAAGAGAGCCGAAATAGGTATCGCGACTTATACGAGTCCATCCCGATCGGGTGTGCGACCGTCAATGCAGACGGGAAGATTTGCGACGTCAATCCCGCGGGCATCTCGCTGCTCCGTCTCAGCCCCAGCCATCACCTGCCCAATTTTCATGTCTTCATTGCGACGAAAGATGTCAATCGGTTTGATCTCTTATGCCGTGAGGTGCTCGCGAAGAGTCGGGCGCGGACGGCGGATTTTGTGTTGCAGGGGGCGGATGGCGTCACCCTCCCCGCAGAAGTTATCATCCAGCCGGCGCGAGGCTTCGGCGGAGCGCCAAGATTGCGATTGGCCTTTCAGGACGTCAGCGCGAGAAGGACGGCGGAAGAGAAGGTCAAGCTGCAACAGGTTCAGCTCGAGCGAAACCATGAGGAATTGCAATTCATGACAGAGAAGGCGCTCAGCGCTCCTGAAGAAGAGCGCCGCCGCATCGCGGTGAAGCTCGACAAGGATCCGTGTCAGGCTCTCGATACCTGCATCACAGACATCCGGTCGCTGGCGCGCGATCTGGACGGCCGAGAGCGGCAACGGGTCGAGGACATTGGCGCCCGTCTCGAGGCGCTCGTGCGAGGCGTTCGCGGGTTCGCCATGGAACTGGACGTTCCTCAGTTCGAGGAGCGTCCGTTTGTTCAGTGGGTGTGCCGGTATGTCGAAAGACTCTCAGCCTCTTCTGGCGTCGCGATCGAGTTTCGTGAGCGCGGGGTCCGAGCGGACCTTCCTCAGCCGATCGTCCGGTGCCTGTTCCGGTCAGTTCAAGAAAGTTTAGGCAACGTCGTGAAACATGCCGACGCGACGCAGGCAGTCCTGACGTTGGTCGGCTTGGACAGCAGCGTTGAAATGCGGGTCGTGGACGACGGCAGGGGGTTCGACCTGACCCAGGTACTCCGCGCGAAAAAGGGCATCGGGCTCGCCACCATTCAGGAGCGCGTCCGTTGGCTGGGAGGCAAAGTGGTTATTCAAAGCCAGCCCGGTAAGGGGGCAGAACTCACGCTGTCTATTCCGCTGAGCATCTGAGTGCCCGGCCAGAGATAAAAACTGGAAAACACAATCAGCGTTGAGGACACAAGGAGGCGTTATGGCGACAGGAATTGCGAGTCAGGTCAGTGCAAGAAATCAGATCAGCGGTACTATCGCCGAAATTCACAAGGGAGCGGCGATGAGCGTCGTGACGGTGTCGGCTCAGGGTCACACGATTACGTCAGCCATCACGAACCAAGCCGTCCAGGAGTTGGGCCTTCGTCCGCACGATGCGGTCATTGCGCTCGTGAAGGCAACTGAAGGCATGATTGCGAAAGGCGATGCCGGAGCCATGAAGATCAGCGCGCGCAACAAAGTCAGCGGCCGCGTCACGCATGTGGAGAAAGGTCAGGCCATGGCGGCGGTGACGGTCGATGCCAGCAATTGGAAGCTCACGACTGCGATCACTCGCCAGGCGGCCGATGATCTGCAGCTGGTGCCTGGTGATCAGGTGACGGCGTTCTTCAAATCGACGGAAGTCCTGCTTCAAAAGACGTGACCGTGTTCCGCGGCATATGCGGCTGGACGCCAGCTGCGCTCATGCGTGAAGTGCGGCAATGGGCTTCGAGACGCTATGCCGCGTGGCGCTTCTCGTCCTGAGGAAGCAGGGTCGTGAGCTCTCGAAGGCAGGATTCGATCTCCGCCCGTTCTTCGTCCGAGAGCGGATGGTGGCGGAGCGACTGAATCAGCGCCCTCGTCGCCGAGATAAAGACAAGAACGTCCGATCCGATCGGCATAGCGACTCGCTCACAACAATCTAGTAGTATCCTCATCCCGCTTCCGACGCTGCATCTGCCGCCGGCACCGAATGAGGTCGTGCGTCGCCGATGACTGCCCACGATAGCGCGTTTCGTCAGGGCCACGAACTGGGTAAGCGCCTTGCCATGCAGCTGGTCGCCTGCGATATCGGCGGGGCGCTGGCGGGTCCTACCTAGGGCATCATGCTCCGCGAGGATGGCTTGTCGCCAACAGGGACAAGCATTCTGCGGCCGCCA
Organism: Nitrospira sp.; assembly: GCA_035495295.1. Taxonomy (GTDB): domain Bacteria; phylum Nitrospirota; class Nitrospiria; order Nitrospirales; family Nitrospiraceae; genus Nitrospira_C. The sequence goes on along the minus strand of DATJGE010000013.1, from coordinate 35,729 downwards.
TTAGATACCGCTAGATACCGCTGCCCAAGGCATCTTTCGTCACTCGAGAGTCATCAATCAGCGATTTGGCTTTCGCAAGCGCAGCGGCCTCTGCGTCTTCTCGAGTGTCGTAGGTATTACCGTCTGGAAACCCTGCAATTTCGGTCTGGTTAAACTTCATAATCACGTATTGGCAAGCCCACATCAGACCTTCCGCACTGGGTAGTAACTCAATCGTATGCCCCTTGTACTGTTGCTGCATGCACTGCCTCCGGTTCCTGACGCGTCTCCTGATCTCGTGTATAGTACAGAACATAGCAAGTATGGCGCCGCCGGCGATTGCATCGGCTAGGGGTCTCCCTAGTTTATTGAAGCATGCGACAATTATAGGGTCTGCCGACTTCCTGGCGCCTTCGAGTAAGACGAGCTGTGCGAATGAGGACGCTTGGTGGGGCAGCGGCTGCTCGAAGCCTTGCAGGTTTGTTCGACAAGCGTTTCGTTGCGAAATTGCCTAGGTATTCTCCGAGGTGTCGTCACTGGAGGCGTCTACCAGACTAGGGATGGCCTGCTAACGGCCGTCCTGGACCCTTAGCCACTGTCAGCGAACCGCTCAGGCTCGGCATGAGCGCCAGCGGCGACTCATGCGAATCGGCCTGGAGGAGTAGGAAGGCATACAATGTCTCAGGTATCGCGTCGTATGCATCGGGTGCCCGGACGGCCGGACGTGATCCGTGTCCTGTTGGTGGATGACGTGGAAAGCGTCCGCGACACGCTCAGGACGATTCTGGCGACTTACCCCAACTTCGAAGTGGTCGGCGAGGCCTGTAATGGCGAGGAAGCGTTGGAAGCGGTCCAAGTGCTGAAGCCTTCGGTGGTTGTGATGGACATCAATATGCCGAGACTCGACGGCATCAAAGCGACGATGCTGATCAAGCGCGTGTATCCGCATGTCGTGGTCGTGGGGCTGTCAGTATACGCAAACGACGATACGCGCAAAGCGATGACCGCGGCCGGTGCGACCACCGTCATTTCGAAAGAAGCGGCGGTTGAGCAGCTCCGTGATGAAATCATCGAATCGATCAACCGGAGATCTGCCGCGATTCATTGATCCGTCCGCCTCTACTGACCTCATCCAAATCTTTTTTGACCCTCCTCTCGCAGAGGTCACCCCGTAGTCCATTGAGTTTGTCTCGTAAGCTGGGTAGACTGGCCCTGGCGGTGTATGGCATCCCCTCACGAGAGCGAGGAACCGGAGGGCCTTATGGCTGGGTTGGGGATTTCTTGGTCGCTTGCTGTTGTTGCCGCGGCGGCATTGACACTCGCAGCCGGCCCGCCTCAGGCGAAAGACGGCCAGATGACGGCCGTAGAAACAGTGAAAAGCAGGGACGGCGCCCCGATGGTCCTCATTGCGGCCGGACCGTTCACGATGGGCAGCAACGACGGCCTTCCGAATGAACGTCCAGAACATATTGTCGAGTTGGACGCCTATTATATGGACCAATACGAAGTGACCTTGGGGCTTTATCGGAAGTTTCTCGAGTCGAGTCAGCATGAATCGCCGCCGACATGGGATGACGAAGCGGCCACGACCGTGGGAGACCGGCCCGCCGTTGGAATGAAATGGGCTGACGCGGACGCCTATTGCAAATGGGCCGGAAAACGGCTCCCGACCGAAGCGGAATGGGAAAAGGCGGCTCGCGGAACGGACGGCAGGCGGTATCCCTGGGGCTCCATGCAGCCCTTCGTCGACATCGCCAACTACAACCGAGGTCTCTGGGTGAGTGAAGCGATCACTCTCGCAGCGGTCACCAGCGGTCTCGAAGGCATGAGCGTGCGTCATGGATTGAAGGAAGGTGGAAAAAGTCCGTATGGACTCAATCACATGGCGGGAAATGCGGCCGAATGGGTGGCTGATTGGTATGACCGTGATTACTACCAGCACAGCCCAAACAAGAATCCCACCGGTCCCGGACAAGGCGAAAAGCGGGTCATTCGAGGCGGGTCCTGGGCCGACCTCCCGTTGGCCTTACGCGTGACTGCCCGGATTTCTGCCGAGCCGGAGTTCGAAGATCGTACGATCGGATTCCGCTGTGCGATGACCGCGAGCCAGTAAATCACCAAGGCGTTCCGCCGCCGCCTGCTCTTACCAGGCAGGCCGTTCGCTCCTCCCGAAGATCGCCGTTCATGTCTGATCGACGGATCAACATTTTGCTTCTCGGCGTAATCGTCTTCGGACTGCTGTGGGCCTTGTGGTCGCCCCGCGACGCTCCCGTTGCCAAGGCGCGTCCAGTGCCGGTCGTCGCGCCGGACATGGTGCCGCTGGTCACCGGCGAAGAATCGACGGCAGTCATCTTCACACGCGCCGGCTGTGCGGTGTGTCATCGCATCCCGGGGATTGCCGGAGCGGACGGCCGCGTGGGCCCGCCTTTGTGGCTCGGGACGACCGGCCTTGACCGGCTCCGAGATCCCGCCTATCACGGCCGGGCGACGACGATTCACGAATACATCGTCGAGTCGGTCGTTGAGCCGGGGTCGTTCGTCGTTTCTGGATACCCAGCTGACACGATGCCGATCTGGTACGGCGAAAAATTAAGCGCGTTGGCCTTGGAGAAAATTGCGGCGTATCTCGAAGCGCAGAGGGAGGACATGACTTCGGGAAAATAGCGTTGCTGCGACGGGCCGCTAGGACTTGCGGATGGGACGGACGTTGCCGGGTGCGCCGCCTTGGATCTTGAACGGCGACTCGCCCGTCGCGTGAGGACCCTTGTCGAGAAGCGCATTAATCGCGTCGTCCCCTTTGAGCCCTTCCAGCTTGATTTTCAGGCGGAGATTGTTCGCACTGTCGGCATTGATGAGCGCCTGTTCCAGCGAAATTTTTTGCTCCTTATATAACTGCAGCAAGACATAATCGAAGGTCTGACACCCTTCGTCGACACCTTGCTCCATCGCTTCCTTGAGCGTATCCACCTCCGCTTTCTTGATCAGATCCTTGACGCGAGGGGTGTCCATCATGATTTCGAGGGCGGGAACGCGCTTGCCGTCCGTGGACGGCACCAGCCGCTGAGAGACGATGGCACGGAGGTTCAGCGAGAGTTGGAGGTAGATTTGCGCGTGCCGCTCGACGGGGAAAAAGTTCATGATGCGTTCGATGGCCTGATTGGCGTTATTCGAGTGCAGCGTGCCGATGCACAGGTGTCCGGTCTCGGCAAACGTGATGGCGGCTTCCATGGTTTCCGTATCTCTGACTTCGCCGATGAGGATGACGTCCGGCGCCTGGCGGAGGGTATTTTTGAGTGCATTCTGAAACGAGAGGGTATCGAATCCGACTTCCCGCTGGGTGATCAACGATTTTTTGTGGTTATGGACAAACTCGATAGGGTCTTCCACGGTGACGATGTGGCCCGGATGGATGGAATTGCGATGATCGATCATCGCGGCCAGCGTCGTCGATTTACCTGAACCGGTCGCGCCCACGACCAGCACGAGTCCACGTTTGGTCATGGCGATGTCTTTGATAATGGGCGGCAGCCGCAGATCTTCAACCGTTTGGATTTCGGCTTTGATGTGCCGGAAGACGAGCCCCACGTTGCCGCGCTGGCGGAAGATATTCACCCGGAAACGCCCCAGCTCCTTGTAATAAAGGGCCAGGTTCATCTCCATTTTTTCTTCAAATTCCCCGCGCTGCTGTCCCCGCATGAGGGCCAGTGCAAGCGCTTCGAGCTGCTCGTTCGTGAACGGCGGCATGTTGGCCGGCTGCGTGGACCCGTGGATGCGGTAGGCTGGCGGCGAGTCTACGGTCAAATACATGTCGGAGGCTTCCTGGTCTACCATGACCTTGAGCAGCGTGCGAATGTCCATCGTCGTCTCCCTGCGTCGCTATCCGGTTACGCTGCTCCGCTGAAGGCGGAGGCGCCGAACAGATTGGGCGTCATGCTCCGCGATTGCGCTTCCGCCTTCGTGACCACGCCGCGTGTTGCCAGCTCCACCAGCGCCATGTCCATCGTCTGCATGCCGTCTTTCTGGCTGGCCTGCATGATGCCGGGGATCTGATGAAGTTTGCCTTCACGGATTAAATTGCGGACGGCGGTCGTGGCGACCATGATTTCCAGCGCCGCGACGCGGCCGCCGGCTTTTTTCTTCAGCAGCGTTTGCGTAAGGACGGCTTCCAGCGCTTCCGACAACTGTGTGCGGATCTGCGCCTGCTGAGCCGGAGGAAAGGCGTCGATGATGCGGTCGATCGTTTTCGGCGCGCTCGAGGTGTGCAGTGTGCCGAAGACGAGGTGGCCGGTCTCGGCGGCGGTGAGAGCGAGCTGAATGGTTTCGAGGTCGCGCATTTCGCCGACGAGGATGATGTCGGGGTCTTCGCGGAGCGCGGACTTCAGCGCATTCGCAAACGACAGCGTGTGGACGCCCAACTCCCGCTGATTGACCAGGCACTTCTTCGTCTTATGGACGAATTCGATCGGATCTTCGATCGTGATGATATGGCCTTCGAAGGTGTTGTTCAGGTAGTCCACCATCGCGGCGAGCGTTGTGGATTTCCCCGAGCCTGTGGGGCCGGTCACGAGGATGAGGCCTTTTTCCTTGTCGCAGAGCTGGCGAACCACCGGGGGCATGCCCAACTTCTCCATCGGAATGATTTCGGTGGGAATGTTTCGGAAGACCGCGCCAAGTCCGCGGTTCTGCACGAAAACATTGACGCGGAACCGGGCAATATCGCCCAACTCGAACGAGAAGTCGCATTCGCGCTTTTCCTCGAAGTTCTTTCGCTGCGCGTCGCTCATCATGTCATAGACCAGCGCGTGCGTTTCTTCGGAGGTCAGCGGCGGGTGGTCCAATTTCTTGAGGTCTCCATGGAGGCGGATCATGGGCGGCTCGCCGGCGCTGATGTGGCAATCCGATGCGCCTTCTTTAGCCGAAAACGTCAGCAGTTTTGAGATATCCATGAAGACAGCTCCTTAATGGAAGGATGAAATGAGGGGCGACGCCTCATGTCGTCGTGATGATGCCATAAGAACCGGAGAAAGCAATCAAATCTCCGGATTCAACCGCGATCCGTTTAGAGGACGCGGGTCCGTTTGCCTGCTCGTTCGAACGCGGTGAGGGCCTGATCGATGTGCGCGGGGGTGTGTTCCGACGTCACGGTGACGCGGATGCGGCTCGTCTCAGGGGGGACAGTCGGCGGACGGACGGCCGGGGCAAACAGGCCGTCGGCCAGCAGTTCGTCCGAAAGCCGCACTGCGGTTTCAGCGCAGCCGATGACAACCGGCAGAATGGGAGTGACCGTCGGGCCGAGCGTAAATCCAAGTCCAAGAAGCCCTGTGAAAAGGCGCTCGCGATTCTTCCATAAACGGCGGCGCCGCTCCGGCTCCCGCTCCACGATGTGCAGGGCGGCCACCGCGGCGGCCGCGGACGCCGGCGGCGGCGCCGTGGCGAAGATGAAGGAGCGGCAGCGGTGCAGGAGATAGTGGATCGATGACTGGGGACCGGCGATGAACGCTCCGCTGCTCCCCAAGGCTTTTCCCAACGTCCCCATGCGCAGCGGAATGCGCGTTTCTAGACCAAAGTGTTCCACCGTCCCCCGGCCATCGGTTCCCATGACGCCAGTGCCGTGCGCGTCATCGACGTAGAGATCGGCCTCATAAGCCTGCGCGAGAGTCGCCAGTTCCGGCAGCGGAGCCAGGTCGCCGTCCATGCTGAACACTCCGTCCGTCACGATCAGCGTCCGCCGGGCCTTGCGTCGCCGGCCGAGCAGCGTCGCAAGATGCTCCATATCGTTATGCTGGTAGATGCGGAGATCCGCGCCGCTCAGACGACAGCCGTCGAACAGGCTTGCATGACAGAGGCGGTCGGCGAGAATCAATCCGCCACGTCCGATAAGCGCCGGAATGGCGCCGATATTGGCGAGGTACCCGGAACCGAACGTGATTGCCGATTCGGTGCGCTTGAACCGGGCGAGGGCTTGCTCGAGCTCTTGGTGCGGAGGCATTGATCCGGACACCAGCCGCGCCGCGCCGGATCCTGCGCCGTAGCTCTGAGTCGCCCGGACGGCGGCCGCCACCACGTCGGGATGGACGGCCAGACCGAGGTAGTCATTCGACGCAAACAACAGCACATCGCGACCGCCGACACGAACCACAGGACCCGTGCCCGAGTCCAGGGGCAGCAGCCGTCGCGTCAAATGCTTTGCGGCCAACTCTGCCAGGTAGTCTTCAAACATAGGCGGCGGAAGGCATCGAGCGCAGAAGCGCTATCGTAGTGGATCTCTAAGGGCTGAGTGGTTCCATTGACAAGCTCGCGACGATCTTAGTATAAGGCGCGAGCACAGCTTGAGGAAATGGGCGCCGTCCGGTTACTGCATCGATGACGTACCGCATCAAAGTCCCTGCCAAAACGCTTGAGGTCGACGAAGCGCATCTGCTGAGCGGCTTGGAGCATCGACTGCATCGTCTTCAAGAGTACCGCCGTCCTCTGCTAGTCGGTCTCGCGGTGCTGCTGCTCGCAGCCGCCGCCGTGGGCGGGGTATTCTGGATGGACCGCCAAGCGTCCGAAAAGGCGGAAGCGCTTGACCGGGAGGGGACGAGCCTGGTCATGGCGCGCGCGACTGCCGACCCGAAACACGCCGACGATGTCTTGAAACAGGCCATGGCCAAGTATCGGGAAGTCGTGGAACAATATCCGCGCACGGCAGCCGCTCCGCTGGCGATGTTTCATCTCGGGAATGTGCAAGCCCAAGCCAACGACCTGCCGGCCGCCATTGACACGTACCAACGCTTCCTGTTGCTGTATGGAGGCAATCAGGCGCTAGCCGGTCTCGTCCAGCAGCGTCTGGCCTACAGTTATCTCCTGAAAGGGGACCGGGACCAAGCGGCCAAGGCCTTCACGGCGATCGTCGACACGCCGGGGGCCTTGCTCAAAGATCAGGCGCTGTTTGAATTGGCGCGCCTTGAGGAATCGCAATCGCGTCCTGAAGGCGCTTTGGCGTATTATCAGGAACTGATCAAGAATTACCCCGCCTCGCCCTTCACGAGCGAGGCCACCATTCGAACGAAGGTCCTCGACACCAAGCCGAAAGAAGCCTCGGCTCCGCCTGCGCCGCCTGTTCCCTCCAGCAAGCCGAAACAGCCGTAATCAGCCGTGCGCCGGCTGCCTCAGCGCGGTACTGTCTGCGCAAAATCTTTGTGTTGAGTGATTATCGGATGACGAGGAAATCGCCGGCTTTGATGGTCGCGCCGGTGAGGTTGTTTCGCGTCTTGAGGGTCTTGAGCGGAACCCGAAAACGGCGGGACACTTTTTCGAGGGTATCTCCCACTCGCACCTTGTACCAGCGGGACGAGCTGGCTGATGCCAATTGCGACTTGGGCAATGAGGGGAATTTGTAGGTGGGCACGCGATCCAAGAGCTGTTCGACCTTGGCCTTCGTGCCGACGGGGACTTTCAGAAGATAGGCCTCGTCACCCGGCGGGGTCGCATCGCGGCGGAGTTCCGGATTGAGGAGTCTGAGCTCGGAATAGGGCACGCCGGTCGCATTGGCGATCGCATGGAAATGCAAGGGCCTTGTCACGACCACCTCCTCAAATTGATGAGGGGCAATCGGCGGTTGCGGAAATCCATAGCGGTCGGGATTCTTGGCAATGATGGTTGCTGCCATGAACCGCGGCACATATTCTTTCGTCTCGCGCCGGATCAAGCGGGTTTTTGAAATATCGGTGAAACTCTCCGCCTGAGCCTTCTGCAGCGCCCGCATGACCTTGCCTTCTCCGGCATTGTACGCCGCCATGGCCAAAGGCCATGCGCCGAATAAGTCATAGAGATCGCGTAGGTATCGAGCGGCGGCCACCGTCGACTTGATCGGATCGCGCCGTTCATCGACATACGCATCGACGCGCAGACCGTACACCTTTGCCGTGCCCTTCATGAATTGCCATGGACCGGTCGCCTTGGCCCGCGAGTAGGCGTAGGGATTGAATCCGCTTTCGACCAACGAGAGGTAGACGAGATCACTCGGTAAGTGAAACTCCGCAAAAATCGTTTCAACGAGAGGACGGTATCGGCTCAAGCGGAGCAACCATTGCTCGAACCGGTTGCGAATGGCCGTGTTGAAGTAGCGGATATGGCCTTGGACGGAGTGATCCATGACAATCGGCACATTGTAGAGTTCCTCGGCTCCTGAGGCGGCGGCCGGTGACGCGGTTTGCCCCGTTTCGGCGGGCACATCAAAGGTATCCGCAAAGCGCGCGGCCGGCGACTGAGGCGAGGGAGTGACCGTCAGAAGGTCTTCCGCATGCGGGACACGACTGTCGGGAGTCGAACCGACGGCCGATTGCGCGTCAGGTGGAAGTTCGGTTTCCACGGGGACGAGATTCGCATCGGGTTCATCGGCGGGATCGGCGGCCGCTTCATCGCCGCGTGGCTCCAATTGAGCCGCGAACGCGGTGTCCACGGCCGGTGAGGCTAGATGGGACTCGGCGCGTGCGATTGAAACGCCGGGGCCCAGCCCGATGGACCACAATAGAATACCGACGGCTAGAGAGAATCGCATAAGCATCATCCTTGCCGCTAGACTATCGACGGACGGCAAAGTTGTCAAGGAATTGCACGGGGGATGAGGCCCTTCTTTGGTAGCAGACCGGCCGCGCCTCAACGCTTCATCTCTCAAAGTCATCAATCGAAAATTGCGTGAAACCGCGCCGTCCTTTGCCTTGACACTCTTCGGAAGGCGGTGGTATCGTCGGCCCTTCCTAACCCAATCGCGCGTTCCCATTCCAGGAGGATCCGTCAATGCTCAAGCGGTATCTGCTAGCTCCCGGTCCGACGCCTGTCCCACCGGAAGTCCTGCTCGCGATGGCCAGGCCGATGATTCACCATCGGGCTCCCGAATTTGACCCCGTCTTTGCCGAAGCCCGCGAAGGGTTAAAGTGGCTGTATCAAACGAGAAACGACGTGCTGATGCTGGCGGCGTCCGGAACCGGCGGGATGGAGGGTTCGGTCTCCAATTTCTTGTCCCCCGGCGATAAGGCGTTGTGCATCAACGGCGGAAAGTTCGGTGAGCGGTGGGGAAAGATTTGCAAGACTTTCGGCGTCCAGGTGACCGAGCTCAAGGTCGAGTGGGGCCATGCCATCAACCCGCAGCTCGTGGCCGATGCGCTGAAAAAGGATCCCGCCATCAAGGCGGTCTATGTCCAGGCGAGCGAGACCTCGACCGGCGTCTCGCATGACGTGAAGGCGTTGGGCGAAATCGTGAAGGCCCATGACCAGACGATCCTCGTCGTGGATGCGATTACGGCGCTCGGCGTGTTCGACATCAAGACCGACGCGTGGGGCCTCGATGTCGTGATCACCGGCTCGCAAAAGGCCCTGATGCTGCCGCCCGGCCTGGCATTCGTCAGCGTCAGCGACAAAGCCTGGGGGCATGCGGACAAGGCCAAGAATGCGGCCTTTTATTTCAATTTCAAAAAGGAGCGTGAGAACCAGGTCAAAAATCAAACGGCCTTTACGCCGAGCGTCTCCCTGATCATCGGATTGCAGGAAGTGATCAAGATGCTCAAGGCGGAAGGACTCGAGAAGATCTTCGCGCGCCAGGGACAGTTGGCGCGGGCGATGCGGGAGGGCATGCAGGCCGCGGGCCTGGCGCTGTTTCCCAAGGAGTCGCCCAGCGACGCCCTGACGGCGGTGTCGGCGCCGGAAGGTATCGACGGACAAGCCGTCTACAAGAACCTGCGCGTGCAGTACGGCATCACGGCGGCCGGGGGACAAGACCATTTGAAGGGGAAAATTTTCCGGCTGTCACACATGGGCTATGCGGACCGGTTCGACGTCATTACGGCGGTCGCCGCCACTGAGATGGTGCTCAAGGGACTCGGTCATCCGGTCAAGCTTGGCAGCGGCGTGGCCAAGGCGCAAGAACTGCTGATGGCCAAGTAGGCAAGGACGCAAAGAAGGATAGGGCAGGTGCGCATGAAGATCCTGGTCAGCGACAGTCTCTCGAAACAGGGCGTTGAGCTGCTCGAGCAGGCCGGCTTCACCGTCATGGTGAAGTCTAAAATGCCGAAAGAGGAGTTGTTCAAGGAGATCAAAGACGCCGACGGCCTCATCGTCCGCTCTGGCACGAAGGTGACGGAAGAGCTCATCACCGCGGCGGAGAAATTAAAAGTCGTCGGCCGTGCGGGCTCAGGCCTGGACAACGTCGATACGCCGGCCGCGACCCGCCGCGGCATCGTCGTGATGAACACCCCGGGCGGCAATACGGTGACCACCGCCGAACATACGATGTCCATGATCTGCGCCATGAGCCGCCGGATTCCCCAGGCCACCACCTCGGTCAAGGCCGGGAAGTGGGAAAAAGACAAGTTCATGGGCGTCGAGCTGTTCAACAAGGTGCTCGGCATCGTGGGCGTCGGTCAGATCGGCAGCCATCTCACCAAGCTGGCCCAAGGCATCGGCATGCGAGTGATCGCCTACGACCCGTATCTCGCCGCCGAGCGCGCGGAGAAAATGGGCGTCGAAATCGTCCCGCTATCCGAGCTCTTTCGCCGTGCGGACATTATTTCTGTCCATACGCCCCTCACACCCGAAACAAAGAATCTCATCAACGCCCAGGCTATTGCGACCATGAAGCCAGGTGTGATGATCGTGAACTGCGCCCGGGGAGGCATCATTCATGAGAGCGATCTCTATGAGGCGCTCAAGAGCAAGCGCGTTGCTGCGGCGGCCTTCGACGTTTTCGAAGAGGAGCCGGTCAAGGCCGACCACCCGTTGTTGACGCTCGACAATTTCATCTGTACTCCCCACATCGGCGCCCAAACGACGGAAGCGCAGGAAAACGTCGCGGTGGGCATTGCCGAACAGATCGTCGATTACTTCACGAAGGGCATCGCTCGGGGGGCGGTCAACATCCCGTCGGTGTCGCCGGAGCTCCTCCCGAGGCTGCAGCCGTATCTCTCGTTGGCCGAGCAGCTTGGCAAACTCGAAACGCAGTTGTGTGAAGGCGGGCTCGAGCGGGTGACGGTTGAATACAGCGGCGAGGTGACTAATCTCTCGATCGCCCCGTTGACGATTGCCGTCCTGAAGGGGCTTTTGACGCCGATCATGGAAGCGCCGGTCAACTACGTGAACGCGCCCATCGTCGCCAAGGAGCGCGGCATCGAAGTGAAAGAGGTCAAGAGCAGCGACGCCGGCGATTTCACCAGCTTGATCCGCGTTCGGGTGGAAGCCGGCAAGCAATCGCATCTCGTGGCGGGAACGCTCTACCATAAGAAGGAGCCGCGCGTCGTCGAAATCGATCAATTCAAGGTGGAGGTGGTGCCTGAAGGCCACATGCTGTTCATCCACAACATCGACCGCCCCGGCGTCATCGGGATGGTGGGAAAGGTCCTCGGCGACAGGAGCATCAACATTGTCCGCATGCAATGCGCGCTCGAGAAGCGGGGCGGGAATGCCTTGTTGATCATCGGCTCCGACCAGGCGTTTCCGGGCGACGTCCTGAACACCATTAAATCGAGTAAAGACATTCTGTCGGTCAAAGTGGCTGCGCTGTCCTGACGTCGCACGCCAACGTGTTGACCTAAATGATTGAAGCCTGGATCCTTCTCGCCGAAACATTCGCACGCGCCAGCGATGCATCATGACGACTGCGCCTCCGAAGCCGCGCGCCGTTCCGGAGCACGTTCTCTCGTCGCGCGAGCGCTCGCTCGTTCCCGTGGGAATGGCGACGATTCTGCCGCATGCCGCCTATCAAGTCCGCCGTATCGAGTCACGGCTCCTCGAACAGGTGTCGCGCTGGGGATACGATGAGATCATTCTGCCCACCTTTGAGTATCTCGACGTCCTCGCTCCCGGCCTTGAAGCCGAGCTGTTGGAGACCTGTTACCAATTCATCGATCGGACGACCGGACGGACGCTGTTGCTGCGGCCGGACGCCACCGCCCAAGTCGCGCGCACGATCGGCATGGGCCTGACGGGCGACGCCGTTCCACAGCGACTCTCCTATCGCACCTCGGTCTTCCGGTACGAACCTGAGCATGCCGGCCGTGGCCGGGAAATTTTCCAAGTCGGCGCCGAGCTCGTCGGCGTCGACGACGTGACGGGCGACTATGAAATCATCAGTCTGCTCATCGAATGTCTCCAGGCGATCGGACTGCGTGCGTTCACGATCGCGCTGGGTCACGTCGGATTTATCAAGGGCTTGCTGGCGCGATCGGGACTGTCGCCGCAAGGACAGAAGCGGGCGGAGCAGGCAGCGGCCCGAAAAGATCTTCCGCGGCTCGAAGAGCTCCTCGCGGCCGAGCGCATCGCCAAAACCACGGCCAAAGCCATCCGCGAAGCGCCCGAACTGACCGGGCAGGAACAGGTGCTGGACCGTGGCCGCGCGCTCGCCAGCGGCGATCCGGCGCTCATGGCGCCGCTCGACCGGCTTGCCCAGCTGTATCAACTGCTCTGTGCTGCCGGTCATCGCGATGCCCTGCTGCTCGATCTCGGCGAGTTTCGCGGGTTCGAGTATTACGACGGTGTCGTGTTCGACGTGTTCGCGTCAGGCGTCGGGGCCGAGCTGGGCGGCGGCGGACGCTACGATCATTTGATCGGGCGCTTCGGCCGAAACCTTCCGTCTACGGGGTTTGCCTTGGACGTGGACCATTTGTTCCGGGCCGTGGAAATTCCGCAGGCCGGCGGCAGCGCCCCGCGACTCGACTATGTCGTGGCCGGCCCCCGACGGTCGGCGCGTGTGGTGATCGAATTGGCCAAGATGCTGCGGCATGGCCGTTGCCGGGTGGCGCAGCTGATCGTCAAGGGGGGCGAGCAGACGATCGTGTCGAACGCACTCGCCGCCGCGCAGGCGCAAGGCGCCGAGGCCTTGGTCGTCGTGGGGGCGCCGGGAGTCGACCAGAAACATGTCGCCTTGTTCGAGCGGATTGCGCCAGACGCCCGGCGGAACGGGCGCCCGCACCGGCCGCTCATGAAAAAACTGTCACGCGAGGCCCTGCTGGCCTCTGGGCGCTCTCGTCAGCGCCGGGGAGCTGCAACATGAAATCCATGCCGGGCATCGATCTGTCCCAGCCGCGCCTTCCGCCGCAGAACGTCGAGGCCGAACAATCCGTGCTCGGCGCGGTGCTGCTGGATAACCAGGCGATGGCCAAAGCGATGGAACTGGTGGTGGAGGAGAATTTTTACCGAACCGCCCATCGCAAGATTTATCGTGCCATGCTCGAGCTGTCGGAGACCGGCGAGGTCATCGATCAAATTACGTTGACCGAGCGCCTGAAGGCGCAAGGCGAGCTCGAAGCCGTGGGCGGTGCCGCCTATCTGGCCGAGTTGGTCCAAGGCGTTCCCAGCTCGGCCAATATCCGCTACCACAGCAAGATCGTTCGCGATAAGGCTCTGCTTCGCGAATTGCTGCACACGTCGACGGAGGTGCTGACCCGCGGGTACGAAGGGACTGCGCCGATCGACGAACTGCTCGATTTCGCCGAACGCTCCGTGTTCAGCATCGCTCAGGGGAAACTGGACCGCTCCTTCAGTCCCATCAATGCCATCATCAAGGAGAGTCTGGATCTGGTCGACAAGCTCTCGAAGCGGAAAGAGCACGTCACGGGCGTGCCGACTGGGTTCTATGACCTCGACGATATTACGGCCGGGCTCCAACCGTCCGACCTGGTCGTGATCGCCGGACGGCCGAGCATGGGAAAGACGAGCCTTGTGCTGGGCATGGCGGCCCACGCAGCCCTCCATGCGGGAACGTCGGTGGGCATCTTCAGCCTCGAAATGTCGAAGCCGCAAATCGTGCTGCGCATGCTCAGCTCCGAAGCGCGCGTCGATTCGCACGCGCTCCGCACCGGAAAACTCCAGAAAGAGGACTGGTGGCGTCTGGCCGAGGCGGCGGGACGTCTGGAACAGGCGCCCATTTATATCGACGATACGGGGGGAATCACCGTCCAGCAAATGCGCGGCAAGGCCCGCAGGCTCAAGGCCGAGCGGGGCCTCGACTTGCTGGTCGTGGACTATCTGCAGCTCATGCAGGGGCGCAGCGATGCCGAGTCACGCCAGCAGGAAATTTCCGACATCTCGCGGTCCCTCAAGGCGCTCGCCAAGGAGTTGAATGTGCCGGTGGTCGCCCTGTCGCAGCTCAGCCGGGCCGTCGAGGCGCGGAAACCGCCGATTCCGATGCTCGCCGATCTTCGGGAAAGCGGCGCGATCGAGCAGGACGCGGACGTCGTGATGTTCATCTACCGCGAAGACGTGTACGATCAGAACTCGGAGCGGAAAGGCATCGCCGACATCCTGGTCAGCAAGCACCGCAACGGTCCCATCGGAAAAAAGGAATTGTTCTTCCATGACCGGTACGCTAAGTTTGAAAGCCTCGACAAAAGTGAAGTCGTTTGACCCTGCCATGACCGCTTCGTATAATCGGTAAGTGCTTTCGGCTCACCTTATGAAATCACTGCTGGGCCGTCCGATGACAGAGAGAGGATGTTATACCGATGCCGTCGATGGACGCTCGGTGCGCTGCCTCTGCGGCGTCGTGTTTCTCAGCGTCCTCTTGGCTTGCGCATCACCTCCACCCGCCCGCGTGGCGCGTGCCGAACTGGCGGAGACGCCGAAGGCCGCGTCCACCGCCGCTCGGCCGGCGGATCCCTCTGCCGCCTATCATTTCATGCTGGGCTACCAGGCGGAGCTCGCCCAGAATTCCGAACTCGCTCTCAGAGAATATCAGGCGGCCTTGAAAGCCGACCCCTCCGCATTATCGGTGAAGGCGCGGTTGGCGACCCTGCATTTCTCACTTGGCGATATGCCCAACGCGCTGCGGTATGCCGAGGAAGTCGCTGACGGAGGCGCCGACGATGCGCGGATGCTGACGCATATGGCGGGGATTCTCGCCGGCGGAGGCAAAGGGGAGGAGGCGCTGACGGTGTTGAATCGCGCCGTCGAGCTTGAGCCGGATGCGGGCGACGCGTATTTTTCCAAAGGACTGCTGCTGCTGAATCTGAAGCGCCCGGCCGACGCCGAGCAGGCCATGCGGGCGGGGATCGCCCGGTCGCCGGAAAATGCGGTGGGACATTATCACCTCGGGCGCATTCTGCTCGAAACGGGAAAAGTGGATGAGGCCATGGCAAGCTTCGAGCGCGCGATTACCGCAAACAATGCGTTCGAGCCGGCCTATCTGGCACTGGCGTCCATGCACGAAGCCCGTCATGACAAGGACCGTGCGGTCGCTGTCTTGAAGCGATATCTCCAGCATGTGAATCCGCGCAACCGTGAAATCCGCCATCAGCTTGTGCGGATCTATGTCGACGCGAAAGATTACGCCGGTGCGAGGAAGGAGCTGGAGGATCTGATCGCCGAGGATCCATCGGATCTGGACGCGCAGTTGCGGATGGCGCTCATTCATGGGGAACAAAAAGAATACCCGCAGGCGATCGAGCGCCTGAACGCGATTCTCAAGGTCCGTCCGGCGGAATTAAAAGTCAGGGACTATCTCGCCTACATCTACGAAGAATCGAAGGATACGCAAAAGGCGCTCGACACGTATACGTTCAATGTCCAACTTG
This sequence comes from Nitrospira sp., assembly GCA_035495295.1. GTDB lineage: Bacteria > Nitrospirota > Nitrospiria > Nitrospirales > Nitrospiraceae > Nitrospira_C. The sequence continues at coordinate 20,208 of DATJGE010000013.1, read as the reverse complement.
ATCCGAGCTTCACAGAGGGGCATCTGCACCTGGGCGTGCTGTACTATCGCCTGAAGCAATTCCCCGAAGCGAACGAGCACCTCGGGCGCGCCATTGCGCTCAACCCTAAGCAGCCCGAGTCGCATATTGTGCAGGGCCTGGCCTACCTTCAACAGGAGCAGTACGAGAAGTCCGCCGAAGTGTTTCTCGAGGGCATCCGCCACAATCCGAAGAATGCCGATCTCCATTTCAATCTCGGAACCGCCTACGACAAGCTGGACCGCTTCGACGACGTCGTGTTGGCGATGGAAACGGCCATTACGCTCGATCCGCACCACGCCGACGCGCTGAACTACCTCGGCTACAGCTACGCGGACCGAGGCATCCGGATCGATCAGGCGATCTCTCTCACGAAACAAGCCGTCGCGCTCAAGCCGGAGAACGGCTACTATGTCGACAGCCTCGGTTGGGCCTTCTTCAAGTCGGGCCAGCTGACCGAGGCGCTCGTGGAACTCAAGCGCGCCGCGGCGCTCGTGGGCGATGATCCGGTGATCTATGAGCACCTCGGTGACATCTATGCGAAGCAGCAACGAACCTCCGACGCCCGTGAGGCCTGGCTCCATGCCCTGGAGCTCGATCCCACCAACCTCAAACTGATGGATCGCTTCCGGGAACAAGGGCTGGGAGATCCAGCCCAGGAAGAGCGCATCCAACAGGCCAAGCGCAGAGTCGCCGGCCAAAAACCTTCTCTGCCCGTCGCTCAATAGACGACGGCGATCCGCTCCTTCTCTCTCACCACCACGCACCGTATCTCATTGTGCGTTCCTGTATCGAAACGATCTCGAGACACACAAATCTCCGGAAAACCGTGAGCCGTGGTATTTGCCAAGGAACTACGTAGGCAGCTCTGCCGCCGTCCCGTTTCGTCCCTGTCCAATCGGGTGACAATATTTGGCGTATCTGAGCAGAAGCTGGTAACCACTTTGGTGGTGTCGGTACGCGCTTGTCTGCCTTGAGCGCTTAAACCATTGAAAATGAATGTAGGTCATCGCAGCGGTCAGGTGCTCTCCTTCGGCACCGAACCTGCTACTACGGCTCAGTGACGGCATACGAGTGAGTCCCGCGGAAGAAATTGGCAATGGACGTGTTAGTGAACCAACAACAAGGAGGAGCAGCAATGTGTAAGTTCAAAGGTCAAAAGGGTTTTACCCTGATTGAGTTGATGATCGTGGTCGCGATCATCGGTATTCTGGCGGCGATCGCCATCCCGAACTTCATGACCTATCAGGCGAAGTCGAAGCAATCGGAGGCCAAGGGGAACTTGGCCGGCATCTACACCTCCGAAGTGGCGTACTTCGGTGATAACAACACCTATCATGATAACTTTGGCTCGATAGGATTTGTGGTGGCGAGCACAGGAAGCCAGCGTTACAGTTACGCGATAACTCCTGGCACCCAGACTCTCCAAGGTACCAGCTTCGCTGCCTGTCAGACCTTTACACCCTCTGGCCTCACCGGTACGGTTCCTGCTGCAACGGGATTCACGGCTGTCGCCACGGGGAACATTGACGGAGACACGTACTGCGACACGTGGTCTATCGACGACATCAAGACCATGAACAACGTCAAGAACGACGTGACCAACGTACCGTAGTTGTTGGTCACTGGCCCTGGGGGTGGGGATCCCGTGAGGGGTCCCCACCCTGTTTTTTCGTCTGAACCAAACCAAGTATTGCACTTGCGACGTAGCCTTCTAGTTCTCCGAGCATACCGCATTGACGCCACATGTGGGCATTCCCGCGCCATCGCCATGATCTGAAAAGCCTCGGGCTTTTGTTCGTCTGTAGTCTCCTCCTCTTCTCTCCTTTGCTCGAGGGGGGAACGACTCATCTCGCGGCCATGATCATCAGGTTGCTGATCCTCACCGTCTTCGGCATCTACTGGATGAGCGTCATCAGGACAAGACGAGTAGTCATTCCTCGATTGTCAGTTGAACGGCCAGTCCTGCTGTTTTTGGGATTGAGTGCTGCATCGACACTCTGGTCTCCCTATACGAATCAAAGCGTGCAGTGGATGACGGTGCTACTAGGCTATGCGGGATTGCTCTATCTTCTTGCCGCCTTTATTGAGCAATGGGAAGATGTGGCCACGTTGCGAACAGTGCTGGTTGGATTGGCGCTAGCCCAAGCGATGTGGGCCTTCGTTCAGGTGTTCAGCGGTGGGACGCCAAGACCAATCGGGACGTTTTTTAATCCAAATTTCCTAGCCGGCTATCTGGCGACAACATCTGTCCTGATGGTGGCGTATGTCTGCTATGGCCAGTGGTGGCGGCCTAGATCATGGGCCACTTGGCGGGCAGTGATCGACAGTACTCTTCCGCTGGTCGTTCTCTGCATTCTGCTTGTGGCGCTCTTCCTGACTGGCTCGAGGGGAGGAGCGCTGGCATTGGTTATGGGCACGGCGTTGGTGATCGGGTTGAGGTTTGGGCGGCGAGGCTTGATCGGAGTTGTCTTTCTCGTAGTCTTGGTTTCCTTGTTCCACAACCCGATGCGAGATCGAGTGGTCGCCGAACACGTCTACAATCCGGCGGCCTATACGCGTTGGGAGATGTGGCAAAGCGCGGTCAATGAGATGATCGAACATCCGTTCGGAATTGGCATGGGGTTGTACCAGTATACGTACCCGCGTTACGCCTTTCCGGTCGAAGAGGAAATTGTTCGATATGGAAAAATCGCGTACACGCCTCACAATGAATATCTTCAAATAGGCATTGAACTCGGTCTAGCTGGACTCGCCATTTTCCTGCTAGGGATCGTGGTTGTCGTACGTGATGCCCTGTGGCTGCTTCGGCAACGACTGACTCGTAGGCAACGGGCCTTGGCCGTCGGCATGTGCGGCGCGATTGTGGTGATCCTCACGCAGGCAGCCGTCGATTCCAACCTTCATGAACCGGCGCTCGCAATCCTTCTGACGCTTTGCGGGGCTGTTGTCATCTTGGGCCGAACGCTCTGTCGCACGAATATGCCTTGCGCGTCTGTGGCAGTGCAGCGCCCAGCCGTCTGGGCCGTGACAGGCGTCGTCGTGATCATGGTCTTGAGTGCGCATGTGATTCGATTGGGGCTTGCCTATCACCTCTATGAATCCGGAGCCCGCCTCGTCAAAGAGCAAGAGATAGAACGGGCCATCGGCAGTTTCCAGCGAGCGATTGTGCTCGATCCGGGAAAGTCTCTTTATCATAATTCGCTGGCTGGGGCGTACTTTCAGCTCTCCCGACGGTCTCATGATCAGGCGATGGCTCAAGCGTCGATCGAAGAATTACGGACGGCGATTGCCTTGAATCCGTTGGACGGGCGGCTTCATGGATTGCTGGGATTCGTCTCGGCCTCGCAGGCCTCTTCCCGATCCGGGATCGAATTGGTCGACAATGATCGTTTGTGGCTTGAGAAGGCCGTGAACGCGTACGAAGCGGCTGCTGAGCTGGAGCCGTTTGCCTATTCACACCGGCTGGAACTTGGACGACTTATGCTGAGGCTGGGGCGGCAGGATACAGCAGAGCAATATTTCAAAAAGGTCGTCGAACTGGAGCCGAATTTTTTGCCGGCTCGGGAGATCCTGGTTCGGATGTATGCTGAATCGGAACGGCGCGAAGCAGCCCAGCAAGAATTTCAGGAAATTGTAACAAGGCAGCAGAAGCTTCATGCGCGGCCATCGAACGAACTCGAGCAAAGATTCCTGCAGGTGGACGTGTCACATCTGGAAGCGCTGTTGACACGAAAGACATCTTCAACATGACCGGCCGAGCAACGTTTGGGGTGGACAAGTGGCCATCGATGATCGTTCTGATCGCCCTGCTGGGAGGCGGAGCTCTCTTCTCCCTTTATGTGGTCGACAAGCAACGCCAAGTCTTAGGTGGTTCGGCGGAATTGTCCTATCTTCCCAAAGGGGACTATCTCAAGGTCGCCGTGCTTGGGTATCGACAGATCGCAGCCGATCTGCTCTGGCTGAAAGCGGTGCAAGGCTTGTCCGGACGACAACAAACGAGAGAAGGCTATCTGGGTGCCTATCATGCCGCAGATGTCTTGACGGACTTGGACCCGCAATTCGTTCATGCCTATCAACATACCGGCACAGTGTTGGGTGTCGTGGCAGGATTGGTCCAAGAAAGCATCGCGCTTCTGACCAAGGGAGTCCAGCAGAATCCCACCGCATGGCGGTTATCATTTGCTCTCGGCTACGACTACTACTTTGAATTGCGAGACCCGGTATCCGCAGCAAAACATTTCCGAACGGCATCGTTACAGCCTGGAGCACCGCCTTGGCTTGCCGGTCTCGCGGCCAGAATGGCGGTAGAGGCAAACGATCCAGGCGCCGCCCTCGACTTGTTGCAGCGCATCTATCTTCAAACACATGATGAGCAGCTCAAGAATGGGATCGCACAACGCATTCGCGAAGTGATGGCCGAACGGGATGTTCGAGATCTCGAAAGAGCCGTTGGATTGTACCGGACACGGTCCGGTTCGTTGCCGAGAACCTTGGACGACCTTGTCAGCTCCGGCATCCTGGCAACGATCCCCGAAGAGCCCTTCGGTGGACGATATGAACTGTCAGCCCAAGATGGTTCGGTGAAGAGCCCGGGTTTGCGAGAACGTGTGCGAGTGTATAGAAGGTGAGAAGGGCAGCAATGGACGTCATCGTCATCGATCACCTCACGAAAACGATTAAAGCGAATTGGCCCTGGGAACCGCCAATCCAAGTCTTGCGCGGAGTATCGTTCTCGGTGACACAGGGGGAAATATTCGGATTCCTGGGTCCCAACGGCGCGGGCAAGACGACGACATTGAAGATCCTGCTCGGTCTGATACGGCAGACCAGCGGTCGTGTCGAAGTGCTCGGGTCGCCGGCCGGCGATGTGGAGGCTCATCGCCGTATTGGATTTCTTCCTGAGTCTCCCTACTTCTATGACTATTTAACTGCTGACGAATTTCTCCGATTTTATGGAAGGCTGGCGGGAATGGGTGGAGCAAAACTGACTCAACGGATCACATCGCTTCTTGAAACCCTCGGGCTCAAGGAAGCGAGAGCGAGGCAGCTCAGAAAGTTCTCGAAAGGGATGCTGCAGCGTATCGCACTCGCGCAAGCGCTGATTCACGATCCTGAGTTGGTCATTTTTGATGAGCCGATGTCGGGCCTCGATCCGCTCGGGCGAAAGGAAGTCCGCGATTTGCTTTTGCATCTGCGCGAGCAGGGGAAGACGGTGTTTTTCAGCACCCACATTATTCCGGATGTGGAAACCATCTGCGATCGAGTGGCCGTGATCGTCAAAGGGGAGGTTGTTGCCGCTGGCCGAGTGAATGAGTTGGTCGGGCATCAGAGGACCCGGTCCGTCGAGGTGGTCTGTGAAGGGCTGGAGAGTAAAAAACTTGATCCCATTCAAGGACTGATATCGAGAGTGGTAGACAGGGGCAATCAATGCCTTATCGTACTGCCGGAGCCAGAGCGGCTTGATGAGGCCATCACGGCGATCCGGTCCGGCGGAGGAAGACTCATTTCAGTGACTCCTCAAAAGGGGTCGCTCGAAGAGCTCTTCGTGCAGCAGGTCCAACTGAAGGGCTGATATGTACAGCATCGGCGTCATTGCGCTGAACACCTTTCGTGAAAACCTTCGCGACAAGATTTTATACAACCTTCTCCTGTTCGCGGGACTTCTCATCGCGGCCTCCATATTGCTCAGCAGCCTATCGATGGGGGAGCAGGAGAAAATTGTGACCGATATGGGGTTGGCCGCTATCAACTTCATCGGGGTGGCTATCGCCGTGTTTGTCGGCATCGGCTTGGTCAGCAAGGAGATCGAACGTCGGACCATCTATACCATCATGGCACGGCCGATCAGCAGGGTGCGGTTTCTGTTGGGCAAGTACCTTGGGCTGGTCGTGACGCTGTTTGTCAACCTCAGCGTCATGCTGCTGGTCTTCCTGTCCACGATCTGGTGGAGCGGAGGGTCCATCAGCGTGTCGCTATTGCAGGCGGTCGAGTTAATCTTTGTGGAGCTGTTGGTTGTGACCGCGCTGGCGCTGTTATTTTCAACGTTCAGCTCCGCGATGGTGAGCGCTTCCATGACGATGGGCCTGTATGTGATCGGCCATTTGACCCCGGACCTGAAAGGGATTGCAGAGAAAAGTCAGAATGAGGTCGCGACTGTGCTGTTGACCGGGATCTATTATCTTTGTCCGAATCTCGAGATGCTCAATATCAAAGGACAGGCTGCAGCGGGAGTATCCGTTTCGCTTGCCTACCAGTCAATGGCCACGCTCTATGGACTGTTCTATGTCGGCCTCTTGCTCGCGTTGTCCTGTGTGATTTTTTATCGACGAGACTTTTGAAACTCACGTTCGTACTCGCGGAGTTCATTACGGATCATGATGAGAGATCTTGCGATGGACGCCTTACACGAAGATCGCGTCGCCGCCCCTCGACGGCGGGAGTATCTTCGCGATCTCATTGTGGTACTCACTGAGAAGGAAATAAAGGGCCGGTACAAGAACAGCTGGCTTGGTTACGCGTGGTCCGTGCTCAATCCTTTGGCGTTCGCCACGGTCTATTATCTCGCCTTCGGCGTGTTCATGCGTGTGCAGATCAAGGACTACCCGCTGTTTCTTGTCGCCGGATTGTTCCCCTGGCAGTGGGTCAGCCATTCGATGGGTACGGCACCCAACATTTTCCTTGCCAATGCCTCGCTGCTGAAGAAGGTCCAATTCGCGCGTCATGCTCTGGTGGCATCAGCCGTGCTGAGCGATGGCTTCCACTTTGTGCTCTCAATTCCTGTCATCCTCATCTTTCTCGCCATCTACCACGTCGCGCCGACCTGGATGTGGCTCATCGGTCTTCCGCTTCTTATTGGAATACAGTTTGTCATGGTCTATGGCATGAGCCTTCTCATCGCGTCGGTGAACCTATTCCTGCGCGATCTCGACAGGCTCACCATCCTGTTCATTGCATTCCTCTTTTACCTCACCCCGATCGCCTATACGAGTTCCATGATTCCGGAAGAGTACCGTCTCTACATGTATCTCAACCCCTTCACCCCGCTGGTTCTTAATTGGCAGCAACTCTTTCTCACCGGAACGTTAAGCGGGGGAGGCATGCTTGCTGCCGGCACGATGGCGATTGTGTCAGCGATCACTGGTTATCTCACCTACTCAAAATTAGCGCCCAAGTTTGCCGAGGTCATATGATCGCTATTCGTTTCGATAATGTGTCTAAATCGTACCCGCGCTACCTTCATGTCACCAGAGGGCTTAAGGCATCGTTACTCAGCCTGTCCCAAACCGTTCGGGCATTCAAACAGGAAAAATTTCTCGCGTTGCACAGCGTCTCATTTGAAGTGGAAATGGGAGAATCAGTCGGTCTTGTGGGGCCGAACGGTTCAGGTAAAAGCACCACCCTTGCATTGATCGCCGGAGTACTTCAGGCAGAGGCCGGTCGTGTGAATGTGCGCGGGCATGTGTGTCCTCTATTGGAACTAGGCGCTGGATTTCATTATGACTTGACGGGGCGGGAGAACATTGTGCTCAACGGCATTTTGCTCGGGCTGACCCGGAGAGAAGTAACGGCGAAACTTCACGACATCGTTGCGTTCAGTGAACTGGAAGAGTTTCTCGATCAACCGGTTCGGACGTATTCAAGCGGGATGGTCGCAAGACTGGGATTTTCGATTGCCATTCATCTGGACCCGGACATCCTCTTGATCGATGAAATCTTGGCGGTGGGCGATCTTCATTTCCAGGCCAAATGCCGAGAAAAAATGAAGTGGTTCAAAAACCGCAAGACCACCATTGTGCTGGTATCTCACTCAACGAGTGACATTCGGGAGTTATGCGATCGTGTGCTGTGGCTGGATCACGGGAAGTTGGTCGGGGAAGGAACCCCTAACGAGATTGTTCCCCTGTATGAGAAATCCCAACTTGTTGGCAATTCCGTAACCGCAGGCGTGTAACGACACCATCCGTGTTGACGAACCCGGCGGTGGAGAATTGCTCGACGAAGCCGTGCCGTGGGAGGGATCCAAGAAATGCTGTCGCACGTCAATGAGGGAGTCTTGATGCCCGCGAAGCAGAGGCCGTGCGTGTGCCTTGGTGATGTTGGTGAATTGACGGTGAGGGCACCATCTCGATTCTCGCGTTGTATGCCAGCTGAATATGTGCAGCGTCACGATTTTCGTAAGTGGTGGGAGTGGGAGTTTATCGCCGAGTGCGCAGACCTATGCGGCTGCTTGGACGGTACCCAACGCGGAGTGGGATTGGGCGTAGGGCACGATCCTCTGACCTTTTACTTTGCACGGCATTGCCAATCGGTGTTGGCCACAGATCTGTTCTCGAAAGAACCGGCATCGTCACCGTCCCTCGTTGACGATATGAATGCGGTCCATGCCTCGTCTCCCATCGAGTATCCGCGCGAGAAAGTCGAGGTCAAAAATGCCGACATGCGGCGACTCGAGGTTCCCGACGGCAGTATGGACTTTGCCTGGTGCTGCTCCAACATTGGACATGTTCCTACATTGAAAGATCTATGGGAGGTCTTTCGTGAGTTGGGCCGGGTGCTGCGCATCGGCGGACATGCAATCCTTACAACAGAGTTTTGCCTGACTCGTCCCCCGTATCTTCTTCCGGGGGTGAATGCCTTGGACCTACAGTTGTTTGAGCAGATAATCATGGCGCTCGGAGGGTTCGAAGTCGTCGGTAACGTCGATTTCGCGTTTAATTGGGCTCATCCCGGGAATGCCGTGAAGCCAAGGCGCTATCCCTCTCCGTTCATGATGCATACCCCCCACGGCGCCTTGATGGAATCGTTTCGGTCAGGACAGATGGCAAGCGCTGTAGGGATCTCGATCCTCGCGCCGATCGCATGTGTTCTGAAGCGACGAAATGCCGCATTCCCTGACTGGCAGGATTTGGATTTGCCAAGAGTGATCAGAGACTACACGGAGGCGGTTCTCGCTGTGCAAGCACGGAAGGTCGCCGGCGTATGTTCGAGGCTCGAGACCTACGTGGAGAAGGGCCCCGGTGAGAACAGCCTGCAACTCTATACGCTATTGTTTCGGTATTACATCGAAGCGATGGCAATCGAAAAACATCCGCGCCCCTTGATCCTACGAAAATTGGAGTCGTTTCTGGAACACCTGCCTGCTGGCGATCTGCAAGATGCAGATTGTCTGGATCTTGTGGCGTATTTGCTTTCTGAGTGCAATGATTATGCAAATAGCGCCCGTGTGTATCGTTTGGCGCTCGCGTCACCCAGCACTACAAGCGAGCATGCCATGCGGTTGAGTGTTGATTATCTGAAGGTCATGACGAGGCTTGGAAAATGGGAAGAAGCTGGGGAATATGTTGTTGAACTGTACAGAGATCTCTTGATCGGTGGGATAGGAGAACAGGCCGTTCGGCATGGTTGGAACAAGTTCGTGAACAGCTCAGGGCATTCGGGCGTGCGCCGGGCGGCCCTTAAAAGCAAGCTGAAGCGGTCGATGGATCAGGCATGCGCGGAATTTCGTCAGGCAGTGCTAGTTCCCTCGACGTGGACCGGTGCCATGAGTGAATGTTTGTCGATGTTCAACAGATAGGTGATCCTCCAGCATTCCGCGTATCAGGGATGAGGAAGTGACCGAATGAATCTCGAGGGAGTCCGTGTTCTCCTTGACGGCTACAATCTCGAGTTGCGGCACGGGAGCGGTATCAGTACATACGGCATCACCTTGCTGGAGGCGCTTCGAGCGCTGAAGGCCAGCGTGAGCATCCTCTCCGGCAGTCGGACAAGCCGGGAACCGTTGCTCAATGAGGTCCTGTTTTTCGATGCGACAAGGGAACGACGCCGATCCATCAGCCCCTCGTACGCTATCAGCGCACTCAAAGCTGTGACAGGCGTCGGGTTTCGACCGAAACCGCTCGAGCTGGGTCGGATTGTGGAACGGGTCAGTGCGGGAAGATTTGTCGACGAAGTTGCTCCCCTGGTCAAGCTGTACGCATTGGGCGATTGCTACCAGGTTTCAAACGCCTTCCTGAAATGGTGGGGGAAGACAACGTACGTCCCCAACCCAGATCGGATTGAAATATGGCATGCGACATCTCCCCTGCCGATCAGGATTCGTAAGGCGAAAACAATTACCACGATTCACGACATTATACCGCTTCGCCTCCCGCACATGACGCTGGAAGATAAAACGGGGTTCTATCGAAACATCAAGAATGCGATCCGTGACTCAGACCACCTCATCTGCATCTCGGAGAGTGCGAAGAGCGATCTATTGGATTTCTTCGATGTCGATCCCGAAAGAATCAGTGTGCTGTATCAGCCCACTGCATTAGCCAAACAGGATGTCGATGAGGCGAAGATTGATCACTGCCTGAGCAAGCACGACCTCCGGCAAGGTCGTTATCTCTTATATGTCGGCGCGATCGAGCCACGCAAGAATCTCGCGGGATTGGCGAAGGCCTATGCAGGACTGGATACGGATGTTCCTCTTGTGCTGGTCGGCAAGAGGAACCATTACTGGAAAGAGGAACTCAGGGAGCTTGATGCTGTCAAGAATCTCCGGATGATTAGCTACGTCTCCCGTGAGGACCTCGCCTGTCTCTACGCTGGGGCCTATTTTTTCATATTTCCATCCTTCTATGAGGGATTCGGCCTGCCGCCGGTGGAAGCCATGAACTTTGGCTGTCCGGTCATCGCGTCGGATGTGTCATCCATTCCTGAGGTCTGTGGAGAAGCGGCCTTGTATGTCGATCCGAATAACATCCAGGACATTCGAGCCAAGATGCAATTACTCCTATCCGATCATGCTCTCAGGACAAAACTATCGCTGGCAGGGCTGGAGAGAGCCAAGCGCTTCAGTATGTCCAACTATGTGCCACAACTTCTAGAGGTATACCAAAAAGTACTTGGGTGATCGGCGGCGGCGCGCCCTGCTTCCAACGACGAGTTCCGAATTCGATCGAATGATGGCATGGAGCGTCTGGACGCAGCAGGTTGCAGTCGGGAACGTATGTTGACTTCTTGCCTCGGTACGCAGGCAGAGATGGAATCGCATAAGTCTGAAGAATGGCGTCCTGTCCGACGTGAGCCTGCGGGCATGCTCGCGCGAATCAACCATGCGAATGTGCGATGGATGTCTCGTCTTGCGCAGAGATGATGGTGGGACGCGGTCTACAATGGCCCCTCTCGCTGAGGGGCGTGGTGTCGCTCTTCTTCGGAGAGGGCGGTCTCTACCGCTTTCACAAGATTGCAGATTGGTTACGAGCGGTCATTTCGCCTACGGTTGCCGCACATGTCTCCCTTCGTCATCAACCCGCTTCGAGCTGGGACGCCTGTGAAGTCGGCATAAACGTTTCCGGCGCCATATCCGCTGAGGGCGGCGTTGCCGAGGCACTTCGCCAGAATATTCGCGCGATCAGTCTCGCGAAAATCCCTCACGCGCTTCACGATATCCCCCTGGGATGCTTCCCAAGGCGACGACCCAGGCCAGATTCGACGCCGCGATGTGATACGCCATTCAATTTCAACCTCGTTCATGTAAACGCCAACAGGTTTCACCAGTTTTATCGCGCTGTCGGCAGTGAATACTTCGATCACAAGTATACGATTGGGTACTGGGTATGGGAATTACCCCGTTTCCCGGAGCAGTGGCATGATCGTTTTGCATGTGTTGACGAAGTATGGACACCAAGCCGGTTCTCTTGCGAAGCGCTTAGGGCTGTCGCACCTATTCCGGTCATCTGCATTCCCCACCCGGTTGAAATCCGCCTGAACCGGTCGTTTCGAAGGAGCGAATTTGGCATCAAAGAAGACGCCTACGTGTTTATGTTCATATTTGACTACTACAGCACCTTTGCCCGCAAGAATCCGATCGGCGTCCTCGAAGCCTTCAAGCAAGCGTTCTTGCCGAGCGAGCGAGTGCAGTTGGTGGTGAAATTTTACAACGCCGATATCAATCCAGTGGATTGCAAGAGGCTTGCGAGATCTGTTGGAAATGCCAACGTCTTGCTTCTCAATCAGCGTGGCTCAAGACAAGAGACACTGGGACTGCTTTCAGTGGCCGATGCCTACGTTTCACTCCATCGATCTGAAGGCTTCGGGCTTTCTATTGCAGAAGCCATGGCCTTAGGGAAGCCGGTCATTGCAACTAACTATTCAGGGAATACGGATTATCTGAATGACGATCTGGGGTTCCCGGTGTCTTACTCCCTTCGTGAGCTCGAGAAAACGTATGGCGTCTATGAAAAAGGGAATGTGTGGGCTGAGCCGAATATCGATGAGGCGGCTCATTGGATGCGCTATGTGTTCAACCATCAAGAACAAGCCACGGATAAAGGTGCCAGAGCCGCAATCTCGATTGGGGCAAAGCTCGCACCGTCGCGCATCGGGTGCATGATGGGAGACCGCCTGACAGCCATTATTGATGCGCATCGACGGCAGAGGGACGTCAACTCAGAGTTGGCGCATGCCGTCGTGCCAACTGCTTGTGATGCATGAGGTTCGTGCCCGTGAAGGTCTTGTATTTCGCAAAATCTTCGATCATTGGTCCGACCAGCCGATACAGGATATTTCAATTTCTGCCTTATCTGGAAGAAGAGAGCATTCACTGCACTGTGTGTCCCTTGTTTGGGAAAACGTATTGGAAAATTCTTGAGCTGAGGTCGTTCGTGGTTCGTGTGTTCGCGAAGGTATCGTATGTGGCCATTCGTTTTGCGCGAAGAGTGTGCCGCCTGGTGGCCATCGGTGGGGCCGACTTGGTTGTTGTCGAAGGGCAATTATTCCCGTATCTGCCTCCTTTCGCCGAGTGGCTACTTGTGAAGTGTAGATATCAGGTCATCATCGAATTTGACGACGCAATTTATTTGACGTGGGGGCATCGGCAGAAGATGCCAAGCTTGTTACGGATGGCGTCAGCAGTGATTGTCGGCAATGAGGTACTCGCAAGGTTTGCGAGGCAATACTCGAGCCGTGTGCGTCTGATTCCGACCGTCGTCGATACGATGCGATTCATTCCTGCTCACGTCGAGTCGCCGTTGGCCGTGAGAGTCGACCCTAAACCCGTGACAGTAGTGTGGACAGGACTCGCATACAATCTCGAATACCTCACCTTAGTTGCGCCCATCTTGAGGGAGTTACGCGAAGAAGGCTTGATTACATTCAGAGTGGTGTGTTCGCGGCCGCCACGCATCCCCGGCCTGGAGTGTGATTTTAGACCGTGGGAATTAGATCGGGAAGTCGAAGTACTCCAAGGGTGTGACATCGGAATCATGCCGTTGCCATCGAATGCATGGACGGAAGGAAAATGCGGGCTCAAGCTTCTTCAGTACATGGCCATTGGCATGGCTGCGGTCGCTTCGCCCGTAGGTGTGAACCAGGAAATCGTCTCCGATGGTGAAACAGGATTTCTGGCATCTACCGAGGGGGAGTGGCGGGAAAAGCTGAGGCGACTTTGCGAAGATTCGGCCCTTCGCTCCCGTATGGGGCGTGCCGCAAGGCGGAGAGTTGAGGAGCGTTATTCGCTTCGCCAGTGGGGCTTGCGTCTGGCAAGACTCTATAAGGAGCTGGCACATGATGGATTGACGGTTGGTCGGGAGGATACCGTCTTCACTCGTTGAGCGGATGAAAGAGATGTTTTTCCTGTTCCTCACATCGGCATTGGCCTTTCTGTTCTGCTTGTATGGTGTCCCCATGGCCAGGCAGGCCGCGCTCAAATACGGCATCGTCGATGCGCCGGATGGACGGCTCAAGCACCAGAAGGAGCCGGTCCCGTATTTTGGAGGTTTGGCCATCTACTTGGCGTTCCTCATGAGCCTGGCCTTCACATTCGAATTTCGCCACGACGTGCTTGGCATCGTCCTTGGCGGCACCATTGTCGTCATGCTGGGGCTCATCGACGACTTCGGCGTGTTAACGCCTTGGACCAAATTGGCCGGACAACTGCTTGCCGTGTTCGTGTTGATCAAGAGTGGCATTCGGATCGAGATCGCAGCTTTTCCCGACTGGGTCGACTTGGCATTGACGGTGCTCTGGATGATCGGACTGATCAATGCATTCAACCTGCTCGACATCATGGATGGGCTTTCGGCGGGCGTCGGTGCAGTGAGCGCGACCGGTCTGTTCATCGCGGCGTGGATGCAGGGCGATCAAATGATCCTTTTCATGCTCGCCGCGCTGATCGGTAGCTTGATCGGATTTCTTAAGTACAATTGGCGGCCGGCAAGGATCTATATGGGCGACGCCGGGGCCATGTTCATCGGGCTTTTGCTGGGTGCCATGGCCATGATCGGCAAGTATCCCAGCGAGCATCCGCTCTCCGTGCTGACGCCCGTATTTATCCTGGGCATCCCGATTTTCGACACCTTGTTCGTCATGTGGATTCGCTATCAGCGTGGGCTGCCCATCTTTTGGGGCAGCCCCGACCACATTGCGATTCGTCTCCGCCACTGGGGAATGCCGGTGCCGCACATTGTGCTCGTCAGCTATGCGGCGACCGCGCTGGTCGGAGGCGTCGGTCTTTTGTTGATGCTCGTGGGGCCGGACACGGCCTGGGGCTTGTGTCTCGCTACGGTCGCGACCTTGTTGTGCTCGACCTTGGCACTGAAAAGGATCGATGTCCGTGCACGTCGGCCTTCAGTCGTGACGTCGCCAGATCCTGAAGGATCCACCGCAACATGATCGTCATCGTCGGCGCCGGCCTTGCCGGTCTCAGCACGGCCTACCATCTCTCGGGCGGCTCCTATCGGCTCTATGAACGCGAGATGGAGGTCGGAGGCCTTTGCCGCTCGTATCGGAAAGACGGCTTTACTTTCGATTACACGGGCCATCTGCTGCACTTCCGTCAGCCGGAGATCAAAGCGTTGATCGAGCGCCTGCTGGCGGGGAAACTGCAGACTCATCGCCGGAAGTCGTTCATCTATTCGCATGAGACGTATACCGAATATCCGTTCCAAGTGAATACGCATGGCCTGCCGCCCGAAGTCATCCGTGAATGTCTTTTGGGCTTTATTGCCACGCTGACGGCTCCGGCAGCGCCCTTGAAAGACCGGTCGTTCAAGCAATGGATCCTGGATAACCTCGGGGAGGGCATGGCCAAGCATTTCATGGTGCCCTTCAACGAAAAACTGTGGCAGGTCTCGTTGGACGAACTCACGTCCGACTGGGTCTCGTGGCTCGTGCCGAAGCCGGAACTTAAAGACGTCGTCAACGGGGCTTTGGGCATCAAGGATAAAGCGTTCGGCTATAATCCATCGTTTCAATATCCCGCCGCCGATGGTATTCGGGTGCTGCCTGAGTCGTTTTTGTCCGGCATCCCTACGGTGCACAACGGCATGGAACTCATGGAAGTGGATAGCAAACGCCGCCGTGCGATCTTTCGCCGTCGCGAGGACGGGGACATTCGCACGGAGCATTACGAGTCGCTCGTCTCGACGATCCCCGTGCCTGACCTGCTCCGGCGCTGTATCGACATGCCCGCCCACTTGAAAGAGGCTGCCGAAGGACTGCGCTGGGTGTCCGTGTACAACCTCAACCTGGGAGTGGCGCGCGAGCAGATCTCGGACAAGCACTGGCTCTACTTTCCGGAGCACGAATATCCGTTCTACCGCATCGGATTTCCCATGAACTTTTCCCCCGCGTTGGGGCAGGCCGGCTGCAGTTCCATGTATGTGGAAATCTCGCACAAGCCGACGGAGCAGCATTCCACAGAGGAGATCCTTGCACGCGCCAGGAAGGGCATGGAGCGGGCCTCGATTCTCAAGCCAGACGACCAGATCGTCGTTGCCGACGTCAAAGATTTACACTACGCGTATGTCTACTTCGACCGCCATCGGTCCCGCGCGCTACCGGCCATTCTGACCGAATTAGAGCGACGCGGGATTTACTCGATCGGGCGGTACGGTCGCTGGGAACATACGTCGATGGAAGATGCCATCGGCCAAGGCAAACAATTGGCTGAACGGCTTCGAGTGCAGGGCACTCAAGCCATCCCCGCCTGAATCTATCGTGCACACCGTCTGTCACATCATTACAAAGTTGGAGTTAGGGGGGGCGCAAAAAATTACGCTGCGGACGGTAGCGCATCTCGATCGGTCAAAATTTCGCCCTGTTCTTGTTACCGGAGGCGAGACAGCAGAACTGGACGGAGATCTGACCAAGATGCCGGATGTGGAGTTTCATAGCGTTCCGTCACTTGTGCGGGCCATGAGTCCCTTCAAGGACTTCACGGCACTCCTGGCGTTGACGAGACTGCTGCGAAGAATTCGTCCCCTGATTGTGCATACTCATAGTTCCAAGGCAGGAATTCTCGGGCGATGGGCTGCGCGACTGGCAGGGGTTCCTGTGATCGTTCATTCCGTTCACGGATTCGGGTTTACGCCGGCTCAGCACCCGCTGCTCAAGCGATTCCTCATTATGGTGGAGAAGTGGTCGTCAACATTTACTCAGTGGGTATTTACCGACTCGGAGGCCAACAGACAACAGGGCATCGCTCTTGGCTTGTTTACAGGGGAGCGATCCTCGATGTTGCCGCCCGGAATCGATCTTGACGCAATGCGGAGCGTTCGAATCGATCGTCATACCAAACGGCGTAGCCTCGGTCTGGATCCCGTTCGGCCGTTGATTGGCATGGTTGCTCCGTTCAAACCTCAAAAAGCTCCGGTTGATTTCGTTCGGGTTGCATCGTACGTCTGTCAAAGACGGACGGACGCACATTTTCTGATGGTAGGGGATGGCGAACTGCGTCAAGCAGTGGAAGCCGAGATTCGGCGGCTGCGGCTCGCGCAAACGGTGACGTTGACCGGATGGCGTCGCGATGTTCCTGAGATCATGAAATGCTTGGACGTTTTCCTGTTAACGTCTCGATGGGAGGGTTTGCCTCGGGTATACCTCGAAGCTCTTAGTTGCGGAGTGCCGATCGTTGGGACCTGCGTGGATGGTGCTGCGGAAGTGGTAGCCGACGGGGTCAATGGGTTTCTTAAAGAGCCCGGGGATATCGAAGGTCTTGGTGATCGAATCGTGTGGCTATTAAACCACGATGAGGAAGCTAAGGCGATGGGGGGGCGAGGAATGTCTCTCTCCAAGAAGTATGACTGTTATGAAGTTGTTCGTCAGCAGGAGCATCGATATCAATGTCTCGTGGCGCAGATGCAAAGAGATGGTCTCCGTCACGCGGCTGAGCATGCTACACACCTCAAGACATAATCTGTCAGCTGGCCAGCCGGCAGGCCATCCTATTTCCACGTCTCAGAGCGATACCTCCAGCCACACACGAATGATGGCAAAGCACAAACGTGTAATTCTGTAGGGTGCGGCAAAGCGATATTATAAAATTTGCTCACGTGGGCGTTGGAGAGCGCTCTCGTAAATAATGTTAAAAGGATAGACACGTATGGATGAGTATCTAGTCAATGCAATTGCTGCCGCACAGGCAAGTGGGGAAAAGGTCATCGTCTGTAATTGTGAAGAATTACCTGAAAGTAATGATGCGATCAAATTCAACCGATATACGACAGGCTGCGCTTCTAACGTAGAAGGTGTCGTGTTGCACAAAGGAAAGCTCGGGACCATAGCAAAAGAAGATCTCGAGGCTTTTGGTAAATGGAATAGGGTATATGCCAATGAGGTATACGCCGTGCTTTCAAAGCCACACACATCTCTTGCTTCCAGAATTACTCAACCCTTCAGGAATCTTAATTTCGCGATCGATAATCACTGGCGGGCATTTTATGAAAATGTGGCGGCGGCTTTGCCGGAACTCAAAATGATCAGGCAACAAGCAAAGAGTTTACTGGCCAAGCGGCCTGACCCTATTTATCTCGGTGACGGAGTTCTCTTGATTGTCTTGAACGATGGTGTGACTAAACTATTCATTGACGGAGCGGATCGTTCGTTAACCCCGCACCTTGCAGCAGATGGCTATTGGGAATCATGGATTTCCGGCCCATTCAAGACACTGTTGCAACCTGGCATGCGAGTTGTCGATGTAGGAGCGAATGTTGGCTACTATTCGCTGCTGGCGTGTCACGCGGTAGGTGAACACGGTCATGTGACTGCTATCGAGGCAAACCCACGCTTGGCAAAGCTCATAGCGCAATCTTTACATGTCAATGGATTTTACTCACGAACAAGAACGATCCAATGCGCCGCCTGGAATATTCAAACCGAACTCGAGTTTCAAGTGCTTCGCTCGTATCTTGGATCATCCAGCATCTTCATGTCGTCTGAGGTAGCAGCCTTATACTTTGACGAAGTCCAAACCATTCGTGTAAAAGCGTCTCCGCTTGACCAGATCATCGACAATCGCATTGATTATTTGAAGATTGATGCGGAAGGAGCTGAAGGAGAGATATTGTGTGGCGCGGAGCGCTTGCTGAATGACTGCAAACCCATGGTTCACATCGAGGTCGCGCCCGCATTTAGAGGGCGAGAGGTGACCGGTAAAGTCATTCAACGATTGCTAGATATGCGATATGAGTCTTTCAAGTTTGGGGAGAGTGGCAAGCTTGAAAGGATCAGCAAAGAAAAATTGTTAGATACAGCGCATTGCGATTGCCTCTTTGTACAAAGAAAAGATGCGCTTCCTAAAGGTCTCGTCGTGTAACGAGGGGAAGAGAGAGCGGCCAAGCAACTCGGCGACGCCTCCAAAGCTGCCGGACCGAATCATTCCTGCGCCAGCATCGGCATGCTGCAGGGATTTCAGGGGCAAAGAAGACCAATCGTGTTGTCGTTGTGAAGATCGCGCAGGTTGGCAGAGATTCTTCGGAAGTGTTGTGCGAGGAAATGGCTAAACGTCACCAATCCATGTATGATGCACCCATCTGTTTCCTAATTGACTGTCGATCTCCGAGCGCAACTCATTTCACATTCAATGGAATCGATGGTGAACGTCCCTTTACTGGATCTCAAAGCCCAATATCGGACGATTAAGGCCGAAGTCCTGTCGGTCATCGAAGCGGTCTGCGACGAGCAAGGTTTCGTGCTTGGGCCGCGTCTGGCTGAGTTCGAAAGGGCGACAGCGCGTTACATCGGCAGCCGCCATGCGGTCGGTTGTGCGTCAGGCAGTGATGCGCTGCTTCTCGCGTTGATGGCCTTCGGCGTCAAGGCCGGCGATGAAGTCATCACCGTCCCGTTCACCTTCTTTGCCACTGCCGGGGCGGTCTCGCGCCTTGGGGCGAAGCCCGTTTTTGTGGATGTCGAGTCCGACTCGTTCAATATCGACCCTCGGCAGATCGAACGCGCGATCACTCCTCGCACGAGGGCGGTCATTCCCGTGCATTTGTTCGGCCAGTGCGCCGACATGGCCGCCATCAACACCATTGCCAAACCACGAGGCCTCCATGTCATCGAGGACGCGTGCCAGGCGATTGGGGCGGCGCAGGACGGGCGCCGGGCCGGCGTCCTCGCCGATGTTGGGTGCTTCAGCTTCTTCCCGACCAAGAACCTCGGCGGATTCGGCGACGGCGGCTTAATGACCGCCGAAGACGACGCCATCGCCGATGCCCTGGCCATGCTCCGCGTCCATGGCAGCCGGGTGCGCTATCTGCACGAGGCCGTCGGGATCAATAGCCGGCTGGACGCGCTGCAGGCGGCGGTGCTGCACGTCAAGCTCAAGTACCTTGATCAGTGGACGGAGGGCCGCCGGCGGAATGCCGAACGGTACCGGCGCCTGTTTGCCGATGCCCAATTGCTGGATCGGGTGCTGTTGCCCGTCACCAAGGCGGGGAATTTTCACGTCTATAACCAGTACACGGTCAGGGTACGCCAAAGAGACGAGCTCAGAAATTTCCTCAAGGAAAAGGGCATCGGCACGGAAGTGTACTACCCATTGCCGATGCACTTGCAGAATTGCTATCAAGACCTGGGCTATCAAAAAGGATCATTCCCCGTCTCTGAGCGGGCGGCGGAAGAAGTGCTCTCATTGCCGATCTATGCCGAACTGACGGACGACCAGCAGGCGTACGTCGTCCAGATGATCGCCGACTTTTATCGCCGGTCATAGAGGTGCGCGGGCTGGGCCGGGCGAAAACTAACTGCGTCGGCGGGTTTTGCTGAGCAGATAGCCGTGGCTTCGTCATTCCACGGGCAATGCACTGATCGAACGGTGATGCTGCTATGCCGCGTGACGGAGGTGTGCATGAGCATGCGCATAAATTCGCTCTGGCTGGCGCTGTGCGCGAGCGGTTTCTTATGCATCGGCGACGTTTCCGC
>DATJGE010000012.1:0-4638 GCA_035495295.1 Nitrospira sp. | reverse complement strand
CACTTTCCCAGAGCGGAGACAACTGAGCGATCTTCATGTGGGTGATCCTTTCTATAAAAGAACATGCGCGAGGTGAGATGCTTTACTATGGCGAACTAGAGTCCTGACTCGAACTAGGGGAACTTCTAGCCAGCCCCGCTTCCCCAACCCTGGCTCCCGCTCGCGTAGTCCCTTGAAGCCCGCTCAGCAGTTCTCCTGATCAGCCCTCCACAATTCTCCCCTGCAGTTT
This sequence comes from Nitrospira sp., assembly GCA_035495295.1. GTDB lineage: Bacteria > Nitrospirota > Nitrospiria > Nitrospirales > Nitrospiraceae > Nitrospira_C. Next base: position 4,409 of record DATJGE010000012.1, on the reverse strand, counting down.
CAGTGACATCACGGATAGTCGAGCTTGGATGCATTCGATACTGTGGCGACAACAGGGGATAAAAGACCGGCCGCTAAGCAATTGCTGAGCCGATCGACAAAGGCGCAGCCGTCACGATTCTTGTACGAGATTTGTGTACGACAAGGGGTGGCGGCCTGCGGATCAAAGGCAATGGAGGTTCGGGATGGGGAACCATGGCCAAACCGAAGGGGGCGGAGCCTTTTCATTTCCCGCGATGGCCGACAGGCCGTACGTGAAGGCATCCAACCTTGGCGAACATCTCCCTCAGTGGTACGCCCTATGGACCCACAGCCATTGCGAGCAACTGGTGAGGGGACAGCTCGATGCCAGAGGGTTCGAAGTCTTCCTCCCGACGATCGGTGTGTGGTCGTGGCGTGCCGGTGTGAAGCACCGGATTCGCCGCCCCTTGTTTCCAGGTTATCTGTTTGTGCGCGATGCGTTGAGCGGCTCTCGTTATGTGGAGCTCCTCAAAGCGAGAGGGTTGGTCGGGGTGCTTGGAGGACAAGATGGCGGCCCAGGAGAGATCCCGGACGTCGAGATCGATGCCATTCGTTCCCTCGTGAACTCGGAATTGCCGGCTTCCCCCTATCCCTATCTGCAGACTGGTCAGCGAGTGCGCATCAGCGAGGGAGCACTCGCGGGCGTGGAAGGCATTCTCGTAGATCGGCGCGCCGGCAAAGGGCTCTTGGTGTTGTCGGTGCATCTTTTCCGCCGCAGCGTCGCCGTCGAAGTGGACTGTGCCTCGGCCGTTGCCGCATGACGTGGCTTATACGGTGCAGGGGCAGGAGCGTTGCGATGCGGAATTTCCGACTGGCCTCTTGGGGACTGTTGATTCCGATGCTCCTGAACGCGAATACCGTCTCAGCCCAGGTGATGCAGGGAATTCCTCGCTCGCCGATCGAAACCATGAGCGGTTCGTCGGATCGCATGCCCGAGGGATGGTATGTGATGCCCTGGGTGGCGACGGGCGTCGTGTACGACGACAACGTGTTTTTCACGCCTCGCGCCCAGGCACAGGAAGACGTGTTCCTCCGGGTGACCCCCGGCCTGCAGGGCAGCTATCAGTCGACGCCTCTGACAGTGATCGCCAATTACCGGTTCGATTCGGAGGTCTATAACAAACTGACCAATCTCAATGCCGTCCAGCAGCGACAATTCGGCACGGTGGAATTACGCGGACGCCCTTCGAACAATTTGAATCTCAACGGCATTGTCGGTTATGCGCAAACGCGCACTCCGTACGAATTGAACTTTCTGACGTCGGCGCAAACGGCGCGCATCAAGACCGAGCGGGTATTTGTCAATCCGAGCGCCGAATACCGGCCCAATGCTCTGACGCGTATGACGGCCGAGTACGGGTACTCGAAGGACATTTTTGACAACAACATCACGATCGATTCGAATATTTTCCGGGCTGGACTGGAACGCCGGGTGGGGACGCACGACTGGCTCGGACCAGCCTATGTGGGCCGTCACTTCCGATTCGGAGGCGATTTCAGCACGCCCACGACCGGCTTCATCGGCGGCAATCCGGCCCCGGTGAATTCTTACGCGCCCATGGTGTCGTGGACTCATGAATTCACAGCCGATACCAGACTGGACGTGCGCGCCGGACCCCGTTTCACCGACGGCGGGCTGGACAACCGGCCGGAAGCCTTCGTCGGCCTCAGGCGTCGGATCCAAAATGGAGAAGTGACGTTTGCCTATACAAGCGCACTGACGACCGTGATCGGAACCGTCGGGGCCACCACGACCGACAGTCTTCTCGTCCGGTTCGTCTATGAGCCGATGCGGCATCTGACCTTTACGCTCCAGCCGACCGCCGCCTGGATCCAGAACAGCGCGTTCACGTCCACGATTTATACGGGCTACATCGAGGCGGCGTACCAATTCAACAGATTCATCACGGCGAAGGGCTCGGCCTACTTCAGCTACCAGGAGGGGGATTTCATTTCGACCAGCGGGACCTCCGAGACGCTGGTGATTCCGCGTAATGTGTACTGGTTGCGGCTTGAATTCACCTATCCCACGCGGTGGGAGTATTGAACCGGAGGTTTCACATGCTACTACGACTGTTCATAGGGCTTGTCAGCATCATGGTGTGGACTGGGTCTGGGTTGGCCACGGAGACGGCGTCGGTCTCAAAGGAAACGCCGACCGTAGCCGATCAGGATCATGCACTGGCAGCGAGCCAGGAGGTCGGCGAGTACCGGATCGGTCCTGAGGACATGCTCGACATCTCCGTATGGAACAACAGCGCGATCAGCAGGACCGTTCCCGTCAGACCCGACGGGAAAATTTCCCTGCCGCTGGTCAACGACGTGCAGGCGGCGGGCCTCACTCCCAATCAACTGCGCAGCGTGTTGTTGAAGAAGCTGGCCGAATACGTGCCGTCGCCGGAAGTATCGGTTATCGTCCGCGAAGTTCACAGCTTTAAGGTGTCGGTCATCGGCGAAGTCAAGAAGACCGGCCGCCATGAACTGAAGGGTCGCGCGACGGTGCTTGATATTCTCGCGATGGCCGAAGGCTTCGGGGAATTCGCCGGACGCGGGCGCATCGTCGTGTTGCGTCCCGAAGGGAAAACCATGCGCCAGATTCCGTTTAACTACAACAAGGTCATGTCGAGCAATGGCGCATTGGAGAACTTCTTCTTACAACCGGGCGACATCATTGTCGTCCCATAACCGGGTGGAGCGAGTATGCAAGACCACGAGAGACGATCGATTGCAACCTTAGTGGCCGAAGTCTGGCGGCGCAGAAAATGGCTTGGCATCGTGCTGTTTACGATGCCCGCCGCCGGCTTGTTGAGTCTCGCGGTGAATCTGCCCAACCTCTACAGCTCGACGGCCACAGTGCTCGTCGAGCAACAGCAAATTCCCGAGGGCTTCGTGAAATCTTCGGTCACCGGGGAGGCCGATACCCGCCTGAATCTGATTCGGGAGAAGCTGTTGAACCGGGCGGGTCTTCTGGAGCTGGTCACACGGTTCGATCTCTATTCCGACTTGCGAAAGAAGGCGAGCGAAGAAGCCGTGGTCGACCGCATGCGGAAAGACGTCGTGCTCGAGTTGAAGGAACTGCAGCGTCAGGTGTATGGGCGCGACGGGACATTCGGGTTCAAGGTGAGTTATCGCGGGCGTGATCCCGAGACCGTGGCCAAAGTCGCGAATACACTGGCGACGCAATATGTCGAAGAAAACATGAAGATGCGGACGAATCAGGCCAGCGAAACCACGTTGCTGCTGAAAAAGCAACTGAACGACATCAGGCAGCGGCACGAGGAGGATGAGCGAAAAATCGCCGCGTTCAAACAACGCCACATGGGCGAATTGCCCGAGCAGATCGACGTCAATCTTTCGACCCTCGGAAGGCTCAACCAGGAATTGACCTCGAATAGCGAGCATCAAATGCGGATCCTGGAGCGGAGAGAACGATTGGGCAAGCAGCTCTTCGATCTGAACGCCGGCAGTCCTTCGGCAAGCGCCTACAACCCGGACTCCATGATCCATCATCTTGAAAAGCTTCGAACGGAGCTCACTGAGTTGCGCACGCGAGCCAGCGCCAAGCATCCTGACGTCATCCGTGTGCAGGGTGAGATCGCCGCGATCGAGAAGGCTCTCGAGGAGACGGCTAAAGACGCCAAGCTGGATTCGGCGCAATCGGCAGCGGTGCTGTCCAGCCCCGAGGACATCAAGCATGCCCTACGAGAGTTGGATCACGAACTGAAGAATTTGAAATCCGAGGAGCAGCGGTTACGGGGGGAGGCCGCTTCGATCCAGCGTCGGGTCGAACGCTCGCCGCAACATGCCCAGGAGTTCCAACAACTCGAACGCGATTACAAAATGACCAAGGATCTCTACTTTTCGGTGCTCCAGCGCTATGAGGACGCGCAATTGGCAGAGACGATGGAGCAGGCCAAGCATGTGGGGCAGATGCGCATCGTCGATCCGGCGATGCCGTCGCGAGCTCCCGTCGCGCCGAGCCGACCGAAGCTCATGCTAGGGGCACTGGCGCTCGCCATCGCGCTGGCCGTCGGAGGCATGATGATGGCCGAGCACCGGGACCAGTCTTTCCATGATGTGGAAAGCCTCAGGAGCTTTACCAAGGTGCCGATCCTGGTCCGAGTGCCTGCGATCGTCACCAAAGCCGATCGCCTCCGCAACTATCGACGCTCGACCATGAGGGCCATCGCCTCCATCATCAGCCTCGTGTTCATCGTCGGCGCGTTTTCCTATCTTGCCTGGGACAATGAACAGCTTGTCTGGACGCTCAGTGAAGGCCGGACGCCGCAGCAAACCCGTTGAGGACCCGGAGTCCTCCTTGCAAGGAATGACGCTATGAAAGAACACATGAAACCCGTCCTCCGGACATCGCCCCTGGAGCCGCATGCG
>DATJGE010000011.1:0-9426 GCA_035495295.1 Nitrospira sp. | reverse complement strand
AAACATCGTCCTTTTCAACGGTCGCCTAAAAGTACCAGGCGAGGCCGCCCATCACGAACCGTGGAATGCCCGGTACGAAGTGAATATCGTTGACGCCGGCCGGTTCGTTTCGCAACCGAGACTCAAAGAAAAACGTCGCTTGCTCCCATTTCGTGTCGAAAAGGTTTTGGATGAACACAAACCCCTCGAGCTTGCCGTGAGGAAGTGTTATGGGAAGCGTATACCGTTCCGTCAGGTCAAAGACGACCCAAGAAGGAGATTTGGCACTGCGGTCTTCGATCAAGGGACGAACGCCCAAATACGTGGCTTGCAGCTGAGAGCGCAAGCCCTCCGGCCACTGCAAGATGAATGCGCCGTAAGCGGTGAGTTCGGGGGCCAGCGGAATCGCGTCACCGTTGGTGAATTCGGCCTTTGTCCATGTGACGCTGCCGTTCACATACAGCGGCCCCCATACTTGGCCACGTACCGCCGCTTCCACTCCTCTGCGTCTAGTCGGACCTCGTGCTTCGGTTGTCCCTTCGTCTCCCACGAACACCAATTCGGACTGGAGATCGATAGCCCACAGGCTAGCGGTTAGCATTACCCCGTCCGGCCCCCATGGCAGGGAACGTACGCCAACCTCATAGGTCTTCGCGCGCGCAATGGATACTCCGCCCGGAGCGACGGCAGAGCGCGCATCGTTGCTGTGGTAGCCTTCCCCATAGTTGGCAAAAAATTCCGTCCTAAGCCAGGGACCGAGAATGAGATTGACCTTCGGCAACACCAGACCGGATGTCGTCTTTCCTGCCGGCTGGTCAACACAGGTATCACACCGATTCATGACATTGAATGTAAACATTTCGGCTCTGAGTCCGCCCATGAGTCGCATCCATGGAGCCGGTTGTATTTCGGCTTTCACAAACGGCGCATAAGAGGCCTCAAGCACATTGCTATCTGTCGTGGTGCCGGTCGGAACGCGTTTCGTTTGTGTTCCGAGTCTCGCATGGATATCGTCCACACGGGTTTGAACCCCGATCGTGCCGATGTTGGGCATTCCGAAGACATCCGCACGCTGCTTGAATCCCAGATCACCGGTGTAGACGCCCCGGCGATCCGATTGCTGAATTCCGTCTCCGTTCGCTGGGTCATTGAGGGAAAAGGTGAAGTTCGTGAAGAGATCCAATCTGTAATACTGTGCGTGTGCATTGGCAAAGAACTGTCCTGCCGACGGCGTATCGTAATGGTAATTCAACCGCACAGTGCTCCGGAGCGTGTTGCCCCCTTCGGAGGGATCAACCGCTCCGAAGCGATCGAGCGTGCCGTCGCTGACTGCCCGTAACGGTATTTCCCCAGACGCGTTCCATTTTGCCTGTTGGAACGTCGCTGTAAGGCTTAGTTCATCTCGGCTTGAGAGATTCGTCGTCACCTTCCCCAACAGATTCACACGGACATACCGATTGTCGTTGATGAAGGGGCCATTCGTGTAGTACCCCTCCCCGGCAAACAGTGTGCGAATCTTATCCTTCGTTGGAGACAACATGAGCAGATAGCGTTGCGTATCAAACTGCCCGCCGGCCGCTTGGATCAGGCCCTCCGTGACGACCTGGCGGGTTCGAAAATTGATGGCCCCGGCCGTATTAAAGTCTCCGAACTCCGGCAGGTAGGATCCCTTGTACGCGTCAAGTCCCTCGATCGTTTCCGGAATGATGAAGTTGAGATCGGCGTAGCCCTGGCCGTGAGCGTGGGTTCGAAGGTTGATCGGCATGCCGTCGGTGAAGAAGGCCACATCGGTCCCATGATCGACATCGAATCCCCGCACGAAATACTGGTCGGCCTTGCCCGCGCCGCCTGAGTGTTCGACCGCCACAAAGCCGGGAATGAGCCGCAGAACTTGAGCCGGCCGTCCCTGCGGTTGGAGCAGAATCTCCTTGTCGGGAATGAATTGTTGGGAGGACGCTGCCACCGGCCGTTCTCCGATCACGGACACATCCGGCATCTCGAACATCTCGGCATCCGGGTCGTGTGCGAGCACCCGTCCTGCGCTCAACAGGACGGAGAAGGCGACAATGGTCAGCCGAAAATATTTCACGCCGCAGCCCGTCCTTGCGAAGGCATGGACGGATGAGACGTCCACGACGATCACTCGGCGGCCGACTCATCGACCGGCGCAGACCCTCGTGGCCTGGCAACGACATTGGAGGGCAAACAGGGCTACGCGTGCGAGGCGGCGGCCACCAAGGAGGTGACCCGGGAGAGGGATCTGGCAATCAGGGCCTCGAGGGTCTGATCTTCTGTCCCCACGACTTCCAGAAACGCCCGATTGACGGGAAGCAGGACCTTCTTGGCCCTCGCGTCGAGAATGGCACGCGCAATGTCGGGCGTCACTTCACCGAGCAGCGCGCCGGGCAGCAGCAGGTTCAGAGACGCCATGATCACGTCAACGGTCGGCACAGTCTCGGCAATTGCCAGTGAGCCCACGCCCACCAAATCCGCGCCGGCATGCTTCATCGCCTTGCCGGCCACGACGTTGGTGCCGAGCGCCACGATGTTATGGCGGCCGCCGAATTTCGTCTGAAGCCCGGCAACCAACCGGCGGCCGAGGCCGCCGCCCCGTCCGTCAATCACACAGATGCGCATACTTATACAAGCCCCTTGCCCGTCGTGGTCATCGTCAGCTTGCCGTGCTTCACGCCCTTCACGCTGATCAAGGCGTCCGCAACCTGCCTAATCTCTGAGGCTTTTCCTTTGACGACAAGGACTTCGAGACAGTGATCGTGGTCGAGATGCACATGCATGCCGGCGAGGATATGCCCTTGGAAGTCGTGCTGAATGTGTGTGAGCTTGCCGGTGAGATCCCGGACGTGATGGTCGTAGACGAATGTAATCGTCCCGACGGTGTCTTTGTTGTCATCCCATTCGCGATCGACAAGAGTGTCCCGGATCAGATCACGCAACGCTTCGGATCGGTTGGTGTATTTGCGGCGCTCGATGGAACGGTCAAAATCGTCCAAGAGGTGATGATCGAGCGAGACGCCGAAACGGACCAGCTTTTTCATCGCCACTCTCCTCCAGTAGCACGAATGTGAACTTAATAGCACTGCCGCTCACGCCCGTCAACTCGCAAATGCGGGACGTGGTGTCACGCGCACCGGAAACGACATCGCAATGACGCTTGGGTAATTGCTAGTGGGTCGGGAGTTCGTTGAGCGTCATCATGGCTGAAAGGAAGTAGACGGTGGCTCGTATCGTGTTTCGACGATCTCGGCTTCAAGGTCAGTCTGCGCCCGTTGGCATGGCGGCGTCACCGTGGAGCGACACCCTTGCGGCCGGCGGTGCAAGCAGTCTCGCGGTCGCCACCACTGCCGCCTGTCGAGCGATACAACAAGGAGATGCCGGCTGGCGCCCGATCAATGCGGTCAGTCATATCCTGTGGGGACCGGATGCAGCCGCCCAGCGGCAGTTCACAATGCGCTACACCGCCGCCGGGCTTCTCCTGAACCTTATCGCATGTGGGTTCTGGGCATGGGTGTATTGCTTCCGACGCAGACCACACCGCTCATCCTTGTTTCTATCGGCCGGCCGCGCGTTCGTCACTTCCGTCATCGCCTACCTCACCGATTATCATCTGGTGCCACGGCGGTTCACGCCCGGCTTTGAACTCTGTTTGTCTCGGCGCAGCTTCCCGTGGATCTACGGTGCGCTGGCAATCGGATTGGTATTGCCTGAGGCATTGACATTCATGAGACGAAACACCGGCCCACATCTCAAGGCGATTAAAGGAGGACCCCATGGCCACAACCAAGCAGCGGGCCGCCGCGCGCCGCAACATTAAAAAGGCAGCGGCCGCCGCCAAACGGAAGCGGACGATTACGCATCTCCCAAAACGGACGAGAACCGCACTTGGAAAGCAGGGCGCGAAAACTGCCCGCAAAAAGCGACGCGCTGGGTGAAGAACATGCTGGCGGGAGGGCTATTCGCCGCGCACCGGAATATAGAGGATGGTTCCCTGCCGGTTGACCAAAAGCAGAGCCAGTTCGTTCGATTTCAGGGGATCGGCGAGGCGTTGGAACGTGACAAAATTTGGGATCGGCTGGCGATTCAACTCGAGAATGATGTCGCCTGGCTGAAGACCGGAGGATTCCGCCAGACTCCCTTCCTCGATATCGGTCACCACGACGCCGTTGTTGACCGGCAGATCCATCTGACGGGCCAGCGGGGCGGTGACATCATCGAAGACGACCCCTGCCAAGGGATGAGCACCGGAGGCCGTCGCTGCGGCCGCCTGGCTCTTCTTTGCACGCTCCCGAGGTGCTTCCTGAATGATCAAATCGACTTGCGTCGTCTTGCCGTCCCGAACGAGTTCCAGCCGGTGCTTGCTGCCGATCGCGGCCGCCGCGATCAAATTGCGTAGATGCCCGCTGTCCATGACGTCGTGTCCGTCGAACCGTTCGACGACATCCCCTCGTTTCAACCCCGCTTTTTCGGCGGAGCCTTTCGGCTGCAGGTCCGTGACGATCGCTCCCTTCACATCCGGTAGCCGGAAAATCTTGCCGAGCAAGGGCGTGACATCCTGTGTAGATGCGCCCAAGAATCCCCGGACCACCCGGCCGGTCTTGATGAGGCTTTGCATGGCGGTGCGCGCCATGTTGCTCGGGATCGCGAACCCGACACCGACACTCCCGCCGGTCGGACTGGCGATCGCGGTATTGATGCCGACCAGCTCGCCGTTCGTATTCACGAGCGCTCCGCCGGAATTTCCTGGATTGATGGGCGCATCCGTTTGAATGAAATCTTCAAAATCTGCGACGCCGACGTCGGCCCGGCCCACAGCGCTGACAATGCCGAACGTCACGGTGCGGCTCAGCCCCAAAGGATTCCCAATCGCCAGCACGAAATCACCGACCGCAAGATTGCTGGAATCGCCCCACGGTACTGTCGGCAAATTGTTGCTCTGTATTTTGACGACCGCCACGTCCGTTTTGGGATCGGTCGCGACCACCTTTCCCTTGAACTGCCGGCGGTCGGCAAGGATCACCTCTACATCCAGGGCATCGGCGACGACGTGGTTATTCGTGATGATGTAGCCGTCAGAGGATACGATGACGCCGGACCCTTGACCGTACTGTCGCCGAGCGGGCGGTTCTCTGAACAGGCCGAAGGGCAGGGTTTCATCGCTGAAGGCCTGATCGCGCACCATGACGGTCGAGGCAATGCTGACGACGGCCGGAATGACTTTTGACGCCGTCGCCTTGACCTGATTCTGCAGATCAGCACCGCCGGCGACGGCGATCAACCGGCTCGCAGCTTCGGATCCGACTGCGCCCGCGAGCATCCCGATGACCATCAGCGGCGCCAATGCACGGACGAGACCCGACATAACAGCGTTCGCCCTCACAAATACGCGTGGAACTTTAAGAAATGCCGTAGCCTAGCATGGGGGGGACGCGGACGCACTCATAAATCTACATGTCGCAGACGGAGCGCGTTGCCAATGACGGAGACAGAGCTGAAGGTCATGGCCGCACTCGCAATCATGGGACTGAGCAGCACACCCCACATCGGGTACAAAACACCGGCCGCCAGCGGCACACCGGCCAAGTTATAGACGAAGGCAAAGAAGAGGTTTTGGCGAATGTTTCTCATGGTGGCCCGGCTTAATCGGATGGCACGAACCAGCGCGCGAAGGTCACCCTTCACCAGCGTGATGCCCGCGCTTTCCATGGCGATATCGGTGCCGGTGCCCATGGCAATTCCCACATGCGCCACGGCCAATGCCGGAGCATCATTGATGCCGTCGCCCGCCATGGCGACGACAGCGCCTTGGGATTTCAGATCGGCGATGATCCGTCCCTTTTGATCGGGCAGCACTCCCGCATGCACTTCTGTGATGCCGACCTGCCGGGCAACTGCATTGGCCGTGACGAGATGATCGCCCGTGACCATCACAAGACGGACGCCTTGCCCTTTCAAAAGCCGGACCGCCTCCACGGTCGAGGCTTTGACGGGATCGGCCACGCCAAGGAGGCCGGCCGCTTTGCCATCGACGGCAATAAAGACGGTCGACTGTCCGTCAGCTTGCAGGTGCGCCGCCTCCTCTTCCAACACCGCCAAGCCCGGATCCGTGATATGCAACCGATTTCGAAGCAGCGCAGCCGTACCGACCGCGATCGAATGCTCATCAATGACACCGGTCACACCATACCCGATGAGCGCCCGGAAGTCTTTGACCGTCCCGAATGCCAGCGTTCGCTGTTCGGCCGCCGCGATCACCGCAGACGCGACCGGATGTTCGCTCCGGCGCTCCAGACCGGCCGCCAGCCGTAACAGTTCGTTCTCGCGCCAGGGCGGCACGAAACGAACCGAGACAAGTTTCGGCTTTCCTTCGGTCAGGGTTCCGGTTTTATCGAACACCAACGTATCTACTTTGCCGAGCACTTCCAAGGCTTCCGCTTTGCGGATGAGAACACCGGCCGTGGCTCCCCGCCCTGTGCCCACCATAATCGACATCGGCGTAGCCAGTCCGAGCGCACAAGGACAGGCGATGATCAGCACGGCGACGGCATTCACCAGCGCGTACGCCAGCTTCGGCTCAGGGCCCCACAACGCCCAAGCAGCGGACGTCAGAATGGAGGCGCCGACCACGGCCGGCACAAAGTAAGCTGCCGCTCGGTCGGCAATCCGTTGAATAGGAGCCCTGCTGCGCTGCGCGTCGCTCACCATTTGGACGATACGTGCGAGCAGTGTGTCCCGGCCAACGCGCTCGGCTCGGATCACAATGCTGCCGGCGCCATTGATCGTGCCGCCCGTGACCGGACGGCCGCTCGACTTTTCAACCGGCATTGATTCACCCGTCACCATGGATTCATCTATCGCCGTCATGCCGTCAATGACGACACCATCAACCGGCACGCGCTCGCCAGGGCGGACACGTAAACGGTCCCCTACGCGCACCTGTTCAAGCTGCACATCCTCCTCTTGGCCGCTGTCGTCAACACGCCTGGCCGTTGTGGGCGCCAGACGCAGCAGCGCTCTCATCGCAGACGACGTTTGGCTCCGTGCGCGCAATTCCAAGACTTGCCCCAACAGCACAAGGAGGGTGATGACGGCCGCAGCCTCGAAGTAGACGTGGATCGATCCATCATGCGCATGAAACGACGCCGGAAGCAGCGCCGGCGCGACCGTGGCGACGACGCTGTAGAGATAGGCAGCGCCGGTGCCGAGGCCAATCAGCGTAAACATGTTGGGTGCTCGATGAACGACCGACGTCCAAGCGCGTTCGAAGAATGGCCAGCCTCCCCACAGCACCACCGGCGTCGCCACCAGCAATTGGATCCAGTTCTTTTGCGGTCCAGTGACGAATGGTAGCGCCTGGATCATGTCCGACATCGCCAAGACCATGACAGCCACTGCCGGACCGAGGCTGACCCAAAAACGCCTTTTCATGTCGAGAAGCTCGGCATTCGGGCGCTCTTCTACGGTGACGACTTTCGGCTCTAGCGCCATGCCGCAAATGGGACACGCGCCGGGCATGGTCTCAACGACCTCGGGATCCATCGGACAGATGTATTCCACCTTGGAGCCGCCGGCTACGGCGACCGGTGCCGTCATGCGTTGCGCCGCCGGAGTTAAAAATGCCGTAGGGTCCCGGCGAAATTTCGCCAGGCATACGGCCGAACAGAAGTAATAGGTCTTCCCAGCGTGCTCGTGCGAACCGGCAGCGCTCTGCGGTTGCACGGTCATTCCACAGACCGGGTCGATTTCTCCGCTCTCCGACTGCGCCGCTTTGGGCATCATCGGCAGAGGGTGTTCTTTGCCGAGGCTGACCAGATCCGGGGTTGGTCGAAGCGCCCGCTCGGGATGAGTTTTGAACGCCTCGAGGCAGGACGGTGCGCAAAAATAGTAGGTGACGCCTTTGTAGTCGTGGTGTCCGGCGGCCGTCGACGGGTCGACGGTCATGCCGCAAATTGGATCGATCGCCATAGTAGGATCGTAGAAAACGCTGTTCGCTGCGTTCTCCCTTCGCCTTAGGGGGTCAAGACATATTGCTTGCTGCTGCCGCTGGGGGCAGGAAGCGTCGGCACATCGGGATCGAGCGGATCACCTTCGCAAATGCGGCATCTCGGCGCCGCGGGGGTCGGTGGCGAACACATAGCCATTATCGGACTATCGTCAAGACCGCAACTGGTCGCCCTTAGTCCTCACTTCTTCCGGTCTGCCTCGAGGATGCTTTGGATCACCAACTTCAAATTCTCTGGATCGATTTTTTCTACTTTGATGTTGCCGTCCAGGAGAATGGTTGGCGTTTGTTGCAATTTGAGGCGCTCCCCCCACTTTCTGCCCTCTTCGAATAGCTGCGCCGGCTTTCCGCTCGCCATCCCCTCTTCAAAGGTTGTGGGATCGAGACCCACCTCCTTGATCAGCACCTCACGGATGGAACGGTCCAGCACGCCGGTCACCTTGTCCTGGTGAATGGTTCGAAAGAGCACTTTCTTCATTTCATTGCCCTTGCCCATCAGCTTCGCTTGCTCGTACATGTCGAAGGCCGTCGGCAGCTTCCCTCTGATGACAGGAAACCCGACCATGGTGGTTTCGAGCTTCTTTCCGAATTCCTTCTCGAGAATCGGCAGACCTTCGCCGTCGAAATGATGGCAGTGCGGACAGTAAAAATCGGCAAACTCGACCAACTTCACCTTTCCCGGTTGGTGAGTCGAGCGCTCATCCTTGAGGATTTCATAGTTGCCCTTCAGTTCAGGAGTGACGGAAGGAGCCGTCTTGCCTGAAGCCGAAAACAGAATTGCTAACAAACCCGCGACGAAGATCATGCCGGCGCACCGTGCCATTGTGCCCATGCCCGCTCCTTTCCTCGACAAACTGTGAACAGCCATTATAGCGAATACCGGCGGCGCTTTGCTCTGTCGTTATCGTTCGCGATAGCTATTCGTGTCTCGTTCCTCGCGGCGATTGGCTTCGGCTCATAAATCGCCGGTTGCCCCTTCAACCAAACGGCCGACGACAAATCCGTTCATCTGCGTTCAAGTGAAAGCGACTTGTACAGCGGTCACACTCTGGTGTTTGGCAGTGACTGTCCTGAACGCCAAACGTTTGAAGGAGGTCTCGGAACGAGATCTTGTAGCTGCCGCTCGATCATGCAGGACGGCCTGGAACGGAGCGGAACGCTATCTGAAGGCCGCTTGATCGGCGATGCGCAGAGAGAGAGTGTTTTGGATCCGGCCGCACCGCCACGGGGTAGGCGCCTGACAGTCGCCGGCGAGTCACAGCGTCGGTCATATCGACGTTCGGCGAGAGCCTGTATAGTATCCCGTCACCGCCCCGCAGTTCCGATGATCCGTTCAACACGATCGTCGCGGCCGCCCAGGTTTCTATATTTGTGATACTGGGCAAGCGCACGCGGCATGTCCTTGCGGTGCAATTCATAAAACACGCCGA
>DATJGE010000010.1:0-8705 GCA_035495295.1 Nitrospira sp. | reverse complement strand
CGACTCAATGTGAGCGGCGCTTCCCGGAACACGACGGAGGCCGCATCTTTCCAATACACGATTTCGGAGAGCCACTCAATGAGGAGTTCATCCGCTGCGGCGTCCTTCTTGACGCTGCGCTGCTGCCAGCAGGCCGCTACGGTCATTGGATCGGCCATGATTTCGAGCAAGGCTTGTGTAGCGCCCTGAAACAACGCTTCCAGTGAATCGCCTTCGGCTTCGAAGGCGATGTCGGCCAGCGCAATGTCTTCAAGAAACCGAAAGGAACTCGACATGGTGCGATTGAGTATCTGAGCGATGCGAGAACGTAGCTCGGGAAAAGATTCGCCCTCGGATCGATTGTAAAACAATCGGTGGTTCGGGTGGGTGAAAAAGTCTGGCGGGGTGGCGGGTGACACTGGGTAGCGCGCTCGTGTCGGGTGAGCGATTGCAACGCAATCGGTGGGTGGGGCAGGTAAGAACGATTGCGCAGGGTGGACGGGTCTAGTCGAGTTCGAACGTCTTGGGAAAATTCGTGAGGTTCCTGCAGCCCTCGGCCGTCACCAACACCATGTCTTCGATGCGGACGGCGCCCAACCCGGGATAGTAGAGGCCCGGCTCGACGGTCACCACGTGCCCCTCGAGCAGCAATGAGCCCGTGCGGCTGATACGTGGGGCCTCATGAATATCCAGGCCGACGCCGTGGCCCGTACCGTGAAAATATCCCTGCATACGCCCGTTCACCAGTCCGGTTTTGTAGCCGGCCTTTTCGAACCGGTCACAAATGCCCCGATGGATCTTCATTCCATCCGCGCCGTCTTTAATCTTGGTGATGGCTTCTTCCTGGGCATCACGCACCGTCTCGTAGAGCTTTTTCAATTCCGCGCTCGGCGTGCCTCTGACGACCGTTCGCGACATGTCGGCGAAGTACCGTGAGGAGGCCGATCGAGGGAATACGTCGAAGATGATGCTCCGATGAGAGGGCAACGGGCCGCTTCCCTCGTTATGAGGATCACACGCCTGCTCGCCGCCTGCGACGATGGTGTGCTGCGCCACGCAATCGCGCTCCATGAGCTTCACATTGATGAGCTTTTTCACCCGTTCAGACGTCAGAAGGTCCCCCTCCAGCCGTAACTGTCCCTGTTCGATCGTTGCCTGCCGCAAGAGATCATGCGCCGCGGCAACAGCCTCCTCGGTCGCCCGCTGCGCCGCTTCGATATGCCGCACCTCTTCGGCGGTCTTGACGACGCGCTGCTCATAAAAGGGATCGGGTTTCGCGTGCACCTGGTAGCCGAGCTCCTGCAATCGAGCGGCGTGACTGTAGGGAAAATTAGCCGGCACCAGCACCTGCTTGATCTTGGCATCACGCAGCACCACATGCACGATGTCCACGCTGCCCGGCGCGGCCACCCCGTGGTCTCTGGCGCGGCGCTCGATCTCGGAATAGGACAACACCCGGTCGACCGACGCCTGGCTTTTCGCCCGATCCATCTCCAGATCGTTCATGATCATCAGTCGCTCGCCCTTGATCTCGAGATAGATGAAGGGATCCGGGGCGATGAACTTGGTCGCGTGGTAGAGGTTCGAATCGAGCTCGCTGGCTGCGATGAAGACCGTGGCTTTATGGGATTGTGAAGGCGATCGGGACATGACCTACGCGCGATTTTTCAGGCCTGCCGCGGAATGTAGCATGGGGTTCCCGGAGGGTCAAGGAACCGCCGGTGCCGGTTCCTGGGGAGTGATGACATCCTTCGACACCGTTTTATTTTCGTCCGGTGTCACCAAATCGATCGGCAGCATGACGGTGTTCTTCAAGAGATCGATCGCCAACTGCGCGAGTCCGGTGACGCCGGTGGCAAAGGACTTCATCGGCATATATTTCACCTCCGCGTCTTCGATCGAGCCCTTGACTGAAAACATGGCCGTGGCCACGCCCTTGCGTTCGCCCGCAAACAGGCGGCCGAACAACGGAATCGTCTTCAGAAACTGCGAGTACGAGCCAAACGGACTCACGGCCCAGACCATGTCGACTTGATCGGTCGGCAGATCGTAGTTGCCGGCCGCCGTGATTTTCACGATGGGACTGTCGATGATGAGGTTTTCGGTTTCGAACAGGCCGTTGCGCATCGTCAGGGTCGCGGTAATCTTGTTATACGGCAGCCCTTCTTTTTCCAAATCGACCTTGCCCTGAAGGACCGCCGGCAGGTTGAGGATACTGATGATCTTCCAGATCGCCCGCTCTTCTGATTTGAAGATACGGCCGTTTTCGAGCAGAAGCTCCGTTTTCCCGTTGAGCGTCGGATAGATGCCATGAGGGTTCCGTCCGTGTCCGCGTACGGTGCCGGTCACGCGGGCTTCTCCGGTCACACCACCCTCTTTGGAACCGGCCAACCGGTAGATATCTTCGACGAGCAGCCCCGTCGCCCGCAACGAGATTTCCGCATCGGCGGGCTCGCCGCGGGGCAACTGAACGACGAGGCGACCGGCGATATCTCCGTTCGTGGACTGGCCCGACAACCGGTCCAAATCCAGCACCCCATCTTGGATGGTGATCCGCCCGGTGAGGGCGCCGAACTTCAGATGCTTGTAGTGTCCCCGTGCGATCGATGCTGTCGCATTGACTCGACTCGTCGCGGCCAGCCATTCCAGCAGATCCCGAATGGGCGCACGCTGGCCTTTCGGAATCAAGAGGTCGATGTCCATCTGATTCGATTCCATTTTGGCCGTGATGGCGGGTTTCGTCGCCCAATTACGCATGCTCCCTTCGATCGTGAGGTCACTATCCGCCAAGCGGAAGGACAGGCGCTTCAACTCCGCCGTATCCCGCGCGAGCAGCAGCCGCACATACAGATCCTGAATCGGGCCGTCCGCCCCCTTCACCGTCATTAATCCATTGCTCAGCGCGAGCCATCCGGTGGCTTTCCAATTTCGCCAATCCCGGTCCTTCCCCTTGATGTCGAGTGAGAGCTCAAGATTGCCGGCTTCGAAGCCCCCTTTGGCAATCCATTCGGGAAGGGAGGAGAGCGACACCGTACCGGTCGAGAGCGCGGCATCGATCAGAAATTTGTCGCCCAGTTGTATTTTCCCTTTGACGGGCAGGCGGAGCGGTGGCACCGCAAGCTCGACCCGCGTCAGCACCAGGGCCTTTGAACGGAGCACGTCCCCTTCGAACGTGATCGTGACGGGGGCGCCGGTCGGTTTCTCCGCGAACGACGGCACGGTCACCCGAGACTCGGTCAAGCCAACTTCACCACGCAAGTGCGGCGCGCCGGTGGCGCCTGTAATGACGACGATGGCACTGGCCAATCCCTCGATCCCGCCCTGCGGCAGCGGCTTAGCCGGCAACAGTTCGGCCATGTGCGTCGCGTCGCCGGTCACGCGTACGGCCAAGTCCCGGAACATGCTCCCGGTGCCGCCCGTGATTCCTCCTTGCACCTGCACTGTAAGATCTCCGAGATGTGCTGTGACCTGATCAAATTGCGTCTCCCCTTCAGCCAGCACGAACCGGCCTTGCAGCGCGGTCAACCGCTCGGGCAGATACTCGTTCGTGAGGTTGACGTGCTGCGCTGTGATTTCGCCGCCGGCGAACGTCACGGCAGTCGGCGGCCCGACGAGACGAAAGACGGGCATGGCGACCCCTTCAACGTCGCGCGAGGAGGCCAGCACGCGTGACAACAGCTCCGACTTCACCGTCGTGGCCAGGAATTGCAGCAGATCACCCGCCGCCATACTGCCGCTGATTTCCATTTCCACCCACGGCCCCTGCTCGAGAAATGACAGCAAGCCTTTGCTGTCCGTCATGTGAATGGTTCCGTACAGTCCACTCAGCTTGGTCACTCGGATCCGGCCGGCTTCAACGACGATCTGGGCGTCCAAATCCTTGGCCGGCACGCGGTTTTGACCGAGCAGTGCCTCGCCTTTTTGCAGGCGGAATTCCCCCGTCACTGCCAATCGCGGACCATCGACATAGGAACCCGTCACCGTGGCTGAAACCACTTCGACGACTCCCTTGATCTGGCGCTCCTCCATCATGGAGGGCAGTTGAGGGTGAATCCAGGCGGGCGGGATTTTCGAGAGCAATTCGCCGATCTCGATGGGAGACGATGAAAACGTCACGGCGAACGTGGGCTGCGGTGCGAGCAGGCCTGAGAGACTGGCCTTGCCCGTGACTGAAAGTTGGTCCATGTTGCCCGTCAAATCGGAGAGCACGACATCGTATCCCGCCACGCCAGGGAAGATTTTCATGGCGCTGTGAGCGTTGAGTCGCCCCTGCAGCAATTCGGGCACCGGTCGGGGGCCGAAGAAATCCGCTGCATCGCGAAGGCTCAAGTTGGCGGTCTCGACCAACCCGTCGAATTGGATCGGAAAGGACAGCCGTTTCGTCTCATCGAGGACGAGGGTCTGCTGCTCGGCTTTCCGGAAGGTGCCCGACAGCGACATGGCGGACAGCCCCTGAGCGCTTTGATGCGACGCCGACAGATGCAGATCGGCTTGTCCCCGCTCGAGAAAAATTTCCAGCGCCGCCTCCACGGACTGCAGCTTCAGGGTGCGCGGACCGTCCGGTCTGGCCTCGTCGATCACGATGATCGTGCCGTTGATCAACGTGGCCTCTCTGATGCGGAAAATGCGGGTCAACATCTGCAGCGCTTCTTCGTCGCTGGCTGGAATCGGCTGCTCACGGTCGAGCACATTCCAATGGCCGGAACGGTCACGACGAACCGTCAACGTCGGCTCCTCAAGCAACAAGCGTTTGCCGACGACCTGCTTCCGCAACAGCGGCACAAGCCGCAACACGAGGTCTAATCGCTTGGCGGACAGCATCACTCCTTCTTCATGGCGGTCGTGGATGACGATCTGCGTCATCTCGAGGCGAATGGAAGGAAATAGGACGAGCTTGATGCGGTGGACGTCGATCTTGCGGCCGAGATTCTGCTCGAGCTGATGGAGAAAAAAGCCTTTCAGATAGTCTTCGCCCGTCAGGTAGGGAGAAAACCACAGGAAGGCGACGCCGCCGATCACGAGACATGCAATGAGGGCGACGATCACGCGCGTTGGGGACACTCAAGATCTCCACTGTGAGCGGCGACAGGCAGAGGCGGCGGAACACATCGGGACCGCATCGAACCGCACCTGATCAGGACGCGTCGCGGACGGGAGTGACATCGGCGAGCAGCGTTCACGAGCCCAACGCCCATCTTACCGAATCATTTTCGTGAAAGCTAGCAAGCCCGCGAACCAACAGGGAATTTTCAGCGTTCGCCTTTTGAATACTCCTGGTGGCGAGCGGGAAGACCCGCTATAATCGCCGCGCCGTTCGGTTCATCTGCGCTCACGACGTGATCAACTCCAGTTCTACGCGTTCACTTTCCTGGCTGATCCTTGCGTTGCTCTTCGGCACGAGCGTCGTCACGTATGTCGATCGCGTCAACATCTCCGTGACCGCGCGGCAGATGATGCCGGCCTTCGGGCTCACGCAACAGGAGATGGGATGGGTCTTCTCCGCCTTCGTCGTCGGCTATGCGTTGTTTCAAGTTCCCGGCGGCTGGCTGGCAGACCGGTGGGGACCCCGGCGTGTGCTCACCGGGGCGCTCGTCTGGTGGTCGATCTGCACGGCGCTCACGGCATTCGTCGCCGCCACGCCATTGACCGAGCTGGTGGGCATTGTCGGTGCGCTCGTGCTTGTGCGCTTTGCATTGGGACTCGGCGAAGCGGTGGCCTTGCCGTCCTTTAATCGCGCCATCGCCAATTGGATGCCGGCCGATGCCCGCGGGCTGGGCATCGGCATTGCCATCGGCGGGATTGGTCTCGGATCGGCGATTACGCCTCCGCTGGCCGCTTGGGTAATGGTGAATTGGCGATGGCAGACCGTGTTTTACCTGTCGGCCGTTCTCGGATTACTCATGGGCATGCTGTGGTGGATCCTCGCGCGAGACCGGCCGACGGAGCATCCATGGCTGCGCCATTCGCCGCAGACAACCGATCTTCACGGCTCCGAGGAGGCGGATGTGTTCCGGATATCGCTTCTCCGAAATCCAACTATCTGGTGGTTAGTATCGAGCTATACGTGCCTTGGCTATGTGGCCTATGTCTATCTGTCCTGGTTTTATCTCTATCTCGTGAACGTGAGAGGCTTTGACGCGCTTCGAGGCGGGCTGTACGCCTCGGCGCCGTTTCTGGCGATTCTGGTCGGTTGCCCGTTGGGCGGCTGGGTCACCGACCGGCTCGCGGCCTCCTACGGGATCGCCCGAGGTCGGCTCGTGGCAGGCATGTCTGGAATGGCCTGCGCAGGTGTCGCCATTACGGCCGGAGCCTTTGCCGATTCAGGGCTCTTGGCCATTGCCAGCCTTTCCATCGGAGCCGGCTGCCTGTATTTTTCCGTGGGAGCCTATTGGGCATCGACCAGCGATCTGTCCAAGACCCATGCAGGAACATTGTCAGGGCTGATGAACACCGGCGCGAATGCGGGCGGAGCCCTGTCCCCCACTCTGACGCCCTGGATGGCCGCGCAATGGGGATGGCCTATCGCGCTCGCGGCCGCAGGAGGGGTGGCGGTTCTCGGCGCCGCCCTGTGGCTCAAGATCGATCTCGAGAGGAGATCTGAATCGACGGGCTAGAGGTGGAACCCTTGGCCCATTGCCTCTCGCACCGGGCCCTTGTAACATTCGGAAGATATGACCATGGAATTCAAAAAAATAGATCCGCGCGTGACGATCACGACGAAATTCGGAGAGATCAAAGTTCGCTTCTATCCCGAAGCCGCACCCCGGCACATCGAAAACTTCATCAACCTCATAAAAATGGAGTTTTACAACGGCACGACCTTTCACCGGATTGTGCCGGGATTCGTGATCCAAGGCGGCGATCCGCTGAGCAAGGAGTCGGACCGTCTCAAACATGGATCCGGCGGACCCGGCTATTGGCTGAATCCCGAGCTCAGCGACCGGCCGCATAAGCGCGGCGCCATCTCGATGGCGAAGACGCCGCGCGACGGCTCGAGCACACGCGACTTCAACGATAACGGCTCGCAGTTCTTTATTTGTCTGGCGGACAACAGCGGGTTGGATCGACGGTACAGTATCTTCGGTGAGGTGGTTCGCGGAATGGACGTCGTGGATAAAATCGCGTCCGTGCCACGGGATGAGTACAATAATCCGCTCGAGCCGATTACGATGACGATGACGGTGAAGGAGTAGGCATCAGTGCGGCGACAGCTTGGTTAGCACTCGTGACGCGGCGCTGCGCACGGCCGCGTCACGATCAGCCTCTGCGACTCGCGTCATGACCGTCACAATGGACGGATCGTCGAACTCGCCTAACGCAACAACCGCTCGAAGCCTCGTCAGTTGATTCGCATGCGATGTCAGTCGCTCGAGGAGATCGATTGCGCGGGAATCCTTCAAACGTGCCAACTCCTCGATGGTATTCTGCTGCGCCGACTCTGAAAACAGCACATCAAGATGAGGAAACGTTTCACCAGGTGACACCAGCGTATCGAGGGCCGTGTCTGGACGAGGATGAAGATCGCGATGAAACTGTCGATCGAGAGCACGAATCAAGGCGCCGGTCGTGTCGACGTGTGTTTGCAACCGTTCGCGCACGATGTCGCCGAGGAAATAAAAATATGGATTCGCTTCCAGTTTTTCTACGACCTCGACATATGGTGCACTCGTCAGGTCGGTATATGACGGCGATTCATGGATGACAAGCGACAGGCTCTGTTCGCCCTGCGGATCGTCGAGCCGGATGAGGCACCTGATATCAGTGCCGAACACATTGACGGCGATCTGATGACCCCTTTCCTCGCGGTAATCGACCTTCAACGTCGCATCGTGTGGCATGGCCGGGTCCTCGGACACGCGCAGTCCCGCCGAAGCGAGTTTCAATCGTATGGCCGGCGCAATCGCAAAGGAGATTCTGCCGCGCGGCCGCCAGGTACTCGCGTCGATGTTGAGATACAGTAGCCGTTCGCCGGACGCCGTCGTGTGGCTGTCGATCGACTCCTGGGATGAATTCGCGACAACCGCTCCATTTACTGCGAACATGAGCACGAGAACTGCACTCCTGAAAGACAGACTCATCTCGCATTCCTGACACAGACAGGCTGGATACTAAGAGACGACGACGGGACAGACGACCGAGCTCATTGCACGCTGCAAGTAGCCGAAGTGAGTGGAGGTGAGGATCACATGATCATATATTGACAGAGAACGGCGCCACTTGAGGGTGTCGGTACCCGCCCGCTTTCGGCTTGAGCCCTGCGTTTCGACGCTACGTGTGAGTTCAACAGGTTATCAACGACGCCCTACGCAGCCGCCTTCATCTGCGCCATTTGACGGCACGACTCAGCACACCTTCGACAGACCTCTTCGCATTTCTTCATCATTGAGTCTTGTGAGTCCACGCGAGCGCAGGAATCCGCACACATCGAGCAGATGTCGGCACATACCTGACAGGTTGACGTATGTCGCGGCGACTTGCGCATAAGGAATCCGGCGCTCGTTCCGCAGATTTGTGCGCAGTCGAGCAATAACCGTATGTGCTCCGGTTCAGCATGCTTTCCGCCCTTTTCCAGACAGTGTTGAGCTGTCTGAGTGCAAATCGTCTGGCATTCCTGGCAGTGTTGCAAGCACTTTTGAAAATGCTCATCATGCATCATAATGTCCTCCTTCGTACCCACTACCTTAGTGCGTCTCGTTGGCTGTTTTTAACTGTCGAAACCCCCATAT
>DATJGE010000009.1:0-2040 GCA_035495295.1 Nitrospira sp. | reverse complement strand
CGAACCGGTTCGTTCACCGCGTTTTTCCACTCCTCCTCAGTGACCTTGCCTTGGTCGCGTAACACACGAAGCACGACATCACGACGCTGTTGGGCCAGCTCGCGGTGTTTCGTGGGCGCGAAGGTGTTCGGACCTTTGATGAGTCCCGCGATCATGGCGATCTCGCCCGTGGTCAGTTCGTCCAAGCTCTTGCCGAAGTATCGATGCGCCGCCTCCCCCACCCCGTAGATCGAGACAAACCCCGCTTGGCCGAGGTAAATTTCATTGAGATACGACTCTAGGATTTCGGGCTTCTTGTATTTCGACTCCAACACGATCGCGGCCAGCGCTTCCTTCACTTTCCGGATGAATGTCCGAGCCGGTGAATAGAAGAGATTTTTTGCCAACTGTTGGGTGATCGTGCTGCCGCCCTGAACGACCCCGCCCTTCGTCAGATTTCGCCACACCGCCCGACCCACCGCCACGGGATCGATACCAATATGCGAGTAAAATCGCCGGTCCTCCACCGCCAAGATCGTCTCCACCAACCGTTCAGGTATTCGCGCCAGTGGAATCCATTCCCTGACCTGGCGAGAGGCACCACGCAAGCCGCTGATCAGTTCAGGCTCGAGAAAGACCGGAAAAATCGGCGTGCGGTCCGGCTCTGAGAGCACTTGCGTCACGAGGCCTTCCTGCAGGTCAAGCGTGACGATGTTGGCCTTCACAAAGGCTTCAGGCTGCGCGTGCAGAAAAATCGTGAGGGCCTCAGGGGTGAGGTGATAATCGCCCGCCGACGCGACCATGTCGCTCACCGGCCGATAGCCCAATCGCTGCAACCGCTCTGGCAGGCGTGTCGTCTTCAGCGAAAGACCCGTTTTCAATTGGAAGGGAGCCGTGTACAGCCGCAGAGGCGGATGATCTTCGCTCCGTGGCAGTTCGAGAAAGGTGGCCAGGTAGGCTCCGTAGGCCAAAAGTCCCGCCATGATCAGCAAGAAACTCGCAGCGAGCAGCCACAGGGATCGAAAAACCCAGGGGGAACGCAGGAAGCGATGAAGCAGCGGCATTTTCTTCAGCATACGACAGCGCACGCGAGAAAGCGATCACGCCGAGGAATTACGACCGTGGTGTGGCACTGGGCTCTGACAGGTACGAACCGATGATCATGCCGAGAGCCGCCGCCGCGAGGCCGACCAGTTGTGGGGGCACGACAGCCTGCTCGACGCTGAGGCATTCCGCTCCAAGCCAGGCCCCCAACCCCGCGGCAATCGCACACAGCGCGCCCTGTATCGTGGCCCGTTTCCAAAAGAGACCGGCAAACAGCGGGACAAACGCCGCCACAAGCGTCACCTTGTAGGTATTGACCACCAACCGGTAAATGCTGGACTCGGAGGTCAGCGCAATCATCAGAACGACGGCGGCAAAGCCAACCAGCACAATCCGCATCGTGGTCAGCAGTCCCTTTTCGTCCATGTGCGGGATTGCGCCACGGATGACATTTTCGCTGAGGAGGACTGACGGCGCGAGCAAGGTCGCGCTGGAACAACTCATCACGGCCGAGAGCACCGCGCCGAAAAACATCACCTGCGCGAGCAACGGAGTATGTTCGACGATCAAGGTCGGCAAGACCAGCTGAGCGTCACTTTCGAGCAAAGATCCGAATTTCACAGGATCGATCATCAGGGCCGAATACGCGATGAACATCGGCACGAAACAGAAGACGAAATACAGCGCAGCGCCCAAGAGTGAACCGCGGACGGCCGTTTGTTCGTCCTTGGCGCTGGTGATGCGCTGAAAGACGTCTTGTTGTGGAATGGACCCCAACATCATGGTCACGCCGGCGCCGACAAAAGGAATCCAGGCCTTCAGCGACGGAGGAGGGAAGAACTCGAGCCTTCCCGCGTCTCTCGCATGGCTGATCACTGCGCCGACGCCGCCCGTCGCATCGCTCAACACGCTGGCGATATACAGGAGTCCGCCGACGATGACCGAGAGCTGGACGAAATCGAGGATCGCCACGGAAAACATGCCGCCGAACGTCGTATAGGTCAGGACGATCACGGC
>DATJGE010000008.1:0-9295 GCA_035495295.1 Nitrospira sp. | reverse complement strand
CCCTGACCGGCCAGTTCGAGTTGCTCGCTCAGCCGGTCCCAGTCATCATACCCATACTGGATTGTCGAAAGGAGTAGCCCATTCTTGTACAGGAGGACTGCTCTCGGACGTCCTTCACTGTCATAGTCGTACACGCGTTTTCCCAACGAGCGGAACTGGTAGGTGAGTTGTTCCTTGAGCCGCCCATCAGTGTCGTAGGAAAAGACCTGCAGCGACGAGAAGGTCCCGCACATGTGAGAGGCGGCGAACGCGCTGCTTGTTCGCAAGGATCCAGCCGACCCAGCGATGTTGTGCACTTGTCCGTTCATGCCTGCTTCATGCGCCTCCACCTCCGGCTCAAGAGCAACATGGTCGCGCCCGAAAGCCCGCCGAACAGCCAGGTCCCGAGCCGGACCGGAAACCAGAAGAAAGCGACCGCGGCGTCGAACGTTGGGAAGTCGAATCCCAGAAGCATATGCTGGAAGCCGTCCCGTTGAAAAAGCGGATAGCAGATCATGGCACTCAGTCCGGCGAGATATCCGGCCGCTACGGCATACGTCAGGGTTGAGAGTACGGGAAGCGGTCCAGTATGATGGCGACTCGTCCACCAAAACAGCAAGAGCGCCAGCGCCCCGAGAAAGACGCCGATATAGGAGAAAAAATACGGGCCGCGCATCCAGAAATGCATCCAACGGATGAGAAACGTCACTAGCGCGATGGCATAAGCCAGCAAGAGACTCGCCGCGACCAAGAGCAGCCGTTTCCGCGCACCCAGTCGAAACAGACGGGACGCAGCAGATCGCGGAGCGTAGGACTCATGGTTCATCGGCAACCCACTGTAAGCAGGATTTACGAGCGTTGCAATGTCCCCTAATCCGCAGGTGTTGTCCCCGGACGCCCAGCATACGTCGTCGATCCACGGCAAGCTTATCGTCGCGGGACTCTTCACCGCAGCGATCGGCGCCTTTTACTTCTTCGACCTGATGGCCTATCTCAGTCTCGACGTGCTGAAGGCCAATAGAGACAAGCTGCTCGCCTTCACGGACGAGCATTATGTGTCCGCAGTTGTCCTCTTTATCGTGGTGTACGTCCTGCAAACGGCATTTTCCCTGCCGGGAGCGACGCTCATGACGCTCAGCGGGGGATTTCTCTTTGGAAGCCTGTGGGCAGCGCTCTACGTGAATATCGGCGCTACCTCGGGGGCGACGTTGGCCTTCCTCGCGGCACGCTATCTGTTCCGTGATTGGGTGGAACAGCGTTTTGGGCACAGGCTTCAGGCCTTCCAGGCCGGCTTCGCTCAAAATGCCTTCAATTATTTGGTCACCTTGCGGCTGATTCCGCTCTTTCCATTCTTTCTTGTCAATTTATTGTCGGGATTGACCAGGATGAGCGTCGGAACCTATGTCGCCGCCACCGCGCTGGGCATTATCCCGGGAAGTCTGGCCTACACTTTTGCGGGCCGTCAGCTGGGTACGATCAATTCACTCGCCGAACTCGCGTCGCCCCGGCTCCTTCTCGCATTCACGGTGTTGGGCCTGCTGTTCTTGATGCCGGTGATCTATAAGAAATTCGTGCATTCGAACGCATGAACGGCACTTCGACATGGAAAAGACACCGATGCGCTGGGTAATACGAATCGCCGTCGGCACAGCCGTCCTGATGGGCGCGGTCTATCTCTACTACACGGAAGTGAAGCCCATCGTGATCTTCGGCTTGCGCTCGGACTATGCCCATGCAATCCCCTATCAAAATATCCCAGAAGGTCTCACGAGTCTGAGAGCCGAAGCGTGCGGGTCCTGTCATACGGAGATCTATAACGAATGGAAGACCAGCATCCATGCGAATGCCTATGTTGATCCGTTCTTCCATGCCTATTGGACGAAGGACAAGCACACGTGGGTCTGCCTGAATTGCCACGCACCGTTGGAAAATCAACAACCGACTCTCATTAAGGAGATTCCGCGGGCTCGCGTCGAGCGGGCCGTTCAGGAGCCCAATGCCAACTATGACGCCGATTATCAGCGGGAAGGCGTAACGTGCGCCGCCTGTCATGTCCGCGACGGCGTCATTCTCGGCCCCTTTGAGGACTCCGCCGCCCCTCACCCCACGAAGTTCGACCCCACCTTTCGAACGACGCAGCCGTGCTACCGTTGTCACAGTGTCGTCGGCGGGCCGGCGCAATTCTATAACGGAGGACCCTGCGGCACGTACGCCGAATACGAAGGCGGGTATTACATGAAAGAGCGGCAGTTCATCTGTCAGAATTGTCACATGCCTGAGATCGATCGTCCGGTGGCCGTGAACTCACCCATTCGCCGCGGCCGGCAGCATCTGTGGCGGGGCGGCCACGATCCCGACATGGTAAAAAGCGCGGCCGCCATCCGTGTCACCGCGGATCCACCGGTCCCCAAGCCCGGCGACGACCTGACCGTCACCCTCACACTGATGAATTCAGGCGCCGGTCACAAGCTGCCCACCGGAGACCCCGATCGTCACTTCACAGTCGAATTCACGCTCTCCGGCCAGGATAACAAGATCCTCAAGGAACAACGCGACACGATGGGACGATGGATCATCTGGCAGCCGGCCATCATTGAATTGTACGACAATCGTCTGTTGCCGCTGGCCAGCCGCGATTACACGTTTTCATACCGCCTGCCCAAAGACCTGACCGGTCTGCATCTTAACGTCCGGGTGCGGTATCACATCCAATCGGAGCGGCAGCACGAGATGCTCATCAACAAGTTCGGCCTTACGGCCAATGATCCGTATCATTTTGCGGTCTACGAACGAAGCGTGCCCTTGACCGGAGATCTGGCCAAGCACTTTGAAGCCCCCTCCCCCGCTCCTCAAGTTGCTTGCGCCGCGCCCCACGCCGGGTGAGGCAGGATCCGGCTCCAGTGGGTTCATTGTCCGATCCCCAGACCTTCTCCCGCCTTGCGAGCGCCGTGCTCATCACCGGTCTGCTCGTGTCCTTCATATCGCCAGCCGCTGCCACGTCAGAGGACGTCCTCCGACCCTTGAGAGTCGTCACCTTTAATCTCCTCCATGACGGCGCCGGCTCCGGATTTGTGAACGGACGCACCCACCTCGAGGAACGGCTCGACATGGCGATCCGGGAACTGAAAGCGCTTGATCCCGACGTCGTCGCCGTCCAGGAAGCGTCCGACAGCCGTCTGCACGGGAACGTTTCCGAGCGACTCGCGGCGGCGCTCGGTTTTCACGTCGTTTTCGAAGCGGCCACAGAACACGTCTTTGGTCTACAGCCCCTCAACTGGCTCATCGTGCATGTGCTGGGCTTCAAAGAGGGGTCCGCCATTCTCAGCCGATTTCCGATCATCGCGTCCCAGGCCCATGATCTGCCGCGCTGCCAAAAGCGGCTGGAACCGCGCATCATGCTGCAGGCGACGCTCGGCACGGCATGGGGGCCGCTTCAAATCTTTTCGGCCCACACCGGCCGCGGCGAGGAATGCCAGCTCTCGCGGGCCGGCGAGATTGTGCGCGACCGCCTCGGCGACGGCCCCTCGCTACTCATGGGCGACTTCAACGCAACGGAGACGACGGAGGTGCTGATTGGGCTGACGAAGGACGCCGGGTTCATCGATGCATTCCGAGCTGCCAATCCCGCCATTGACGGACCGACGGTGTGGCAACGCATCGATTCCTCGGAACCAACGGTGTCCCGGCGGGTTGATTTTGTGTTCCTGCTGAACGGCCGGTCTTCAAAGGCTTCGATCGGCCAAAGCCGCGTCGTGCTCGACCGTCCCGGACGGCTGACCGACGGGACTCTGCTCTGGCCGTCAGATCATTACGGCGTCTTGGCCGAATTTACCCTCCCGCAGGCCGAACAATCTCGATAAAACGCCGTGGATACTTTACGCCAAGCCGGCAGAGTACAATGGCGCATGGCCTTGTCTCCGTTCGTGCGATTCGGGACCTCCACTTGGACGTATGAAGGCTGGAAGGGCGCCGTCTACAAACAGCCTTACCCGAAAGGGCGGTTCAAGCAGGACTGTCTGGCCGAATACGCTCGTTACGAATATGAAGGCGAGCCGCTGTTTCGCACGGTCGGTTTCGATTTTACATTTTACGCGCCGCCGACCGCGAAACAACTCGCGCATTATGCGTCGCTCATTCCGCACGGGTTCGAAGCCTGCGCCAAAGTGTGGGAAGAAATTACGATCCCGGTATTCCCGCCGGGACTCCGATATCGCGGCAAGGTCGGGCCCAATCCACGGTTTTTGGACGCCGCCTACTTTCTCGAGCAAGTGCTTCCGCCGTTTGCCGACGCATTTTCGGCGCACACCGGCCCGTTCATCTTTGAATTTCAGCGCACAGGTTTGGAGCGGGCGACATTCCTGCCGAAGCTCGACGCCTTCCTGAGCCGTCTCCCTACCCAATTCAAGTACGCTGTCGAAGTGCGCAATCCCGCCGTGATCGGCGCGGAGTATCTCCGCATTCTCGAAGCGCACGGTGCGAGTCATGTCTACAACCATCTTTACGCGATGCCGACGCTGGACCAGCAGCACGACTCGCTCGAGCAGCGGTTCACCGCCCCGTTCGTATTGCTGCGCCTGCTGACGCCACGCGACAAGAAGTATCACGACGCGGTCAAGGCGTATGAACCGTATGACAAACTCGTCCGTCCGCTTCCGGACATGCGCGAGTCCGCGGTGAAGCTCGTCAGACAGGCCGTGGAAGAACAACGGCGGGCGTATGTCCTGGTCAACAATCGCAGCGAAGGTCATGCACCCGCCACCGTGAAGGCGCTCCACGCGATGTTAGTGCATCGCACATCTGCCGCCGACGCGGCGTAAGGAACTCCGCTGCGGAATGCCCGGCGTCAGACATGTTGTTCCGGAAGCGCTGTTTTCGACTACGCAGCTAAAAGGCGAAGAAGGGGCCGGTACCGAGGCTGCTCTGTTGACCTTCGATGCCGACGAATACCGTCCGGCCAAGAAAGAACGGTATTCCCCAATCGAACGTCGAGAGTGTCCCGCCTAGGTCGTTGAACGCGGCGTTGTTTGTCCCTGTAAGATTCTGCGTGTTGGCCACCTGAAAGGGTACGGTGGTCTGACGGCCGTTCACGCCCATGATCGTGGCTGAAAGGCTGACCGCGTTCGGCGGGCAATAAAATCCGTCAAGCGGCGCCGAACAGGTCGCCAGACTTGCGTCGGGAAAGAACAATCCATTGGAGCCGGAATCGATGATGCTCTGCGTAAAGGTCCTTCCTTGATATACGGTGGTCACAAATCCGTTGTCGTCCGTGGGAAGCACGTTCGCGGGCGCGGTATTCCCCGCCGTGTCGATGCCCAGGACCAGCGAACCCGAGACCGACGGGGCCCCAGAGGCCGGCACGTTCGGCAAACTCAGGCTGACGCCATTGTTGCCGGAGGGCAACAGCCACACCGGATTTTGGACCTGGTTCCCTACCGGCACTGCGGCGCCGGCGCAGGATCCGCCGTTGCAGGAAAAGTACAGTGTGTTGTTGGCGTCGACCGCACAGGCGAGGCCGCAATCCTGACGGAAAAGACCGATCCCAAGGATGCCGTTGAAATTCGCATCGCCAGGATTGGCATCCACCGTATCGTTGCATGGGTTACTGGAAACGGACTGCCCGCCGAAGGTAGGCGAAATCACCTGAATCGGCACGCGAACCGCAGGCGCGGCACCCAGCACGACGTCCGCCGTTTGCACTGGTCCCCACGTCGAGCCTCCGTCTGCAAAGAACGCACATTCGCCCATCGCATGGCCTTGGGAATCCAACGCTTGCTCGAGCGGCGTCGACAGGACGGAGCCGAACAGCCGAAGGCCGACTGAGCCTATATCGACCAGCACGTCGGAGACTGTTTGGCAATTGCCTGTCCCCGGCTGACAGATCGTGACGGAGGTGCAGAGCTCGTTGATCGTCACGCAGACTCGGGACGTCCCGATCGAGATCGGCAATCCAGGGCCCGCTGACGACGATCCGCCGCCGTTATCGGCGGCGCCGCATGCAGCGAGCAGGCACAAGAGCACAGTCGTGACCGCCATGCGAGTCATTGAATGTCCTCCGGCCTCACTCCGGCGGGCAGGTGAGTCGGAAGGTAGGCGCGGCCCAAAAGCGAACGCGAATGGCCGGCCCGCTCGAGGACCAACCGCTCGCTCTTCATTCTAAACGGGCGTCTGACGCGAGGCGTACGGCGCCTGGCTTCAATGAGCGCCGTTTGATATTCGTCGAAATACGTGCCGAGGAGCAGGCGGAGGTCGGGCACACCAGTGCCCTTCCAGACGACCGCAAAGATCACGCCGTCGGAGGACACATATTCTTTGACCTGCATCCCGGCGACTGTGATGGACTCGATCGAGTACCCCTGAGCGCTTCGGCTCTGCCGCTGCCCCTTCATCATGACGCGATCGTGCTCGACGGTCCCGGCCGGTTCGCCCAAGGCCGCCCACAGCGGCGGCAGCATTGCCGGCATTAACAGCACGATGAACGCAGCAGTGGCACCAACAATCGTCATCATGGCCGTACTCCTCCAATAAATTAACTAAGGCCGTTTGATGACGAAACCCGTACCCTCCTGTTCCCTGGCTCTCGGGGATTTTGGCCCTAGCCGGATTGCGCAGCGGATTGCCGCTTCCTGGCACGCAAACTCAGGCGGCTGCGGCGGCGGAAGGATTGAGCATGACCTTGATCCATCCATCCTGCCGCTTATCAAAATGCTTGTACGCATCCAACGCACTCATGAGCGGCGCGGCATGGGTCAGGATCTTCGAGGGATCGACCGCGCGCCCCTGAACCAACTCAACGAGGCGCGGAATGTACTTTCGATGATTGCAGTTGCCCATTCGAATGGTGACGTTCTTGTTCATCGCCGTACCGATCGGAAAGGTCCTCGAGGCATCCGGATACACGCCGACGATCGAGAGCGTGCCGGCCTTGGCCAGCGCTTCTATCGCCCAATGAAACACGATCGAGGGAGCGTCACCCGGTTGCCAATTGCCTCCGGACGGCCTCATCTCCGGCGCCACCTCCTGCCGTTCTTTGCGAAACCGTGGTTCCTGCTGCTTCGCTCGTCTGGCCGCCGGCCCTTTTTTGGGTGCCGTCGCGTCGACACCTACGGCGTCGATCGCTCGATCCACCCCTATACCGCCCGTAAGATCCTTCAGCGCCTTGACCGGATCATCGGCGCTGAAGTCGATAATCTCGGCGCCTTGCGCCCGCGCCATGGCGAGGCGCGAAGGAATCGTATCGATCGCGAAAATCCGGCCGGCATTCATCAGCTTCAGGCTCGCGATCACGAATTGACCGACGGGCCCGCAACCGAACACCGCCACCGTGCGGCCCGGGCGAATATCGGCCATTTCGGCCGCCATGTAGCCGGTGGGGAAAATATCCGACAGGAGAATGGCCTGATCATCGCTCACCGCATCGGGGAGCTTGACGAGGCCGACGTTGGCAAACGGAATCCGCGCTTTTTCCGCCTGCAGACCGTCGAACGGTCCTGAATCCTTCCCTCCGCCGAAGTAGGCCGAGCCGGCCGAAGGCCCATTGGGGTTCGCATTGTCGCATTGTGAATAATATCCGTCGCGGCAGTAGGCGCAGTATCCGCAACCGATCGTCGAAGGAATCACAACCCGGTCGCCGACTTGGACGTTTCGCAAGCCGGGTCCGATGGCTTCGACAATTCCGACGCCTTCATGCCCGAGTATCGTGCCCGGCTTCATGCCAGTCAGGGTGCCCCGCACCATGTGCAGATCGGTTCCGCAAATGGCGCTCGCGGTCAGACGCACAATCGCATCGGTCGACTCTTTGATCTCCGGTTCGGGCACCTCGTCTAACCGGATATCGCCGATGTGATGGAAGACCACAGCCTTCATAGTGGCTCCTTTCGCTTAATAGGGCGAATCTGCAAGATTTGGTGGCGCGTGGCGACTGGGGAGGGAACCAGTAATCTCCGGGGAGGGCACTAGTCGGTGAGAGCAAACGCCCGCTTCGGTCAGAAGCGGGCTTGAGCGGTGGACAGCTCGGTGCTGATGGTTGGAACCGCCAGATTACTGGATGGTGTTCGCGAAGCCGCCTCTCGTAACTTCCATCCGGATCTTGTCTCCGACCTTCTTGCTGCCGGTGAGCCGCTTCGTTTCCGTGCCGACATAGACGCGGACCGCTTCTGTCACCGTTTCTCCCCGATAATTGTCAACCGATTGTTCGACCACATAGACGTTGCCTTCGATGCCGGCAAGCTTTCCCTGAAGCATTTGGTACGCCGGACCAGGTTTGCTATCCAACGTTGCCACCACCGCCGTCTCCGCCGAGACGATGCTGGCGCCACACATCATCGTCACGGCAGCCCTCACCGCAAGTCCCATGAGTTTCGTCTTCATCGAATCCTCCCAACTCCACGGTGAAAAGGTCATCACCGCTTTTAAAGGTGACTCGTCGTTGAATCGAAGAGAGCCATTCAGCAAGGCCTGTTCCCAACATGGGCGGCATACTGCTGGAAGGGACAGCTGGAATATGGCGGGGTTAGATGGTGTGTTTCTGAAACGAGTGAGCGGGAGCGATAGAACGACGAAAAAACGTCACGAAAGTTGCCGAAAACTCGTCGTCGTTCTTAACGCGTCGTGCTAGGAAAGGAACGAGCGGAGGCCCGGGAAGGATTTCTTGATGACATCTTCGGTCGGCCCGAGCAAGGCCAGCCTCGGATAATACTGCTGGGTCCAGACTTTGGTCAGATAGACAGGGAGAAAGTACAGCCCAATCCCGGACAGAATGAGAAGCAAACCGAAAAGAAGATCTTCAGCGAACACTCGCTTGCCGGCAATTGCGAGAAATGTAGCGGTCGCCACGAGTAGCTCCAACACGCAGACGAATTGGCCGAGAGTCAGCTTCACAGGCAGGCAGAGGCGCGGCGAAAGATAAAGCTTTTGGGGTGCTCGCGGCAAGGCCGATAGCAGGCGATGCCCCATGCGATGGATCGTCCAGCTCATCGCAAAGCCGAGGAAACTATGAACTGTAATGACGGTCAACGGATGGTTGCTCAGGATTGCGGCGGGGCCGATCATGAACACCATCGGCGGCGCGTAGACAGTGCAAGCCAGAATCGACTCATACGTGAGGGATCGAATCAGGTCGCGGCAACCTTGAGTGAAAGCGTCCGTCCGCGGCGAACCGTTATATTCCATATCAGCCGTAGCCGAATCGTTTGAATTAACGCGGTGAGGTCTTGTTTGAGAGAGAGTGCGTGACCGGTGAAGCCAATGACCTGTTCCTCAATGCCTACGCGAGTGGAATCGTTGGCCTTTGTAATGCAAGCAGTGGATCTTGTCAAGG
>DATJGE010000007.1:0-55355 GCA_035495295.1 Nitrospira sp. | reverse complement strand
GGTGGGAGAGGCACGCGCCTCTCCCACCTACTGGTGGTGCTTATCCCGTCGCGCAAATCATCAGCGCTCCGGGTCGAGCAAGCTCGGTTTGGCAAGAGCGCGTGAACTGGCTGTAACCGACAGCTAGGATCGCTTCACGGAAGGGCGAGGTTCCGAAAGGGGGCCTCGCCCTCTTCGTATACGGTTCACGATGAAGATATGACGAAGCGATATTGCGGAATGTTGAGGTTGAGACTCGAGCCTCGTGAATGAAGGATCCCTCCTTCCTCAAAACAATGGTGCAAAAAGTCGGGGCCCGGCGCGTGCTCGAAATCGGCACCTCTGACGGTTCCAGCGCGCTCGCGATGGCCGAGATGCTCCCGGAGGACGGCACGCTCCTGACCTGTGAGATCAATGCGGGCCTGGCCACTCTCGCCCGGAAACGTCTTGGACGGAGCCCGCATGGGAGAAAGGTCGAGGTACTCGTAGGACCTGCAAGGGAGAGTTTGGGCACCTTGGCGGGCCCATTCGATCTCATTTTCGTCGACGCGGACACGCGAAACTATGTTCACTACTATCATTGCGCGTTGGAGTTGCTGGCCCCGACCGGAGCGCTCCTCATGGACAACACCCGGGGGATGGCCTTGGGTGCTGTCGATCCCTCCCTGGATCCGGCCATCGCCGCGATTCAAGAACTGGCCCAGCTTATTCGGTCTGATAACCGTATCAATTCTCAGCTGATGGCGGTCCGCGACGGCGTCTTGGTCGTGACCTGGGTTGGCCAGACGTCAGGCTCAAATTAGGAAGTTCGCCCCTGGACCTGCGCTTGTAGATTGTCCCTCCATGCGGTGTCCACACAATCATGAAAGTCCCTCGGGCGCTCATTCGTCGCGTCGATTCGGCATTCTCCACAAACACGAAGGGCCCGACGGTCGCCCGCCGAGCCCTTCCTTGAATTCCGGTAGCTGAATGCGGTCAGCTATCAGCGTTCTTAGTACATCCCTTCCATGCCGTGGCTGTGGCCATGGCCGCCGGCCATCGGTTCCTTCTTCTCTTCTGGGATGTCCGTGATCATGACCTCGGTCGTGAGCATCAAGGCCGCCACGCTCGCCGCGTTCTGCAACGCCGTGCGGGAGACCTTCGTCGGGTCGATGATGCCTGCCTTGATCATGTCCACGTATTCTTCGGTCGCCGCGTTATAGCCGGCGTTCACGTTCTTGTCCTCGCGGACCTTGCCGACCACCACCGACGCTTCGCCGCCCGCATTGTTCACGATCTGGCGGATCGGCTCTTCGAGGGCGCGGCGGATGATGTCGAGGCCGACCTTCTGTTCTGCCGGGACATCCTTAATCCCGTCCAGCGCCTTGATGCAGCGGAGATACGCCGTTCCGCCGCCAGGAACGATGCCCTCTTCCACCGCGGCCTTGGTCGCGTGGAGCGCGTCCTCGACGCGGGCTTTCTTTTCCTTCATCTCGGTCTCGGTCGCCGCGCCGACGTTGATGACGGCCACGCCGCCCACGATCTTGGCCAGCCGCTCTTGGAGCTTCTCGCGATCGTAGTCGGAAGTCGTCTCTTCGATCTGCGCCTTGATCTGCTTCACCCGGGCTTCGATCTTCTTCGGGTCGCCGTAGCCCTCGACGATCGTGCTGTTGTCCTTGTCGATCGTCACGCGCTTCGCGCGGCCGAGATCGGTGAGCTTCACGTTTTCCAGCTTGATGCCGAGGTCTTCAGAGATCGTCTGGCCGCCGGTGAGGATCGCAATGTCCTCCAACATGGCCTTGCGGCGATCGCCGAAGCCTGGCGCCTTCACGGCTGCCACGTTGAGAGTGCCGCGCAGCTTGTTGACCACGAGGGTCGCCAGCGCTTCACCTTCGACTTCTTCCGCGATGATCACGAGCGGCTTGCCCATCTTGGCGACTTGCTCGAGGATCGGGAGGAGGTCCTTCATGCTGCTGATCTTCTTTTCGTTGATGAGGATGAGCGGTTCTTCGACGGAACACTCCATCCGCTCGGCGTTGGTGACGAAATACGGGGAGATGTATCCGCGGTCGAACTGCATGCCTTCGACGACGTCCAGCGAGGTCGTCATCGACTTGGCTTCCTCGACCGTGATCACGCCGTCCTTGCCGACCTTCTCCATCGCTTCTGCGATCAAATCGCCGATCGTCTTGTCGTTGTTGGCCGAGATGGTGCCGACCTGGCTGATCTCGGTCTTGTTCTGGCAGGGCTTGCTGAGCTTCTTCAACTCGGCGACCACCGCTTCAACGGCCTTGTCGATCCCGCGCTTGATTTCCATCGGGTTCGCGCCCGCGGTGATGTTCTTCGCGCCTTCGCGAAAGATGGCCTGGGCCAACACCGTCGCGGTCGTCGTCCCATCGCCCGCCGTATCGCTGGTCTTGCTGGCGACTTCGCGGACGAGCTGGGCGCCCATGTTTTCATACGGATTCTTCAGTTCGATTTCTTTCGCGACGGTCACGCCGTCCTTCGTGATGGTCGGAGCGCCAAACTTCTTGTCGAGAATGGCGTTGCGGCCCTTCGGCCCGAGCGTCGCCTTGACGGCGTCGGCCAGCTGGTTGACCCCCTTGAGAATGGAGGCCCGAGCTGCCTCGCTGTAGAGTAGTTGTTTTGCCATGTAATGATCCCTCCCTTAAAGTCTGTGGATTCGAATTAGCTGGTAAAGATGCCGAGGATGTCTTCTTCCTTGAGGATCAAGCACTCTTCATCCTCGATCCGGAGCTTGCTGCCTGAATACTTGTCGAAGAGGACCTGGTCGCCGACCTTGACGTTTTCCACTTTCTTGCCCACCGCTTGCACGATCCCGCGCTGCGGCTTTTCCTTGGCCGAATCCGGGACATAAATGCCGCCGGACGTCCGTTCCAACTCCTCGGTATACGTCACGAATACACGGTCGCCGAGGGGCTGAAAGCCCTTGGCCACGTTCTTCTTCTCCTTCGCTGCAGTGCTCATAGCGGAACCTCCTCGTGATGAAAGTTAACCCTTGAACGATGTCGACGATTTAGAACGGGTCCGCACTCGATGATGAGGGTCGTTAGGACCCCAACGCGAGCAGCATCCCTGATCTGCCGAACTGTCCGACAGGTAGCCCCGACTTCGGGGGAGTCAAGGGGCCGGACCGAAAAAATCTTTCGTCCACCTGTATTCGGGAAGTGGGCAGGATACACGATGGGAATCAGGATATTCCAGTATATTCGGGCGGGTCGGGAAAGAAAACGATCAGGCCCGTAACCGGTCGAAATCCTTTATGTCTTTCTTCATGTAATCGCGCAGGCGCTTGATGATGCGGGCTTCCAGCTGGCGGGTTCGTTCCTTAGTGATGCCGTATTTGGCGCCCAAATCGTCCAAGGTGAGGGGTGTCTCCGAGAGCAGGCGGTTGCGAAGGATATCTTCGTCACGCTCATCCAGCGTTTTCACGAATTCGGCCAGCTTCTCCCTGAACAAGTGCTGCAGTTGGTCGTGCGCGAGCTGTTCATCCGCCGGAACTTGTTGGGATGGGAGGATATCCAGGAGGCTTCCTTCTTGATCCTCTCCAATCGGTTGATCGAGCGACAGTTCCCAATTGCCGAGCCGCTGGTCCATTTCGACGACGTCGCGTTCGCGGACGTTCAACCGGTCGGCTAGCAACTTGGTGTCGGGCGCAAAGCCCTCACGCTCGAGTTTGGATTTCTCCTTTTTGAGGTTATAGAAGAGCTTGCGCTGGTCCTGCGTCGTCCCAATTTTGACGAGCCGGTAGGTATTCAAGAGGTAGCGGAGTATGTA
The DNA here is from genome assembly GCA_035495295.1 of Nitrospira sp. Taxonomy (GTDB): domain Bacteria; phylum Nitrospirota; class Nitrospiria; order Nitrospirales; family Nitrospiraceae; genus Nitrospira_C. The sequence goes on along the minus strand of DATJGE010000007.1, from coordinate 51,599 downwards.
GGCCCGTGACCACCACGCGGCGTAGGCATGAAAGCGCACGTTCTTGGAGGGGTCGAACTTCTTGATGGCCTGAAGTAAGCCGACATTGCCCTCCTGGATCAAATCCATGTGGTCGGCGCCTGTATGGAGATATTCCGCCGCAATGGCTACAGACACCCGCAAATTGGCCATGATCAGTTTCACGGCCGCATCCCGGCTGCCGTGGCTGCGATACTCTTCGAAGAGCCGAAGCTCTTCCTCTTTGGATAAGTACGGATGGCGCCTAATCTCAGCGAGGTACTGCTGAAGCGCGGTGACCGGTACGACGGCCGTCGTGTCTGATGTAGTCTCCGGGGACGGAGGTAATTCCGTGACCGGCGCCTCCCCATCGGGCATGCCGTCAGCCGGCCGCAAGTCGTCGGCCGGCCCCAAGCCGTCAGCGGGTCCAAGGACTTCCGGCTCGAGGACTTCGGTTTCCTGCTTTTTGACGCGGCGTTTGGCCATACGGATTGCAAACTATAGCAGAACGTTCACTCTTCACAAAGCTGCCGCGGTCCCTAAGGGGTTGCCTTGCCGGCAAAAACGCTCGTGCCCTATGATGCGCGAGCGGGGGTGAATAGCGTGGACACTCTACCAATTTATATACCGAGACCATGGCGCTTCTAAGCACACTCCGGAGCGGACACTGGCCGTCGCTGGCCGGCGCCTGGCTGCATCTCACCGTCAGCTTCATGGTCTGGTTACTGATCGGGGCCATGAGCATTCCGCTTGCGGAGGAGCTTCAGCTACGCGATGCCGAGATTGCCTGGCTGGTCGCCCTTCCGTTACTGGGTGGAGCGGTCTTGAGAATCGTGGCAGGGTGGAGTGCGGATTGGATGGGCGCATATCGGACGGCAGTCACGATCATGCTCATTGAGTGTGGCGTGCTCGTCTGGGGATGGCTCGGTGTGACCGAATATCGCGAAGGCCTAGCATTTGCGGCCTGTCTCGGAATCGCCGGTGCAAGTTTTGCCGTGTCGCTCCCCCTTGCCAGTCGAGCCTACCCTCCGGCTGCTCAAGGGTTCGTCTTGGGTCTGGCGGCCTCCGGCAACGTCGGGACGGTACTTATTTTGTTTCTTGCGCCATGGGGGGCTCAGCTCCTGGGATGGCACGGTGTCTGCGGGTTGATGGCTGTCGTCGCGGCAGCGTCGCTGGCGCTGTTTACTGTTCTGCTGCCCGCACAACCCGACAGGCCAGGACCGCCGACGGGGCGTTGGTGGCACAGTGCCGCGAGACTCGTTCAGGGCCGAGCGGCTTATTGGCTGTGTTTTTTGTATGCCATTACGTTTGGTGGATTTGTCGGACTCTGCAGTGTGCTGCCTCTCATGCTCCATGAGGTGTATGGTTTGCAGGCGGTGACAGCCGGGGCCATTGCAGCGTTATGCGGCTTGGGCGGCAGCCTGTTGCGTCCTGTGGGCGGGCACATCGCCGATCGGCGCGGCGGACTGCAGACGCTTCATTATGTGCTGCCCGTTGCCGCGGGCGGTGTCGTGGCGATTTTAAGCCCGTCTTTTTCCATGGCCGTCACGATGATGATTCTGACAACGGGAGCGCTGGGATTCGGCAACGGCGTCGTGTTTCAGCTCGTGGCCGAGTGGTTCCCAAAAGAAATCGGCCTTGCCTCGGGGGTTGTCGGAGCAGCCGGCGGCATCGGCGGGTTCTGTGTGCCTGTTGCCGTCGGAATGCTGAAAGGTCCGTCCGGCAACTATGATTTCGGCCTGTGGCTCTTTGCGGGATGCGTGATGTGCGCCTGGGGGACTGTGATCGCCGCAATACGACGGGAAAACGGCGGCAGCACAGCGGCTGGCAGGCGCTGATGTTTGCACGAACGACGCTCAAAAATACCCATGTTAATCATCAATGTTCGTGATAAATTGATCCTCCTCGATTATGCCGAAGTCCTTCGACGACATCGAAGACGCCATTCGCGACATTAAGAAGGGAAAATTCGTCATCCTGGTCGACGACGAAGACCGGGAGAACGAAGGCGACCTTGTCATCGCCGCGGAGAAGGTGACGCCGCAGGCCATTAACTTCATGGCCTGCCATGCCCGCGGCTTGATCTGTTTGACCCTGACGCCGGACCGCGTCGAGGAACTGCAGCTGCCGCAGCAGGCGGTCGAAAATACGGCGGCCTTCGGCACGGCATTCACGGTGTCGATCGACGCGCGGAAAGACATCACGACCGGCATTTCCGCCGCCGACCGCGCGACCACGATTCATGTGGCCATCGACCCAAAATCGAAGCCGACGGATCTGGCGCGTCCAGGGCATATCTTCCCTCTCAAGGCGCAGCAGGGCGGCGTCTTGCGGCGGGCCGGGCAGACGGAGGGCTCGGTCGACCTCGCGAGGCTCGCGGGCCTGCAGCCGGCCGGCGTCATCTGCGAGATTATGAACGAAGACGGCACGATGGCCCGCGTGCCGGAACTGATGAAGTTTGCCAAGAGGCATAAGCTAAAGATCGTGACCGTGAAGGCATTGATCGAATACCGCATGCGCCGCGAAACGTTCATCAAACGAATCGCAAGCGCGCGCCTGCCCACCATTTTCGGCGAATTCGATGCGGTCGCATTCGAGAATGAAATTGACCATGTGACGCACATCGCGCTCGTCAAGGGTCGTGTCGACAGCGGCGGACCGACGCTGGTGCGCGTGCATTCGGGCTGCCTTACGGCCGATGCCTTGGGATCGCTGCGATGCGATTGCCGCGATCAGCTGCATGCCGCAATGGAGATCATCGAGAAGGACGGGCGCGGCGTGCTGCTTTATTTGAATCAGGAAGGCCGCGGCATCGGTCTTCTCAACAAGATCAAGGCGTATGGATTACAGGACAAGGGCAGCGATACTGTGGAAGCCAATCTCAAACTGGGCTTCAAGGCCGATCTCAGGGACTATGGAGTCGGCGCGCAGATCCTGGCGAATCTCGGTTTGCATCAAATCAAATTGATCACGAATAACCCTCGCAAGATCGTCGGAATTGAAGGCTATGGGCTACGGGTCGTGGAGCGTGTGCCGATTGAAATCCAGCCGCACGCGGCGAACGTCCGATATTTGAAAACGAAGAAGAAAAAACTCGGCCACATTTTGAAAAAAGTGTGATTTGCCAGCAGGCGAGCTCACCTCCGGTCAGAACGCAGTCCTATGAAACTTCGTAAAGGCTCACATAACGCGACCGGATTGAGGTTTGGGATCGTTGTCGCCAAATTCAACAAATTTGTTACGAGCAAGCTTTTGAGCAGCTGTGTGGAAGGGCTCACGAAGCACGGCGTCGTCCCCGAAGATATTGAAGTCGTCCGCGTGCCCGGCGCGTTTGAAATCCCGCTGGTCGCCAGGACCCTTGCCGGGACCAAACGGTTTGATGCCGTCATCTGCCTGGGAGCGGTGATTCGCGGCGACACGCCGCATTTCGACTACATCAGCGCCGAGACGAGCCGGGGTATCGGCCAGGCGGCCTTGGATGCCGATGTTCCCGTCATCTTCGGCGTGCTGACCACGGATACCGTGGCGCAGGCGATCGTGCGGGCGGAGCCGACCAAATTTAATCGGGGCGGCGAAGCCGCGAAATCGGCGATCGAGATGGCGACCGTCATGCGGATCATACGGGGCGGCGAAGGCACGCCTCCATCAAAGGAGACTGTGGGGAAAAATGGCGGTACGAAGCGTTCGCTGAGAAAGCGTCCTCTTGATTGATGATTATGGGATCACGCCATCTATCCCGTGAGCGGGCGCTGCAAATCCTGTTTCAATACGACATACACGGCAAGCCCGGCGTCTGGCTGGACGAGTTCTGGAAAGAATACACGGCCGGCGAAGACGTCAAAGCCTTTGCCGAGCAGCTCGTCAATGGCGTTCTTGAGCATAAAAAAGACCTCGATGTGCTCATCGGCAAGTATGCGACCAACTGGAAAGTCAACCGAATGCAAATCGTCGATCGAAACATCCTCCGTCTCGGCGCCTATGAACTGCTCTGGTTGGACGAAGTACCGGCCAAAGTGACCGTCAACGAAGCGATCGAGCTCGCGAAGGATTTCGGAGATGAGGAAGCTGCCAAATTCGTCAACGGCATTCTGGACAAGGTGTTGGCGACGGAGACGAAGCTCGAATCGAAAAGGCTAGAGGCCAGAGGCAAGGGCCGAGCGGTATGAAACACGTTCTATTTTCGCTCGCCATTCGCCTCGCGCCTCATGCCCGCATCGGGAGCATGCGATGATTGACCGCTACACTCGTCCTCAGATGAAGGCGATCTGGGATCTGAAGCATAAGTATGAGATCTGGCTCGAGGTCGAGCTGCAGGCCTGCGCCGCGTTTGAGCGCGTGGGCCAGGCTCCGCGGGGAACGGCTGCGAAGATCCGGAAAAAGGCGAAAATCGATGTCGCCCGCATCGCCGAGATTGAAAAGGTGACCAAGCATGACGTGATCGCGTTTCTCGAATCGTTAATGGATACCGTCGGGCCGGAACACCGCTATTTGCACATGGGACTGACCTCATCCGACATCGTTGATACGTCGCTTGCCATTCAGATGAAGGAGGCGCTGGATCTCATTCTCAACGGGGTGGAGGGATTTTTGGCCGTGCTCAAACGGCAGGCGTTCCGATATAAGACACAGGTCATGGTCGGCCGCTCCCATGGCATCCACGGCGAACCGATTTCGTTTGGATTCAAGCTGGCCATTTGGCATGAAGAAGTCAGCCGTCATCTTGCCCGTCTCCGCCAGGTGCGGAACGACATAGCGGTCGGAAAACTCTCCGGAGCCATGGGGACATTTGCACATCAGGGCCCTGACATTGAAGCCTATGTGTGCGAGAACCTCGGCCTGACCGTCGATCCGGTGTCGAACCAAATCGTGCAGCGGGACCGCCATGCCGCCTATGCGACGGCGCTCGCGCTGCTCGGCGCGACAATCGAAAAAATCGCCACGGAAGTGCGGCACCTGCAGCGCACGGAGGTGCTGGAGGCCGAAGAGTACTTTGCGGCCGGCCAGAAGGGGTCGTCGGCGATGCCGCACAAGCGCAATCCGATCGTCTCGGAAAATCTGTGCGGGCTGGCCCGGCTCGTGCGGGCGAACAGTCTGGCGGCGATGGAGAACGTGGCGCTGTGGCATGAGCGCGATATCAGCCATTCATCCGTCGAGCGCGTGATCATGCCGGACAGCACCATCTTGATCGACTATATGCTCGCCAAGATCACCGATCTGATCAACCACCTCGTCGTCTATCCCGCCAACATGAAGCGCAATCTCGAATTGACCGGAGGGCTCGTCTATTCGCAGCGCGTCCTTTTGGCGCTCATTGAAAAGGGCGCTCAAAGAAAGGAATCGTACGAGGCTGTACAGCGCAATGCGATGGCGGCATGGAACGGTTCAGGAAGCTTGGAAGAGCTTGTCAACAAGGATCCGTTCATCACGCAGCATCTCAAGAAGAGCGAAATTTCCGCCTGTTTCGATCCTCAATATTATCTGCGTCACGTTGATGACATTTTTAAAAGAGTGTTCGGGGGCGGGGCAGGTTCGCAATCGAGGAAAGGAGACTCATGACGGCATCACGCGCAGGTCTGCTCGGTATTGTCGTTCTCGCGGCCTCGTTGTTGACGGGCGAAGGTTTTGCGGCGCCCGATCGCGACAAACTTCTGAACGACCCCGGCGTCTACGGTACGTTTGCGGCCTATCGCTTCACTGACGACTGGGCTAGAAAGGAGGGCGCCACCCGCATTGCGCTGTTGACCGTTCTGAAGGGCGTCGTGGAACAGCATCGGGAGAAGGTTGTGATCGATCTTTATCTGTTGCGAGGCCTTTCCGATCATGCGGACATTATGTTTCGGGTCCATGCGAACGACCTGCGAGACATTCAAAGGTTTTTGGTCGATCTCCAAAGCAGCGCATTTGGAAAGCAGACGCAGGTCGCCGGCATCATGCACGGCCTGAGCAAAAAGGCCAACTATGTGCCAGCGTTTCCTGAAGACATCAAGGGGAATCTGAAAGCGGCGAGCGATCCAGGGCCAAAACCGTATGTGGTCGTGATTCCCATTCGAAAAAGCGCCGAATGGTGGGCCCTCGATCAGCAGACGCGGACGGCCATGATGAAGGAGCACACGGAGGCGGCGTTGCCGTATATTACGACGGTCAAACGCAAGCTCTACCATTCCACAGGGCTGGACGATATGGATTTCATCACCTATTTCGAAACGTCCAAGCTCGAAGATTTCCACAGTCTGATTCTGTCGCTGGAGAAGGTGAAAGAGTTTCAGTACACGAGACGATTCGGCTACCCGACTTGGCTTGGCACGGCCATCGGGCTGGATGAGATCATCGAAATTCTGGCGCAGTAGCGTCGACCGACGTTAGAGAGGGGCATCATGGCGGCAGGCACGCTCATCTACGAAGGAAAAGCCAAAAAACTCTTCACCACGGCCCACGCCGGCCAGGTCCTTCAGTACTTCAAGGACGACGCGACGGCGTTCAACGCGCAGAAGCGCGGGACGATCCTCGAAAAGGGAATCATCAACAATAAGGTCTCGGAGCGATTGTTCCGGCTCCTCGAGCACAACGGGGTGCCCACGCATTTCGTAGAGCGTAAGAGCGATCGGGAAATGCTCACGAAGCGGGTCACGATTGTGCCGGTCGAAGTCGTGGTGCGCAACGTGGTGGCCGGCAGTCTCGCCAAGCGGTTGGGCCTCAAGGAAGGTGAGGCGATAGTTCCGCCGATCGTCGAGTGGTATTACAAAAACGATGCACTCGGCGATCCGCTCATTGCCGATGACCATGTGCGGCTATTGAACGTGGCGACGCCTGAACAATTAGCGGAAATCAGACGGCTCGCATTGAAAGTGAACAGCGTCCTGCAGCCCTTTTTTGCCGAACGCCGGATGACCCTGGTCGATTTCAAGCTGGAATTCGGCGTGCACGATGGACGGTTGATCGTCGCGGACGAAATCTCGCCTGACACCTGCAGATTCTGGGACCAGGCGACCAAAGAGTCTATGGATAAGGATCGGTTTAGAAAGGATATGGGAGGGATTGAAGAGGCGTATCAAGAAGTGTTGAAGAGGGTGTGCGGATGAGGTTGGGGCGCGGCTCCTGTCGGCGAACGCTACAGCGTGCCCGCACTTTCACCCGGTGTTACACAGAAAATGCGGGTCCTGCCGCTGATCAGCCCGTCCGTCCTCGCACCCCGCCCGGTGTAGGGACCCCGCTGCGGGCGGACAGGCGCCCAGATCAGCGTCACCCGCAATTTCAGAGGAATGCAAGCCGAGAAAATACCGTGACTAAAGTCCGCTCACGGCAACATGACTCCGCTTGAGATGCTTCCCGACCCTTTAGGGAGGGGAGAAGAGAAGAGGATGCTGAAGGCGTTTTTGAACTATGGTCTGGTGGCGGCGGTGATCGTGTGGGCGGGCGTCGTCGCGATGATGGCCTACCGCTTGGAGGATTCTCCTTGGCGTTGGGCCTTTGCGGCGCTGGCGGTCGGGGGAATCGCGACTGTTGCCGTGATTTTCAAAATCAGACGCTATGTCGATGGGCTGACCAAAGCGTCAGGAGAGCAAGGAAGTAAATGAAAGCCAAAATTCACGTCACGTTGAAGCAAGGCATTCTCGATCCGCAGGGCAAGGCGATCGAGCATGCGCTCGATTCACTCGGATTCAAAAATGCCGCCAATGTTCGAGTCGGGAAGTACATGGAATTAGATGTGAAGGAGACAGACAAAACGAAGGCCGAAGCTCAAGTGAAATCGATGTGTGAAAAGCTTCTGGCGAATACGATTATTGAAGAATACAGATACGAGTTGACATGATGAAGATCGGCGTGCTCGTTTTTCCCGGCAGCAATTGCGACCACGACTGTGAGCACGTTTTTCAGGACGTGCTGGGGCAGCAGGCCCTGATGATCTGGCACAAGGAGACGACGGTTTCCGGACTGGACGCGATTGTCATCCCCGGCGGCTTCTCGTATGGCGATTATCTACGCACCGGTGCTATCGCGAGGTTTTCGCCGGTCATGAATGCCGTGAAAGAATTTGCCCAAAACGGCGGGCTGGTCCTTGGCATCTGCAACGGCTTTCAGATTCTGCTCGAAGCCGGGTTGCTTCCGGGGGCGATGCTCCGAAACCGTTCGCTTCACTTCGTTTGCAGGGATGTTCACGTGCGGGTCGAGAATGCGGCGACACCATTCACCGGCGCCTGCCGGCCTGGGCAGGTTCTTAAAATTCCGGTTGCCCACGCAGAAGGCAACTACTATACCGATCCGGTGACGTTGGCGGGGCTGCAAGCGAATGCCCAAGTCGTCCTTCGATATTGCACACCGGAAGGAAAGGTGACACCGGAGGCCAACCCCAACGGGTCGCTCGACAATATCGCCGGCATTCGCAACGCTGAAGGGAATGTATTGGGCATGATGCCGCATCCAGAGCGCTCGGCTGAAGAACTGCTGCGCAATCAAGACGGGCGCTTGATCCTCACGTCGATGATAGAGTCCCTGAAGAAGCGGCCATTAAAAATGGTTGGGGCGTAGCGCGGGTCCTGCCGCTCATCAGCCTGTCCGCCCTCGCACCACGCCCCGGTGTGGGAGTGGAGGCAGGCATGCGGGACCAATCGTATTTTGAGATAGGCGGTGCTCCCCTCGAGGCCATGGCCTCACCATTGGTTGATTTGCTCGAAGAAGGTTCAGTGAAAGGTGCGGATCTGGGATATTGCACCGAAGAGACTGTGCCGCGACCATTTGCTCGGTGAGCATCGGGAGCTGCATGCGATTTGGTCTATCCTGGTCAACGGCAAGATGGGGTACGCACGCCATCCTGAAACGTTACGCTGGCAGGGCAAGCTGAAAGCCCTGTATGGCCGCCATGCCGCGCTGGTCCGCGAGATGGTCGTTCGCGGTTACCAACATGAAAGTCCATTGCCGAAGCGGTTGGCGCGCGGCTGCGGCGTTCAACGTGTCTTCGTGGCTACGAGGCGGGCGCAGGTGGAAATCTTGAAGAAGAAGCGCTGTCGCTGCGATGTGTAAGGAAAGATGAAGACGAACACTGCCAATATCAAGGACCTTCTTTCGCAGCACAATCTGACGGACGACGAGTACAAGAAGATCGTCGAAATTTTGGGCCGGGAGCCCAATATCACCGAACTCGGCATGTTCTCGGTGATGTGGTCCGAGCATTGCTCGTATAAAAGTTCGCGAGTCCATCTCAAGAAATTGCCCACCACGGGCCCGCGGGTCGTGCAGGGACCCGGCGAAAATGCGGGTGCGGTCGACATCGGCGACGGCTTGTGCGTCGTCTTTAAGATGGAGTCGCACAACCATCCCTCGTTCATCGAGCCGTATCAAGGAGCGGCGACCGGCGTCGGCGGCATCTTGCGGGACGTCTTCACGATGGGCGCACGGCCGATTGCGTTGCTCGATTCCCTCCGTTTCGGCGGTCTCGATTCGGCGAAGAATCGCCATCTGATGCGGGGAGTGGTGGCGGGCATTGCCGGATACGGCAACTGTATGGGCGTTCCCACCGTCGGCGGTGAAGTGCGCTTCGACGAAATCTATTCGCTCAATCCACTGGTGAATGCCTTCTGCCTGGGCATTGCGCATAAAGACCGAATCTTTCGCGGGACGGCAGCCGGTGTCGGCAATCCAGTCATTTACTTCGGCTCGAAGACCGGCCGCGATGGGATTCACGGCGCCACAATGGCGTCCGACGCCTTCGACGATGAATCCGAGCAGAAGCGGCCGACGGTTCAGGTCGGCGATCCATTTCAGGAAAAGTTGCTGCTTGAGGCTTGTCTCGAACTGATGGCGAACGACCTGCTCGTGGGAATTCAGGACATGGGAGCTGCAGGCCTGACAAGTTCGTCGTGTGAAATGGCGTCGCGGGCCGGCAACGGCATCGAACTGGACTTGACGCAGGTGCCGCGCCGGGAGCCGGGGATGACGCCCTACGAATTGATGCTATCTGAATCCCAGGAACGTATGCTCATGGTGGCCAAGGCCGGTAAGGAAGAGGAGTGCATCGCGATCTGTCGCAAATGGGACTTGGACGTGGCGGTGGTTGGCAAAGTGACGGCTGATGGCATGCTGCGGGTGCTCGATCAAGGGCGAGTTGTCGCGGAGATTCCGGCCAAGGCGCTGGCGGATGACGGCCCGCGTTATGAGCGTCCTTATGCGCCTCCCGCGTATCAGGACATGCTGACGAACCTCAATTACGATTCGATTGCCGACGTGAAGGACGCGAATGCAGCGCTGCTGTCTCTACTGTCGAGTCCGACAATCGCCAGTAAGCGATGGGTCTATGAGCAATACGACCACATGGTGCGCACGAACACGGTGGTCCGGCCGGGCTCCGATGCCGCGGTCGTTCGGATCAAAGGGACCAGGAAAGCGGTTGCCATGACCGTTGATTGCAACGGCCGCTATTGTCTTCTCCATCCGTACGAAGGCGCCAGATTGGCCGTGGCGGAGGCCGCTAGGAATTTGGTCTGTTCCGGCGCGGAACCGATCGGGCTTACCGATTGTCTTAATTTCGGCAATCCCGAACGGCCGGATATCATGTGGCAGTTCGTGCTCGCCATTGAAGGCCTGAAAGATGCGTGCGACCATTTCCAGATTCCCATCGTCAGCGGAAACGTGAGCTTTTATAACGAGACCAACGGGCTGTCCATCTATCCGACGCCGATGCTCGGGATGGTGGGGTTGATCGAAGAGGCGGACCGCGCAATGACGCAATGGTTCCGCGAGGAGGGCGATGCCATTATTCTGCTCGGCAAAACCAGGGACGACCTGGGCGGCAGTGAATATTTGAAAGTCTTGCAGCATCGAGAACAAGGGTCTCCTCCGTTGTTGAATCTTACGACCGAGAAGGCGCTCCATGATTTCGTATTGAAAGTGATTCATGAGGGACTGGTTCAATCCGCCCATGACTGCTCGGACGGCGGATTCGCCGTCGCGTTGGCAGAATGCTGCGCATCAAATCCGGACACCGCTCGAGGCGCTGTGGTAAAATTGGGGCTCGGTTCCTTGCGGCGGGACGCGCTCTTGTTTGGCGAAAGCCAATCGCGGATTATCCTCTCGATGAGGCCGAACACGGTGGAATCCTTCTTGAGTCGTGCCGCGGCAGCCGGTGTTCCGGCGACCCACATCGGCACCGTCGGCGGAGAGCGATTCGTGATCGACATCGAACGAGGGACCCAGAGCGACGGGTACCGCATTGATCTCCCCATTCATCAGGTGGTTGACCGCTGGGCGCAGGCGATTGAAGAACAGTTGAGTCTGGAATAGCAACGGCGATGCGCAAAGAACTCCCTATTATGAGTCCGGATAAGTTTCACGACGAGTGCGCCGTTTTCGGCATCTACGGGCACAAAGAGGCGGCGAACCTCACCTATCTCGGGCTCTATGCGCAGCAGCATCGGGGGCAGGAGGCCTCAGGCATCGTCTCGGCGGACGGGGATCATTTCCATGTGCACAAGGGCATGGGGTTGGTCGCCGATATCTACAATAACCAGATCCTCAAGAACCTGACCGGCTCGATGGCCATCGGGCATAACCGGTATTCGACGGCCGGAGGCCAGGATCTCAAGAACGTTCAGCCGCTTACGGTGAATTTTGCCTTCGGCAACCTGGCGTTGGCCCATAACGGCAACCTCATCAATGCGCAAATGCTTCGGAACGAGCTCGAAGCGTACGGTGCGATCTTCCAGTCCACGTCAGACAGCGAGGTGATCATTCATTTGATCGCCCACTCGCGAGCCGACACGCTACTGGCCCGCATCATCGACGCGCTCAGTCAGGTGCGGGGCGCGTTCTCCGTCGTGCTGCTCACGGACGAAGGCATTATCGCCGCCCGCGACCCGCATGGGTTCAGGCCTTTGTCGTTGGGGCGGCTGCGGGATACGCATCTCGTCGCGTCGGAGACCTGCGCGTTCGATCTGCTGGATGCCGAGGTTATCCGTGAAGTCGAACCGGGAGAACTCGTGGTCCTCAACGAACAAGGCGTGACGAGCTACAAACCTTTTGCGCCGGTGCAGCCCGCGATGTGCATCTTTGAATATGTGTACTTCGCGCGGCCTGACAGCAAAATTTTCGGTGCCAACGCCGTGTATGCCACCAGAAAGGCGCTCGGTCGGCAGCTCGCACAGGAGTCCTGGGTCCCGGCTGATATCGTGATTCCGGTCCCGGATTCCGGCGTGCCGGCGGCACTGGGCTATAGCGAAGGCGCGGGCATTCCATTCGAAACCGGCTTGATCAGAAACCATTACGTCGGACGCACGTTCATCGAGCCCGAACAATCGATCCGGCACTTCGGTGTGAAAATCAAGTTGAACGCCGTTCCCGAAGTGCTGCACGGCAAACGCGTCGTGGTGGTGGATGATTCGCTGGTCCGCGGCACGACCAGCCGCAAAATCGTGAAGATGATTCGGCAGGCCGGCGCCAAGGAAGTGCATATGCGCATCAGCTCGCCGCCGATTATCTCGCCTTGTTTCTACGGCATCGATACGCCGACGAAAAAAGAGCTGATTGCCTCGAGTCATTCCTCGGAGGAGATCCGCAAATACATCACGGCAGACAGCCTCGCCTATTTGAGTCTCGACGGCATGCTGAAATCCGCTCCCGGCGCTCCCGACCAGTATTGCAACGCCTGTTTCACCGAGCGCTATCCGATCTCATTCACCCGAGCCGAAGAATTTCAGCTCGGTCTTTTCGAACGATCCAGCTAACCGCGTTGCCATGCTTCCGCCGCGGCCAGGACCGGCCCGGCGTCGTGACGCCGCACGCGGTTCGGCCGCCGTTGCTCCCCCAAAAAACTGCGTGGTAGGATAGCGGAGCAGTGCTGCGTGTTCGGCGCTTCATGCGTCCGCTGACTGGCTCACCACTCGGCACTTGCTTATGATGGAGGTCATTATGACACGTGTTGCCGCGATCCTTGGCGCTTCGCTCATTCCTGTCCTCGCCGTTCAATTGTCGTTGGCGGCGGGCTTCTTCAAAGTCGGCGAGCGAGCACCGTCCTTCTCGCTGAACGCCATCACGGGCGAGCCTGTCTCATTGGATGCTCAAAAAGGCAAGGTCGTGGTCCTCGGGCTGTTCCATATTTGCGATCCCTGCATGATGCAAGGGACCAATTTGCAAAAGGTCTATGAGGCGACCCAGGGGAAAAACGTGGCTGTCATCGGCGTCAATTCATCCGGCAATGCGAAGAAGGACGTCGGCGAATTTCTTTCCGCCTTTCCCGTCAAAGTCACGTATCCGTATCTGTTGGACCCCGGCAAAGTCACCGATAAGCTTTACGGCGGGGGCAAATTCATTCCGAACGTCTATGTCATCGATCAACAGGGCGTGATCCGCTGGCAGCGCGTCGGCAACATGGAACTCGCCGGCGCGGACGACATCATTGCCGAAGTCGAACGGTTGTTGGCGAGCGGAAGTAATAAAATGTAGCGGGAGCCTCACGCCAACGGCTAATCAAGATGGTGAGGTAAGGGAGACCAGATCAAGATGGATGAGATGGAAGAGGGAAAGCAGAAGTTCTTGGAGGTGGTCAAGGGTGTCGACTCACAGGTGCAGGTCGTGATTCCAGTCACCCCCTCGAACAGCATGTTTCTGATTTCCCTGACCAAGGGATCCAATCGCAAATTCATCACGATTCCCGAGGACGACATCATCGATCTGCCCAACGAATCGAGCATCCTCACCAAGGTCACGAAAACCGTCAAGGACGCCGTGGCCTCGTTGTGACGAGCTGAACCTACGCTCATGAAGGCGCTTTTCCCTGGTATTTGGCAGTGGTCTTGGTTTTCGGAAGAGAAGCAACTGAACTTCAACGGGCTCTTTCTCACCGTCGGTGAGCACAAGATTCTCGTCGATCCTCCTCCTTTGACGGCAGAAGCCACCACGCTTATCCGCCGTCAGGGTCAACTCGATTACATCATTGTCACCAACCGCGACCATGCCCGTGAGGCGGTGGCTTGCCAGGCGGACTTCCGGTGCCAGCTTCAGGTGCCCGACGAGGATGCCTCTCAAATGGACCTCAAGCCGACCAAGACCTTCAAGGACGGCGAACTGCTGCCCGGCGGTATTTGGGTCATCCACTTGCAAGATCAGAAATCGCCCGGTGAATCGGCGCTCTTTCTTCAGTTGGGCAAGGGTGTGCTCATCGTCGGCGATGCCTTGATTGGGAAGCCGCCCGGCAGACTCTCGTTGTTGCCGGCCGAAAAATATGCGGATGCCGCCAAGGCAAAAGCGGGACTCCGCCGTCTTCTGAAGTATCAGTTCGACGCCGTCCTCGTCGGTGATGGGACGTCGATTCTCACTGAGGCCAAACCGGCCGTTGAGCAGGCCGTCGCCTAGGAAATTGAAAGAAGGACGACCGGGCATCATGACGCTCAAGAATGGACTGTCGGAAGAATTGAACCGGCAGGGCAACGAGCATTTCGGCCGCGGCCATTACACGGAAGCCTACACATGCTATGCCAAGGCCTTGGAATGCGACCGTCTCACGGGCGATCAGCGCGCGTTGGCGGCGACGTTGGGAAACTTGGGCAACATCTGCGCGGTCAGCGGCCGCCGGCAGGCCGCTCAGAACTACTATCAAGAGGTCCTCGAGCTGCAGAAGATTTTTGGGGACGAAAAAGGGATCGGGACAACGCTGGCCAATCTCGGAAACCTGCGGGCCGACGCCGGTGAATGGCAGCGCGCCAAGGCCTATTATCTCGAGGCGCTCGACCTAATGATGAAAACGCACGATGAGGCCGCCAAGGCGGTGCTCTATTCCGATTTGGGATTGATCGCGAGAGAGCAGGGGGACTTTAGGGAGGCCATTGCCTGTTACGAAAAATCCATGATCCTGATGCGGCGCTTGGGTAACGACGGCGGGGTCGCCGATGCCTGGCGAATGATGGCCCGGACGTTTCTGATGCAACAGCGATTTGACGACGCCGTCGCTTGCTGCCACACGAGCCAATCGATCGCAGAGCGCTCAGGCGACGAACTGCGCACCGGCGGAGCCCGGTATGTGCTGGCCGACTGTTATGAAGCCATGGGCCGGCTGCAGGACGCGGCCCGCCTGCTCGAACGCGTGGTCGAAATGGACCGCAAGTATCAGCTGCCGAAGCTCGAAGAAAACACCAAGCGGCTGCAGACGCTCCGAGAGCGTCTGGCGTCCAATGCCGCTCGGGCGGCTGTCAGAGAGTCGCAGGCATGAGTGAAGCAACGTCGCCGCAGTGGGGAGCAGCGCGCAGCACGTTGTGTCAGGCGTTCCCGCAACTCTATGAACTGGAGCCGGATGGCCCGCTCGCGCTGGACCTCGGGACCGACGGTTGGTTGCTGGAGATCAAGCCGGAAGGCAAGCTGCTCTGCCAATACGGAGTCGCAATGGACGACGTGATGAGCCTCATGTCGGACGGCACGCCGGAGGACCTCGGCACCGACGAGGTTGCGAAACAGGCCAAGTATTTTCTGCAGCCCGCCGTCTCGAAATTCCGCCCGCTGCTTCTGCAATCCGGATTTTCCGAGCAGACGGAAATGAATGAAGAGTATGTGGCGGTGACGTTTGAACGCGACGTCGACTTCTCGAATTTGGCGAAACTTCAAGATCTGATGCGCTGGTGCTGCCGGCAGATCGGCGGCGCGGCATGAAATTGCCTATCAGGACCTTCGAAGAATTTAGAGATGTCCTGTCTGCCTATCGCCTTCCGCGGGTCATTCTCACCGCGCTCGCGCTGGACCTGTTCACCGTGATCGGCAAAAAAGTGTGGCGCCTTCAGGACCTTGCGCGTGAAATGAAGGTCAGCGAGCGGGGGCTTTCGATTTTATGCCGCAACCTTGCCATGGCCGGGTTGCTGCACAAGAAGGGCGACGTGTATTCCAACAGCCGTCTGAGTGCGACGGCCTTGAACGCCGACGATCCGGCCTATCGCGGCAATTATTTGCAGCTGATAACCAATCACGCCAATGATTGGCTGCGGTTGGCGGACTCGGTGCGGAGCGGGGAGCCACTCGAGAAAGACGAGCTTGAGGACCCGGATTATCGCCGCCGGTTTACCTGGGCCATGCACCATCGGACGCTGGAAACAGCACCGGTGATCGCCGCCCAATTGTCGTTGAAAGGGGCGAAGACGTTGCTGGATCTCGGTGGAGGACCGGGAACCTATGCGATGGCGTTCCTTGCAAAACATCCCGGCCTCCGGGCCACGGTCTGCGACCGTCCGGCGGCATTGGAAGTGGCCAAGGAAATTGCGGCCACGCACAAGGCAGGCGCCCGTCTTTCCTATCTGCCGTTGGACTTCTTGAGCGACAACATCCCGGGACCGTTTGATGTGATCTGGTATTCGAACGTGCTGCACATTTATTCGCCGGAGCAAAATCTGGGCGTGTTTCGCCGGGCGAGGGCGGCCTTGTCCGACGGCGGGCGGTTCATCATTCAGGATGCCTTCCTCCACGATCGAGAAGGCCTCTATCCGGAAGAGGCGAGTCTCTTTGCCGTGTCCATGCTGCTGTTCACGGATAGCGGCAATACCTATTCCGTCGCGGACACGACCGCCTGGTTGAAACAAACCGGATTTGCGACTGTCAAATCCGTCAAGATGACGAAGGGGAGGGAGGACTGGGAGGGCGGGATTCTGGAGGCCGCGGTCCCCCCAAGGCCGCCCAAAATGCGCGACCGCCGAAGACGATCAGCGCGAAGTTGGCGATCCCGCTCATAAGACTGAGCGTGAGGGTAAGATTGTGTTCACGTCCTCCGACAACGCTGATCACCGTCGCGAGGTCGAGCGCCAGCCCTATCGTCCCATAGGCCACGCACACCATCGCCGCCCAGGGTCTCCCTATGAGAATCATGGTCATGAGCAGCACCGGAAGTATCACGAGAAAGAGCCACCAGACGACGTGAGGCGGACCGGCCCCTGAAGGCGAGAGAACGAGCACTACTGTGGCGGCGCCGACAGTACCGAGCCCCAACAGCGTCAGAAGTAAGATAGGTCGATGCGGCATGGGCGGATCTTACCGGCCGCGTATCGAGGGGGCAACGGGGCTTAAGCCGGACATGGCGCAAACTGCTCCACATTCGCGCACATGTCTCATCTATGACGGCCGTTGTCGGATGTGCGTTGCGGCCAAGGGCGGCCTTGAGCGCATGTCCCAAGGCGATCATGTACGACTGATCCCGTATCAGAGCGAGGAAGCCAAGCAGCTGTTGGGCGTCCATTATCGGGAGGGCCGACCCGAGGCAGCCTTTCTCGTGACGGCGGAAGGCGGGATCTCCAGCGGGCTCGATGCATTCCTCCCATTGCTGCCCGGATTTAAAGGGGGACGCCTGCTGGCCAAATTCATCGCACTTCCCTTCGTGAAACCGGTCGGCTATTTCATATATCGATGGGTGGCTCGGCACCGCTACCGACTTTTCGGAGAGGCTCCCCCCGGCTGGCATGTCTGATCGCTCTACGGCGGCCTTCAGCTCCTCTTATCAGATCATACCCGCAGATCTTACCCCCGTCATTTTTCACCTAGCCCGCCCATCGATTGCTTCGGAAATCGCTTACCTGGAACGCGGCGTTCCCCAGATCTCACCCAGCCGCACTTGCAGTCCTTTTTCACCCAGCCCCACCCCCCCCAGTGCCTAGCAATCGTTTACCCGGGACGACGCGTTCTCCCGAGGCGAATCCCTAGCTCGCCCACCTCTTTTGGGGGATTGTCCCCCGACAGCGGGGAATGTTCTCTTTGGGGCGGTTCCTGGCATAGTCGGTTTCAGGAACAGGAGACTCAAGCATGCCGTCTATCTTCTGGTTAGGCAGCCTCGCGTTGACGATTCTCGCCGCCCCCTATCTGGTTTCTGCAGCCGAACCTTCAGCAGTTCCTCGAACGAACGCCGTCGTGGCAGCCGGATTCGGCTTTCAGGACGAAAACACTTCGTTCATCACGGTTAAGACCTATAATGCGCAATCCGGAGAAGTGCTTTCGGCGGAGACCTACGAACTCGACATCAAGGATGACGGTCCGCCTTCCAGTCGCCCCGCCACACGGATCTTCGCGGGAGGCCTTGGCATAGGAAGCGGCGGTCTCTCGGAGTTTACGCTCCGCGTGTACGACGCCTCGAACGGCCGTTTTCTGTGGGAAGGCCGACTGAATCTTACCGCCGGCGACCACGCCGAAAGCATGACGCATCGCGTCACGGCACATGTCCGGCCGCGGGCCGGGGTGATACGAACCGCCTCACGTCCAAAAGATGCCGGTCAGCCCTACTTTGTGCTGCGGGCCCACAATCCTGAGACGGGACACCTCGTGTGGTCCGATGAATTCTCCACGGACCCTGCGCCGGCTCGGGTTGAACGGATCAGTCGAAGCGTCATCGGCATGACGGGGACTGCGCCGCGCGAGATCGATTTCCGCATCAAGATGCCGGACCAGGCGGGCAAGCGATGGTTATGGGAAGACAAGGTCGAGGCGACGGAAGACACCGAGGAGTCCACGGCTGAGCAGTCGGATGAGACGACGGATTTCTTACGGCGGGACCGGTTGTCTCCTAACCCTTCGACCGCGCTTCCTGCCACTGTGCCATCAAACGGGATTGCAACTGATCGTAGGATACAGACAGTTCGTCTTGAATCGCCGCTGCCAGCGGTTGCCTATTCTTGAGCCTGCCGAGTAATTGCACGACCTCATGCATTCCATAGCGTGTGAGCAGGTAGCGCGCCGCCGAATTCGCCTCGAGATACGCCGCTGAGGCTGCTTCTGCCGAGAGATCGCTCCAACTCCCTTCGAGTGTCGTCAACGGAACAAACGTCACATTGGCCCGCCGGAGGTCATCCACTTCCGTCCAGTGATCGCTGGACAGCTGCATCGCCAGTCCTTCGTTGAGCCACGTCGGCAGGGCATTGTGGTTGATACCTTGGTAGTCGTGGACCAGCGCATGCACAAATTCGTGACGCAGCACCCGCTTGAGCCAGGCGCGATCCGTCAGCGCTCCCTGTGTCGGCAGATGAATGCGGCCCAAGACCGGATCGAATAATCCATCGGCCCATGCAGGACTTCCGGTATCGGCTTGAAAGGCGGCGTTCGGATGGAGAACCACGACGACCGTCTTCGACGGAAAATGACCGAAGTTTTGACCGATTTCACGGTAGGCTTCTTCAAGGATGTCCAAGACGGTCGTCCACGAATCGACGTCCTTGTCACCGTCGTATTTGACTGAGAAGTGGGCGCCCTCGCGGCTGGCCAGGCGACGATCCATCTGGTCGGTCTGGTGCACCTTCGAAGTGACCGTGCGCAGATAGGATTGAAGGGACGGATCGGTACCCGCCCGTTCGACGGCCTGATCCAAATGACGGCCTGCTTCGGACAGACGGCCGCGTTCTTGAAACCAGTCGGCCAAGGCCATATGAGGGAACGGCTCTTGCGGCGCCACTTCGATGAGGCGTTCGAGGAAGTCCTGGTTCATTGCAGGGTCGCGCTGCTCCCAGTAGGCGTGCGCCAAATTCAGGAGGATGACAGGATTTTTCGGATCGAGAGAGGACGCTTTCTTGAACGCTTTCACCGAGGCCTTGGTTCCCTCCAGCTTTTCTTGTTCAATGCCGAGATTGTTCCAGAGAACCGCTGAATAGGAACGAGTCAGCGCGTCGGCTTGCACATGGGGCGGGAGGTCGGTCAGCTGGCTTTCGGCGGTTTTCAGATTCCCTTTCTCGATGTCGTCTCGGATGGCCTCCAACGTGTCGTGGTACTTTGTGTCCGGAATACCTCCCGCATCAATCATGCGCATTTGTTTTTCCGGCGCCGGCTGAGGGTCATCGGACGGCGGTTCGCCGGGGGCCTGTGCATTGTTCTTGACCGCCGACTGATTGACGGAGCTGGGAAGCTGAGTCTGGTGTGGTGTCGGCTTGACGACCGCCTCATAGACAATGAACAGCGCCAGCACGGCGGCAATCGGATAGAGCAGGTTGGAAATGTTTCGACGGTACATAACAGACCTTTTTCAGGCTGCGGTCAGTCTAACACCAAGGATGACAAGGCCAAACAAATGTAGGGAAATCTACAGGATTCTGACGCGGTCCCAGTCGGCCCTTCCATTGAGCAGGCCCTGGCACTGTGGTACGATTTCGCCCTCCAATGGCTTTTCACCAATCGGCTGAAGCCATAGCCCAGTTTCAGCAATGGTTAGACCGCCTGGCGCGTCCGATTGAATTCGCCAGCCGAAACGGGTTTGCTCACCTGCCTACCGTTAAGAATCTCAGCAGCTTCGTGTCCTCCCAGGTCCTGTGGGCGCTCTCGGATCATGTGTATCCGAAGTCAGTCGAAGCAGGCTTGTTGAAGCTACGGACCCTGTTTTCTGAAGACCAAGCCCGCTTGCCCACCGCGGAACAAGAACGCCGGTTGCTCGAGGCTGCTGCGATCCTCCGGTCATTGCGGGAGGCCGCGGACGACCGGCGTCATGCATGGCAGGTACCGGAACCCGTTATGCATGAGGAGCCGCCGTCTCAACCCATATCCTCACGCGACGTCGGCGTCGTGCCGATTCGGTTTGCCAAAGGCGTCGGTCCAAAGCGCAGTTCGATCATGCAGCGTCTCGGGATTGAGACCGTTGAAGATGCGCTCTGGACCGTACCATGGCGTTACGAAGATCGATCAGTGATGACGCCGCTCGGCGACTTGGTCCCAGGCATGGTGACGGCCGTCTGCGGGACGGTGGCCAAAAGTACGCTCAAGCGTACGAGGAATCGGCGATTGACGGTGCTTGAGGTGGGCTTGGAAGACACGACCGGACGGATGCAGGCGGTGTTCTTCAATCAGCCTTACCTCGAGCAGGTGTTGGCTGTGGGCAGATCCGTGATGATGAGCGGGCGCATCATTGCCGGCAGACAAGGCTGGATGGTCCCGAGAATGGAGGTGTCGCAGTATGAAACCGTCGGTGAAGGAACGGAGTTCACACTGCACGTCGGACGTATTGTGCCGATTTACCATGAGACGAAAGGATGGACGTCCCGGCAGATGCGCGTCCTGATCAAGGGCTTGTTGGACGACCATGCGGCCGATCACAAGGAGACATTGCCGGTTGCCGTCCGGGCGAGGCAGCGGTTGATGCCCGTGCAGGAGGCGCTGGCCGAGGTGCATTTTCCGAGATCCGGTGCGGATCTGCCGTTGTTCGACCAAGGCCGATCGCCGGCGCACCGGCGGCTGGCGTTTGAGGAGTTGTTTCTCTTGCAGGTCGCCCTCGCAGCCCGGCACCGGTCCGTTCAAAGCGAGAAAAAAAGTTTTCACTTCAATCCGAGGACTCCATTGCTCGAGAAGCTCGGACGAGCTTTGCCGTTCCAACTGACCGCCGCTCAGGATCAGGTGGTCAGAGAAATATTTCGCGACATGATTTCGCCCCGGCCCATGAATCGGCTGGTGCAGGGCGACGTGGGATCGGGGAAAACGGTCGTCGCGCTGCATGCCATCGTGATGGCCTGCGGTTCCGGCTATCAGGCCGCGCTCATGGCGCCGACTGAAATTCTCGCCGAGCAGCACTACCGCAACTTAAGCAAAGTATTGGACGGCCTCGGCTTGAAGGCGGCACTCTTGCGGGGTAGCGAGAAAGCGGCGACCAGGAAATCCCAATTGGCACAGCTCGCATCCGGGGAGATTCAGGTCGCGATCGGCACACATGCCTTGATACAAAAAGGCGTGAGGTTTCACAGCGTGGCGCTGGCGGTCGTCGATGAACAGCACAAGTTTGGAGTGCTCCAACGGAAAACACTGACCGAGAAGGGGTATAAGCCCGATGTGCTGGTCCTGACGGCAACCCCGATTCCGCGGACACTGGCCATGACGGTCTACGGGGACCTGGATGTCTCCATCATTCGCGCGCTGCCCCCCGGTCGAAAACCCGTGCGCACGTTTCTCTTCGGGGAAGCGCAACGGCGGCGGGCCTATCAAATTCTGCGGGACGAATTGCGCAATAACCGGCAGGCGTATGTCGTCTACCCGCTTGTCGAAGAGTCGGAAAAATCCGATCTCCAGGCAGCGATTCAAGGGGCGGAACGGTTACAGCGCGAGGAATTCAAGGAATTTCGCGTCGGCCTCGTGCATGGTCGTATGAAGGCGGCGGATAAGGAAGCCGTGATGGCGGAATTCATGGCCGGCAAGATTCATCTGCTGGTGGCGACCACGGTCATCGAGGTCGGCGTAGACGTGGCGAATGCGACCACAATGATGATTGAACATGCCGAGCGCTTCGGACTGGCACAGCTCCACCAGCTACGCGGGCGTGTCGGCCGAGCGGGACATCAGTCGTACTGTCTGCTCATGACGGCGACGCTTGGCCGTCATAAGATGCCGCTGGGAAAGCGGCCGACGGGGGATCAGGAGACCACCTCGTTGGTCAAGGAGCGGTTGGAGGCCCTCGTGCGCTCATCCGATGGGTTCGTGATCGCGGAAGAGGATCTACGCATCAGAGGGCCGGGCGAGTTCTTCGGGCTTCGGCAATGGGGAATGCCGGAGTTCCGCGTCGCCAATATAGTCAGGGATGCGGAGCTTTTGCAGCAGGCGAGGTTGGAAGCGTTCTCTTTGCTCAAGCAGGATCCGCAACTCAATGGCCCTGCGCATCAAGGGATCAGAACAGCGATGCTGCGGAAATGGGAGAAGAAGCTGGATTTGGGATCGGTGAGTTGAGGGGGTCTGGAATGGGATGCCTGGCTACTCCAGTGCCTCCGTTCGACCGTACAACGCTTGGCCGTTGCTCGGCTCCGCAACTCGGTCCGTTCGCAAATCCTGTGAACGGACCATCGAACAGTGCTCGCCGTCGAGCCGCACGACCGCATCGGCTCTGCGGTACGGTACCCGAACCTCGACACAAGTCGTATGAGCGCATCCGATTCCAGACTGCGATATCAGCGATCTCAGGGATGAGAGGAAGGGAAGAATGGGATTGCTGCAGCGGTTGAAGCATGATCTGAAGTCGGGACTGGCGACGCTGCGACTGGGCACGGCGCAGGCTGCCAACCGTGCACTGGAGGAAACTGAGTTGCTGCGGCTGCGGCTGGACGTCCGAAAGATCGATCAGCAGCTCAAGGAATTGTATCGAGACGTCGGCGAGCGGGCAGTGAGCCTGCGCGAGGCCGGCGAATCGTTGGAGCGCGTCATGTACGACACTGAAATCGTACGCTTGGTGAAAGACATTCAGCAGTTGAAAGACACCAGCGATAAGCTCGAAGCCGAAATGCAGGAAATTCGCGACGCGGAATGAAAGACCAGCGGCTCGCGGGCATCGACATTGGCACGCTTACGTGCCGCCTCCTCATTGCCGACGTTCCTGCCAACGGTTCCTTGAAAGAGCTCCACTCAGAGCGACGGATTCTTCGGCTCGGCGAAGGCGTCGATCAGTCAAAGCGGCTGAAGGCAGAGGCGATCGATCGCGTCATACGATGCGTGAACGATTGGCGAAAAATTGTCGAGGATTACGCGGTGCAGAGATGCAGTGCCGTGGCGACCAGCGCTGTCCGAGATGCAGCGAATCGCCAGGAATTTCTCGATAAGGTAAAATCACACACGGGACTGGACGTCGAAATTCTCACCGGCGAAGAAGAAGCCAGACGGACGATGCTCGGCATTCGTTCGGGTCTCCCTCAGGGCATCACTGACGTGCTGGCTCTAGACATCGGCGGCGGCAGCACCGAGTTTATCGCTGCTCAACAGGGGCAATTGCCGGTCGTCCGCTCAATCGACCTCGGCGTCGTACGGCTCTCCGAGCGGCTGTTGCGCCATGATCCGCCGACAGTAGGGGAGATCGACCAGGCGCGCGAATGGATTCGTAGAGAAACGAGAACGGCGTCTGCGGGTCTACCGCCCTCGGGGGGATTCACGTTCGTGGGAACGGCGGGGACGATCACTTCATTGGCGGCAATGGCGCAGCAGTTGCCCGCTTATGAGCCGGCCAGGATTCATAATTATCGGTTAGCGTTATCGACGATTGCGCGCCTTGAGCAGCACTTGCTGAGCCGGTCAAAAGCGGCCCTCGTCGGCATGCCCGGGCTGGAGAAAAACCGAGAGGACGTCATAGCCGCCGGCACCATCATTCTCCGGACGGTCATGGAGACTTTAGGGCAGCCTGAATGCCTCGTCAGCGATCTTGGATTGCGCGAGGGCGTACTGATCGAACTGGCCGGCCGTCTGAGCCAACGATGAACGCTCTATCGCTGTGAATACCAACGATAGCCTTTACTCTCAGTAAAGGTCGGTTTCGGCGCCCCACCCGGTTTTTCCAGTAACAGTACCTTGAAATCAATCAGTCCGAACCATGCCGGGTCAGCCACGTCGTGATAGTGGGTGCCGTGAAACTTCCCGAGCAGATCGCCGAGGGTCTGTTTCAATTCATGTTCCGTATACGCCCGGACGACGAACGGTTTGTTGAGCGCCTGGCAAAACCGTTGAATCGTGTAGGCCGCGCCCGTGCACAGCACCTTAGTATCCGGTTTCATGGTCAAAAACTGAGGGAGCGACAGATACTGTTCCTGAAAGCCGAGCCACCGAACCACCTGCCGCAGATGGCTGTATTGCACTTCGTACTCCGTATGGCCGGGCAGCTTGACAGGCGCAGGCCAGCCTTCTTCGATTCCGAATTCTGTCAGAAATGCCCGTCCTCCCGGTTTGAGCACGCGCCACAGTTCCGCGACGAACCGAAACGGACCGAGGTTGAAAATGACATCGTCCGGCACGTCCTCGCCGAGCGGCAGGCGGACGCGCCGGATCCAGTCCAGGGCTTCCTGATGTTGCTCCGTGGCGCCGCTGCCTGACAGCAGTTCCTCTCTTGTCAGCTTGACCGGCGTCATGTCGGCCATATTTTCGTTGTCGATGATCAGATCGACCGAGTTGTCCTTGAACGGCAGCCATTCCGCATTGGCTTGAGTTCCGCTCCAGGGCCAGCCGCCGGCTTTCGCGCGGCTCATCTGTAATTTGAGAAAAGGCCTGGTGATGTCGACCGAGCAGTACCTGATGCTTTGCTTCTCGAACGGCAGGAGTTCTTTGCCCAGTTCGCGCGCCACATAACCGAGCCCTCCGCCCACTTCGACGATGACGCGCGGCTTCGGATTAAACCAGCCCAAGCGCCGAAGCTTCTGCATGAGCAGCCTGCCGTAGGTCAGGCCGTTCAACGCTTCGTTCGGTTCCCGGAACAGATGGGAGACGGTGGTTTCGATCAAATCGAAATGTCCGTCATCATCGGCACTGTCTTTCAATTCATGTAGGTGAAAGTCTTCCAGGTGGTCTTCCCCCTCAAAACCGGCCTGCCCCGACCAGCCTTCCCGAATTTGTTGGAGCAGCACATCCCATTTGGCCTTATGCCGATGTCCGCCGGGCGGCTCGCTTCCGTAGAAGCAGAGTGAGTAATTCGGGAGAGCCCAGCGCTCCAAATGCCACTGGCCTGGTTGTCCGTCCGGGCCGCAGATCTTTGCGCCATACCGTTCGACCAACGCGCGGACCGTGATGTGACCGTTCATGGCCTTGAGCATCTCCAGGCCAGTGCGATTCAACCGGACAATCGGAAGGTTGTCATCGAGGGGCGCAAACCACCATTCATCGGCATGGTGCTGATAGGCGACCAGATCGGGGATGTGCCAGGCCAGGAGATTCAGGATCTCTCCTGTCAGATGGCGGGGTTCGTGAACAGCAACAGCCGGCTTCATTTCAAATCGCAGGTGTTAGGCGCAGAAGCCTACACGAGCCGTCGCTTTTCCTGCAAGAACAAGTAGGCGATTGAAAGTTACAATGGGGAAGGGACGGACGAGGGATCCGTGACGATAATCGTGCCATGCATGATGGGATGGATACGGCAGAGATATTGATACTTGCCCGGAGACAATCCGGGATGCGTGTAGGTATCGTTCGGAAGCACCATGCCGGAGTCAAACGCGCAGCTTCCCCCGTCCTCAAGACACCCCACGTGCGTAATCGTGTGTTCGGTCGGCGTGGGGTTTTCCCATCTGATCGGCGCCCCGCTGGACACGGTGGCGGATTTTGGAACGAAATAGGGTGATCCATTGTCGATGGTGATGGCGGTATAGGGAGGGGTGGCGGATGACGGCCAGGCCGCCCAGGCAGTCAGGGCTAGCATCGCGACGAACGTCTTGAAATAGACCGTGTGTTTCATGTCCTTGTTCAATTACCTAACCATTCTATCACGCCGGTCAAGACGGCAAGTAGTTGCCGGGATCTCCAGGAACTGGAGGAAATGAGCTTGACCTGGTTCCGAGATTATATGATTCTTCGCCTTATTTTGAGGGCGCTTAGGGAGACTTGGATGCGTCTGTACGCCATCATAGCCGTTCTGTGCACGTTGGCATGGATCGGCCACGGGCCGTTCGAGGTATTCCCAAGGCGGGCGGAAGCGTTGACTTTAACGATGCCGGTTGCCGACGCCGCGCTTTCCGCTGGTCAGGCGCTCCCAGTCGCTGTCGACGTCGGTCGTGAGGTCAGTCTTCGGCGGCTCCGCTATTATTGGTATCGCATCGACGAGGAGCCGTTGGCTTCTCACCAGGCGATTGCCGCACCCTACACTCCATCGCCAGACGGGACTCCGCTTGCCGGCACCATCCTCGTCCCTGAAGACGCTCTTGGGCAAATGCGGCTCTTGGCCGTCGGCGAAGTGGCGGGAGGCCGAATGGAGAGTCATGAGGAATTCGACGAGGTGTTGGTCACCGTCTCGACGGCCGCTGAACTTCAGGCCATCGAGTTCACGGTGCAGAAGCCTTGGAGACTGGAGCCAATCGGCAAGCGGATGATGGTTCCTGTCGTGGGGCAATTCACCGACGGCGTATCGCGGCCGCTGATCGGGACGAGCGCCGGTAGTCGTTATCGATCGACAGATGAGCGAGTCGTCAGCGTGGATGCGAACGGAGTCCTGCAGGTCATCGGCCGAGGCAGAGCCTCCGTCGCTGTTGAGAACCGCGGGAAAACAGGGACGGTGGACGTCATTGTTGAGGCGGATGGAGAGCCGAATCGGCCGCCGATCGCAGAAGTGATCAAGGAGATGCATGTGAAATCCGGAGACCTCGTGCTGCTCGACGGCCTGAAGAGCCGGGATCCCGACGGCGACCCGTTGCACTTCGAGTGGAAGCAGATTCTGGGGCATCGTGTGATTCTCAGCAACCTGAATGAGGCCAAGGCCACGTTCGTGGCTCCGAAAGTCTCCGAGGCGAAGCGCTATCAATTCTCGCTGGTGGTCACCGACATGGCCGGACCCGACACCATTAAGGGAGCGGATAGCGCTCCGGCCGTCGTCACGGTGTGGGTAAGCCCTTGACAAAAAAGGCGGCGAGCATTTGTGCAAGCCCGTTGCAACACTATGTAAATTCATGCTAGATGGAGGCCGGATTACTGATCAACACGAGGGCGGATGAAGAGGAGAGGATCGATGGCGAAGATGAAGAAGCGACCGGCGAAAAAAGCGGCCAAATCCAAAACGAAGAAGTCGCCGAAAAAGGCAGCGAATAAGCCGGCGAAAAAACAGACGGCAGCCAAGTCGAAAGCGAGTCCGAAGAAAAACTCTGGAGCCCCTCCAGCTCAGTCAAAACCCCAGACCGTGAAGAAGGCCGTCCCGGAGGGTGAAACCAAGAAAGCGCCCGTCGCCAAGGGAACTCCGATGCCGAAGGAGCCAGATCTCGAAGAGGATGAAATCGGCGAAGAAGAAATCGAGCTCGGCGGCGAGAATGAAATGGACGAAGACGTGGAAGAAGATCTCTCGCTCGATGACGATGAAGAAGACGTCGATTATCTGGAAAAATCTGATGATCTCCTCGACGATTCCGACGATTATCGGCACTGAAGCCCGTCGTCTCACCTGATCGACGTTTCCGGCCTCACAGCTGCGTTCATCCTCTCGCTCGGGGCCGCGCCTGCCGCAGCCGAGCAGGTTCGAATGGTTTCAAGGTCTCGAGGGTAAGGGACTCGCTCGTGAGCCACTTTCTGTTTATCGTTCCCGCACTGCGGGAACGGACTTCCGAAGCGAGCGCCGATCTTCAACTCGCCCACCGGTTGTGGGGACTCTGCACGGCCCTCATCCGATCGAATCTGCAAACGTATCTCACGCCGCACTCGCGCGGGATCGTCTATGTCCTCAAGCTCGGCCTCTGCGCGGAGTTCAGCATCGTTTCTCCCGCGCAGGACTTTTCCGCATTGGACGAGTTACTGAAGGACGAGTTGCGGACGGAAGCGCGGCACGGCTTTGTTCGGATCGACCACATCAACCGTTGGGCCTGGTCGGTGCCGGCCAGTCAAGCGCTGCTGCTCCGTGTGTTGAATATCCCGGAGCAGGAATTGGCGCGCAGATTAGCGCTCGGTATGCATCGGTTAACGACGGAAGAGTATGAAGCGATCAGAGCAGGGATTCGGGAAGCTGTTCCCGAAACATAATGGGTTTTTCTTTGCGATGTGAGGTCGGTGGTCGGTCCTTCACAGACTTTGGCCGGTCATGAGCAGATAGGCGTCATCGACGGTGTCGACTTCCTTGACCGTAATATTCAGTTGAAAGCCCAGTTCAACGAGATTCCATTGCGCCGAATGGAGCTGCCCTCGCGGCACCAGCACCGTGTGATATCCTTCCCGCTTTGCCGCGCGGATCTTATCCGGAATGCGGCCCACCCAACCGATACGGCCGCCGGGCTCTAGCGTGCCGGTGAGCGCAGTCCCTCGCTGTATGCGGTCGCCTTTGAAAGTCGCAATGAATCCGACTGCCATGACAGCGCCCGCGCTCGGGCCATCACTGCCCGTTGGCCGGTAGGTGATGCCCTGCGCAGTGACCGTACCCGTAGGCGACAGGCTGGCGGCGCGCTGCACGGCGTAGTCGAAGGCCGCTGCCATCGATCCCAAATGGGTCGTTCCGTACCGGACGCCGCCGATATTGAGTTGGAGTTGAACCGGATTGGGATCGGACTTTCTGTCCCATCCTATGAACATGATCTCAAAGACGCCAAGATTGTTTTGTCCAATGGCGGCAAGAATCGGCAGTTCGAGGTATTCGGCGTGAGCGCGAACTTGAACCGCGAGCACGAGAGCCGTGAGAGCCAAACCCGTCATCAATCCCCGGCACATGGGCACGAGTCTACCAAATTGACCCGATGGGTAAAGCCATTGATGCTTTCCGGACTTGCCTTGCGCCGGAGGCTTTCGTATAACGGCCGGTCATGTCCAAGCGCGTTTACATGAGCCACTGGTGGATAGCGGCCTTGGTGTCGCTGTTGCCGGCCTCCGTCGGTGCCGCCTGCCTCATCGACGACGAACCGACCCGCGCTCAAGAATTGCTGAGAATCCATCTGAGTGCGTCCTGCACGCAGGCCGAGCGAGAGACTCATAGTGTCGATGCCTCAACGTTGCTGGCAGCCTTGAAGCAAGGACGCAGCGTCGACCTGGACGGCGTCGTGGTTCGCGGCGATCTGGTTCTCGAGGCCTTGCCGGTGGCCGGGAAACCTCCGCCCCTCGAGAGCATCGTCGATGCACAGAACAAAGAGATACGGATAGTTGCCGGCGGATTGTCCATCGTGAATTCCGTCGTGCAAGGGAAGATTGTGCATCGGTCGCCGGACGGCAGTCTCGTATTCAGCGGCCCGCTGACCCTCGCCGGGACGACGTTCGAACAGATGGTCGATCTGTCGCGCGCTATCTTCACGCAGCCGGTGATCCTGTCGGGTACCGTCCTTCTCGCGGAGGGATATTTCGTGCAGGCCGAGTTCCTCCGCGGACTGACGAGCGAGAAAACGGCCTTCGGCCGGCATACGCGATTTCACCGCTCGCGGTTTCATGGACCGGTGACGTTCGAGCAGTCGGGTTTCACGGGATTGGCGGAATTTCTCGAGGTGCGATTCGATCATGATGCGAACTTTTCGCGAACGTACTTCAAGTCGGGGACAGGATTTTCCGGCAGCCAGTTTTCGGCTCTGGCGGATTTTTCCGAGGCGCTGTTCGATGGGGACGCCTTCTTTACGTTTACACGGTTTGACGGGGACGCGTTTTTCCGCCGCGCGACGTTCCGAGCGACGGCGGACTTCGATGACGCTCAATTCAATGGGCGCGAAGATTTTTCGAAAGTGTTTTTCGAAAAAGGCCCGCAGTTCTCGAGGGCCAGGCGTTCGGGGACCTCACAAAATTTGGGTATCGAGAATCCGCGGGTCCAATATGCCATCACCCTCTCATTGCTGGTTTTCAGCGCCATCCTGATCGCGTATCTCGTTCGCGCCAGGTGATCTTTTAACCACAACTAATAGATAGGCCCTTGCTCGTCCTCCCCAAAGCTGGTATAAAGCGCCTTGTGGATAACCAACTGGACGGACCCGAACAGACCGAACTGCCGTACCAAGTCCGTATTGAGAATTTCGAGGGTCCGCTCGACCTTTTGCTCCACCTCATCAAGAAAAACGAAATCAATATCTACGACATTCCCATCGCGATGATCGCTCAACAATATTTGAGCTACATCGAGGCGATGAAGGAGCTCAATTTGAACGTTGCCGGCGAATTCCTAGTCATGGCCGCGACGTTGTTGCAGATCAAATCCAAAATGCTTCTTCCCGTCGAGGAAACGGCCGACGATGAGGAGGACGGGCCCGACCCCCGCGAGGAACTCGTTCGACGGCTGCTCGAGTACAAGGCCTTCAAGGAAGCGGCCCGGCAGTTGGATACTCAAGAGCGGATGTGGCGGGAGATCTATAGCCGACCGGCCGCCTCGTACGAAGCGACGTCCGATTCTGACGAGACGACGTTGGACAACATCGGATTGTTTGATCTTGTCGACGCGTTGCAGGGCATTCTCGCTCGCAATCCCGGCAAGAAGCTCCTGGAAATCCTTCCCGATAACCTGACCGTGCGAGACCGTATGAACGCCGTTCTCGAGGCGCTCGAAGGACAGGAATCGATCGGTTTCGAGGCGCTCTTTGAGGCATCCTGCCATCGGTTGATGATCATCGTGACCTTCTTGGCGCTGCTGGAGCTGATTCGTTTACGGACGGTGCGCGTCTATCAGGCCGAAAATTT
This sequence comes from Nitrospira sp., assembly GCA_035495295.1. GTDB lineage: Bacteria > Nitrospirota > Nitrospiria > Nitrospirales > Nitrospiraceae > Nitrospira_C. The sequence goes on along the minus strand of DATJGE010000007.1, from coordinate 20,627 downwards.
CGGACCGATACTCGTGTCGCGCGCGTTCTCGTTGGTGCCGGATCCCGCGGAATTGGATGATTCGGAATGGAGGTAAGCATGAGCGCAGAGGAGCTGCGTGACGCAGGCAGTGGATGCATCGAGGAACTCTGCAGCGCGGAGACGGCGGACCAACCGTCGACCCCCGTGTCGGAGATCGACGTCACAGGGGCGGGCGACTCGCCGAATGAGGAACTTAGCGGCTGTGAGCTGGCGGCGGTACTCGAGGCTCTCCTCTTCGTGACTCCGGAGCCGGTGTCCGTCTCACGCCTCGTGACGGCTGTCGGCGCCGTGTCGAAAGCCGAAGTCGAAGAGGCGCTCAAACGTCTCGAACGAGACCTGTCTCAGGAAAGCCGAGGCATCCAACTCGTCAAACTCGCCGGCGGCTACCGCCTCGTGACCAAACCGGAATTCGCCCCGTGGCTCAAGCGTTTGGACAAGGCCAAGGCGGCGCAGAAACTGTCGCGATCCGCTCTCGAGTCGCTCGCAATTATCGCGTATAAGCAGCCCTTGGTGCGGGCGGAGATCGAAGAAATCCGCGGCGTTGAAACGTCGGGCGTCTTGCGAACTCTCCTCGAACGGAAGCTGGTTCGTATCGTCGGACGCAAAGAGGTTCCCGGCCGACCGATCATGTACGGGACCACCAAATTCTTCCTCGAACATTTCGGCCTTCAAGATATCAGCCAACTGCCACCGCTCCGTGAATTCAAGGAACTGGGAGAAGCGGAGCAGGCGCTTCTTCCGATGGAGCAGGAACTGCGGCAGCCGGAAGAGCCTGCGCCGGCTGAATCTGACCCCTCGGCCCTCATCGACCAAGAACTCGAACCATCCTGGGAACCGCAGGCATTGATCCCTGAACCGGTGGAGCAGGCCTGACGAGCGCATAGTGTGCGCAGTTCCTGTCTCTAAGTTCCTGCCTCAGAGCTAGCTCAATTCATTCGCCCTTCCTAGGGAGGCAGGGCTGATTGGTCTCCTACTGCGCGCTTCAACGAGCACCGCCTCTCTAGCAATACGATTGATCTGTGTGCGCGTTGGGCGAGCAAAGGAGACCAACAGCCCTCGCCTCCCTCATGTCTCCCTTGCATTTCATGTTTTTGCTTTGTTAGACTCCCCAATCCCGATCTAACTCATTGAAAGACGCTCGTTTCTTGGTTGTAACCCGGTCGAGCAACACGAGGCACCATCTATGATCAATGCATGGCTTTTGGACGAGATGTTTCGATTTCGGCGAGCGCCGCTGACCGTCGAGGGCTCCCAAGGAGAATGGGGAGCCGGCGACTCGATCGCCGAGGATGAAGAGCTGCCTCCTCCGCCTGCCAACGTCGCCGCAAAATGCGGCAATGGTCGCATCACGATCACGTGGGACCCCGTGCCGGACGCCATGTACTACAACCTCTATTTCCAGACGACGAAAGGCGTCCAAATCAAATTTTCCGAGCTCACCAGGCCGATCGCGGGTCCGGATGATTTCAAAACCGTTATTGGAGTGAAAAAAGAGAAAGCCACCTGTCTCGAAGGCGCGCAGTCTCCGTTCGTTCACGACGACCTGGCCAACGGCAGCTGCTACCACTATGTGGTGACGGTGGTCACTCCAAAGGGTGAAAGTCCGGAATCCCAAGAAGTGATGGCGATTCCCTCGCCCTACCTCCTGGCAGCCTGTATCGGTCAAGAGGGAGTTGATGAAGGCGAATTCAGTTCTCCGACCGGCATCACCATCGATAAGGACGGCAATTTCTACGTCGCGGATACCGACAATCACTCGATTCAGAAATTCGACAAGACCGGGAAATTTGTCGCACGTTGGGGCGGCGAGCCGTCTTCCCAGGAAGGCAGTTTCTACTACCCACGGGGGTTGGCCGTCGGCGCCAACGACAGCCTCTACGTCGCCGACAGCGGCAACAACCGCGTGCAGAAGTTCGATCTTGACGGCAATGTCATGCAATCGTGGGGGAAATTCGGGTTCGCCTGGCGCGGCGCGGATATGGGCAAATTCGATGTGCCCTGGGGAATTGCGACGGATCAGGAAGGCAATCTGTACGTGTCCGATACGAGCAACGCCCGCATCCAAAAATTCAAAGCCGACGGGACGCCGCTCGTGAAGTGGGGCCGCGACGGAAGCTTTGACGGGGCCTTCTTTTTCCCGCGCGGCGTCGCGGTGGATTTTGTCGGCAATATTTATGTGGCCGACGAAGGGAACAACCGCGTCCAGAAGTTCGACGCCCGGGGCAGTTTCCTGACGAAATGGGGCCGCGAGGGCTCCGGGCCCGGACAGTTCAAGGCGCCCTGGGGCATCGCCTGCGATGCGTTGGGCAACGTCTACGTCGTCGATACGGGCAACCACCGCATCCAGAAGTTCGACGGCAACGGCACCTTCCTCTGCGCGTGGGGCAACAGGGGCAAATCCGAGGGCCAACTGAATTTTCCCTACGGCATCGCGGTCGACAAAGAGGGGTGCGTCTACGTCGTCGACAGCGGCAACAACCGCGTGTTGAAGTATGTGCCGACGGACGAGGAAATCAACCGCGGCAAGGAAGAAAAGCCGAAGTCCGACGCGCCCAACGCGACGCCGCCGCCGAGCAACGTCGCCGTGAAGGCAGGCGATACGGAAACGTTTCTAAGCTGGATGGAAGTCCCCGCCGCAGTGTCCTACAACCTGTACTTCAATACCTCGCCGGTCGTCACGAAACAGAGCGCGACCAAGATCGAAGGGGTCACCAATCCGTTTACGCACACCGGCCTCACCAACGACACGGCATATTTTTATGCCATCGCGGCGGTCTTCGACGGCGACATCGAAAGCGAACTGTCGAACGTCGTGAACGCGACGCCTGTGTTGATCGACATTACGGCGCCGCAAAATCCCTATGCCGTCATCAATCACGGCGCGTTCATGACGAACTCGCCCGAAGTCGTCGTCACGATTTCCGCGAACGACATCGATACCGGAGTCGGCGCCTATTACGTCTCTGAAGCTCCGATGACACCAATGGCCGGTGCGCCGGGATGGGTCGAGGTGCAGCCGGCCTTAAAGTTCGGCGCCACCATTCCGTTCATCCTGTCTCCCAGCGACGGGCAAAAGACGATTTACGTCTGGTTCAAAGATGTCGGCGGCAACGTATCGACTCCCGCCAGCGCCACGATTCTCGTCAATACGTCGGGGTATCTCTGCGTCTCACGGTGGGGAAGGTCTGGCCGCGGCGCATCGCTCCTGCACGGCGGCGAGTTCATGGCGCCGATGTACGGCCTCTGTGTGGACCAACAAGGCTCTCTGTTCGTCGTCGACAACGGCAACAACCGCATTCAAAAATTCGACAATGCCGGAAATTTCATCATTCTGTGGGGGAACTTCGGCTCCGCAAATGCGAACTTTCACAACCCTACGGGCATTGCCTGCGACGGCAAAGGCGACGTGTGGGTAGTCGATACCAATAACCACCGGGTCCAGAAGTTCGACGGCAAGCTCGGCGGCTATCTCATGAAGTTCGGCTCTCGCGGCAACGGCGAGGGGCAGTTCAATTCGCCCTGGGGCATCGCTGTCGACCGCGTGCGCGGCTACGTGTATGTCGTCGACAGCGCCAACTTCCGCGTGCAGAAGTTCGACATGACCGGCGAGTTCATCATGTCGTGGGGGAGCTTCGGCAACAGTGACGGACAATTCTATTTCCCGCGCGGCGTCGCTGTCGATCAGTCCGACGGGGCGGTCTATGTCGTCGACATGGGCAATCACCGAGTACAGAAATTCGACACCAGCACAAACGTGTTGCCGCAGTTGCTGACGAAGTGGGGCGGCAGCACTGAAGCCGGCCATGCCAGCAGCCCTTTGTCGCAGGAGGCGGGTCAACTGCGTTCGCCCTGGGGCATTGCCGTCGATGCGGCCGGAGACGTGTATGTGACCGACACTGGCAACCACCGCATCGAAAAGTTCGACAAAGAAGGCAACTTCATCACTCAATGGGGCGGGTACGGCAACGGCGACGGGCAATTCAATTTCCCCTATGGGCTCGCGGTCGATGCGAAGGGCAGCGTGTTCGTCGTCGACAGCGGCAATACCCGCGTGCAGCAGTTCATGCCGGCGGAGGAAGGCGGCGAGCGGCTGCAGGAAGAGGCTGAAGCCGCGGCCGAAATCGAGAAAGCGCAACAACCTCAAAGGGCCTGACGGCCGCCAGCACGGAGGACTATGCTCGAGCAGGAACCACGCCTCGGACTCACCTATGACGACGTGGTTCTCGTGCCGTCAAAATCGGCCGTCCTGCCCAGCGAAGTCGACGTCCGCACTCAGCTGACGCGGAACATTCAGATCAACATCCCCATCATCAGCTCCGCGATGGACACGGTCACCGAATCGCGGCTGGCGATTGCGATGGCCCGAGAGGGCGGCGTCGGGATCATCCATCGCGTTCTCTCTCCCACCGATCAAGCCGCAGAAGTCGACCGGGTGAAAAAGTCGGAAAGCGGCATGATCCTCGACCCGGTCACGATTTCGCCGGATCAAACCATTCGGGATGCCCATCAGCTGATGGCGAAATACCGGATCTCGGGTATTCCCGTCACGAAGCAGAAGAAGCTGGTCGGCATTCTTACGAATCGCGACTTGCGGTTCGAGACCCGCCTGGACCTCAAGGTCTCGCAGGTGATGAAGCGCGACAAGTTGATCACCGCCCCGGAAGGTACGAGCCTTGAAAAGGCGCGGGAGATTCTGCACGAGCATCGCATAGAAAAACTGCCGGTGGTCAACAAACAAGGCGAGCTCAAAGGCTTGATCACCATCAAGGACATTGAAAAACGGATCAAGTATCCGAATGCCTGCAAGGATGCCCATGGCCGGTTGCGGGTCGGCGCGGCCGTCGGCGTCGGTCCCGATACGGAAGAACGGCTTGTCCACCTCAAAAGGGCCGGCGTCGACCTTGTCGTCGTCGATACGGCGCACGGACACTCTCAGGCCGTGCTCGAGACGGTCAGAATGGTCAAGCGGCAGCATCCGACCGTGGAATTGGTCGCCGGGAACATCGCCACGGCCGATGCGGCGAAAGATTTGCTCAAAGCCGGCGTTGACGCGGTCAAGGTCGGCGTCGGACCCGGCTCGATCTGCACGACCCGCATCGTGTCCGGCTCAGGCATGCCGCAACTGACGGCGATCGCCGATTGCGCCAAGGTGCTGCAAGGCAGCGGCGTCCCCATCGTCGCCGACGGCGGCATCAAGTTTTCGGGGGACATCAGTAAAGCGCTGGCTGCCGGCGCTTCCACGGTGATGCTCGGTGGATTGCTGGCGGGCACCGAGGAATCTCCCGGAGAGACCGTGCTGTATCAGGCGAGGACCTATAAAGTGTACAGGGGCATGGGATCGATCGGCGCCATGGAGCGAGGCGGCGGCGATCGCTACGGTCAGAGCGGCAGGCCCCCGCAAAAGCTCGTGCCCGAGGGCATCGAAGGCCGTGTGCCGTACAAAGGGCCGTTGTCGGCCGTGATCTATCAACTCGTCGGCGGTGTGAAGTCGGGGATGGGCTATTGCGGCTGTAAAACGATTCCGGAGCTTCAAAAGAATGCGACCTTCATCCGCCAGACGGTCGCAGGACTTCGCGAAAGCCATGTGCACGACGTTATCATTACCAAAGAAGCGCCGAATTATCGCATGGATTGGGAATGACACCGTAGCGAGCAATCGGCTGCCAGGGCTCAGCTTCAGCAAAAACCAAGTTATCCCGCCTGAAGTCAGATCTTGGTCTCGTAGAAGAAAGTCGAGTTCGTCGCCGATGGCTGAATGCTGACCGCTGAAAGCTGATTCATGGAACTCTGGCACGACAGAATCCTGGTCCTCGATTTTGGATCTCAGTACACCCAGCTCATCGCCCGGCGGATTCGCGAGGCGCAGGTCTATTCGCAAATTCTTCCCTGTACCGTGCCGTTGGCGACGGTGCTGGCCTATCGCCCCCAGGGCATTGTGCTTTCCGGCGGACCTTCGAGCGTTTACGAAAAAAAAGCCCCGAGCGTCGCGAAGGAGTTGTTCGAGCAGGGCATACCGATCCTCGGAATCTGTTACGGGATGCAGCTGGTCACGCATTTGACCGGCGGCGAGGTCGCCAAATCCAAACATCGGGAATACGGCCGCGCGGAGCTGACGATCGATGATGCGGGCGATCTCTTCGCCGGCATAGGAACGAGCGGCTCAACCGTCGTCTGGATGTCGCACGGCGATCGCATCGAACGGATGCCTCCCGGCTTTCGAGCCATCGCCCACACGAGCAACTCCCCCGTCGCCGCGATGAAGCAGGATGACGGCAAACGGCGGATTTACTGCTTGCAGTTCCATCCCGAAGTCGCGCATACCCCGGACGGCGCACGACTGCTTCGAAACTTCGTATACGACATTTGCGGCGCCAAGCCGACGTGGACGATGCAGTCGTATGTGGAGACGGCGGTGAAGCAGATTCGCGAGCAGGTCGGGAAGGAGCGCGTGATTTGTGCCTTGAGCGGAGGGGTCGATTCGTCAGTCGCGGCGGCGCTCACCCATCGGGCGATCGGCGATCAGTTGACCTGCATCTTCGTCGACAACGGCGTATTGCGGGCGGGCGAGCGCGATCAGGTGCAAAAGACGTTCGCCTCTCAATTACATCTCAATCTCCGTATCTTGGATCGGACCGGGCAGTTTCTGGCCGGATTGAAGGGCATGACCGATCCAGAGCGCAAGCGAAAGACCATTGGCCGCCTGTTCATCAAGAACTTCGAAGCTGAAGCTAAAAAGCTGAAAGGCATCAAGTTTCTGGTACAAGGGACGTTGTATCCGGACGTCATCGAAAGTATCAGTTTCAAAGGTCCCTCGGCGACGATCAAGACCCATCACAACGTCGGCGGCCTGCCTGCCCGGATGCGGCTGAAGCTCATCGAGCCGCTGCGGGAGTTGTTCAAGGATGAAGTGCGGGTCCTTGGAGCGGAGCTGGGCTTGCCGGACGAGATCATATGGCGGCAACCCTTCCCGGGGCCCGGCCTTGCCATCCGCGTCCTTGGCTCCGTGACGAAAGAGCGGCTGGCGATCTTGCGGGCGGCGGAGACCATCGTCGACCAGGAGATCCGCGGCGCGGGACTCTATCGGGACATTTGGCAGGCGTTCGCCGTCCTGCTGCCGATCCGGACCGTCGGCGTCATGGGCGACCAGCGGACCTACGAACATGTCGTGGCGATTCGCGCGGTCACCAGCCTGGACGGGATGACGGCCGATTGGGCGAAGATTCCCGCCGAAGTGTTGGGACGGATGTCGAATCGCGTCATTAACGAGGTGAAGGGTGTGAATCGCGTCGTCTATGACATCAGCTCCAAGCCTCCCAGTACGATTGAGTGGGAGTGACGTTGAGATGAAGGGGCTCGAGGCGAGAGGCCAGAGGTGTTTGTGATGACCGATGAAGGAAGAAAAAAGGGGGCGGACCCCTCGCCACTTCCCTCTGGCGACTTGCCGAAAGGCGGTGTTCGCCTTCAAAAACTCATCGCCGGCACGGGTCTCGCCTCGCGGCGGAAGGCTGAAGCCTTGATTGCCGCCGGCCGAGTGATGGTCAACGGCAAGACCGTCACTGAGCTCGGGACCAAGGTCGATCCCGGCCGGGATCATGTCAAGGTGGATGGCAAACATCTGAGCGCCGCCCAGCCGTTCGTCTATCTCATGCTGAACAAGCCGAAGAACGTTGTGTCGACTTTGGATGATCCCGGCGGCCGGACGACGGTGAAGGATTACCTGCGCGGGGTTTCGGTGCGCGTATTCCCGGTCGGCCGCCTGGACTTTGACAGCGAAGGCTTGATGTTGCTGACGAACCACGGCGAGCTTGCGCAGGCGATGCTGCATCCCCGATATCACGTACCCAAGACGTATCTGATCAAAGTGAAAGGTGTCCTGACCGACGACGAGATCAGAAGCCTGGAGCAGGGCGTGAGGCTCGAGGATGGCATGACCGGTGCGGCGCAGGTCCGGAAAATCCGCAAAGTCGAGGCCAACTCCTGGCTGGAGATCACCATCCGCGAAGGACGCAAACATCAAGTGAAGCGGATGCTGGAAGCGGTTGGTCATCCGGTCATCAAGCTGTTGCGGATCCGGATGGGATCTCTTACGCTCGGCGATCTGCAGCCCGGTGAGTTTCGGTTTCTGACCGACCGAGAAGCGAACGCCCTGAGGCGCCTGGTCGAAGAACGCGTGGCGTCAGTTGAGGAATCGCCGGCACCCAAGTTTGAACGGCGGCCCCAACGTCGAGAGGGCTGGGCACGACCGAAAGAGGCGAAAAGCCAGCGCCGGAGAGGATCATGGTCATCGACACGAAAGAGAGCGTGACGTGAAAGTACGAACGCATCGCTGCGGAGAATTGAACAGGGCGCACGTGGGTCGGACCGTGGTTCTGCAAGGGTGGGTGCAACGCCGCCGGGACCACGGCATGGTGATGTTCATCGATCTGCGCGACCGGACGGGCCTTACCCAGGTCGTGTTCAACGCCGAGCGGAATCGCGAGGTCCATAAGGCGGCGCATACACTGCGGAGTGAATGCGTCGTCTCGGTCACGGGACAAGTGATGGCACGTCCCGATGACTCCAAAAACCCGAACCTGCCCACCGGCGATGTGGAAGTGTTCGTGGACACCGTCGAGATCTTGAATGAGGCCAAGACACCGCCCTTCGTCATCGAGGACGATGCGGAAGTGACCGAAGGCATCCGATTGAAATACCGCTATCTCGATCTGCGCCGGCCGAGGATGCAGCGGCTCTTGAGTTTGCGGCACAACATTGTTCAGGCAGTGCACGGGTTTCTCAATAAAGAAGGCTTCCTTGAAGTGGAAACGCCGATTTTGACCAAGAGCACTCCGGAAGGCGCGCGGGACTATCTCGTGCCGAGCCGCGTGAATCCCGGCCAGTTTTTTGCGCTTCCCCAGTCGCCGCAGCTGTTCAAGCAGGTGTTGATGGCGAGCGGCGTGGATCGCTATTACCAGATCGCCCGTTGCTTTCGCGACGAGGATCTCCGCAACGACCGGCAGCCGGAGTTCACGCAGATCGATCTCGAGATGTCCTTCGTCGATCGGGAACAGGTCATGAGTCTTATGGAGCAGATGATCGTGACAGTGTTTCGAGAGGCTGGCGGCGTCAGCCTTCCGACGCCATTTCCGCGTCTGACGTATGCCGAAGCGATGGGACGTTATGGATCGGATAAGCCGGATCTCCGGTTCGACATGCCGCTGTATGACGTCACGGCGTTCGGCGCCGCGAGCGAGTTCAAGGTGTTCCGGGAAGCGGCGGGGAAAGGCAAAATCGTCAAGGCGTTGATTGTGAAGGGAGGCCACGGTATTGCCAGGAGCCGAATCGACGCGCTGGGCGACATCGCCAGGAGTTTCGGCGCGAAGGGGCTTGCCTGGCTCAAGATCACACCTGAGGGCCAGTTGGATTCGGTCATTGCGAAGTTCCTCGATGCGAAGGCGTTTGCCGCCGCCTTGCCGGAGGCCAAGCCCGGCGATCTTGTACTGTTCGGCGCCGATACGCCGGCCGTGGTTCACGACGTGCTGGGCCGGCTGCGGCTCCTGCTTGGCGAAGAACTCAATCTCATCGACCGGTCGGCGTGGAAGCCGTTGTGGGTGACAGATTTCCCGCTGCTCGACTATTCGCAGGAAGAAAAACGCTATATCTTCATGCATAATCCCTTTGCCGCGCCTGTCGACGAGGATCTCCCGCTGTTGGACGCCGAGCCACTGCGCGCCCGCGCCAAGGCGTATGACATGGTGCTCAACGGAAACGAGATCGGCGGCGGCAGCATCCGCAACCATCGAAGCGACGTACAGCTGAGGATTCTGGATTTGCTGGGCATCAGCAAGGAGCAGGCGCAGGCCAAGTTCGGCTTTCTGCTGGAGGCCTTGGATTACGGTGCGCCGCCGCACGGCGGTATCGCCTTTGGACTCGACCGGCTGATCATGCTGCTGGGCGGCGCCGACTCCATTCGCGATGTGATCGCCTTCCCGAAGACGCAACGCGCGCAAGATCCGTTGACCGATGCGCCGTCCGCCGTCACGCCTGACCAATTGAAGGAATTGCGCATCAAGCTCGACCTCGTGGAATAGTCGGATGTTAAAAATGACGCACGTCACCCTCACGCGCCCAGGCACGACGAGACGTGCTTTTCACCAAGCTTTGTTCTCGCATCGTGCGAAAACTATGGTGACGCGCTATGTCTAAACACGGCCATGACTGGGAAAGATGCGTCTTGGTGCGTCGGGTTTGGGAGGGTGAGTTGGCGTCAGTTTGAACCTCCCTACGGGATTCCTGTATATGGCAGGGAATACGTTCGGTCACATCCTCACCCTGACGTCCTTCGGTGAAAGCCATGGGCCGGCGATCGGCTGCGTCGTCGACGGTTGTCCTCCGGGCCTGTCGCTTTCTACCGCCGACATCCAACATGATCTGGACCGCCGCAAACCCGGTACCTCCCGCCATGTCACCCAGCGGCAGGAATCGGATACGGTTGAAATCCTATCCGGCGTCTTCGAAGGAAAAACGACCGGCGCACCCATTGCGTTGCTCATCCGCAACGAGGACGCGCGCAGCAAAGACTACGGCACATTGATCGACACCTTCCGGCCCGGGCATGCCGACTACACGTACTGGCAAAAATACGGCATCAGGGATCACCGCGGCGGCGGACGGGCCTCAGCCCGCGAGACGGCCGTTCGCGTCGCTGCTGCGGCGATTGCAAGGAAATGGCTGAAGGAAACCTACGGTGTCGTCATCCACGGATATCTGAGCCAACTGGGCCCGCACGAGATTCCGTTTTCGTCCTGGGATGCGGTGGGCGACAATCCGTTTTTTGCCGCAGACCAACGTGTGGTGGCCAAGTTGGAATCGTTCATGGATGAGCTGCGCAAGGCCGGCGATTCCGTGGGCGCGCGCATCACCGCTGTCGCCGAGCACGTGCCGGTCGGATGGGGCGCTCCCGTGTATGCCAAGCTCGATGCGGACTTGGCGGCGGCCATGATGAGCATCAACGCGGTGAAAGCCGTCGAAATCGGCTCGGGCTTTGCCTCGGTGACCCAGCGGGGATCGGAACATGGGGATGAATTGACGCCTGATGGTTTCGTCACGAACCATGCGGGGGGGATCCTGGGCGGGATTTCCACCGGCCAAGACATTGTCGTGACGATCGGCATCAAGCCGACGTCGAGCATCCGTGTTTCTCGCCGCTCGATCGACAAGGAGGGGAATCCTGTGACGGTCGAAACGAACGGCCGCCACGATCCCTGCGTGGGCATCAGGGCCACTCCGATTGCTGAAGCCATGCTGGCGCTTGTGCTGATGGATCACGCCTTGCTGCACCGCGCCCAAAACGCGGATGTCCGCACGGCTACGCCGCGCATCGCTGCTTCGATGCAGGGAACATCGAAAGGCCAACGGACGCCGATCGCGAAGGTCAATCCTGAGCCGCACGAAGCCTGATGCGTCACATGACATAGCGTTCGCCCGCATGCCCCCTGCTTCCGACGACGGCCGCATCCTCGACATTCAACACGCGCAAATCTATCGCGGCGAGACCTGCGTGTTCGACGATCTCTCGTTGGTGCTCAAGGAGGATGAGCACACGGCGATTCTCGGTCCCAACGGGGCAGGCAAGTCGACTATCCTCAAGCTGCTCGCCGGTGACGTCCATGCCGTGCCAAAAAATGAGACGGTCATCCGGCTGTTCGGCGAAACGCGTTGGAACGTCTGGGATATACGCAAGCGCCTGGGCATCGTCTCGCATGACCTACAGCATCAGTACATGGAGCAGGTCACCGGGTTAAAAGTCGTGCTCTCGGGCTATCATGCCAGCATCGGCACTTACGGCCACCAGGACGTTACCTATGCCCATATCGCGCGGGCGCGGGCCGTGATGGAGGACCTCGGCATCGGAGCCATGATTGACCGTCGATATGGAGCGATGTCTACGGGCGAGCAGCGGCGGTGTCTCTTAGCGCGTGCCCTGGTCCACGGCCCGTCCGTGTTGGTGCTCGATGAACCCACCAGCGGGCTCGACCTGACTGCGACATTTCATTATCTTGATCTGGTGCGCGGCTACATGCGCAAAGGCAAGACGATATTGCTGGTCACCCATCACATTCACGAGATACCGCCGGAAATCCGACGAGTGGTGCTGCTGAAGAAAGGCAAAATCCTCGAGGATGGAGAAAAGGGCAAAGTGCTTTCAGAGAAAAATCTCAGCCATTTATTCGATTGTCCTGTGACCTTGATCTATGCGAAAGGCTGGTATCAGGTGTTGCCAGGATCCTGAAACAATCGTTTTTCACCCGCCCAGCCTGCGCACGCCGAGACGTGCGCTTCGCCCATGTGGGCTTCGTTCTCGCATCGCTCAGTGACGTACCGTACAAGACAGCGTATGTCCGGCTCTTCACTCGCTGCGGCCTTGCCGACTTCCCCTAACCGCCGGCTAATGTGACGGTGAACGTCAAATCGGCTTCGGCTCGCCTCACTTTGACGCTGACGCGTTGTCCCGGCACCGTCCGTTCGATCAGATAATTTTTCAAGTGCGCCGCATCGAGGATTTCCGTGTCCTCGATTGCCAACAGGATATCGTGCTTCTGGATTCCGGCGGCTTTGGCCGGTTCCGAGACCTCCTTCACCGCCATCCGCCACTTGGTGCCCTCCTTCACCGCCGTCATGTAAATCCCCAGCTTGGAAAAAGTCAGCGGTTTTCCTTCAATGGCCGCTGCCACGATGCGGGAGGCGAGTGTGCCAGGGATCGCGAAGGCCATCTGGCTGCAGAACACATGGGTTTCATCTTTATCCGTTTGGATCACGGCGTGCATGATGCCCACAACCTCGCCGCGCTGGTTATAAAGCGGTCCGCCCGAGTTGCCGCTGCAGGCCGACAGGTCGGCTTGCAAGAGCCTCGTTTCGACGGTTTGCAGAAACGTATTGGCATTGCCGATGCGACCGAACGCCATCGTCGGTCCCCAGCCCATGGGATACCCAACGGTGAAGACTTCGCTGCCGACGGCCGGTGCTTCCGTCGCAAATGTGGTTGCGACATCGAGCACGGACCGGTCCCTCTGGTTCAAGCGGTAGACGACGACATCGAGAAATGCGCTGTCGCCGACGATCTGCGCAACGAGTTCGTGAAGATCGGTCGTGAGCACATGAATGATCTTGGGGACGATGTGACCGGTCGGACTGTTTTTCTCGACCGCGTGTCGCGCCGTGACGATATAGCCGTCATGCAGATGGAACCCGGTGCCGCGGATTTTGATGTTTCCCGGTTTGTCCGGTGTGCGCGGATCCTGCGTGTCTTCGAGGATGCCGACGGTGGCGTTCTTCACGCGCTCGATCGTCTCCGCCTGTGCCCCGGTCTCCCCGAAGGCGGTCGCGGGACCGACTATGGGGAGTGCCGCCAGGCAGGCCAACATTGCAGTGGCGGCGGCTCTTCGTTCGGACAGCAGGGCCATGAAAAGATCCTTTCTCTGTATGGAGCCGATGCCGCACAGTATAATGGGCTTGAATCATCAATGACAGGGGGATTAGGCATGAAGGTGTCGTATGCAGTGACCTGTGTCTTCGCTGCCATCCTGAGCTACGGAATCGTCTGCGCGGCAGAGTCCAACGAGGGCGGCGACGCGTCATTCTCAGAGAAGGTGGGCCAAGGAGCCAAGAAAATCGGGGACGCAGTCTCGGAAGGTTTCAAAAAGACGGCGAAGAAGCTTGAAGATAAGCACGTGCCGGAGAAGGTGGAGCGGAAGCTCAAGAAGGCCGTGGACAAGACGGCCGAAGGGTTTACGAAGGCCGAGCGCAAAATCAAAGACAAGCTGGCCGATTGACCGCGCCGGTCGGCCCGCCGGCTCTCATTTTTTACGGAAGCCGAAAAACGAACCGGCGCCTGCCGCCCCCGCCGAAGGCAAAAACCCCGTCATCATGTTCCGCAAGCCTTCCGCTTCCCCGTGAAGCCACTGCACCGTTCGGCCGACCTGTGCCTCGAGAGCGCTCCAATCCATGTCGATGGCTCCGGTTGCCTTCATTGCTGCGACCAAGGCGAGGCCGACGGCGGCGAGCATGGCGGCGAGTCTGAGAAACCGGCGAAAGGCCCAGCCGATGATAAATCCCCCGAGATAGCTTCCGCCGAGTTGCGCGACCGCCGGTGACGTGTAATTGCCGATCCATGAAGCCAGTCCGCCGATGGTGGCGACTGCCACGGCGATGAAAGACTTGGCCGCCCAAGGCGGATCGGCCAACAGCGCTTCCCATCCCGAGGCAGCAGGCGCGGCGGTGACACAGGCGTCTTCTTCAACCATGGAGGCTCCGGTTACAGTTCACGAGTTGAAAAGGTATCACAGACATCGGGATTGCCTGTCTCGAGGCCCTTGCGGAGCCAGGCCTTCCGCTGCTGCGAGCTGCCGTGCGTCCAGCTTTCCGGCTGCACGTACCCGCTGGACATGTTCTGCAGGCGATCGTCGCCAATCGCGGAGGCGGCGGCCAGTCCCTCTTCGAAATCTCCCGGCTCAATCAACCTGCGGTCGCGATTCGCATGATAGCCCCAGACTCCGGCCAGGCAATCGGCCTGAAGTTCCATGCGAACTGATAGGGCATTACCTTCGACTTTCCCGGACTGGCGCTGAAGACGGCTGACTCTTTCGGCGATGCCAAGAAGATTTTGGACGTGGTGGCCGACCTCGTGCGCAATGACGTAGGCCTGGGCAAAATCGCCGGAAGCGCCAAGCCGTTGACTCATCTCGTTAAAAAAGGAGAGATCGAGATACAGTTTACGATCTTGGGGGCAGTAAAACGGTCCGACCGCCGACGAGGCCGTGCCGCAGGCCGACTGCACGGCCCCGGTGAACAACACCAGTCGCGGATTTTCGTATTGACGTCCGGTTTTGGGCAAGAGCTGCTGCCAGGTATCCTCGGTGTCGGCCAATACCACGGAGGCGAACCGGCCGAGCTCATCTTTCACCGGACCGGTCGGCCCCTCAATAGGGGTCTCCGTCGTCGACTGGATGCCGCTCATGAGGTCGATCAAGGCCAAAGGATTGATGCCGGTGAAATAGCTGACCGCCAGGACAAGCACGATGCCGCCGATTCCGAGGCCTCCGATTCCGCCGATGCTCGCCGGGCCGAAGCCGCGCCGGTCTTCGATATTCTCGCTTTCCCGTTGGCCTTGCCAGCGCACGCGACAAACCTCACTTCGAGCCTTTTCCCCACGATACTGCCTGAGCAGGTAGAAGTCTAGGTGTGAAGGCGAGGCCTTCCCACGAAGGCCTCGCTCTGGATGGGAAAAGAAGCCCGTCAATTATGGTTGGACAGGCCGCCAGCGATTTGGGACAGATCCTTGGGGTAGAGGATGATCTCGATCCGACGGTTGGAAGAGCGGCCTTCTTCGGAATCATTGCTTGCAATAGGACGGGTGTCCGCGTAACCGACGGCCGACAAGGCCAGCGGCTGCACGCCACCTTGATCGATCAGGTACCGGACGACGGTCGTCGCGCGAGCGGTGGACAGCTCCCAATTCGTTTTAAACTTGTCCTGAAGCTTCACGCTGATCGGCACGTTGTCGGTGTGGCCTTCGATCCTGATTTGTTTGTCCGTGATCTTGTTCAGCACGTCGCTGACCTGCTTCAGCACTTTCAGGCCCGCCGGCTTGATGACGGCGCGGCCGGAATCGAACAGCACGCGGTCGACCATGTTGATCGTGAGACGATCGCGGACCTGTTGTATCGTAATATTGCCTTTGGCGATCTCCTCCTTGAGGGACTGGGACAACTCTTCCTGGGTCTTCGTGAGGCGGCGTATTTCATCCTCCTTGGCCGCATGCTCCCGTTCCAGGCGCGCCTTCTCTTCCGCCTCCGTTTTGAGACGCTTGCGTTCTTCGTCGAGACTCGCTGAGAGCTGCGATTGCTCCTGTTGGAGCTGCTCCCGTTCCTTGGCGAGCCGGTCTTTTTCCTCGGCCTCGGCCTTTAGCCGCTGGCGTTCCTGATCTAGCGTGGCCGACAGCTGCGATTGTTCCTGCTGGAGCTGCTCCCGTTCTTTCGCGAGCCGCGCCTTTTCTTCGCCTTCAGCCTTCAGGCGCTGGCGTTCCTGATCCAGCGCTGCAGCCAGCCGGGACTGTTCCTGACGCAATTGCTCACGCTCTTTCGCCACCCGTGCGGATTCTGCCTCCAGCTCCGCAGCCCGCTGCTGCAGCTTGACGATCTCGCTTTGGGCGTTGGCGGTGCCGGTGGCAAGCTCTTGCTTGTCGTTCTCCAGCGCGCTCACCTGCGCTGCGCCATCGGCCAGCTTCTGTTCCAGCGTCGCGATTTGCGCGCGGACGTCGCCGAGTTCCCCGCCGAGTTGAGTTTTGTCCCGTTCGAGGCCGTCGATCCGATTCTGGAGTTCCTCAGACCTGGCGGTCAACGCCTGACGCTGCTTCTCCAGATTCGCCGCCTGCTCTTCGGCGCTTTTCCGTTGGCTTGTCTCCTGGTCCAGATTCTGCTGGAGTCCCGCCAGCTGCTGCTGCAATTGATCGGAATCGGCCTTGGACTTCTTTTTGAGCGCGTCCAATTCCGAGGCTTGACTGGCCGAAAGTTTCTTGGCTTTCTCCAGTTCTTGCAGCGTGCTCTCGTGCGTACTCGTCGAGACACATCCAGATGCCATCAGCATGGTGGACGCGATCAGAGCCGCGGACATCAAGGTTCGATCAGGACGGATGCGGTGTGGTGACATATGCCCTCCTGCAAATGGTGTTGATGTATGACGAATCAGCCATCAGCAAGGTCGATGCCGTCTCCAGGCCTGCGCAGCGGGTTGGTGGAAATGCGAAGAACCACGGAATTTGCGACGGTGTCAACCGCCGGTGCTCTGGCCATCTGCCTGCCGATGCCCATGGCAAGGAAGCGACTTGCGTGTAGCCTGCGACATACGGTTCTGGTCGGACCCTATGGTGCACGGAATAGGGGAAGCATTCAAGACTCGGTGAGCGCGAGGAGGAGCTTGCGGACCGGCGGCTGGTTGGATGGAAAAAGGGGAGCGCAGGGAATGCTGCGCTCCCTGAGACGACGCGATTACTTGCCGCCCATGCCCTTCTTGTCATCCTTCTTGGTGTCGTCCTCCGCCTTGCCGCTGTTCGCATCCTTCTTGTCTTTCTGTTCAGCCGGGGCAGGCTCGCCGGCAAAGGTCACCGAGGCTCCGACGCCCATTGTGAGGAATGCTGCGAGAACGAGAATGTGTGCGAACCGACCCATGATGGAACCTCCTTGGTGATGAAAGGAACGGCTTGTCACGTATGGACATTGCCGGTCCGGTTAATGACTGAACGAGGCCAGCGGGTTCTGGGGGAGAGCAAATCAGATGCCTTGTTCACCGAACGGCTGCAGCGAACTCTTTACTAGGGAAACCCCCTGCATTTCGCTGTTTGAGAGGAGTCTCTTCTCTCAAATGAGCTCAGAAGTGGAATTACGTATGAAGAAGATGGATAAACATCCGTAGGGGTACGCATACAAACCTACAGAATGGCGTCATCGAGTTGACCTACCGCCCTCGCCTTTGCCACCCTAGCACGGATGACCACCCGTCCCCATCCTCGAACCATTCTGTTCCATAAGCCCTACGACGTCGTGCCTTGTTTTACCGACGAACAGCGACGAGCCACTCTGGCCGATTACATTTCGGTGCACGGTGTCTATGCCGCTGGCCGTCTTGATCGCGACAGCGAGGGACTGATGATTCTGACGTCCGACGGCGCCTTGGCTCATCGGATTACGGATCCGAGACACAAATTGGCCAAGGTCTATTGGGTGCAGGTCGAGCGCATCCCCGATGAAGATGCGCTGGATCGATTGCGTCGCGGCATCGTCTTGAGCGGCAAACGGACGAGACCAGTCGAAGCGCGGGTTCTTCCACGGGAACCGGTTTTGAGCGCGCGACCCGTGCCGATCAGGGTGCGCCTGACCGTACCCACCGCCTGGCTCGAGATGGTCCTGCATGAGGGCATGAATCGACAGGTCAGGCGAATGACCGCGGCAGTCGGGCATCCGACCTTGCGGTTGGTGCGCGTTGCGATCGGACCGATCAGACTTGGCGATCTGCCGGTAGGCGCCTGGCGTGAGATCACCACGAGCGAAGAGTCCCTGCTACGAGGTCACGGATAAACGCATCGAGACAAGACGTGCCGTTCAGCGCGATTTCGCGAATTGCTTGCCATGAGCCGCATTCGGTTCATACTTACGCTTAACAACGTAAGTACCCACCACAGCTTCTCACCTTTCTGTTACGAACGGATGGGACCATGAGAACTTATACCCAGCAGCGCTGTCCCACCCAGCCGGTGGATCGGGCCATGCCCTCGACAGTGAAACGGCGCGGCGCCCACAGCCTCGAAGGGTTGTCGTCGTTGACCGGAATCGGATGGGCGCAGGTCTTTTTATCGGTGGACCGTCTGAGCCGGATTGGCAAGGTGTCTCTCACGCCTGTCCGCCCCTGTGAATATGGGATTTCGATCGCCGGACTGCTTCGCCGGTAGAGAAGGAAGAGCGGAGAAGGCGAGTGCGGGCGGGCGGGTGGACGAGAAGGTGGCTTTCTGAGCAGTCTGCTAGCGGGTGCGGATCATGCGGCCGATAATGCCGATGCCGATACCGAGGAGAATATAGCCGGCGAGGACGTTGATGACGACGACGGCTTGGCTCAGCACATGTGTCGGCTGGTAATCCACCAGTCCCAGCGCGGCCGTGACATTCACCGAATAATACACTGCCGACCAAAAAGGTATCCAGGTAGCTACGCTCCCTGACTCCATCGGCTGAAGCCATCGGAGTTGGAAAAATACCTCGTACAGCAGGGTAAACAGGCCGACGGTGCCCATCACCCATATGCCCCAGCGCGAAAAACTCGTGCCGTAGTTGCTCGTGACCTTCCAGGCGAGCTGACCCCACGGATGTTTCCCTTGTATCTTTGACCATGTCACACGGGCATTGCGCTCGTTCAAGTATTCCGTTTCGGACCAATCCAATTCGCCCGCTTCGGCAAAACAATGATTGGCCCGCGAATAGGACCGCACCGCCAAGTGCTGCAGATCATGTTGCGCTGCCCCTGCGGAGGCCTTTTGGGCCGCGCGTTCCGCCTGGCGCCCTGCGCTGGAATAGGCGCGGGCCGCCTGTGTGAAGTGGCCGATCCGCTGCAGCTGCTGACCGGCCTGGTGGTAGGCGCCAGCGGATTCACCGGCATCCCGGCTCTCGAGAAAGTGGGCCGCGGCCAAAAAATAAAATGCCGACTGAAGGACCTCAGACCGCGCATCTTTTTGACCAAAGACCTCGGCTTGCCGAAGGACGGCCTCGGCGGACTGTGTCCGCTCGAGTTCACTCTCGCCCTGTCGGTAAAATTCCTGCGCGAGTGGATCAGTGAATGTGGACTCGGGCATGCGCGGCGTCCATGGGTAGGTGTCGGCGCATAGTACTCCATCCGCGACGCGGTAAGAAAGTACCCATTAGAGGGGCGCGAGCTAGAGGGGCGCGAGCTAGAGGGGCGACAATCAATGCCGTTTGAAGTACTGCACTTCCCGCTCATGACGCTCGGCTGCCGCCCGCGTCTTGAAGGTGCCAAGGTTCCGGCGGGTACCGGTCTTCGAGTTCTTCTTGCGGGAGTACAGCCGGTACCCGCCTGACGGGAGTTTTCGGATCATAGGCCGCGTCTCCTGGTCATGGAGCTGCTTGCTAGACTTCGGCGACTTCGGCGACGATCGTGTGGTATCCCGAGGCGCCTGCCGGTTGCGGTCTGACCAATTCGGCAATCTGGAGTTGACCCTTGGTATCCGTCGCTCGCACGACCGTCTGATATTTCCCGGGCTTCGTGGGCGTCCACGTGTAACTCCAGATTACCCAGGAATAGGGCGACATCGGCGGCTCGATCCGACAGTCATTCCAGGTGCGGCCGGCATCGAAGCTCAGTTCCACCTTGGCGATCGTGTTCGGTCCGCCGAAGGCGATGCCTCTGAATGTCTGCTCAGATCCTTTCAAGGTCTGATAGTGCCCGGGTGAATCGATTCGTGAAAAAATCTTGATCGTGCCGTCGTCCGTCCACCCTTTGCGCTGCCAGTACCCGAGATAGTCGCCTGGATAGACCTCGATCTCATGAATCCATTTCACGTTCTTGATGCCGTACAGGCCCGGGACGATCAGTCGCAAAGGGAACCCATGTTCCTTCGGCAATTTTTCCCCATTCATCAAGAAGGCAAGCATGACATCGTCCTGGACGGCTCGCTTGAACGGGATGCTGTCGTCGTATCCGTCGATTCCGCGAAAGATAACGTCTCGTGCCGTTTCTTCGTCCGCACCGGCATCTTGAAGGAGCTTTTTGAGCGAAATCCCGCGCCACGTCGCATTGCCAAGGCTGTCGCCCCCGGGCAAGGTGTCGATGCACATGAGCGTGGAGACTTGGTCGTACGAGTCGCGGTTCAAGATGTCCCGCCAGCCGAGGGACATGGGCGTTTTGACCTCACCTTTGACGTTTAATCTCCACTGCTCAATGTTGACCTCGCGAGACACCGACACCACGCTGTCGGCATAGTTCACGACATAGAACTTCGAATTATTGGTAAAGTAAGTCGTCTCGCGTGGGGGAACCGCAAACATGCGGCCGAAGACGCCGCCCAG
>DATJGE010000006.1:0-32026 GCA_035495295.1 Nitrospira sp. | reverse complement strand
GGAAATAACACGGTGCCTCAGACGACGGAGACTCACCAATGCCCAATCACGGTTCTCCGCTAGTTCTGACCGCTTTAATACAACCCGGAGGTGCAGATGAAAACGCTCATGATTGTGGCTCGCGACTCTATGGTGACTGAGTTAGAACAACTTTTGCACGACAACGGCATTCATGCCTATTCCATCATTAACAAAGTGGAAGGTCGAGGGCAAACGGGCAAAGTTGGGGCCTTTCACCATAATGTCTATACAGGTTCAACGCACTTCAATCTGATGATCCTGGCTGTGATTCCGTCGGATCGTCTGGAAGGAGCTGTTAACGCGCTTAAAGCGTTCCATGCAGCACGCAAGAAGCTCGCAGTAGCGGAACCGCTCGCCCTGAAGCTATTTGCTTTTCCTTGTGAAGAGCTCCTCTAACTGCCGCTCCCTACGACTGAGTCGGTCAGGGCTACCATCCATTCACTGCGCGCGTATTTTCAGATAATGCGTGTCGGTGCGCAATCCGTCACTCTAGGCGCTGCAGCGAACCTGGGAAATCGCCAGGTCTGTCAAGCGATTCCTTGCCTCAACCCTTGACGAAACCTGTCTAAGCCAGGGTGCTGCGTGGCGAAGTCACTGGGGAATCGCTCTTGCAACCTTCAACGCTACGTCCCAGGGAGGAGGACGTCATACCGAGATGCGAACGCAACCATCGCCACAGATCTTGGTGGGACAACGCGTCGGTGCAACTCGCTCCGATGACCATCGACGCGGCTTAGCACGGGCGAGAGAGATACCCGATCTTCTCTGGGTGCCCACGGTGGTCGGCGGGTTGATCTTCCTCGTCGGGGGGCTCGGATGGCTCGTCGGCCAGCCGTGGCTTTTTGCCAGTCTCGGGCCGACGGCCTACTTGCTGGCCCATTCGCCGTCGCAGACTTCCGCACGCGCGTATAATGTGATCGTGGGCCATGTCATCGGCCTTTGCGCAGCGTTCGCGGCGGTGACCCTGCTTGGCGCCAACGACGCGCCGTCCGTCTTTACCACGCATGAACTGGTCGGCAGCCGCGTGCTGGCATCCGGACTCGCACTCATCCTTGCCGTCGCCGTTGAGTTGTTGGTCAACGCCCCTCATCCGCCGGCCGCCGCTACGGTGCTCTTGATTACCCTCGGTGGTCTTTCCATTTCTCTGCGCAGCGTGAGCGTCATTGTCATCGGCGTCCTGCTGATCGTGCTCATCGGCGAACCGCTCCGGCGGCTCCGAACGGCCCCATAATGTCACGCCTAGAAGCCACCACTCTATGTCGCGCTGTTGGGCTGCTCTCTATGGTCTTCATTGTCTCGTCGTGCGCGGCCATTCCGCCAATCACCAGCACCTACGACCCGGGTCGTCTGTTGCCGGTAGATCCGAGTGGGGCGACGGAAGAATCCGTCTCTTCGAATCGGACCGGCGTGGGAACGGTCGTCACCGTCGACGAGTTGGTCACCTGTGCGAGCCGCCGACAAGACATGGCAGGACCCTCAAACTGTCTGCGCCTGCAGAAAGAGGTGAAAGAGCGGTTCCCGCCGTCTGCCATCCGTCTGTGCGCGCATCACGTGAATGGCACCGGAAATCTGGTCTTCGACGATCCGCGGTGTGCACCTCAAACACGTACGCAGGAGGGCGCGAGTGTCGAAAACGTCGACGTTTCCGGCGACACCGCGTTCTTTGACCGCTATATGACGAAGGCCGTCAAACAGGTGGTCGAAGCTGAGGTTTCTGGACTTCAAGCGCATGAACCCGAGATGCTGCGTCACGCCGAGTTGGCTCTCGATCACGCCACGGAAGCCCAGCGGGAACGGAACGTACCGGGGCTCGTCGAAGGCCTTGTCGAGCTGAGGGCAGCATTGGGGCATCGCCAATCGCCACAATGGGAAGGCACATTGGACCACATTCGGCACGCCCGCGTCGCACTTTCTGCCGCGGCCGGCATGAATCCCGACGATACCCATCCACAACAAGACTCCGTCAGCCGCCATTGATTTCGCGCTAGACGAGCGCTGTTCGAAGAAGTCCCTAGGATGCCGTCGCCAGGTACAGGAGAGCAGGCAGTAGGCGATGGTCGACCAATTACAACCGGGTCAAGAGATTGTGCTCCTCCGGATAAGGATGGCGATGTCTTAGAAGTCGCCAGGCCGCCACTAGAGCCGGGTACGTGAAAACGAACTTCGCCATGGTTATGCCAGCCTGGTCCCGATGAACCAGCCTGCGGCGAAGGTGGCCAGCGGCACCAGGAAGCCCCGGTCTTTGAGCGAATCGATGAGCATCGAAGGCGTGACCCCCACGAGCTCAAAAAGATCCTTCACGGCGGACGGGTCGATGCCTTCCGCCATCAGTCCCAGTGCTCCTGCTACCTCTCCCAGAAATTCCAGTGACTGGACGGCCGCTGCGTCATAGTGGACCGTCACGTTTCCGGTCGTGGCGCTGCCCTCGACGTGATGGATGCCTTTCACGGCTTGAAGCTTTTGTTTGAGATGAGCGACCCGTTCCGGCTGGTGACGGAGTGCAGGCATGTGCAGACGCACGCGTCCAGGCATGGCATGTCGTCGTAGGACCTGCCTGTCAATTGATCGGTCAGCTACTCGCATACAATTTTAGCGTAGTCTGTATGCGGACAAACATCTACGAGGTGGCTCCCTAATTATTTGTTCCCCGCAACGGCTCAGCCCTATGTGCGCGCCGGGAGGAAGACCTGGGGGACGCAAGTCGTGCTCGCAGTATCAAGGCGTCCAGCCGTCCTTGTTAAACATGCACCTATGCCGCTTCTCCCAGGTTCCTACCAACATGGAGTCGGGTACAGTAATAAGAAGAAATTGATTTCCTCCGGTATCGGCCATTGGCGGGGCCCCATTGACACGAACAACGAAAGTCTCATGAGGCCATGGCTTGCAGCCTTCTTCTTAGCTCTGGTCGGTTTGCGCAGGTGTCTTTCGCTCAAGAGAAATTGGCACCACTTAATCTAAGTGAACGGCCGTCAGTTCAAATGGAGAGAGGCGGAGCATGTATCAGTTTTTCAAAACTGACGAGTCGACGGCATTGGTCATCATCCGAGTCGTCCTCGGGGTCGTCATGTTTGCTCATGGCGCCCAGAAACTCTTCGGGTGGTTTGGCGGAGAGGGTTTTACCGGCACCATGAGTGTGTTTACGGAAAAGATGGGACTCCCGGTATGCTGAAAACACAGGCGCTACTCCTACCATTAGTGCTCGCCCTGGGGCTGATTTCTGGATGTGCACCGGTCGATCGGTCGTATAATCAGGATAACCCTCCGGGACCGCCCGTGTGGCCCGCTCCTAGTCCTCTTTACCAGACTCCACGGCAATACGGAGGAGCGCCTTATCTCGACTTGGGATATTATGAACCGCAACCGAGGGTCGCAGAGTCAACATCTCCCTCAGGGAACGGTCCGATCGGACCAGCGGCGACTGGATCGTCCACTGCTGCAGCACAAGGAGATATCCGCTAGTTGGCTCCGATGATTCTCAAAAAAAAGCCCGCCTTCCTTGCGGTCGGCGGGCTTCTACTCTTAAATTCGGCGGTGTTGCCACCGTCGTAGTCTAAGGTAATGTCAGAATATCAAAGCGATTCCAGGGGCGACCCTAGGAAAAGCGCTAGCATAGACCTTCGAAAGTGCTAGCGGCGCTCTCATTGCGCGGTCCAGTCTCATGCACCGGCTTCCAGACCCTTTTGACGGCCTGGTACAGTTCCGTGACCGCGGCCTCTTTCGGCATCACCATCGCGGCCCCGGCGCCCAGCATTGCAGCGATCGATTGGTGATCGGCATTCACGGATATCCCGATCACGATCGTGGTCGGGTGCCGTCTTTTGATGTTTGCCGTCGCTTCGACGCCGGTCATGTCGGGCATGTTGATGTCCATGATGACGACATCGGGCCCGAGCTGGGCGGAGGCCTCGATAGCTTCCCGACCATTTCCCGCTTCACCCACGACGTGCACATCCGCATAACTTTCCAGCAGAGTCCGCAATCCCTCCCGCACCATGGCGTGATCGTCCGCGACCAGCAGTCGAATGTGCTGTGCGTTCACACGGAGATGGCTCTCAACTGGTTCCTCTGGTACTTCCGACGATAGGTTCATTTCTATCGAAACTGAAGGCTGATCTACGGGAACCGAAAGCATGAGCGGCAGGCGGAGCGTCGCCTCTGTCCCTTGCCCAACATCCGACCGAATCTCAAAAGAGCCTCCTAGGGCGGTCATGCGTTCCTGAATACTGAACAGACCAAACTTGGAGGAACGTGTGCTGTCGGGCGCTGGTTCGGATCCTGAAACCGCGGCATAGTTAAAGCCTGCACCTTCATCTCGTATCTGAATGCAAAGGTCGCCCTCCAAGACATCCAGCCGAACACTGGCACGACCGGTCCCCGCATACTTCGCCGCATTGAACAGCAACTCGCGTACGGATTGGAACAACAACACCGACTCGGCTTCAGGCAGAGAGACGTGGTCCTCGTGGGCCTCCACGGTCACCGTCAGATTCATGCGCTCCATCCATTCCGCCAGCCATTTTATCCCCGCCACCAGCCCATGCTGCCGCAGGACGGGCGGGCTGAGCTCGCCGATCAGCGACCGGGAATAGTCCAATCCGGTATTGACCGCTTCCTCGACCTGTTCGATCAGTGAGACGCCGAGAGGCACGGCTTGAACCGAGCGTTTCGCCTGGCTAAGTTTCATCTTGCCCAGCACGAGCAATTGCTGAAGATGATCATGTAGTTCGCTCGCAAAGCGCTGCCGCTCCCGTTGCTCGGTGAGGGTCAGTTCCGCCGCTAAGGCGCGGAGCTGTTCCTGCGAGCGACGCAACTCGGCGGTTCGTGTTTCGACCGCCCGCTCCAGCTCATGAGCAAAGGTCTCAAGCCGGACGTGGGCATCCTTTCGTTCCGTAATGTCGCTGTGGACCCCTACGAGTCGTATCGGGCGGCCTTCGGTGTTCGTCAGAACCGTCCCTTGTCCTTTGATCCAACGCAGGCTACCGTCGTCCGGACGCCGGATACGGAATTCCTCCTCGAAAACTCCGAGAACGGTCGCGGTCTCCAAGCCGGCTCGGACCCGCTCGCGATCATCGGGATGCACCAGCTGATAGAGGTGATCCCGGACTCCCGCCACCTTGTCGGCGGCTATTCCGAACAGCGCGGCATGCTTGTCGTCCCAAGCGAGGGCACCAGTTGTGAGGTCCATGTCCCATGCGGCCATGTGCCCCGCAGCCAATGCCGTTCGAAGATGTTGCTCACTCTCGCGCAAGGATGCTTCAGCTTGTCGGAGCCCCGTGACATCGGTAAGAGTGATCATGACCCGTTGCCAATCCATTTCTCGCTTTGGCACGACAAGCGTAAACAGCACGCTCAGTTCGTCCCCTCGCAACGTTCGAAGGGGTGCATGCCCGCGATACACATCTCGTCCTTCCCACGCTGCGATCAGTTCTTCCTTGAAGACCTCGATGGTTTCGGGCAGAAAAATCCGATCCAGGGATCCTAACAACGCCGACTTCGAATCGGCTTTGAAGAGATGCAACGTGTGCTGATTGACATCGGTGATCACGACCTGCCGTAACGCCTTGTGGACCATCTCAGGGTGGGAGTCCAAAAACGCCCGCAGATCGCCGACCCCCGTTGACCGCACCTGCCGCAGCATGTCTTTGATGCCGGTCCAGTCTTCCTCAAATATCGAGACGCCGACTGTGTCAAAGATGTACTGGTATCGTTCTTCGCTCACGCGCAAATCTTGCTCTGCTCGCTTTTGTTTTGTAATGTCTGACACCAACACCGCAACGCCGACCACGATGCCGTCTGCATTGCGATGAGGGGTATACACGGCATGGATCCACTTGGTGCCGCCCTGCCGATACGGAATCTCGGCCTGGTACTCCACCAACTCTCCGGCGTACGCTCGGTCGAGCCAGGGACGAACGATTGCCCATGCGGTGTCGCCCAGGAGTTCCTTGACGTGAAGACCAACGATCGCGTGCTTCGGAAGGCCGAACCAGGCGGTAAACGCCTGATTGACCGCCCGATACCGACGATCGTTATCCAGGTAGAAGATGCGAGTGGGCAACGTGTTGCCCAACAGAGGCTCTTCTTCCTGGTGGCACCAGGATGCGTCACCGTCTGCCCCGCCCGTAATGTCGGTGTCGATCTCGGTAATTGCGACGGGTTCTCCGTTCTCGTTCTTTTGAAGCGTCCAACGGCTTGTGACGAGCACAAAGCGGCCATCCTTAGTGCGACGACGAATCTCGCCCTGCCACGTGCCGTGGCGCAGCAGCAGCCCCTTGATTTCCGACAAGCGCTTTGGATACATGCTTTGCAATTCATCATCCAAGAATCTCCCCAACGCCTCCTGACGGGAAAAACCGTAAAACCGCTGTGCGCCGCTGCTCCAATCGACGATGCGATCGTCGAGATCACGTATGAGCAACGTTGGGCCGTTGAGAGGCGCGGGCTCGGTCGTATTAAGTCCCGCACCGTCGGTCGCACGGACCTGCGGCCGTCGTTCGCTCAGGAGCACCATACTCAGTCCCGTCGCTCCGAGGGCTAAGGCTGCCAGCAACATAAGCCATTGGCTGGTGTGCACGCCTGATAGACTGTGCGGAAGGCTGCGGTCGAGAACCGTCCCGGACGAAACGCGCATCTCGCCGACTGCCAATCCGGTCCCGTCCTGACGGTGATGCCCGGATACGGGCCCACCCATCGACAGCGAGCCGCAAAAGGCGAGAACAGAAAAAATGGCGGACCAAAAGGAATACATGCCGGCCTCCAGAATCAGAGCGTTCCACAAACAGCGACTGAAAATGTTGAGGCGTGTGCGCTACGCGAGAGGGGGGCGAGGGGGGGCCCGCAGCCCGTGGGAATCGGATGAATGGAGAGTGTCACACTGTGTTAAAGGGAGATCATGATCGAGTCGGACCGTCACAAAGGCAGGACGAATCACATGCAGCGACGCGGAAGCCGTTTGTTCAAGAGGTTTGCGCTTGCCATCCACTGAGGCCGTAGCAGCAAATCCGAGTTCCTGAGAATGGAATGTCGGTGCAGAAAGCTCGGCTTCGTCGCTTACCGTCCTATGGCTGAAGGCAGCGAACTCGCCGGGTAAATCGGAAGAGAATACTGTATGTGGCAGACCGCCAGACTTGTCCAACGCTGCGGGTATATGCGTGTGAAAGAGAGGGAGCGCTCCTGCCCACACGCAGGCCCATCCGATGACAAGAACTTTGGATAGGATGGGAAGCGATGCCGTCATGCTGACCCTTCCACTGGCAGGCGCTGAAAAGCGCACCTATGATGGCGACAACACCCGCGACCTGTCAACCGCCTTGAATGCCAACGCCAGCGCCGCCTGCGACCGGGTCATTCCAGGGAACGGGCGGCGCAAAGAGAGAGCGGAATGGTCATCCCTCAGGCTGCATTTCCTCGCTGCATTTCCTGCATTTCCTATCAGCTTCCCCTTGCGGGAAACGCAGCGACCGGCTATAAATCTCATGCTTTACTCCGTCAGTCGGGAACAGGCCGAACATCTGACGGATCGCCGTTCACTAGAGGGAGAGGTAGGCAATGCCCAAATCGCGCATCGCACGGGCCGTTTCAGCGGCGCTGCTCTGTTTGATGCTTCTTGTACAAGTGATCGGTTGCGGGAAGCGCGTCGCGACGTCGTCAGGCGACGCGGCCGGCACGACCAAGAGTGCAAGCGCCGCCGCACCGGTGGAAACAATCAAACCCGACGCGCTGGCGACCCTCCCTGAGGAAAAGACGTCAACCTCGACGATCGAAACGGCGCGCGAGCCGCTGGAGACGCCGACTCCGACGCCGAGCGGGCAAAACCGGGAGCCCTCAGTTCCTCCCGCCGCCTTTTCCGCTCCTGCAGCGCCTTCCGGTGGGTTGTCTCCAGGGGGGGAGCGACTGAGCCTCACAGATATTTTCTTCGATTTTGATCAGTATACGATTCGAACGGACGCCCGATCGACGTTGAGCAAGGATGCCGATTGGATTAATAGTACCCCAAGCAAGGCGATCGTCATTGAAGGGCATTGTGACGAGCGTGGGACGCAAGCGTACAATCTGGTGCTTGGCGACAAACGGGCTCGCTCGGTCAAGCGCTATCTGGAGGATTTGGGAGTGCCCGCATCACGGCTGAAAACGACCAGTTACGGCGAGTTGCGCCCATTCTGCAAGGAACGCGACGAGAGTTGTTATCAACAGAATCGGCGGGCCCATTTTGTCGTGCACTAAGGTTTGACCAGAAAGAGGAGGAGAGAATGCATCGAATTGCAGGTGTCATCGCGGTCTGTGTCATTCTGCTTGCAGCATGTACGACCACCGGTGAACGCGTGGACGTCGTCATACCGAGTGCCTCGACGGGCCCCGCCGCAGGCGGCTCTGCCAGCG
This sequence comes from Nitrospira sp., assembly GCA_035495295.1. Classification (GTDB taxonomy): domain Bacteria; phylum Nitrospirota; class Nitrospiria; order Nitrospirales; family Nitrospiraceae; genus Nitrospira_C. The sequence goes on along the minus strand of DATJGE010000006.1, from coordinate 23,626 downwards.
GACCTCGGGTGATCGTCAAGCCGTTCGACGATGCCAGGATGGACCGCACGCATTTGGGCAGCCGGTCGCACTTCTGGGGAGATACCAGCTATTTTGATCTGCCGAAAGGCACGGTCGGAGAGGCCGTCGCCAAGGCGCTGGTACAGCAGTTGAACAAGCGAGGCTGGCAGGCGAGCGTGGATGGGGCCAACGGAGTCGCTCCCGATGCAACGATCACCGGGACAATCCAGGATCTCTCCGTGACCGCGGTCAGCAAATTCGGCCGTACCGAGCTTGCCGCGAAGAATACGATGATGGTGCGTGTGGCGAACCACCACGATGACAGCACAATCCAGGAACGGCTGCTCGGCAGTGGGACTGACCAGGTCTTCTGGTTCGATCCGGAAGATGCTCAGCAACTGGTCAATGAAGTGCTCGAGAAGAACATCGAGAAGTTCATCTCCGATACGAAGGTTGACGGCAAGGCCGTCAAGCTGAAGTAGCGCAGGGTTGCACGCGGCCTGACGCAGGCGCGGCGCCTTCACCGCCCTCCGAGAAGACCGACGAGTTCTTGCAGCACCTTTTCGGTCGCGCCCTGATGCTCGATCACGACCGAGCGGGCTTGACCGCCGATCGTCTTCGCCGCTTCCCTATCGGATAACAGCCGGTGACAGGCCTCGTAGAGATCAGCTTCATTCCTGGCTTGAATGGCGCCCCCAGCGTTCAGTAGCCACGCAGCGACGTCCGGAAAATCGTGCATGTCCGGGCCGAAGACCACCGGTTTGCCCCAGGCCGCGGGTTCGATGGGATTTTGCCCACCTTGAGGGACAAAGCTTCCGCCGATGACCGCCACATCGGCCAGTGCATAGAGGCGACTCAGATACCCCATGCGATCGACAACCACGACCGGCCTTGGTTGATCGAGCTGTGAAGCCAGCGCCGCGGCGACATCGTCCCCCTGGAAGAGCTCCAACACCTCGGCTCCCCGGTCGGGACGCCGCGGCACGATGATTAACTGCAGGCTTGGGAAGTGGTCTCTCAGTCGGAGGAAACAGGACCGGATGAGCGCTTCCTCACCGCGATGAGTGCTGCCGGCAATCAAGATGCGCGCTTCTGAAGAGATGAAGAACGCCTCTCGCATCGCGGCAACCGCATCGGCGGAAGGCAGCGCCGCAGCGACGTCGAATTTGAGATTGCCTGTAGGGCGCAACCGATCGGGCGCAACCCCAAGGGCCATAAACCGCTCAGCTTCGCCGGGCGATTGCGGGTAGATACCCCAGAAGGTATTAAATGACGGCTCAAACAGCAGGCGAAGGCGCGAGTAGGTGCGAAACGACTCGGGAGAAAGGCGTCCATTGACCAAGAGGCTCGGAATCCCACGCCGACGGACCTCCGCAAGAAACCCTGGCCAGATATCGGTTTCGATCAGCACAATGAGCGCCGGATCGACCGCATCGAGACATCGCTTCACGGCAAAGCCCACATCGTAGGGAAAATAAAAAATGCCGTCGCAGGAGGACGCAAAGCGATCACGGGCCATGGCGAATGCCGACGACGTCGAGACCGAAAGATACAATGGCCGGCTTCGAAGCTCGCGATGCAAGCGCTGAATGAGACCGCCGGCCGACAGCAGCTCTCCGATCGAGAGCGCATGAAGCCAGACGGGTGTATAGGCGGGCTGCCCTTCGCCAGGGACTGACCGACAAGGATAGGACTGCCATCCCAAGCGCTTGAAGAGGGTAGTGCGGCGTTTGCTGCTGAACAGCCACAGAGGAGGGATGGTCACGAACACGGCAATGGCGAGCGAGAAGATCGCACGGTACAGCGTAAGAAGCATCCAATGGGAACAGCGATGCGTCACCCTCACCTCGGCGACGCGGCGGGCGCGGTCGCCATTTTTCCGAGCACGGCCCGGGCGACTTGATCGACGGTTAAGCGCTTCATGCAGGCCCGTTCCTCATAGAGGGTGGTCAAGCACTGTTTTTTGAAACAGGGGCTGCAGGCGAGATCGGCGCGGATCACAAGATGGTTGGCGCCGTACGGCCCCGTTCGCCAGGGCGCGGTGGGTCCGAACAGCGCGACCACGGGAGTGCCGACGGCCGCCGCGAGATGCATGGGCCCGCTGTCCGTCGTCACCACGACGTGCGCGCGACGGTAGATTGCGGCGAGAGAAGTTAAGCTGGTCTTGCCGTCGAGGCGCCGCAACGGCCGCGTCACGAACCGCTCGATCTCGTCGAGCGCCGGCCCGTCCGAGGGCCCCCCGGTAAACACCACCCGAATCCCTTCGCCTTCGAGCCGATCGGCGAGCGCCGCAAAGGATTGAGGTTCCCACAGCTTTGTGGACCACCGGGCCATCGGATTGACGGCGACCAATCGATCCTGCTCCTGGATGCCGGAGTGGCGGAGGAGCCTCATGGCGTCCGACTCCTGCTGCGCCGTCACAGGGAGTGTAAAACGAAGATCGGCGGGAGGGATCCCAAGACTCTTCAAGAGCTGGAGACTCCGGTCGATGGCGTGCTGATCCATGTCGACGGCAGGGACCCGTTCGTTCAGCGCGAGATAGCTGTACTCGGCGTGCTCCATGCCCCGGCCGAACCCTGCCTTCCGACTGCCCTTGGCCAAGAGCACCCACATCGCACTCTTCATGAGACCCTGGAAATCAATGATGAGATCGTAGCGCGTGTCCCGCAGCTCCCGCAGGAACCGCATGAATCCGGAAAGGGCACGCAACCAACGGCCGGCGCGGAGATCATTCAGCCAGGCTTTTCGGGGGGCGACCAGCACTCGGTTCAGCGCCGGATGGCCGAGCACGAGATCGGCGGCCGATTCTTCCACGAGCCACGTGATGTGTGCCGCTGGGAACGACGCTCGTAGGGACCATAGCGACGGGAGCGTATGGATCACGTCTCCAATCGCACTGGTTTTGACGATCAGGATGTTCACCGGTGCTCAGATGTCCTGAAACGCGCGGGCTCGCGCAGGGCGGTAGGAACGTGCTAGCGCTACATCTTTTCGTAAAGCGCGCGGATCTTCTCGCGGGTGATCAGCTGCTTCCAATTTTCTCCCAGCGCGTTCTTCCATAGGGGTTCAAGTCCCAGCGCCGTATCGATCATCTTGTTCATCCCGGCCTCGTCAATGCCCCTGGTGACCGACGTCGGCAGATCGATGCGATTCTTCGCAACCATGTGCTGAAACTCATGCACGTCCTGTCCGTAATACTCGTTCAGTTGGTTGAACACGATGCAATTGCCAACGCCATGCCGTACGCCGAGCACGTATGAGAGCCCGTACGACAAGGCATGACAGATGCCGACTTGTGAATAGGCAATGCTCAATCCTCCGAAATAGGAGGCGACCATCAGCCGTTCATCCGATACACCGCCGTCGAGATTCTTGAGGAAAACGTCCCTGCAAATGTCCCGCGCGCTTTCGGCGAAGGCCCGGCTGAATTCGTTGATGAACGTACCCTGCAGCGATTCGCACGAATGAATATAGCAATCCATTGCGGTAAAGAAGCGCTGGTTGGGCGGTACGCTGGCGATGAGATCGGGATCCATGACGATTTGATCGAAGGGCGTAAAATCCGAATTGATGCCCAGTTTCTTAATAGGTCCGGTCAGCACGGCCGTGCGCGAGACCTCCGCGCCGCTGCCCGCCAGCGTCGGAATACCCACGTGATAGATGGCCGGATATTTCACGAGGTCCCATCCCTGGTAATCGGCGGCCGACCCTGGATTCGTAAGCATGATCGACACCGCTTTGGCCAAGTCCATCGCGCTGCCACCGCCGATGCCGACGATCGCGTCGGGCTGGCGGTTGGAGAATGCTTTCACTCGCTCCGTGAGCTCGTCGACGTATTGAGTCTTGGGTTCGGTGCCGACGTCGACCAGGATGATGAGGTCGTTGGCGCGCAGCGGCAGTTTTTGAAGAAACGGCCGTTTCTCATGGACGGCGTCGATCAAAAAGATGACCGGCGAACCGGCATCGGTTCGTTGTTTCGTGAGAATGTCGCCCAACTGGTTGATGCTGCCTCGTCCGTAGATGAGCTGAGGGACGAGTCGTAAGTTTCGGTACATCGTCAAGCCTTGTAAGGTCGTGACCCGCACAGGCCGTGCGTGCCGTGGAGGAGAAAGCGCACGTCGGTCGGCTGGTCAACACCTGGTTTAGTGATATGGAAACCGCTCCGTCACTACCTGTTCAAACTGGACGGCCTGTTCGGGTGTATCGATTTCGATCAGTGCTTCTTTCGTCGTGCCGACCTTGATCCGGTGCCCGCGTTCCATGGCCCGAAGCATCTCCAGCTTTTCGGCTTGCTCAAGTTTGCCGGGCGCGAGCGTACAAAACTGCTCTAGGAACGCCGCGGTGTAGGCGTAAAGTCCAAGATGAATGAGCACCGGAATTCCGGCCGCAACCTCAGCATCGAAGGCGCCGTGCGTATCTCGCATGTAGGGAATCGGCGCCCGGGAAAAATAGACCGCATACCCTCTGTCGTCACAGACCAGTTTGACATGGTTGGGATTTCGGTAGTCCTTATCGTAACGCACCGGTGTACCCAGCGTCGCCATCTCTGTGTCCTGTTGAATGAGTTCAACCAGCTGCCGGATCTGACCTCCGGTAACGAGTGGTTCGTCCGCTTGGACGTTGACCACGTATCTAGCGTTGACCTTCCGGTTGGCTTCGGCAATCCGGTCCGTGCCGCAGGTATGGGCCGGATCCGTCATGATGATGTTGTAGCCCTCCCGATGGAGGACGTCGGCGAGCGACGCGTGATCGACTGCGAAATAGAGCGGGAACTCGGGCGCCTCGTGCTTGATGCGGTCGGCCGTCCAGACGATGACCGGCTTGTCTTTGATCTTATGGAGCAGCTTTTTCGGAAAGCGCGTGGACCCAATACGGGCCGGAACGATGATGGCGACGTTCATGGGCGGTACTCGAATGAAACCGGACACGGCGGAAGGGATCAGGCCAGGACAGATTTCATCCGCGCGAGTCTATCACTTACCTGTTGCTGCGTCCACCGCAGTTTGATCAACATCGAAATCGTTCTTCCCATGATCGCGTCGGACTGCGGCAAGTGGAACTTCGGGAGCTCTGCGCCATACCCGAAGCGGTCGATCGCCAGCCGGCCGGGCGACGCCAAGGATTTGATGTGGTCCCATTTCCGATGATAGTGCCAATTGTTGTCATACCAGTAAAAGCAGCCGTCCACGCCTGCTTCGCTCAAGGCCTTTGCGGCAAGACGCGCTTCATTCTCCGTCGGCAGCAGGAAACTGAGGAAGGTGGCGGAATCTCCGGCCGGATCGGGCAAGGCCCTAAATTCAAGGGAGCGAAGCCCGGCAAGGCCGTCTTTCAGCACCGCCTTGTGCCGTCGTTGCACGTCGAGGATGTGGTCCAACCGCGAGAGCTGCGCCACTCCGACCGCCGCATGGAGTTCACTGAGCCTAAAGTTGAGCCCGATGTGAGGGTGGCCATCCGCCCCGCGGTCGGCGCCCAGGTGATCGTGACCGTGGTCGGTATAGGCTTGCGCCAGGCGGTATACGTCGTTGTCGTCGGTCAGCACGGCGCCGCCTTCACCACACGTCATCGTCTTGACGTAATCAAAAGACAGACAACCGGCTCTCCCGAATGTCCCGAGCATTCGGCCGCGAAACGTCGCCCCTGCCGCTTGCGCGGCATCCTCGATGAGCGTGAGGCGATGTGTCCGGCAGATCTCGAGGAGCGCGTCGATCTTCGCCATCGCTCCGCACATGTGGACGACGAGCACGGCTTTCGTTTTCGGCGTGACAGCCTTGGCAACCGACGTCGGATCGAGGCACAGCGTTTCATCGATTTCGGCAAAGACCGGGACGGCGCCGGCAAAGAGTACGGTTTCGAGATCAGCGACGAACGTAAAGGGCGGCAGGATCACTTCGTCGCCTGCTCCGATTCCGCAGGCCGCCAACGCCGTGGTGAGAGCGGCGGTGCCGCTTGAGCAGACATGGGCATGGCGAACTTCGAATCGCGCCGCCAATTGCTGCTCGAGTTCGCGGCATTTCCATTGGCCGTTTCTGGCGCCGTCGAACCCATAGCGCATCAAGACGCCCGAATCGATCACTTCTTGGACTTGCCGCCGTTCTTCCTCTCCGATAAATTCAAATCCCGGCATCTCGTCCTCGTGTCTGTTCGGTCGGCGGACGCTTCACAGGGCGCCCGCGGCCTGCGCCTCTTTGACGAACGCCTCAATGCAGTCCCTGACGCCGAGCTCGATCAGCGATCCGCTTTTCATCCAATCCTTCGGCTGTTGCTTGTCCGACCGACAGGAGGTCGTCAAGGTCTGTATCCCGTCATGCATGACTCGAAACGTGGTCTCTACCTTAAATCGCTGTTCGTATCGGCCCGCATAGGACAGAAAGAATTGCTCGATCGTGCCGGAGACGGTTCTCGATGCGTCGGCACGAGGCTCGTACCCTGCACGCGTCAACTCCTTCGTGAGCGCTCCCGCGAAGAATTCGCCGATGTCCTGTGAGAGATACAGCATCTCAGGGTCTTGCTCACCCGACTCAACTTCCTTCTGCTGCATCAGTCCCGTCGGAGGCCCCGCATACGAAAAGGTATCGACCCGGACGGGACCGCTCCCTGTAAAGGACGCTGAAGGGTGATAATCAAGGTATAACACACGCGGACAGCCGGTCAGTACCGTCACCGCCAGGAAGGCAGTGGAGAGCCGCCGAACCGTCGGACCAGGCAATCGCATCATGCGCGTTGGCTGCGGGAAGCCTACGGAGGGCGAAGACGGCTGTCAATAGGGAAGAGGCCCGTGGTGCGCGGGCCCGCTCACTCATTGAAGAAGCGGCTTTGCTTCGACGGTCTGCGGGTGCCGCCTCAGGAAACGCAGGCGCATGCGATCCAGATACAGATATACGACGGGCGTCGTGTAGAGGGTCAACACTTGACTGACCAGCAGACCGCCCACAATGGCGATACCGAGCGGCTTTCGCAGCTCCGAGCCCACGCCCGTGCCGAGCGCCAGCGGCAGGGCGCCGAATAACGCGGCCATCGTCGTCATCATGATGGGCCGAAACCGGAGCAGGCAGGCTTCATAGATGGCCTGTTCCGGTCGCTTGCCCTCCTGCCGCTCTGCATCGAGCGCAAAGTCGATCATCATGATGGCGTTTTTCTTCACGATCCCGATCAAAAGAATAATGCCAATCATAGCGATCATGGTCAACTCGCTTTTAAAGAATAGCAGCGCCAACAAGGCGCCGACGCCGGCGGACGGCAAGGTCGAGAGGATCGTGAGCGGATGGATGTAACTTTCATAGAGAATGCCCAGTACGATGTAGACCGTGATGAGTGCCGCGAGGATGAGCATAGGCTGGCTTTCGAGCGAGGCCTGAAACGCCTTTGCCGTGCCTTGGAAACTTCCACGCACGCCTGCCGGCAAGTCGATCTCTCGCAGTGATTGATCGATCGCCTGGACGGCCTCGCCCAGGGAATATCCGGGCGCGATATTGAACGACAGCGTCACGCCCGGAAACTGTCCCTGGTGATTCACAAGGAGCAAGGTGTTGGTCGGCTCGAACCGCGCCACGGCGCTCAGCGGGATCTGCGATCCGGAGCGCGACCGTACATAGATGTCATGGAGGGTCGAGGGACTCTGCCAGTATTGGGGCGCGACTTCCATCACGACGTGATACTGATTGAGCGGCGTATAGAGAATGGAAACTTGGCGTTGCCCGAACGCATCATAGAGCGTGTCGTCGATGAGCTGCGGACTCAGCCCCAGTCGCGCAGCCGTCAACCGATCGAAGACGACCAGCGATTGTTGGCCCTTGTCCTGCTGGTCGCTATTAACGTCCGAAATTTCCTTAAGGGTGCGCAACTGGCGTTCGACTCTTGGTGCCCACGTGCTCAGCTCGGCGAGATCTACACTCTGCAAGGTGTATTGATATTGGGCGCTACTTGCCCGACCGCCGATGCGGAGGTCCTGAATCGCCTGCAGCACCGTGGGTGCGCCAGGTACCTTGGCGAGTTGGGGTCGAAGGCGTGCGATAACTTGATCTACGCTCAGCTGGCGTTCATGAAGCGGTTTCAACGAAATGAACATGCGGCCGGTATTCGTGTTGCCGCCACTGCCGCTAAAGGCGTTCACTGTCTCGACTGCCGGATCATTTGTGATGATGTCCACGACCTCTGTCAATTTCTGACGCATGGCTTGAAATGAAATATCTTGCGCGGCTTGAATATTGCCGAACATGCGACCTGTGTCTTGTTGGGGGAAAAATCCTTTTGGAACGATCACGTAGAGATAGATGCTAAACACCATGGTTGCAAGTGTCAGAGCCAACATTGGGCGCGGATGACGGAGCACCCAGCCGAGACTCCGGGCGTATCCGCTTCGCATGCCTTCAAACACGCGCTCGCTGAAGCGATACCACGGCCCATGCGTCCGGCCCTGCTCGGATCTCAACACTCTCGCACACATCATCGGCGTGGTGGTAAGAGACACCACGAGCGAGACGAGAATGGCGACGGACAACGTTACGGCGAATTCCCTGAAAAGCCGACCCATCATGCCACCCATCAACAAGATCGGGAGAAACACTGCGACGAGCGACAGCGTCATCGACAAGACGGTGAATGTTATTTCACGTGCGCCGCGCAGCGCGGCCTGCATCGGAGGCATGCCTTGTTCTCGGTACCGGCTGATGTTTTCCAGCACGACGATCGCATCGTCCACCACGAAGCCGGTGGCAATCGTCAATGCCATCAACGAGAGATTGTCGAGGCTATAGCCGAAGAGGTACATCACACCGAACGTGCTGATCAGCGAGACCGGTACCGCGACAGACGGGATCAAGGTAGCGCGAACATCCCGCAAAAACAGAAAGACGACGAGAATGACCAGGAGCACGGAAATGATAAGCGTTCGTTCCACGTCGTGGACCGAGGCCCGAATGACTGGCGTGCGGTCGACGGCAACGGAGAGCGTCATGCTGCCCGGAATCGACGCTTCAAGTTGAGGCAGGAGCGCCCGCACGCGGTCGGCAGTTTCGATGATGTTGGCTCCAGGCTGCCGGTTGATGCCGATGAGAACTGCCGGGATCTTGTTCACTAAGCCCCAGGTCCGCAAATCTTCGACCGAATGCTCCACTGTGGCGACATCGGACAATCTGACCGCTCGACCGTCCCGGTAGCTTACAATCAACGGCAAATAATCTTCGACATGTTCCAATTGATCGTTCGTCCGTATCTCCAAGGTTCTGGTGCCATTGCTGAGCTGCCCTTTGGGGCTATTCACGTTCGTTCGGCTCAGTACCTGCCGCACATCGCCTAACCCGATCCCATACTTGTTAAGCGCCGTGGGATTGAGATCAACCCGGACGGCAGGGAGCGAACCTCCGTAGACCCACACCTGACCCACGCCGTCGATTTGAGACAGTTTTTGTTGCAAGATGCTGGAGGCAACGTCGTACATATCACCGCGGCTGACGATATCGGAGGTGAGAGAGAGAATGAGGATCGGCGCATCGGCCGGGTTGATCTTGCGCCAGTTAGGCTTGCTCGGCAGGTTTGCTGGCAGGTCACTGCGTGCCGCCATAATCGCGGCCTGAACATCTCGCGCGGCGCCGTCAATATCACGATTCAGTTCGAATTGTAGGGTGATACCGGTGGAGCCCAGCGAGCTTGAGGAAGTCATCTCGGTCACCCCGGCAATCCGAGAGAATTGGTGTTCGAGCGGAGCCGCCACAGAAGTTGCCATAGTCTCTGGACTCGCCCCGGGCAGACCAGCCGAGACGAAGATCGTCGGGAACTCGACTTGCGGTAGCGCGGCCACGGGAAGAAACCGGAAGGCGACCACGCCGATAAGCGTCACGCCGATGGTCAGTAGAGTGGTGGCAACTGGACGCTCAATGAAGATGGCGGAGAGTTTCATACGGGACCAGGAGTCAGAGCCGAAGTCGGAGACGAAGACCTCTTGAAACTCAAGTTGCGCGCCAAGCGGTCGAAAGCCAAATAGATGACTGGCGTGGTGTAGAGTGTTAAGGCCTGACTGAGAATGAGCCCGCCGACGATGGCGATTCCGAGTGGATGTCGCAGTTCGGAGCCGACGCCCGAACCGACGGCCAGTGGCAATGCTCCAAGCAATGCGGCCATTGTCGTCATCATGATCGGCCGAAAACGCAGGAGACAGGCCTCGAAGACCGCCTCCTGGGGCGGCTTGCCTTCTTTGCGTTCCGCGTCGAGCGCAAAGTCAATCATCATGATGGCATTCTTCTTCACGATCCCGATCAACAGAATGATGCCGATGAGCGCGATCACGCCGAAGTCTGTGTTGAACAGCATCAACGCGAGCAGCGCGCCGACGCCCGCGGAAGGCAGTGTCGAGAGAATCGTCAGCGGGTGAATATAGCTTTCGTACAGAATCCCCAGCACAATGTAGACCGTCACAAGCGCGGCAAGGATCAGCCACGTTTCATTTCCCAGTGAGGCTTGGAACGCCTGAGCCGTCCCCTGAAAACTTCCTCGAATGCTGGCCGGGAGGCCGATCGCCTGCGCGGTATCGTCAATTGCCGTCACTGCGTGGCCGAGTGATATGCCTGGTGCGAGATTAAACGAGAGGGTTACGGCTGGAAACTGTCCCTGTCGACTGATGGCCAGCGGGGTGCTGATTTCGGAGAATTGCGTAAATACGTTCAGCGGCACCTGGCCACCTGTCAACGAGCGGATGTCAAGGAACTGGAGCGCCTGGGGGCTGCTCTGAAACTCCGGCATGACTTCGAGCACGACTCGATATTGGTTCAACTGGGTAAACATCGTGGAGACTTGACGCTGTCCGAAGGCGTCGTACAAGGTATCGACGATCAGTTGAGGTGTAATGCCCAGACGCGATGCCGTGCTTCGATCGATGACCAGGAGAGAAGCCAGTCCGTGGTCCTGTTGGTCGCTGCTTACGTCGCGAAGCTCGGGAAGTTTCTGCAGGGCCTCGAGAAAGGCCGGAGCCCAGTGGCTCAATTCCTTGGGATCGGCATCTTCCAAGGTGTACTGATATTGTGTGCGGCTGACGCGATCCTCCACGGTGAGATCCTGCATCGGTTGCAGGAACAACGTGATCCCATCGACGCCGGCTAAGTTGCGTTGGAGTCGCAAGATGACCTCATGTACGCTGGCGTTCCGTTCCTCCAATGGTTTCAGATTGATGTAGATGCGTCCGCTATTGAGCGTGGTGTTCGTGCCATCTATTCCGATGAAAGACGACAAACTTGAAACTGCCGGATCGGCGAGTATCGTTTTTGCCAGTGCCTGTTGACGTTCAGACATTGCCGCAAATGAGATCGACTGAGACGCTTCGGAAATGCCCAAGATCATGCCCGTATCCTGAGAAGGGAAAAAGCCCTTAGGGATCACGACAAAGAGAAGGATCGTGAACACAAGAGTGATGACCGAAATCATGAGAGTGCCCGTTTGATGCTGTAACACCCATCGCAATGTCTTGCCGTAAGCGGCGATAGTGCGATCGAAGAATTCTTGAGACCAGCGGTAAAAGGTTCCCTGTTCGGCTTCTCGCCGGTACTGCAATAATCGAGCACACATCATAGGTGTCAACGTCAGCGAGACGACAGCCGAAATGACAATCGTCATGCTTAAGGTAACGGCGAACTCGCGGAACAGTCGTCCGACAACATCGCCCATGAACAGCAGTGGAATGAGTACCGCGATGAGCGAAATAGATAAGGAAAGAATGGTAAAGGCAATCTGTTCCGACCCTTTGAGCGCAGCCTGCAGCGGTGATTCCCCCCGCTCGATGTATCGTGAAATGTTCTCGATCATCACGATTGCATCGTCTACGACAAACCCAGTCGAAATCGTAAGGGCCATCAACGTCAGGTTGTTGAGGCTGAATCCCATCCAATACATCGCCCCGAATGTGCCTATGAGTGATAAGGGAACTGCTGCTGCGGGGATGATGGTGGCGGACAGGGTTCGGAGAAATAGAAAAATGACCAGGATGACGAGCGCCACGGCGAGCATGAGCTCGAACTGCACATCGCGCACTGAGGCACGAATTGAGGTCGTTCGGTCGGTCAACACGGTGACTTGTACGGAGGACGGCAATGCACTTTGCAGTTGGGGTAGAAGTTTCTTGATGCGGTCAGCCACTTCAATCACGTTCGCGCCAGGCTGCCGTTGGATATTCACGAGAACGGCTGGCGTCTCGTTCATCCAAGCCGCCTGCCGGACATTTTCCACATCGTCAATCACATCGGCGACGTCGGAGACATGCACCGGGCCGCCACTCCTATAAGTGATGATCAGCGATTGGTAGTCGCGGCTCAACAGCAATTGATCAGTCGCATTGATGATTGAAGCCCTCCGCGGTCCGTCGAATGCGCCTTTAGCTTGATTGACGTTGGCCTCCGCCACGGTGGCCCGCAGATCCTCCAGTGTGAGTCCGTAGGCAGAGAGCGCGCGAGGGTTGGCGCGAATCCGCACCGCAGGTCGCTGGCCGCCACTGATGCTTACGAGGCCCACGCCCGAGAGTTGGGAAATTTTTTGGGCGAATCTGGTCTCGGCGAAATCTTCTACTTGTGGCAGCGGTAGCGTGGCTGAGGTGAGCGCCAATGTCAGCACTGGTGCATCAGCCGGATTGACTTTGTTGTAGAAGGGCGGGCTTGGAAGGTCTCGGGGAAGAAATGTCGAAGCGGCGTTGATTCCAGCTTGGACTTGCTGTTCGGCAACATCGAGGTTTAGGTCGAGACTGAACTGTAACGTCACGACGGAACTACCGCTCGAACTTGTGGATGTCATTTGATTGAGTCCCGGCATTTGCCCAAATTGCCTCTCGAGAGGGGCAGTAACCGAGGACGCCATCACGTCTGGACTTGCACCAGGATAGAACGTCAGTACTTGAATCGTCGGATAATCAATTTGGGGGAGAGCAGAAACCGAGAGCTGGCGATAAGCCATCACACCGGCCAGCAGAATGGCGACCATCAGTAAGGCGGTCGCCACCGGCCGCATGATGAACAGGCGCGACGGATTCACGGGTGCTTCTCCGTCGGCGGCGAGTCGGCAATGGGGGGCGTGCCGGACTGGGACGCCTTCTCATTCCGGTTCCGTACCTCGACCTTGCTGCCTTCCCGCAATTTCTCGGTGCCATCGACGACGACGAGCTCATCCGGCGCGAGCCCAGAGGTGATGGAGGTTTCTTCGTCATAAGCCGTACCGACCGTCACTGGCCGCACGGCGACCGTCCGATCCTCTTTCACGACGTACAGGAAGGTGCCTTTGGCGCCTCGTTGAACAGCGGCAGACGGCACGATGGTCACGCCGTGCTTCACTTCCAATAACAGACGAGCATTGACAAACTGGTTCGGAAACAACGCTCCATCTTCATTTGGGAACACCGCCTTAAGCCGCACGGTGCCGGTGTTGGGATCGATCTGATTGTCGACGGTCAACAGGGTGCCGGTCGCGAGCTTGTGCTTCTGTTCCCTGTCGAAGGCATCGACGGTCAGCTGCTGGCCCGCTTTCAGCCGCTCGAGCACCGCCGGCAAGTTGTCCTCAGGAATCGTAAAAACGACGGTAATCGGCGTGAGCTGGGTGATGACCAACAGGCCGTTGCTGTCGTTCGCGTGCACCATATTGCCGGGATCTACCAATCTCAACCCCACACGGCCGCTGATCGGCGCGGTGATACGGCTGTACACCAACTGCAGTTTGACATTGTCAATCTGACCTTGATCCGCTTTGATGATGCCTTCCGATTGCCGAACCATGGCCTCCTGCGTGTCCAGTTGCTGCTTGGGGACGTAACCTTGTTCGTACAGCCCTTTGTACCGTTCATAGTCCAATTTGGCGTTTTTCAATTGCGCGACATCGCGGGCCATTTGCCCTTCGACTTGCATCAGCTGCACTTCGAACGGCCGCGGGTCGATCTGCGCGAGAAGCTCCCCGCTCTGGACAAGTTGCCCCTCCTGAAACAGCACTTTCATCAGTTGTCCATCGACGCGGCTTTTGACATTGACCGTATTCAGGGGGATAACGGAACCGAGGCCGTTGAGATACACCCCGATGTCTCCGACTCGTGCCGACGCCGTCAGCACGGGCATCGACCGTGCGCCGGCCGGCGGCTGTCCCGCTCGCGATGGTTCCTCGCCCGATTTTGCCAAGAGGGCATAGCCGACCAATGCGAGCACGCCTGCCGCCGCGAGTCCAAGCAGTCCTCGTTTCACCGTCGTTGCAAAGTGTGTGGAACCAGGCATCTGTCCTTCCCGGGCCAGCTGGAATTACTGCGGCGCCATGTTGTGTTTTTGCGTCTCCAGATACTCGCGCGAGCCCTGCCAGCGGCGCTCGAGCCCCTTGTACATACGGCCGAGCTCGCTCTGCTGGGCCGGCGAAAGCTTGCCGTTGAGTTCGGCCATCCCGCGAGCCAAAATCTGTTCCACCTCTGGCTGATGCGCGAATCGGAGTTCCAGCAATGACACATGAGCGCGCGTGACAATGGGCTCAATCTCCGCCTGTTGCTGGGCGGTCAACGAGAGGCCTTCCGTGAGGCGCTTCATGATCCGTTGATGACGGGCGGCCGGCCCATGGTCGCCGCCGGATGCTGGTTCCGCGTGCAGGAACACGGAGTCGGCCACAACGCCGCTGAGCGCTCCGGCGCAGAAGAGGACGATCAGGCCGCCCCATAATTTCAGTCGAGATGTCATTGGCTCCTCCACTCAGCTAATCTTCGAACAGGGGAACGGATTCGAATTCTTCAGCGACCAGCGACGGACTGTCTCCCGCCGGCGTCCGTAGGAGGCCGACTGTCAGCAGGGCGGCCATCAGGACGACCGCCGCAGTGATCGTCGCCGTGCGCCACACCAATTGATCCAAGACGGTCGCGGTGGCCCACCGGCCGCGTGCGGCACCGGACCGCCGGATCTCGCGCATGACGGTTTGCGTGACGTCGACGTCTCCGGCGCTGGACGACTGGGAACGGTAGGCGTCCACCAACGCACGCTCGAGGGCGTTCACCCGCTCGTCATGATGATGCGTCATGCGATCCCCCTCCGATGTTCTCGTGCAATATGCCACGCAATGCCCGACGCGCGCGGTGGGCGCGTACCTTGACGTTGATCACGCTCCAGCCCAACAACTGCGCCGCCTCGCGCACTGAGTAGCCCTCCAGGTGCACGAGCGTCAGGACCGCTCGTTGTTCAGGCGCCAATTGTCGCAGCGCCCATTCGAGGACGTCCGCTGCTTCGCGCTTGGCGGCTTGATCGCGGAATTCCTGTTCGGATGCTGCGGACAGCGTCTGCTCGATCCAGCGTTGATGATCGTCACTTAGCGCACTAGCAGGCACCTCATCGCGCGTGCGCTGTCTCCAAAAATCGTAACAGGTTCGCACCGCAATGCCGGCGAGCCAATGCTCGAAGGGCACGCTGTTCGAAAACTGCGGCAGATTCACATAAGCCTTGACGAAGACCTCATGGACGAGTTCCGCCACCCGGTCAGCCGGCACACGCCGGCCGACGATGCGGCCGACGTGCCTTTGATAGCGTTCGATCAGATCGGCGAACCGCTCGCTGTCGCCCTGTCGGATTCGGCGAACGAGCGCGGCCTCCTCGAGAGACCGGCTGCCAGCAGGTAACGAGTCAAGGGCCATCGACAGGTGTATTCCGGGGATCAGTCCTCCGTCAGCGAATGCCACTGCGGCAGCGTGGCTCATGATACCACCATCGACGATCCGACCGAACCTGAATCAATGTCAGCTGGCCGACGTCGGCGGCTCGGACTCATCGCGACCCCTCTCTGGCGTCGGTTCCGCATCGGCATGCGTTCCACCGTCGCGATGACGGTGTCCGTAGCCTAACGCCTTGAACTTCGCCTGCTGGTCAGGAGTCAGTACGCCGAACATCTCCCGCTTGACCCGGATGCCAATGATTCGCACGGCCGCCTCGTGCGATTCCGCTTCCTTCACCTTCGCCTCGATCGCCGGCATCTCGGCCTTGGTGTCCCACATCATCGCGCGAAGCTCACGTTCGCTGACCATCCGCTCGGCGGACGCACGGATGGCGTCACGGTCCGCGTCAAGCGCGAGGGCACGAAGTTTGCCGATCTGATCATCGTTGAGGCCGATGTCCTGTTGATGTCTCAGGAGATGCCTAAGCAGGTGGCCGCTGGCACCGCTGTGTCGGTGACCATGGTGCCCGACGGCCTGTCCTTGTTTGCCGCATCGGTAGCCGTCGTCAGCCCAGGCCGTTGGAAGCGCCATGAGCGCAATTCCGAGGGCCATACTGAAACCAACTACAAGACGTGTTCTCATTGCTGCCTCCTTTAACATGGTTCGATGGGACGTGCCTTCTCTTCTCCTCCCTAGTCGGAGAAAGAATAAAAAAGGTTACAGGGTCAAAAGCATGCGGATTTTTAGAGGAGATATTCACGCGTTGAGCAGGCAGCCAACGGCGTGAGGGCAGCAAATGAGATGCGGTCTGATTAAGGTTGAAATTCGCCGTGAAGGCCCTCCGGAATCACCGGGAGGTAGGCAGGATTGATGCTGGTTTCCCAAGCCTCGTCATTTTGGCCCGAGACATCCCACCCGCGCGCATACATCAATAGGAGGACCGGTTCCTCGTGCGTCGTCCCAATGACGCGCCCAACCACGGTCATGCGAGCCCATTTCCGATATTGAGCCGGCAAATCCTGGCGGGGCGCGGTCACCCAAAAGTGGCCCGCTTCTGGGCCCTCAAGCGACAACGGCCGATGCGGGTGATATTTGGCATCCAAGGGACGATTTTTGAGGTGCAGCCAGACGTGACCCTCTTCTTCCCGTTCTTTCACGAGCACGCCGCCGAGGATCACGACCTTGTCGCGATACTGCTGAGGGGAGGCAGTCATGGCGGTGAGCGTCACGTCCGGCACCGCCAGTTCCCTGTATTTGGCCGGAACTGCGCTGCACGCGAACAGCATGCTGCTGAGTAGGATACATCCGAAGCGATGGGCGCTTGGAAAGATTGACCGGTTTCCGATTGGCGACGTGGCCAACGACAATTGGGAAAGCTGGATCCGTCTGACAAGACGGTCGACCGAGACGCGCTTCATCGGCCCGACTGCTGCGGCGCCTCCCGGATAGCGGCGAGATCCTTGCCGACCTCCGCGAGAATGGTGGTGAGTGCATCGCTGAGGCCTATCGCCAGCGCCTCTGAGGAGCGATCCCTCAGCGGTACCTCCTGATGATAGGTCCGCCGAAACAAGGGCTGTCGGTCACGGACCGCATCGAGCAAATACAGATCAAGGCCAAGCACTGCCAGAGGGGTAGTTCGAAAGTCTCCATAGAACTCCGTGACCGTGCCTTCGAGAAGATGCGTCGGTTCGACGTGGTTCGTTCCGAGGACGACCATCTGGAATCCAGAGGACCGTGAGAGCGCGTGCTGGACCTGCTGTGTGACCAGCGTCGCCGGGGCGACGAACCATTCATCGTAAAAATCGGTCTCATATTGCAAATCCGCTACCCGATAGACCATTGCCCGTCCCGCGAACAAGGGAGACACGCGAAATTTGTTCACTTTAAGGACGATCGCGGTATTCAAGGCCGCTTCTTGCGGCGGGACGCCGACATCGAGGACGAAGGATCGCTTTTCCGGGTAACTCTTCTTAAGATCGACGCAGCCGGACGCCGTGGTCACAACCACGCAGAGACAGGTGAGCACAGCCGTCGTCGACGATCGGCTCATCGCTGCACCGCTCGTGAATGCGCCGGCGGCTCACCGAACAGGACCTGCGACGGGTAATGCTCGACCGTCTTTGTGAGATAGTGCAGCTCTTCGGTGACCGACCGCAGATTTTCGAGGAGCTCGTCGATGGTCTCACCTTTGGAGGCCAGCAAGGCATCGATGCGGCGTACACTGGTGTTCAAACGGGCGGTGATCTCCGGGAGGAGCGTCATCGCTTGACGCATGTCCTTGGCTGTGTGGCTGAGATCAACCGCCGTCCGGCGGATGTCCGCCATGGCGGCGGATGAATCCTTCAGCGCATGCTTAAGGTCGGCGTCGGTGAGCACCCGCCTCGCGTCTTGGACTGAGCCGCGAAGCTCTGCCATCACCTGTTTGAGTTCCGGGCCGAGCTGCTGGCCCTGGACATCGTTGACGAGGCGGGTCACCGACGTGAGCATGACGTCGAAATCTGTGGAGATCTTCTCGATATCCAACTGTTCGAGTTTTCTCGTGATCGACCGTAGGTCGACGCCCAGCTCGGTGATCGTGCTCGGCGCCGACGGGATGTACGGCGTTTTCGGCGTCCAGACGATCCGGATGGGCGGATAGCGCTCAGGATCGACGAACTCCGATTCAATGTAAAGCACCCCGGTGATGCCTTGGGACCCGAGTCGGAGACGGAAGCCGGAATCAACGGCCTTTTGCATGAGGACGGCCCCGTCGTCTTCGGTGAGATGCACTGCCACACTCGGACGGATCGACATCCGTACGAGAACGAGTCCCCGATATGGGAACGAGTCGGTCTTGGGATCGAAGACGACGCCGTATTCCTCGCGGGCAAGCTTGATGGATTCGACCCTCCCTACCCGAACGCCGCGCAGCCTGACCGGTGCGCCGACTTCGAGCCCTTGCACCGATTCATAGAAGTAGGTTTCCACCGTCATGGATCGTTCGAACCATTTACCCGCGCCCAGCACGATAATTCCGACGACAGCCAGCGCAGTGGCGGCGATGACAAAGAGACCAATTTTAAAATAGTGCGCTTGCTCACTCATGAGGTGGCATCCTTTTTTACCCACCCGCCCGCGCACGCCGAGACGTACGCTTTGCCCAAGCTCACGAACCCGCCCGCGCACGCCGAGACGCGCCTTCACCCTGAGTGTACGGCCTCCACTTGCCGGTTAAAGAACTGCCGTACCCAGGGATGGTCGGAATGATTTCTGAGTTCTTCAGGCTTTCCTTCCGCGATGATGCCCTGCGTTCGCTTGTCCAGCATGATGACGCGGTCGGCAATGGTCTCGATGCTGGGAAGTTCATGCGTCACGACGACGAAGGTAATGTTCAAATGTCTGGAAAGGGTCATGATCAATTGGTCAAGCTCGGCCGACGTGATCGGGTCCAGGCCCGCCGAGGGCTCGTCCAAGAACATGATGGGCGGATCTAGCGCCATGGCGCGGGCGATAGCTGCCCGTTTTCTCATTCCGCCGCTGATCTCGTCCGGGCGTTGATAGGCAGCGGCGCCGAGGCCGACCAGTTGGAGCTTCATGAGCGCGATCCGCTCGATCGCCTCATCCGGCAAATCGGTATGCTCCTCCATTGGAAGTCGGACATTTTCCAGCAATGTCATCGACCCAAACAGTGCGCCTTGCTGATACATGACGCCAATCCTCGCCAGGATGTCCAGGCGCTCTTGGCCGTTCGCCGTGACGATATCTTTGCCTTCAATGCGAATCGATCCGGCCAGCGGCCGATACAGGCCGATCATGTGTTTGAGCAGCGTGCTTTTCCCCGAGCCGGAGCCGCCGAGAATCACGAAGACTTCTCCGGGAAAGATGTCGAACGAGACATCGCGCAGCAGGATGTGACCGTCATAGCCGGCGGTGAAATGACGAACGGCGATGATCGGCTTCTGGTGGTCGAGCGTTTGACCGGCCATTCAAATTCCAAGGCAATAAAAGACGACGGCGAAGACGCCGTCGACGATGGTAATGAGCACCAAGCCGCTTACGACCGCCCGCGTCGTGGATTCGCCCACCGCACCCGCGCCGCTCTTGGTTTGAAGCCCGCGTAGACAGCCGATCGCGGCCACGACGATGCCGAAGACGAACGATTTCCCAAGCCCGCCAATCAGATCGCCGGCTGTAACGGCGCTCTTGACCTGGATGAGATATGTGACCAGCGGAAAGCCGAGCGAAAGCATCACGACCGCGCCGCCCAAGAGACCGAGCAGTGAAGCGAAGACGGAAAGCAGCGGCGTCATCGCCACCGCGGCAATGACGCGCGGAACGACGAGAAAACCGACCGGTTCCAATCCCATCGTCGTCAGCGCATCAAGTTCTTCGCTCACTTTCATCGTGCCCAATTCCGCAGCAAATGCGGAGGCGGATCGGCCTGCCAACACGATTGCCGTCAGCAAGGGGCCCAACTCGCGCACCATCGAGAGACCGATTAGGTTGGCAACATAAATGTCTGCGCCGAATTGCCGCATCGGAATGGCCGACTGAAAGGCCATGATGAGACCCAAGAGAAATCCGAGGAGGGACAGGATCGGCAGTGCATTGACGCCCGCCAACTCGGCGGTAAGGAACGCGTCTTTCCAGCGCACAAGGGACGGCCGGCGCGCGCTTTTGGCCAGCGCGGTTGAAAGTTGTCCGACAAAAGCGATCAGCACGCGGAGGTCTTTCCCAATCGCCGAGGTTGCGCGTCCGATCTGTGCCACCGGTGAGTCGGCGGGCGGGAGGGGCTCCGGACGGTGACTCTCCCAACGGGCGTATAAATCCAGGAGCGCCTGATACGCCGGATTCAGCGACCGAATCTCATATGTCTGCCGGCGGCTCTGTTGGTAGTGGCGCAACTCGAGCAGCAAGGCGGCTCCTGCTCCGTCGCAATAGGTGAGGCGCGAGGCATCCACGATCAACCGTGAGGGCTGATGGCAATTGACCAAGCGAAGGGCCTCACGCCAGGCTTGACCAGTGCTGGTGGTGTCGAGGGCGCCGATAAGCGATAGGGTCAGCGCTCCATTCTGGGACGGGTGTCCCACAAGAACGCCCTGGGCCGTCACCGAGGATCTCATCGAGGCCCATCTCCTATTCTGCGGGAAGGGGCTCGAATTGTATGAAAGAATCGGTCGAGGATTCAACAGCCACCGTCAGCACCTTTGCGTACCATCCCCCGCCGTAGGCTACACTAGTCTGCCGTGGGCTGCCGCCGTTTTGACATTCCGGGATTTCGAATGACAATCCTGCCGGAACGTCGACGGCGGCTCACTTAATGTCCATGCATAAGCCGGAGGATCGGTCATGCCGGATGACGGGCATCAAGGGCGGCTTCTTTCCCGACGGCAAGCGGTGCGGTTGTTCGGCGGCGCCATCGCATGGTTGATCGCGGGCGGCATCCTGGCTCGTCCGTCCGCCGACGGTGCGCCACGTCCTATGTGCCTCTTGCGGCCGGAGCAGACGGAAGGACCCTATTTTGTCGACGAGCGTTTGCATCGGTCCGACATCCGGTCCGATCCGGTGACGGGAGAGGTCAAGGCCGGTGTCCCGCTTGCCTTGACGGTCGCGCTCTCCCGCGTGGAGCAGATGGAGTGCCAGCCGCTTGTAGGCGCTCAGGTGGATATCTGGCATTGCGACGCCTTGGGCATCTATTCTGATGTGAAGGATGCGGCGTTCGATACGATGGGGAGGAAATTCTTGCGTGGCTATCAGCTCACGGACGAAAAGGGCGAGGCGAAGTTTCTTACGATCTTTCCGGGCTGGTACTATGGCCGGACCGTGCACGTCCATATCAAGGTCCGGACGGCGGTCGACGGAGAGGGGACTTACGAATTCACCTCGCAGATGTATTTTGAGGATGCCTTTTCTGATCGCGTCCATGCCGCACCGCCCTATCTGGCGAGGGGAAGACGCAGCGCTCGCAATCAGGACGATCGCATCTTCCGACGTGGCGGGGAGCAGCTGATCATAGCGCCCACGCAACACGCCGAAGGCTATGCCGCGGTCTTTGCCCTCGGGCTGCAACTTCCCTCGCGTTGAAAAAATCGGGTGTACTTCGTGTGAATCGAAGCGTCGCGAAGAGCATGCTGGCATTCTCGGAGCAAGCGGTATGCAGACCATCTTCCTCGTTGTGCTCGCTACGCTACTGACAAGCTGCCTCTTTGCGCCGCGCGAACGAGAAGCCCATTGTCTCGGCCTCGTAATGCTGGACTTGCGGCAGGCTGATGAGGAACTGACGGCGGCCGAGGAGGCTTGGCGGCGAGCACGAGAGGTTTCTGCGCAGCGATCAGCCGCGTCGGCGGTTGCGCACCCCATTGCTGACGGCAACCTGCCTGTGTTTCTTCACAACCAAACTGGAATCCGCAGGGATAATCCGGTTCTCTCATTCCGAACTGAAGAAGAGCAGCGGCTGTACGGGCGCATGATCGCCGCCCGAGCTGGCCGTGCCGAGGCGGCCAAATCGTACCGCCTCCTCGCCCGCCGCCTGGAGACGCGAATGGAAGAAGATGACATGCTGTATCCGGTCTTGGGTATGCTCGCCACATCGACGGCGATCGTGCTCTACCCGTTGGTGCGATACAACGTCCGGTCAGTGCTGTGGGACGGCGTGGATCCCGACGCAGAAGACGATCCGGTTCAGCGCTTTTGTGTGGTACGGCTTGAAGAAGCGCAGCTCTCTCGGCGATAGGAGGGCCGGCGATCGGCGCATGTGGGCCGCGAACGCTCGTAGTCGCGACCAGCTTCTCCGATAAGCGCAATGGATCGAAAACGGATTGTCATCATCGGGGGTGGATTCGGCGGATTGACCGCAGCCCGCGCGCTGCATCGCGACGAGGTCGTACTCGTCGACCGCACGAATCATCACCTGTTCCAGCCGCTGCTCTACCAGGTCGCGACGGCCGCATTGTATCCAGGCGACATCGCATGGCCCCTGCGCACCGTCTTTCGTTCCCAACGCAATGTTCGCGTCGTGATGGACGAAGTGGTCTCCATCGACCGTGAGGCTCGCTTCGTATGCCTGCGGGAAAGCCCGCCGCTTCCTTTCGATGCCCTGATCGTCGCACCGGGGTCGCGCCATGCGTATTTCGGCCACGACGAGTGGGAGTCATTTGCGCCCGGTCTCAAGACGCTGACCGACGCGGTCCGGCTGCGTGCAAGGATGCTCACCGTCTTCGAAGAGTCGGAGCGGCGGCGTGCCACCAGCGGGAAAGACGAGCGGCTGACGTTCTTGATCGTCGGCGGCGGTCCGACCGGCGTGGAAGTCGCCGGCGCGCTGGCGGAAATCGGTCGTAAGGCCATGGGCCCCGATTTTCCGAATCTCAGATTGGAGGATCTGTCCATTGTGCTTGTCGAAGGCGGCCCGCGCATTCTTCCCGCCTTTGCCGCCGATCTTTCGGCAAAAGCAGAAGCGGCGCTATCGCGCATGGGAGTGACGGTCAGACTCAACAGTCCCGTGAGCGCCGTGTACGAAGACGGCGTCAGGATCGGCGGCGAATTCGTGCCTTCGGCCCTCACGATCTGGGCGGCGGGCAACAAGGCATCGCCGTTGCTGGCGACCCTCAATGTGCCTCGGGATGGAACAGGCCGGGTCAAGGTTGAGCCCGATCTCACGATTCGGGGGGAGCCGTGGATCTTCGTGCTCGGCGATGCGGCGTACTGTGTGGGAGAAGACCGAAAACCCTTGCCAGGTCTGGCTCCGGTCGCGATTCAGCAGGGCCGGTATGTGGCAGACGTCATCGAACGCAATCTCGCGCCTGCCGCCCGGCGGCCGTTCGTCTACCGGGATCGAGGGATGCTTGCAACGATAGGCCGAGCGAAGGCCGTCGCGCAGATCGGTCCTGTGCATGTCTCCGGCTTTGTGGCCTGGCTGCTGTGGTGCATCGTACACATTTTCTTTTTAATCGGCGTCCGTAGCCGGATCCGAGTGATGTCCGAGTGGATCTGGTACTACATCACCTTCAAGCCAGGTGC
>DATJGE010000005.1:0-13986 GCA_035495295.1 Nitrospira sp. | reverse complement strand
GCCGCGGATGCCTTTATGGCTGTCATGGCTGCCGTTGATGGCTGCCCTGGGCGCGGCTGAGGCGATCGAAGCCGTCGCGGCGGCACGCGTGGCCGTCAAGTGGCCCAATGATTTGTTGGTCGGCGACCGCAAAGCCGGCGGAATACTCTGCGAAAGCGCAATGTCGCGCGGGCCGGAATCGTTTCAAGTCATCGGCATCGGCATCAACGTCAACGGAGGCGTGAAGGATTTTCCCGAGGACCTGCGCGAGACCGCGACGACCCTCGAAGACGAGATCGGCCGTGTCGTTGACCGCAACCGGCTCGTGTCGCAACTGCTTTACAGAATCGAGTCCTGCCTGGATGAATTTCTTGCCCGTGGTCCGGAAACCATCGTCTCGGCGTACCGCCGTCGCTGCGCCACGATCGGAAAAACAGTCAAGGCGGTCCTGGGGGACGGCAGCGAATGCATTGGGGCGGTCGAAGGAATCGCCGAAGACGGCTCCTTGGCGCTCATTGAGCAGAGCTCACCGACGGCCACCGTCCGGCAGCTTCGTGCAGCGGACATCATCCACTTGCGATAAGGCTTTCGATGGCAATAGGGCCGTCAACCCCGTAAAATACGCCAATGCTGCTTGTCGTCGATATCGGCAACACCAACGTCGTGTTCGGAATTTACGATGGCTCGGTCCTGAGGGGCCACTGGCGACTCGCCACCGATGCAAAGACGACTGCGGACGAGTATGGGATCCTGTTTACCAACTTGCTCGCCGCGGCGGGGATTGTGCCCGACCAGACATCCGGCGCGATCATGTCGAGTGTGGTCCCGACGCTCACAGGGACGTTTGAAACCCTCATCGAACAGTATTTTCGTCAGCGGGCTTTGATCGTCACCTCGGAATCGGATACCGGTCTGACCATCCGCTATCCCAACCCCAGAGAAATCGGGAGCGACCGACTCGTCAACGCCGCCGCAGCCTACCACAAATACCGCCGTGACCTGATTATTGTCGACTTCGGCACCGCGACGACGTTCTGCGTCGTCACAAAGAAAGCGGAATATCTCGGCGGCGTCATCGCGCCGGGTCTGGGCATTTCAGCCGAAGCCTTATTTGCCCGTGCTGCCAAATTATCCAAGGTCGAGTTGACCAGACCCAAGACGGTGATCGGGACGGATACTGGTAGCAGCATTCAGTCTGGCCTCCTCTTCGGATATGCCGGGTTGGTTGATACGCTCGTGAGACGGATCGAACAGGAACTCGGCCATACCGCATACATCATAGCTACCGGTGGCTTGAGCAACGTCATCGCCTCCGAGACAACCTCCATTCAGGCGATCGAACCTCTGCTCACGCTCGAAGGTTTGGAACTTCTGTATCGCCGGGCCAGAGGCTCCTCCCCTCCCCTCACCTGGGTGTAGTTCCCCGACAAAGTAATTTGCATGGCTGCTGTTGACTTATGACCTCCGGTGACTATCTCGGCTCAGTAACAGGACAAACCGTGGCAGACGAAGATCTGAACGCCAATATATTCGACAACTTAGACGGTGACTCCGACAAATCTGCTCCCGCTCTATCCGAGGCCGCGGCGGGTGAGTTGGCGGCCAAGGACGAGGAGTTGAAGTCACTCAACAATAAGTATCTCCGACTGGCAGCCGAGTTTGATAACTACAAACGGCTCGCCCAACGGGACCAGCGGGATCAGATCCGGTTCGGCAACGAACAACTGCTCAAGGAACTCTTGCCCGTCGTGGACAATCTGGAGCGCGCCATTAAGGCAGCGAAGGACGGTCCCGCCGCCGGCGGGCTGGTACAGGGCGTCGATCTCACCCTCAAACAGCTGCAGGGTGTTCTGGGCAAGTTCGGAGTTCAATCGATTCCAACGATGGGACAACCGTTCGATCCGTCCGGTCATCAGGCGGTCGCAACAGTGTCTTCGACTGACGTTCCCGACCAGCACGTCGTGGAAGAGTTTCAACGGGGATATCGGCTGCACGATCGTATCCTCAGACCGGCCATGGTGACGGTGTCATCCGGCACAGAATCCGGATCGAATGAAGTAGACAGCCAAAACTGAACAGGAGAGATTCCAGGCTGTTCAAAAACGGCGCTCAGCAAGGCCGCAGCGAGTGCAGACGCGAGGCGTACTTTGAGGGTACGTCGAGCCTCTCAGCGCGCGAGAACGATCCCGGTGTAAGACGCGTCTCGGCGCGTCAGGGGTCGGGCGGGTGAGAAGGGCGGCGTTTTTCAACAGCCTGCGAGAGGAAGGAGTACATCATGGGTAAAGTGATCGGCATCGATTTAGGCACGACCAATTCTTGCGTCGCCGTCATGAGCGGAGGCGATCCGGTGGTCATTGCTAACGCGGAAGGCGCCCGCACCACACCCTCGGTCGTCGCCATCACGGACAAGGGTGAGCGGCTCGTCGGCCAAATTGCCAAGCGGCAAGCCATTACGAATCCGGAGAACACGATCTTCTCCGTGAAACGTCTCATGGGCCGGAAGTTCCGCAGCAAAGAAGTCCAAGAGGCGATGAAGCGCCTTCCGTACAAGGTCGTCGAAGCTGACAACGGCGACGCCCATGTGGAGCTGCGCGGGAAGCGGTACAGTCCGCCCGAAATTTCCGCCATGATTCTGCAGAAAATGCGGCAAACGGCGGAAGACTACCTCGGCGAGAAGGTCACGGAAGCCGTGGTGACGGTCCCCGCCTATTTCGACGACAGCCAGCGTCAGGCGACGAAGGATGCCGGACAGATTGCCGGCCTGAATGTCCTGCGGATCATCAACGAACCGACCGCCGCGTCATTGGCATACGGACTCGACAAAAAGAAGGACGAACGAATTTCAGTGTACGACCTCGGCGGAGGCACGTTCGACGTCTCCGTCTTGGAAATCGGTGAAGGCGTGTTCGAAGTCAAATCAACGAACGGAGACACCTATCTGGGCGGTGACGACTTCGACCTCCGCATCATGGATTGGCTCGTCGATGAATTCAAAAAGGATCAAGGCATCGATCTCCGCAAAGACCGCATGGCCCTTCAGCGGCTGAAAGAAGCGGCCGAGCGGGCGAAGATTGAGTTGTCCTCCTCACAGGAAACGGAGATCAATCTGCCGTTCATTACCGCGGACGCCAGCGGTCCCAAGCACATGGTTATCAAGCTCACGCGCTCGCGGCTGGAACAATTGGTCGATGACTTGATCCAGAAGACGGTCGAGCCTTGCCGCAAAGCCCTGGCCGATGCAAGCGTGTCAGCGCGCGACATCAACGAAGTCGTGTTGGTCGGCGGCATGACCCGTATGCCCAAGGTCATTCAGGTCGTGAAGGACTTCTTTGGGAAGGAGCCCCACCGTGGCGTGAACCCCGACGAAGTGGTCGCCATCGGTGCGGCCATTCAAGGCGGCGTGCTCAAGGGCGACGTGAAGGACGTACTCCTGCTCGACGTGACGCCGTTGTCCCTCGGCATCGAAACGCTCGGCGGCGTCTTTACGAAGCTGATCGAGCGCAACACGACCGTGCCGACGAAAAAGAGCCAGGTCTTCTCGACGGCGGCCGACAACCAAACTGCGGTGACCATCCGCGTCTTCCAAGGGGAACGCGAAATGGCCAACGACAACAAGTTGCTGGGACAATTCGATCTCGTCGGCATTCCGCCGGCGCCGCGCGGCATGCCCCAAATCGAAGTCACCTTCGACATCGACGCCAACGGCATCGTGCACGTGTCGGCGAAGGACCTCGCCACACAGAAAGAACAGTCTATCAAGATCACCGCCTCCAGCGGTCTCAGCAAGGAGGAAGTCGAAAAACTGGTCAGAGATGCCCAGAGCCACACGGAAGACGACAAGAAGCGCCGGAAAGCCGCCGAAGCCAAGAACCAGGCCGATAATTTACTGTATCAGACCGAAAAAAATCTCAAGGAGCACGGCGACAAAATCTCGGCCGACGAGCGGACCAAAATCGAGGAGGCCGTCACCGCCCTGAAAAAGGCGATGGAGGGGAATGATCCGGACGCGATCGAATCGGCCACACAGACCTTGACGACGGCGTCACATAAGTTGGCCGAGGAAATGTACAAGAAAGCGTCGGCTTCAGCCGGCCCCAGCCCTGGCGGGACCGGAACCGAGAATCCGAACGGCGCCAAGACGGATGAAAAAGTCGTGGACGCCGAGTTCGAAGAAGTGGACAAAGATAAAAAGTAAGTTAGAATACGGCAACTGAGGGACCGAGTTTCGCCGGGCACGAAACTCGGTCTTTTAGCGATCACTATCATCAGGGGACAATGGCTTCCGTGTCGAAACGAGATTTTTACGAAACGTTGGGCGTCGACCGGATGGCATCCGATGACGACCTAAAAAAAGCCTACCGCAAGCTCGCCCGTCAATTTCACCCCGATCTGCAGAACGGCGAGCAGGAGAAAAAGCAGGCCGAGGAAAAGTTCAAGGAAATTAACGAGGCCTACGAACACCTGAGCGACGCGGAAAAACGCAAACGCTACGACATGTTCGGTCATGCTGGAGCGCAGGGCGGGGCCGGCTTTGAGGGCTTCGACTTCGGACGCGGCGGCTTCGGGGATGTTTTCAACGATATTTTCGAGGATTTCTTCGGCGGCCAGCGCGGCGGCACCCGTGCGGAGCGCGGAAACGACCTCCAATACAATTTGGAGCTCACGTTCGAAGAGTCCGTCTACGGGAAAGAAGCCAAGCTCAAGATCCCTCGTTGGGAGTCTTGCACCGACTGCAAAGGTAGCGGGGCAAAGTCGGCCTCATCGGTCAAAACCTGCCCCAGCTGTAAGGGGGCCGGCCAGATCCGGCTGCAGCAGGGCTTTTTCAGCGTCAGCAGGCCCTGCGGCCAATGCGAGGGGTCCGGACGCATTGTTACGGAGCCCTGCCCGACCTGCCAAGGCCGCCAACGTGTCTATCGCGAACGCACGATTGCAGTCCACATTCCGGCCGGCATCGAAACCGGGATGCGCCTGCGGCTATCCAACGAAGGCGAGCACGGCGTCAACGGCGGCCCGGCAGGCGACCTTTACGTCGCCATCAGCGTCAAGCCGCATCACCTCTTCCAACGCAAAGGCAACGATATCATCTGCGACGTGCCTGTGAGTTTTGTCACCGCCGCCCTCGGGGGAAAGATTGAGGTTCCAACGCTCAAAGGGACGACGGTGATGAAAGTACCGCCCGGCACCCAGCCCGACAAAGTGCTGCGCCTGAAGGGCCTTGGGATCCCAAGCCTCAAGCACCAAACGACCGGCGATCAATTGTTCACCATCAAAGTCCATATTCCTACCAAGCTGACCGCCAAGCAGCGCGAGTTGCTGACGGAGTTCGCCAAGGAAAGCGGCATGTCGATGGAGCCCGACGGCGACGGCTTCTTCGACAAAATGAAGACCTTTTTCGAGTAACGCCCAGCGCCTACCAGTCCGGGGTCCATTTCCTATGCCCACGTTCTTTGTGGCGTCAGAGGCGATTGCCCCGCCGAATGTCCGCATTACCGGCCCCTTGCTCCATCACCTTCGAGCGAGCCTTCGCCTTCAGGCGGGCGAAATCCTCTCGCTCATCGACGATCAGGGCATTCGCTACCGGACGGAAATCACCGAGGTCACGAACCGGGCCGTGATCGGCCGGATCATCGACCAGACACCGCCTCCCGCGAAACCCAGCACCTCGCTCGTCCTTGCCCAAGCGCTGCTTAAAGGCGAAAAGATGGATTGGGTGATTCAAAAAGCCACCGAACTGGGCGTCGATCGGATCGTGCCCATTCTGGCAGGCCACAGCGTGGTCAGGCCTCGAGCTGATAGGATCGAGCATCAACGGGCGAGATGGCAGCGCATTGCGTGGGAGGCGTCGCAGCAATCCGAGCGCTGCTCCGTCCCTGTCATGGACGAACCTCGAACCGTCACCCAATTACTCGTCAACTCAAAGAACGCGCGCACGAAGATCCTGTTGGCCGAGCGGTCGAACGGCGCTTCATTGAGCCGCCTATCCTTCCCCGCCGATGGCGACGTGTGGCTGCTGATCGGCCCGGAAGGAGGATGGGAAAAGGAAGAAATGCGGGAGGCGATCGAAGAGGGATTTACCCCCGTCACATTAGGACCACGAATACTTCGAGCGGAGACCGCGGCGATTGCGGCTGTCACGGTGGTGCAATCCCGACTCGGCGCGCTTGAATAGCGCTATTTCCCGAGCCTCAGATGCACAATGGTCCCCTTCTCGCCGCTTGCCCAGCCATGAAGGGCATTGGGGAACGTCAACCCGAATAATGAGACATTGGCGACGGCGCCCTGCTCTTCCCACGTAAAGCCGCTGTCTGCGGTATGGTAGGCCATCCCTCGCTCACCCACAATCCATCCTGTTTTGGGATCGGTGAATCGAATGCGCAGCAGGTCCGTAAGCCTGGTGCAGGTCCGTGAACAGGGCAAAGTCCGATCCATCCAACGGGCGCCACCGTCAGTCGTCTGAAACATGGCGCCTGCATTACCGACCACCCAGCCGGTCATCGGGTCGGAAAAATACACGTCGAAGAGAGTGACGGACCCTTGAGTTTCCTGTGCAACCCAGGTGGCGCCGCCGTCCTCGGTGGCGAGGACCGTCCCCACCGCTCCAACGGCCGTTCCGCGCTGCGGCGTGAGGAACTGTACCGCATAAAGCGCGGCGGTCGTCGAACTCGGCTGGTCCGTCCAATGCGCGCCTCCATCAGTCGTATGAAGAATGGTGCCGTTGCCGCCCACCACCCAGCCTTCCTGAGGCGAAACAAATGAGAGGCCGTAAAGGGGCGCCACCGTGCCGATCGACTGTGGCTTCCACGTCGCACCACCGTCGACCGTCCGGCGGACTGTTCCGTTCACACCAATGATCCATCCCTGTTTGTCGTCGACGAACAATACGCCCGTCAGCTGAGCCGGCGTGCCACTCGTCTGCTTCTTCCATTTTTGACCACCATCCGTCGTTTTGAGCACAGTGCCTCCAGTCCCCACCGCCCAGCCGAGATTGGCATCCCGGAAATAGACGCTCATGAGCGTGACTTCGGTTCCAGTCTTTTGGGGGGCGGATTTCACCTGTGCTTCGGCTGCTGCGCTTGAAACGACGGAGAGGAACAGGGGGACGAAGGCAAGAACCACGGAGAAGGATTTGCTCATGAGCTGCTAGTCGTTGGTGGCGCCTTCTGGTCTAGACTGGAAGAAGCTTTGGTCGGGCATGCCTTTGGCTTCGATCGTAAACGTCCCGGCTTCGAGCGTCAGCCATTTTTTCGGCGAGCAACAGGTCCCATCCGGAAGAAGATCCCAGGACCCTCGACGGATGACCAGCGGACCAGTGGACAGATCGGCGCTGAACTGCCCCGGCTTGCCGATGCCGAACAAATGCCGATGCGGGACGCGTGCCTTGATCTCGGTGTCGGTCCAGGATACGACAATCGCACCGATGTTGTTGAACAACACTTCCGTACGGGAGACGTTCTCACCGAGTTCCATATCGCTGCGCTTGAACGCCTCGACGCCGAGCTTCGGCTGTGTGGCCTCAGTGGTCTTGATAAAGGAGCCGAACCCTGAGCCCTTGATCGTCACCACGTCGTCCAATCCGGCAGAAGTCGGAGAATACGATTCGATCGTCGGAACAACCAACGTGAACGTGCCGGCCTCCGTCGAGACAATGCCCGTGTCCGTGCAGCAGGAGCCATCCGCACCGGGCTTCGGCGCGCCACGCTTCACCACGACCGGACCGCTCTTCGCGCTAAACGGGACCCAGACGTCGATGCGATCGTCATTCCAGCGGTAAATGACTGCAGGTACACCGCCGATTTCGACGCGGTTCTGGCCGGTATTGAAATCCGTGTAGTTGTAGGGCGTGGTGCCGCTCTCCGAATAGGCCCCAAAATGCTCGCCGTGAATTCTCACGAGCGTGCCGATGGGAGCGGTGGCGGGAGTAATTCCCGTTGCTTTGGGAACCTCGACCGCAAAATTGGCGACGGTCCGCTGTTGACCTTTCTGTGCCAACACGACCGGTCCGCTCTGGGCAGACAGCGGCACATGGACCACGATGGCACGGTCGCTCCATTGGCCGACCGGAGCCTCTTGACCGCCGATAAAGACGCGATCGTCCTGGGTCTTCTCGCGGCCGAAACCCTGGCCGAACAAGACAACCTTGGTTCCAACCGGGCCATGGACCGGATCGACCTGCACCGTCGGAATCAGTTTCAACGAGACGGCGTTGCTCACCGTGTGTTGCACGGGGGCGCAGCATGACCCGTCTGGCAGAGGATCGGAGGATGCCAAACGCACCGCAATATCGCCAGATGTCGCATTCGCGGGCACATCGACTTCGATTTTATCGTCTTTCCAGCGACGGGGCCTCACGGTCAAATTGCCGACTAGGACATCATTGACGCCGAACATCGTATTGGGATCGCGCGGTCCGGCCGTGATGCCGAAGTGCTCGCCGACAATCTCGACGGTATGGCCGGGTTCCACTGACGAAGGATTGATCGAGACGATTTTCGGATAGACGATCGTAAATGTCCCCGCCTGCAATTTCTTTTTGCCGATTACCACTTCGACCGCTCCGCTCTGCGCTTTCGACGGTACTTTTACTTCGACGACCTCGGGATCCCAACGTTGGATCAATGCCGGAACGCCGGCAAAGAGCACGCGGTTGACCTGAGTGGACTTGAACTGGCCCAGGCCTTTGCCGACGATAGACACGGTCGCGCCTGGCACGCCTGATTCCGGTTGCAGTTCGATCTTGGAGGGCGCCGCAGCAGCCCACGGATAGCCCGCGCCTGACAACACCAGCCCGGTCGTCAAGGCAACGATCCAGTGCTTCAAAATGAGACGCGTTTGAAACGGATCAGCCATGTCGTGGAACCAATGTGAGAAAGCCCTGCGTGGCACGAGAACCCCACGCACGAGTGCAGGAAGGAACAACCGGGGTGCAGCGTGAAGCGAGGGACGGAGGACTATAACAAGCGGTTTTTTGGAGTGTCAAGCCGCTGAGCGCGACGCAATGCTCGCTCGCCACCGTCACAAAGGTCAGGTCACCGCAAGAATCACTTCGATTTCAACTGCAGCTCGACGCGGCAGTTCCGCAGCACCGGTCGCGACGCGCGCATGCCTCCCAGCCTCGCCGAAAATTGCCACCAAAAGATCTGACGCGCCGTTCAACACCTGAGGTTGATCGGTAAAGCCCTCTGCCGACGCCACATGCCCGACGACTTTCACCACCCGTGTGATTCGATCCAGACTTCCGATTTCCTGCTTGGCGATGGCCAGGGCATTTAAGACGGCGATCTTCGCGGCCTCCGCCCCTTGCGACACCGTGAAATCCCGGCCGAGCTTGCCGGCGTATGCCAATTGACCGTTGTGCATAGGAAGCACGCCCGAAAGGAACAATAGATTTCCGGCTCGCACCGCAGGTACATACGTCGCCACGGGTTTCGGCGGTTCGGGCAGTTCTAACCCGAGTGATTTTAATGTGTCCTCGTATCCCATAGCCCAGTCTCAATTCTCATATTTCAAGTCTCAAATTACCCTCTGGCAGTACAGTTGAGAGCTGAACTTTCCACCATCATCCAGGTCTCAGAACATCGAGAAAGCTTTCTCCCACCGTCAACGATTCTCCCTTCAGTGCTTCGACAACCGTCTGCCCGAGATCGGCGGCCGTCGACCGTATCCCGAGGTTCACCCCTTGGGCCAGCTTCGGCCCGGTGATTAGCAGCGGCACGTATTCACGCGTCGGCAATCCATGCGGCTTGCCGGGATCTCGACCGTGGTCTCCGGTGATCATGAACAGATCGCCGGGGCGCAATTGGTCCAGCAAGTCAGGAAGACGGCGGTCGAAATCTTGAACAGCGCCGGCGGCCTTCGCAGGATCCGCACCAATGACGTCAAGCCCCGCAAAGATCAAACCGCGCGGGACCTTATTGAACATCCCTGCGACTTCGTCCAACGCCGCCGTCCATAGCGCGGCCGGTGCCGATCTCGTCAATCCTCGTCCTCCGAAGAGATCGCCGACCTTGCCGACGCCGATCAAAATCTGGCTCGCACGATTCAAGACATCCAGCATGGTCTGCCCGTGCGGTTCACCGGCAAAATCGCGACGGCCCGGCCCAAACTTCAATGCGCCTCGCGCGCCAACGATCGGGTGCGCCACCAGACGCCGCATTCCCCATGCATCTCTCAGGGCCTTTCGAGCCTCGCGACAGCGTTGGTAAAGAATATCGGCGGACCACACACTGTCATGTGCACCCACATGGCATGATTGACGGCCGTCCGTCCATACCATGGGTGCTGCCGTCGACACATGCGAGGCGCCATGGTTCTTCAGGGCCTCCTCTGCCGACGCGACTTCCCCGCCGATCACTTTGTGGCCGAATACTTCTTCGACCGCCGCCTTGGCCTCGGCTGAATAGCCGTCGGGAAACATGCGGCCCTCGTCCTCCGTAAGGCAACCGGCGATCTCCCAATAGCCGACAAGCGAATCCACGCCTTTGCTCTTGAATCCTAACCGGCCGAAGCAGCCGATCGGCTGGGCCATCGACCGTACGCCGCGAATGGCGGTCACATGGCCGAGGCCCAGCGATTCGAGCGTCGGAACACTGAGGCCGTCCGTTGACTCGGCCAAATGGGCAAGCGTGTTCGATGCGGCATCTCCATAGTGTGACGCATCTTCCGTCGCCCCGACACCGAACCCGTCGACGACAAGCAAAATGACGCGCTTGATCATGGGCGCACTATAGCAGACATGAGTGGAGGAACCTCAGATTTCATAGCTCAGATTTCAAATTTGAGATTTGAGAACTGAGATATGAATCGCGCGTCACGAGGTCAATTTCTCCTTCGCGACGACCAACAGAAAATCGTCGAGCCGACGTTTGGAAGCTGGTTCGACCACCATGAACTCGACACCGAACTCCCGGCGGGTCGACCAGCGCACTTTGCCGAGCTCGATCGTGATCGGGGTGGATTGGCTTGACACGGTAATCTGAAGGCTGACCGGATCATCGACGGCGGCGAAGAGATCCGTCTCAATGGCGCAACCGCCGCGTGAAAGGTTGAAGATCAAGCCGTCCCCCGGGTTGCCGTCCACCACAAACCCCACCGGACATTTCACCTGATACCGGACATCTTTACGCAACGTCGTGGCTCCTCAACCGTTGACGCGCCGACCATTCGTCCATGATTTTTACGCTGGCGCTCGTGCCGATCCGATCGGCGCCGGCCTCAAGCATGTCCCTTGTGGTATGCCAGTCACGGATCCCGCCGGAAGCTTTGACCTTGGCCCTGCCAGCCACCGCCGCCTTCATCAGCCGGACATCGGCCACCGTCGCCCCTCCGGACGCAAAACCGGTCGACGTTTTCACATAGTCGGCGCCGGCTTCCACGACGAGCCGGCATGCGGTCATCTTCTCCTGATCGGTCAGATAACATGTTTCTAAAATGACTTTGTGTTCGGCTGCCGGAGTGGCGCGTACGACTTCTACGATGTCTTGCCGCACCGCATCGAGATCACCGGATTTCAGCCGGCTCACATTGATCACCATGTCCAGAACGGTTGCCCCCTGCTTCACCCCCTCGACGGCTTCCGCCACCTTCACGCTTGTCCTGTGGCCCCCCAATGGAAATCCGACGGGAATCCCCACGCGGACGTCGGCTCCCATCACCGCCGCGACAGCCTCTGCCGCGTAGCAGGGGGGAACAAAGATCACTTTGAAGCCGCATTGTCTGGCCTCGTGGCACAGGCGCAAGACATCGGCTCTCGTGGCCTCCGGCCGCAAAATTGTGTGATCGATCAAGGCTGGGAGATTCCAGTCGCGCTGAGTCATGGCGCGGGCCTCGACACGGAAGTCATGGGTGCGGTGCGCGGATGCATCGCGCGCCTGAACGGCCGCTTCTGATATTTCTCGACCGCCTCGTTGTGCTCTGCAAGGGTAGCCGAGAACTGATGGGTGCCGTCATTCTTCGAGACAAAGTACAAAGCGCGCGAGTTCGAAGGATACAGGGTCGCACGAATCGACTGGACGCCGGGATTGGCAATCGGGCCCGGAGGCAAGCCGGAGACGCGGTAGGTATTATACGGGCTCGGACTCAAGAGATCCTTTTTGTGAATGTTTCCGTCGTAGTTCGGCAGACCATAAATCACCGTGGGATCGCTCTGCAAGGGAATACGCTTCTTCAGTCGGTTGTGAAAGACCGCCGAAATCTCGTCGCGTTCACCGTTTGAGGCCGACTCTTTTTCGATGACCGAGGCCAATGTCAACACTTCGTGTTGCGTCATCTTCAGATCCTGCGCGCGCGCCTGGAAATCGGGACCGTACACCTGCCGCAAGTGCTCGACCATCGCCGTGAGCACCTGTTTCGCCGTGACGCCCTTCGGGAACTTATAAGTGTCGGGATAGAGATAGCCTTCCAGCGTCGGGGCGTGAATGTCCAGCGACGCGATGAAGGCCGGATCTTTCATCAATCGCAGCAATTCCTGTCGGTCCACCAGTCCTTGCTGTCCGAAGAGCTCGGCGATCTGCATCATCGTCAACCCTTCCGGAATCAAGATCGAATGCAGCACGACCTGGCCGGTCGAGAGACGCGTGAGAATTTCGGCCGGCGTCATGCTCGGATTCAGCTCGTACTCGCCGGCCTGGATTTTCCGGTCAAACGAATACCATCTGCCAACCCATACGAAGGCGAGACGGCTCTTGATCAGTTGTTCGCGTTCGAGCAGCGCAGCGACTTGCTGAAAGCTGACACGATCAGGGATCGTGACGACTTTCGAAGGGGGATGCAATCGTGGAGAGACTGCGGGCCCTTCGGCCCACTTAACGACCTGATACGCGCCTATGGCGAGGGAGGCCGCCGCGACCACGAGAAGGGCGAGAATCGTCCGAAGCTTCATCAGTGCTGTCTACCGTCGGCCATTCGGGATCCGTGAC
This sequence comes from Nitrospira sp., assembly GCA_035495295.1. Lineage (GTDB taxonomy): Bacteria > Nitrospirota > Nitrospiria > Nitrospirales > Nitrospiraceae > Nitrospira_C. The sequence continues at coordinate 1,093 of DATJGE010000005.1, read as the reverse complement.
CGGCTGTTCCGTTTGCCCGCGACTCGCCAGATAACTTTGCAGCAGAATGGCGGCCGCCACGCGGTCGACAGCCCCCTTCCGCTTTTTCCGGCTGACATCGGCGGCGATCAGAAGGTCTTCCGCCGCCTTCGTCGTCAACCGCTCATCCCAGAGGACCAACGGAACCGGCAAGCCGCGCTCCAAGTGTGCGGCGAAATTCCGCATCGCCTGGATCGCCGGACCTTCCCGACCGTCCAGCTGCAGGGGAAAGCCCAAGACCACCTCTCCCACCGCATGCTCACGGACGAGGGCCGCGATGTGGGCGACATCACGGTCGATGGTCCGACGCTCGAAGGTCTCGAGCGGTTGAGCGGTCCATCGCAGCTCGTCGCTGAGCGCCACGCCGACCCGCTTGGTCCCGTAATCCAACGCCAGTATCCGTGATCCGGACATGATTCTACCGCTGAAGCGCTTGTTCGACCAAGCCAAAGACTTTTTCCAGCGATGCGTCGAGTCTGGACGGATCTTTGCCGCCGGCCTGGGCCATTTCGGGCCGGCCTCCGCCCGTGCCGCCAACCTCGGCCGCCATCGGCTTGATCACGTCGCCCGCTTTGATTTTTCCCGTAAGATCTTTCGTGACCACCACGAGCAGGGAAACTTTGCCGTCGTCCGTGGCGGCGCCGAGCGCGACCACGCCGCTTTTCAGCTTGTCGCGAAGTTGGTCGGCCAGCGCCCGCATCGCGTTCATGTCCAAGCCGTCCGTCCGTTGGACATGCACCGGCACGCCGGCGACCGCTTTCGCCGTCGAAGCCACGGACGAGCCGCTCGCCATCTTGAGTTTCAACTCTTCGAGCTCGCGTTCCTTGTCTTTGAGCTGCGTCATGACCTTGCGGGCCTTGGCGACCAACTCAGACGGCCCAACTTTCAGGAGATCCGAGAGTTCTCTCACCTCGGCCTCCAGTTTTTTCATCATGGCCATTGCGCCATGGCCGGTTTGTGCCTCGATCCGCCGCACGCCGGCTGCGACGCCAGTTTCCGACACGATGCGGAAAAGGCCGATCTCTCCGGTATGGCGGCAGTGCGTGCCGCCGCAGAGCTCTTTGCTGAAGGACTC
>DATJGE010000004.1:0-2404 GCA_035495295.1 Nitrospira sp. | reverse complement strand
GTATTTGGCGTTTCTTGGACGCATCTCGCCCGAGAAATGCCCCGATCACGCCATCGAAATCGCAAAACGCGTCGGCATCCCGCTGCGCATCGCCGCGAAGGTCGATCCTGCAGACCAGGCGTATTTCAAGCAGAAGATCGAACGGCTCCTAGATCACCCGTTGATCGAATACGTCGGCGAAATCAACGACGCCGAGAAAAATGATTTTCTGGGCGAGGCGGCCGCCCTCCTCTGCCCTTACGATTGGCCGGAGCCGTTCGGGCTTGTCTTGATCGAGGCCATGGCTTGCGGCACGCCGGTGCTGGCCTATCGTCAGGGATCGATCCCTGAAATCATCGACCACGGCGTGACAGGGTACATCTGCGACAACATCGGCGAGATGGCCCAAGCTGTCGCCGGCCTGTCGCTGATCGACCGCGCGCGATGCCGTGAAATCTTCGAAGAGCGATTCACGGTCGAGCGCATGGTGAAAGATTATGTCGCGATCTACGAGAACCTGGCCGCTTCGCACCGACCACGTCTGCTGGCACATTCCCGGACCTCGGGACACGTACGGGCCGGCACGGTGCTGAGTCTGGCACCGCAGACCGACGTCGCATAGAGGTTGTGACCTGTAAGCACGAAGTGTCGGACGGAATCTGGGTGGCTGGCCTATTCATTGCCGGCACCCAGAATGCGACTACCGAGAAGACAGCGCCGGCTCCACGGGGACGATCTGGGCCATGCTGATGGCCTGTCGAACCATTTGGCTCGCATAACCCCATTCGTTGTCGTACCAACTCATGACTTTCACGAGATCACCATCCACGACCTGCGTCATCTCGCGGTCAATAATCGAGGCGCGGGGATCTTGAATGACATCCGACGAGACCAACGGATCCTCCGTCACGCCGACCACGCCCTCATACCGCTCGCTCCTCGCCTCCTCGAGAAAGAGCGCGTTGACCTCGTCAACCGACGTTGACCGCTCCGTCAACATGACGACATCGCAGAGTGAGCAGATCGCCACGGGCGCTCTGACCGCAGTCCCCTGAAATCGTCCGCGCAGCGCCGGCAAGGCGCGTGCCGTGGCGGTAGCCGCTCCCGTCGTCGAAGGTACGAGATTCGCTGCTCCGGCGCGCCCGCGTCGCTTCTTGTGATTGGGGCCGTCCACGAGACCTTGACTGGCGGTGTAGGCATGCACGGTGTTCATGATCGCCTTCCGAATCCCGAAGTGCCGGCCGATGATTTCCACGATCGGCGCCACGCAGTTGGTCGTGCAGCTCGCGCAGGAGAGGATGGGGCCGGCCTTTTCGTCGTAGACGTTCACGCCAAACACCACCGTGGGAACATCGTCGTCTTTCGCGGGCGCCGAGAGCATGACCCGCTTTGCTCCCGCCTCCAGATGCTTCGAGAGCTCGTCCCGCCTGTCGAACCGTCCGGTGCACTCGAACACGAGATCCACATTCAGGCGGCGCCAGGGCAGACGCGAGGGATCCGGCTCGGCGTAGACGGGATAGGACTGATCCGCGACGACCAGCGAGTTGGTCTGGGACGTCACACGATTGGGATAGCGGCCATAGACCGTATCATGGTTCAGCAAATACGCCAGATTGTCGGGCGGGATCACGTCATTCACCGCAGCCAGTTCCAGTTCCGGGGTGGCGACGAGAAGTTTGAAAACGGCCCGGCCGATGCGCCCGAGTCCATTGATCGCTACTCTCATTCTTCCCTCCTCGTCGATCCAGGGCCTGAGATTTCAACCAGGACGCTCCTGCAATCGAAGGGTTGATTCTCGCTAGCAGACTCGCGTGTTGTACACTCAGAGGCTCCCTAGCTGCCTCTCATTCCAGATCTCCACGCATCGTCTCGACCGCGTCCGAATCTGATGTGCGATCTGAGATACGAAATCAACCAGTCAGTGGGCCTTGAGCCGCTCGCCCATCTCCGCTGTTACCCGGCGGGCGGAACGGGCGTAGGCTTTCCAGGGGTCCTGCCGGAGACCCTTGAGCCGTGCCGGCACATTCATCACGGTGAAATAGTCCGAAGGCAGCTCTTTCGACAACTCGTCCCATGCAATCGGCAGTGAGACGGGAGCGCCGGGTTTGGCCCTTGTCGAGTAGGCGGCGATGGCCGTCGCGCCGCGCGCGTTTCGAAGGTAATCGATGAAGATCCGACCCTTCCGAGCGCGTTTCGACATGTTGGAGGTGAACCGCTGTGGGATGGTCGTGACGAGATGGTCCGCAACCATTTTCGCGAAGGTCTTCACTTCCTCCCACCCTTGTGTGCGCTGGATCGGCGTGACAATGTGCAGGCCCTTTCCACCGGTCGTTTTGAGAAAGCACACGAGTCCGAGTTCCTCCAACAACGTCTTGGTCAAGTGGGCCGCTTCGATCACTTGCGTCCAAGGGACCGATGGATCGGG
>DATJGE010000003.1:0-136673 GCA_035495295.1 Nitrospira sp. | reverse complement strand
CAAGGTTCCTCGGACCATTGATCTGGAATGACGTATCGGCTTGGAAAACGTAATTCCAGCCGCCGCGGATCATGAATTTTTCGGGAAACGGCTCGCCTGTTTTTGGATCTATCGCCCGAGTCTCGGGCTTTTTCTCCTCTGAACGCGTCTCCACCTTTGTGTTTTCTGCCTGAGTCTGGGTCTTTGAAACTTCTTCCTGCGGCCCTGGCTGCGGGCCTTGTGCCTGCGGCTCAGGCTTTGGCTCTTCTGCCAGCGCCGGGAAGGATAGAACAAGGATCAAGCAAGCGGTCATCGTCAAGGCGAAGTATGATACCGCTACAAGAGAGCGTATCTGTGCGCTGCACATCAGCCGTCCGAGACCTTCATATCCCATGACCGCCTCCATTTTGCTGTTTGGCTCAAGGAAGGGAACAACCCTTCGTGCTTCGTTCAACAATCTGGCAACGCCGGTACAAGCCTGTCTTGTCCACTTGGTAAAATTCGATCCTCCCAGCGTCACTCGCATCGGCGTTGTTTGTTCAACTAGCCGCGCACTCAGTTGCTGTAAGCGTCGAAGTTGCCATAACAAACCCGATGCTCAGGTTTGTTATGTCATACAGGATTGGTTTCAGTTGGCTGAGGTTCGGAGATAGGGCAAGGGCGCTCGTGGCAGGACTGAGAGGATGGCAAACCATTAGACGCCCTCCTTTCTTGTCAGAGGGACGGATGGGGTATTGTCGTATTGGAAAGCGTATGGCTCTGGGATGAGACCGATCAACCGCCCATTGGAGTGGGGAGAAATGAACCTATGGACATCCCTTGCCCACAGAATCATTACACTTCGAGCCGACGCCGAAAAGCGGAGGCGCGATGTTAACTGAACGCTAATCGATTCCAGAACAAAACTGCAAAAAAATGTGAGCGCCTATCGCGAGTGCGGGCAAACGCGAATACCCCATACCTCCTCCTCATTCCAAACATCTGCCCATTAGCTACAAGTCTTGGAATACAGCGTTCTAACTCAGCTCCACGGAGCCGACAAAATAAGGTTCAATGCAGTCGAGGCGTGCGCAGCGATCCTATCGGCATAACATTCCGAGCTGGATGAGCACGTCGCTTTCGCGGAATGTAAGCGCGGGTGTAGTACGTCTTGCGTTGTTTGTGGAAGAAAAGCGTAGCCATGAAAAGCCTCCCTGTAGTAGCTCGGTGAATAAGAGCTACGATGCTCGGGGAGGCTTGGCTGCGAAACGCCGCTTTTGACGCGGCATAAGTAGTATTGCTGGGGTGGATGACGGGTTTCGAACCCGCGACCTCCGGATCCACAATCCGGCGCTCTAACCAGCTGAGCTACACCCACCGTGAGAAACGGAAAATTGGACGTGGTGGAAGTGTGATCTTAGCAAAGTGAAAAGAACGGCCGCAACTTGCCAAGGCGTCATCACCTGCCGTCGAAGGCGGTTTGCATTTCGCCGAGAATCGCCGCCGCAGCGGCCGCCGGATCCGGCGCCGCATGGATGGGACGCCCGATGACCAGATAGTCGGCGCCGGCGGCAATGGTCTGAGTCGGGGTCGTGGATCTTGCGTGATCATCCACATCTTTTCCGGCAGGCCGCACGCCCGGCGTCACGATGAGAAACCGTGGCCCGACTTTCGGCCTTAGCACGCCTGGTTCCTCGCCCGACGCGACCACACCATCGCAGCCGACTTCGGCCGCCAGCAGGGCGCGCGCCGCCACCAGTTCTTGAACGGTGTGTTGAATGCCCATTTCACGCAAGTCATGGCTGTCGAAATTCGTCAGCACCGTCACCGCCAGCAGCTTCAACGGCGAATCGCCGCGTCCCTTCACCGCAGCCGCCAGGGCTTTGCGATTGGCATGGACCGTCAGAAACTCCACGCCCATCGAGGCCACGCGTTCCGTGGCCCGACGGACGGTTTCTTCAATGTCCAGGAACTTGAGGTCGAGGAACACGCGCATGCCGCGCTTGAGCAGCCGCTGCACCATGTCGGGACCGGCCGCCGTGAACAGCTCCAACCCCACCTTGACGAACGTAATTTGATCCTGGACCTGATCCATCAGGCGTTCGGCCTCAGCCGCTGAAGGGAGGTCGAGGGCAAGAATCAACCGATCGCGCGCTATGATCCTCACGACTGTCTCCTCCCGCACTTGATCAGGATCGTCTTGACGATCCGCAGATCCCTGTGTTAGAAAGGCGCTTCCTTTCTACAGGAGTTTGCAATGCCAGTCATCCATAAGTCTACGATCCGTCGAGCCCGCCAGTCGGAAAAGCGCCAGGCCCGCAATCGCGCCGCACTCAGCGCCGTCAAAGGTTTGGTCAAAAAGGTTCACACCGCCGTCACAGAGAAGAAGGTCGATGACGCGAAAAGCTCTTTGCAGCTCGCCACCTCGGCTCTGAGCAAGGCCGTGACCAAAGGTGTGATGAAACCCAATACCGCATCCCGCCGCATTTCCAGGCTCACCCGGGACGTGAATTCTTTGTCGGCGTCCCGCTGATCGTCCGGACATTCGAGAGCGTTTTTGACCGGGAGACAGCACCCGATGTCTCCTGCGGTCTCCGCCCGTCGCCAGGAGGCCGATCGCAGAGTTCGAGGATAAGCCGGTCAAGCAGCATCTCCGGCCTGCCTCCGCTTCCACCCTTGAGCCGACTGTCCGTGACCAGGAACCGTCTCACGGCATCGCGCAAGTGAGCCTCCGCAAATTGACCAAGGAACGGACGGACCTGGGACGGATCCATCCGCAATTGGCGAGCCGCCTCGCCTTCATGTCCTGCCTGCCTCAGCAGATCTTTCACTTTCCAAAGGCGGCGGTACTGCCAGGCCAACGATCCAAGAATTCGTAGCGGCGCTTCCCCGGCTTCGAGATTGCGTGCGAGGATCGCCAAGGCGGTCCCCCGGCGACGGCCGCCGATCGCAGCGGCCAAATCAAAGACCGACGCGCCGGGCTGCGTGCCGCGCAAAGCCGCCACATCGCCAGCCGATACCGAACGCCCCGCGGGAACGTATGAAGCCAATTTTTCCATTTCATGCCTGACGGCATACAACGACCCGCCGCACGCCTCGCGAAGCAGATACAGCGCCTCGTCGTCGAACCGGATTCCGAGACGGTTCGCCTCCTGTCTGAGCCAAGGCAACAGTTGTGAGTCTTTGGGCGGAGAACAATCGACGGCAACGGATGCTTGACCGAGCGCCTGAGTGAATTTCAGGCGCCCGTCGAGCTTTTGAGCGGCAAATACCAGCGTCGTCGACTCATTGGGAGCTTTCAAATATGGAAGCAGCGCTTCCGTATGCTTCGCTGAAAGCTTGTCGGCCGCCTTCACGATCACCAACCGGCGTGGCGCAAACACGGCAACCTCCGATGCGCAGGCCACAATCGCCGTTCCGTCGGCTTCATCACCATAAAAGAGATCGCAGTTGAAATCGGCGCTGTCCGTGCCGAGGGCCGCCTCCTTAACGAGCGCGAGCGCGGCATCCCTGAGGAGGTCCTCCTCTCCGATCACCGCGTACAATGGACGGAGGACATCGTTCTTGAGTTGCGCGGCGAGTTGAGCGACGCTGATCGGTGGAGCCATCTAGGGTTTCTGTCCCGGCTGTGCCGACCCATTGGAAACGGGTTTCGACAATCGGCCTGCTTCCAGCTGCATGAGAAAACGCGAGGCGAGATCCTCGGCAATCCATTGCCCCGCCTGCTCGACCGCACGGTTCTGGAGCACTCGATTGAACTGCAGATCCGAGGTGACGAAAAACTCTCCCTGTCCCTTCGCCAGATGATACCAGACCAGGCGCTTGGTTCTGCTGTCTTCCACTCTGACGGCGACGACGACTTCAGCGCGGCTTTCCAAAGTTTGCTGCTGCGTAAAGCTGAGCGTCGGTATGATGACCGCGAGAATATCTCCGGACAACACAAGGTCCGCTGCTTCGCCTTCAGGCACTACCTCTGCGCCGCTCCCAATGGAGAACTCATGCCGGAGATAATTTGTGAACCGCGTCTCGAGATTGGGTTCAAACGTGGCGTTTCGCAGTGTACGGATCGTCACGCGCGGCGGAGGAGCTGCCGAAGGTTGCGACGAGGCTTGCACAGGAGCCCCGCCGATGGTGGGTCCGGCGCCTTCGACGCGAAACTGATAGCCGCAAGCGGCGAAGAACACACAAGACGTCAGTGGCAAGAGGCAATAGAACGCAGTGCGGCCATACCGAGAAGCTCCGTTGTGAATCCGTTTCCTCATTCTCATCGCAAACGCCGAGCCACTCGCCTCCCGTCCAATGCCCTTCGCCTCGTCACCGATCACACCACAAAGTTAATGAGCTTCTTGTCAACATAGACGGTTTTTTTCGGCTCTTTCCCCTGCAGCCATTCTCCCGCTTCTTGTCTGGCACGCGCTTCGACTTCAGGGCGGCCGGCATCAACCCCCACTTCAATCCTTCCGCGCAGTTTTCCGTTGACTTGAACGGGGATCGTCAAGCGATCGCTCACCGTCAGCGCCGGATCAAAGTCGGGCCAGGCCTGCTGCGAAATGCTCGGCGAATGTCCCAAGCGGGCCCATAATTCTTCGGTGATATGCGGCGCGAACGGCGCAAGCACCAGCAAGAATGGCTCGATGAGGCTTCGGGGCCGTTGATCGAGCTTCGTCATTTCATTCGTGAAGACCATCATTTGAGAAATTGCCGTGTTCAGGCGTAAGTGTTCGATGTCTTCGGTCACTTTCTTGATGGTCTGATGAAGGATCCGCTGCTGCTCGACCGTCGGAGCGGACGGCACAATCGCGGCCGAGAGACCCCCTTGCTCGTTGACGATGAGGCGCCAGACGCGCTCGAGAAAACGGGTCACCCCTTCGACGCCGCGGGTGCTCCAGGGTTTCATCGCTTCCAACGGGCCCATGAACATCTCGTAGAGGCGGACGGCGTCGGCGCCGAACCGGTCGATCATCTCGTCGGGATTGACGACGTTGCCTCGCGACTTGGACATCTTCTGATTGTCTTCGCCCAGGACGATGCCCTGATGCACGAGCTTCATGAAGGGCTCCGGCGTCGTGACCACGCCGATGTCGTAGAGCACCTTATGCCAAAACCGCGAGTACAACAGGTGCAAGACGGCGTGCTCGCTGCCGCCAACGTACAGGTCTACCGGCATCCAGTATTGCTCTTTCTTGGGATCAATCAAGCGTTCCTGATTGTGAGGGTCGATGAAACGGAGATAGTACCAGCACGACCCGGCCCATTGCGGCATGGTGTTCGTTTCCCGGCGCGCGGGCTTGTCGCTGGCGGGGTCGGTCGTCGCGAGCCAGTCCCCAAGATTCGCCAGCGGGCTTTCACCGGTCCCTGACGGAGTGAACTTGGTCGTCTCCGGCAAGGGCAGCGGCAACTGTTGTTCTGGCAAGGGTTGAGGCTCGCCATCGACCCATACAATGGGAAACGGCTCCCCCCAATACCGCTGGCGGGCAAAGAGCCAATCGCGAAGTTTATAATTGACGGACTTGCGGCCTTTGCGCACGGATTCAAGCCATGCCGTGATCTTGGGTATCGCCTCGACGGGTGCCAAGCCGTCGATGGAAAACCGGCCGTCGGGGGTCGTGGAGTGAATGACCTTGCCGTGGTCGGTCTCGACAAATGCTTCCTTCTCCACATCGCCGCCCGCGATGACTTCGCGAATCGGCAACGAATGCGTCTTTGCAAACGCCCAGTCACGGCCATCATGAGCCGGCACCGCCATAATCGCGCCGGTGCCGTAGCCCATCAAGACGTAGTCGGCGATCCAGATCGGCAAGCGCTCATCGTTGACGGGATTGATCGCATAGCCGCCGGTGAAGACGCCGGTTTTTTCCTTATCCAATTCCTGACGCTGGAGGTCGCTCTTGCGCGCCGCCGCATCGCGATACGCGTCCACGGCCTGCCGCTGCTCGGGCGTCGTCACCACGTCCACAAGCGGATGTTCAGGCGCCAGCACCATATAGGTGGCGCCGAATAGCGTATCCGGGCGGGTCGTGAAGATCCTAATGGTCCCATTGACAGCGGCGAAACTGAATTCCACCTCGGCGCCGATCGACCGGCCGATCCAATTCTTCTGCATCTCCAATGTGCTGGTCGGCCATTGGACCAGGGACAGGTCGTCGAGCAACCGGTCGGCGTAGGCGGTGATCTTCAGCACCCATTGCCGCATCGGTTTGCGGACAACGTCGAAGCCTCCGACTTCGCTCTTCCCGTCGACGATCTCCTCGTTGGCCAGCACGGTGCCGAGCGCCGGACACCAGTTGACCGGAACTTCCGCCACGTAGGCGAGTCCGCGCTTGAACAGCTGCAAAAAAATCCATTGGGTCCAGCGGTAGTAATCAGGATCGGTCGTGCTGAGCTCGCGGTCCCAGTCATACGAAAGCCCGACGCGTTTCATCTGCCGCTTGAACGTCGCGATATTTTGAGCGGTGGTAATGGCGGGATGGATGCCTGTCTTGACCGCATACTGCTCCGCCGGCAGCCCAAATGCATCCCATCCCATGGGATGGAGCACGTTAAAGCCCTTCATCCGCTTATAGCGCGATACGATGTCAGTCGCCGTGTAGCCCTCCAGATGGCCCACGTGTAGACCGGAGCCGGAGGGATACGGGAACATGTCGAGACAGTAAAATTTCGGCTTCGAGGGATCGTCGACGGCGCGGAACGGGCGATGCGCTTCCCAATAGGCCTGCCACTTCGCTTCAAGAGCGTGATGATCGTAGGTGTTGGTCATGCGCTGTTGGACATCGAGTGCGGGAATTGTAGACAGCGAATCTAACACAGGCAGGAAAGCCCCAACAAGGATGCGGAAGATGGAGCCTATGGACTAAGATCCTGCGCAACGCCACATGTCCCAATATCTGTTCCCACGGATCATGGATTGACTGATGAGTGGAGACGAATTCACCCGCCTGCGACGGGATCTTCTCAAAGATGCAGGCGGCGATGTGCTGGAGATCGGCTATGGAACCGGCCTCAATCTGGCGCATTACCCGGCTGACGTGTCCCATGCCCCGCGCCTGGTCGATGAAATGTACCAGGGCCATGCCGGCCCCGCCGAACCTCGCTGAGTCACCGCTCAAGCTGTGCCGTTCAAAAGAACGGGAAGATGGTCGACCGATGGAAACCTGGCCGAGCCCATGGCGGGCAACTGGCTGCTGGATTTCGCACTATGGATGACCGCCGCGATGCCGTAGTGCTTGGCGGCCGTCAGGCAGCTCTCGTCGTCATCGATAAACAGCGAATGGCGCGGATCGAATCGGACCAGCTGCTCGCAGGCCGGCCAGTATTCCGGCCGCATCTTAAGGTACCCGACCTCAAAGGCATCAACAATGCGATCCACATAGCGGGCGAGGCCGGTTTTGGCGGCTTTGACGGCGACGCCGGTGTGATGGGCGTTGGTGAGGACGACAATGCGCTTGCCTTTGGCGCGCACCGCCTGCAAAAAGGCCTCGGCGCCGGGCAAAAATCCGATCATGTGCTGCAATTCGTGATGCATGCCCACGACATCGATGCCGACGCGGCCGGTCCAATAGTGCAAATCCGTCCAGGCCAATTCCCCTTCGACGGATCGGTACATGGTCATCAACCGGTCGCGCGATGCTTCGAACGACAGCCCTTCCCTGGCCGCATACCGTCGAGGCAGCTCTTCCTCAAAGAAGAAATTGTCGAAGTGGCGGTCGAGCAAGGTCCCGTCCATGTCGACGAGGACGTCGTGGATGCCATCCCAATTCAGGACATGATGACTCGTGGGTGATGAGTGGTGAGTCATGATGAGAGTATATAGAAGACCCAGAGCGAACACGAGCCACGTCGCCGGTTGTCTTTCTCAAAATTTCTGTGATACGGTCCGAAACTTCCATTGATGGCTCTCGCATGGTTTCCGACTCTTCACCGATCACCGATCATCCGTCGCCTCCGGTCGTCGCCATCATCGGCCGGCCGAATGTCGGCAAATCGACCCTCTTCAACCGCATCCTCGGCAGAAAGACCGCGATCGTCGACGACGTGCCGGGGGTGACGCGCGATCGAAATTATGCGGATGCCGCTTACCGGAACCGTCCGTTCCGGCTTGTCGATACGGGTGGCCTCGAGCCTTCCGCAGCGGAAGGCATGATGGCCTTGATCAAGCGGCAGTCCGAGGTCGCCATCGCCGAAGCCGATATTTTGGTGCTCATCATGGACGGCCGCACAGGCGTAATGCCGCAAGATCAAGAAGTCATCCGCCTCCTGCGAGGAGCAACGAAACCGCTGTTCATCGCCGTCAACAAGCTCGACACGCCCAAGGTCGAGGCGCTGATCGCCGATTTCTACCAGCTCGGCGTCGAGCACCTGTATCCCATCTCGGCCGAACACGGGCTCGGCGTCGCCGAACTCTTGGATGCCATCTACGAGTTGCTGCCATCGACCGACGACGCGTCCCCGCAGGGCACGATGCCCCGCATCGCCATCGTGGGCCGCCCGAACGTGGGCAAGTCCACGCTCCTCAACGCCGTCCTCGGCGAAGAACGGGCGGTGGTCAGCGACGTACCGGGCACCACGCGGGACGCCATCGACTCGCTGGTCGTGAAAGAAGATCGTCGCTATCTGTTGACGGATACGGCCGGCATCAGGCGAAGAGGGAAAATCGACCGCGGCATTGAAGGCTACAGCGTGGCGCGATCGCTCCGCGCGATAGGGCGATCGGACGTGGCCGTGCTTCTGCTTGACGCGGAGGAAGGGATCACCGAACAAGACACAAAGATCGCCGGCATTGTCATCCGGCAGGGCCGCGCCTGCGTGCTGATGGTCAACAAATGGGATCTTCGCCAAGGGGACGCGGAAGCGCGCCAGCAATTTGAAAAGGATCTTAAGCGCCGCTTCCCATTCCTGTCGTGGGCGCCCGTCCTCTTCGGCGCCGCCGTGAAGCCCGAGTCCCTGCGCCGCCTGTTCCCATTGATCGACGAAGTCTTTGCCTCGTTCTCGACACGCATCCCGACCGGACAGCTCAATCAGTTCCTGCAAAATCTTCTCGAGGTGCATCCGTTGCCCGCCCGAAAGGGCAAACCGGAACAAATCACGAAATCGGCATTTATGACGCAGGTGGCGGTTCACCCCCCCGTCTTTGCGCTGTTCGTCGGCCATCCGGAAAACATCACAAAGCCGTATCTTCGGTTTCTCGAAAACCAAATTCGTCAGACGTACGGATTTTCGGGAACGCCGATGCGTCTGCTGGTCAGAAAGAAATAGCCGGGATCGAGGCCTTTCGGCTTGACTCCGCAAAGGCATCATGGTTAATTCCCCCAGGACTGCCGGCAGGTTTTCCTGCCCAGACAGCGTTCACAGTCGTCCGTCGAAATACACCAACACGTGATTGCGGTCACTTTGATGCATTGTTCTGCACAGAAGACGCCGCCGCTCTCCGGCCTTTGGCCTGTCTGTGTAGCCGGTGCCTTGTCCATCATCGTGCTTCACGGCTCCTTTGCCGTCGCGCAGTCCCCTTCACCGAGTGAATCGGAAGCACCGGCGCAAGCGCCCTCCGCCGATCTGCCGCCGCCTTCGGCTGCACCGGTCGAGGTCGACCCCTCTATCAGCTTGAAAGGCGCCGTTTGGCGGACCAAGGCGGGCATCGTCTTTCTGAAGACGCCGGTCGGACTTTTGACGCTGAGTTCGAAAAGCACGCTCAAAGATTTGAAGGCCTCGCACGAGGTCACGTTCTGGGTGCAGGAACGCCATCTTGTCGTCGAGATTCGCCGTCGCAACGACGGATCGCTCGTCCATCGCTACCTGGGCGGCCCGATGACGACCGGTCCCGACTCTTCAAAGACGCTGCGCTATCGGACTCCCGAGGGCGAACAGATGGCCCATTACGGCACCCAGGAAGCGAAACTGTCCGGGTATCACGAAGGCGACCAGGTCATCGTCGAAGTCGACGAGTCGCAGACGATCATCGGCGTGCACGACTTGCAATTCGATTTGCAGATCAGCCAGGTGCCTCCCTCAGGGGCGCCGGCTCACGTCCTCTTGTCAGGGTCGGTGTCAAAAATGAAATCCAATTTTGTCTTCTTCAGGACGCCGGTCGGCGTCGTCATGGTCAATGCCAAGATCGGCGTCCCTCCCGTCAAGGTCGGACAATCGCTCATGTTGCACATCGACGACGGCCGCGTGAACGTCCAGGTGCTCAAGTCCACAAAGCCGGCGGCATAAGCCGTTTCGACGCTCCAACCACAACCACTCCTCCATGTTTGACAGGGCCGCCATGCAGTCCCTAGACTCGCCGGACAATGGCACGGCCTGCTACTCATCCACCACAATCCGGCGAAGCGTTTGATAAGCTGTACCGGGACCATGTGGATTTGGTGTACCGCTATGCCCATCGTCTCTGCGGCGAAGCCGAATCGGCGAAAGACCTGGTGCAGGAAACCTTTTTGAACGCCTATCGCGGACTCAACCGGTTTCGCGGCGATTCCAAGGTCTCGACGTGGCTCTACGCCATCGCGTCGCGCGCATGTCTGCGCATGCGTCGGAAACGCAAGGGTGCCCCTGAGCGTGAGCTGTCACTCGAGGAATTTGTGCCGACATCCGAAGGCGAATTTCGCTTGCAAGTTCCGATCGAGGGCCTGACGCCCGAGCAGGCGCTCGAAAACAAAGAATTGCGCGAGGCGCTGGATCAGGCCATCGGCAAACTGCCCAAGAAGTATCGCATGGCGCTGGTGCTGAGAGACATGGAAGGCCTGTCTGCCGGCGAAACGGCCACCGTCATGGGATTGAGCGAGCGAGCCGTGAAATCTCGGCTTCATCGGGCACGATTGTTTGTCCGGCGGGAACTGAGCGCCAGCGGCATGGCGGAAGGGCGTCATCAGCCGCCGGCCTCCTGGCGACCGAAGGAGACAGGGTCATGAAGCGCAAAAAAGCGTCGGCGAGAAAACGCACCTCATCCGCCGTTAAGCATGAACACCGCGCCGGGGAAGGACGGTGTTTGGACATTCTGCGCCAATTGTCGGCCTACATCGACGACGAATTGCCCCAGGACATTTGCGCCGAACTTCGGCGGCATATCGGCGCCTGCCCCAATTGTGAACAATTTATCACGTCGCTGCGCGACACCGTGCGGTTGTGTCGTCATCATCAGCCCCCGCCGTTGTCGGCGTTTGATCGGGCAAGGCTCAGGCAGGAGATCGTACGGGGCTGGAAACCGGAAGCCCGCCCATGAACCGGCTGCTGTCGGCCGCGGCAGTGCTGACTGGTGTCATCGGCCTCATTGTGCGGACGCCGGCCGCACCGCTCGCCGACACGCAACACGACCGCGGCCGGACGATCTACGAACGGCATTGCGCGGACTGCCATGGAGCGGAAGGCCGAGGGGATGGCCGGCAGGCCACCACGTTGTCTCCCAGGCCAGGCAATCTGATTTCCGCTCAAACTTCGGCCAAGTCCGATCAGGAATTATTGAAGATCATCGCCAAGGGAAAGCCTCGAACGGCGATGGCCGGCTGGGAACAGCGTTTGTCCTCGGAAGATCAGGCCGCTGTATTGGCTTATATTCGCTCCATGGTGAAGTTCACTCGTTCAGCCACTCCCCCTCCTCCGTACCCTTGAAGGCCGCTCGGCGGCTGAGCCCCTTTCGGACTGCAAAATCCGCGTGGTACAGTACTTCGCTTTATCTCTGATTGTCTTGAAGGAGTGATCGCTCATGATCAGGTTTTCACGTGGTACAGCATGCCTCTCGATGCTCTCAATCGCCGTCGCCTTAGCGCTCATCTTCGCCGTTTCTCCAGCGAACGCGGCGTCCTCAAAGAAAACGTCCAAGACCCTCTCGCCGGCTGCGTCGGTCGCGGTCCAATATGCCGAAGCCGTCTCAAAGGGGGACACCGCCAAGACGGCCACTCTGGATTTTGCCTGCCAGTACAGAGCGGTCGCCGCCAAGGCCGCTGTCGCTTCTTTCCAATCGTCGGATGCCTCGCCTGAGTCATGTTGGCGCGGTCTGAAAGCGGCTGATGCACCGGCGTTGGAACGAGTGGATGCGGGCATGGAGGTGCTCTGGCCGACCCACGGGGCGCTGCCATTTTTCCGCGACGACTTGGACCGCTATCCCGCCTCCGCCTTCGTGATGGATGCGATCGGTTTGTCGCCGCCAGGCAGCGGCCTTCACGTCACCACAGTGTCGACCACGCCGTTGCCCAACGCCTCGTTTCATGTGCGTCCGCAGGCGCCGTTGATCTCGGTCCCGGCGACGTTGGTCACGCTCAATGTGGCCTATCAAGACCCGCTTACGGCACCGATCACGAAAGCTCCGGGCAGCTACAAGTGGACGAACACGGTCAAACCGGCTCGTCGGGCCGTGAAAAGCCTCAACACGCAGTGGGTGGTCTTATCCGGCCTCAAAAAGCATGGGTTCGCCGGCGACTCAGCCGTGGTGAATCTCCTGGTGAATGACGGCAGCCCGGTGGACGGCCTGCCGCAGGAAATCATCCCGTTCGTGACGGAATCCAGCAAAGCAATCGCCGGCTCAGTCGTGTGGTGGGGCCCGGAAGATATGCCCGGACTGTTGGTGGCCTCGGCCGCCCGCGCCGCTTCCTTCCCCAGCCTTCGCGATCGGGTGGCCATGCTGAACCGCGTCTTGATCATCGACCCAAATCAGCCCGAGGCGCTCATGGTCCTCACGAAAGATCTCTATGCGGCGATACTGCGCGACGCGGGGCAGGCGCATAAACTGAACGTCAAGGATCCGGCGTTGGCAATGGCCGTCAACGAGCAGTATTGGAACGTGTACGCGCAAGGGGAACGTCTGGACCTCTCGCTCGACATGGAAATGGGAGGGTTGGAGCAGCCGACGACCGCCGACTATCTCTATCGTCTGCTTCCGGCCCTGCGCACATTGGCGCAGGTCAGACCCGAACAGCTCGACAATCGGTTTCGATGGGGCGTAGCCCTGCGCTGGAATCTCGATCAAGATCTTTCCATCGAAGTGCACGAGCAATTGGTGAAGGATGTGCCGGCCGACCGGAAGACCGCCAAGGCGGAGGCGCTGCTGCAACTAGCCTGGTCGCGGATCAACAAGGTGGCGTGGAACAGGAATCTCGACGACAAAGATGTGCGCGCCGCCTATCAGGACGCCGACCAGGCGCGCACGTTCGCAGAAATTCCACTCGACAAGTTCATCGCAGAATATACGAAGGCGTACAGCCTGCTGTTTACGCCCAACAGGGACAACGGCGAGATCCTCAAGCGGTTGACGGAAGCGAAGCGATGGTTCACGGAGGTGCCGGGGAACAGTCAGCAGATTTGGGACTTTTTCATCGGAGCGGACTCAATGAAATCCGTCCTCAACGCGGATCCGATCTTTCAACCGCTCTTGGCCGCAGAGCCGTCCAATAAAGGATGATCAACACCGCTCAGCCATGATGCGGTTGAGCCGAAATCCTCGCGACCTCAGCTTTCCCTCGGTCGAGCACGCGACGCCGGAAGGCTTGCTGGCGATCGGCGGCGATCTCCGGACCGAACGGCTGCTCGAAGCCTATCGTCACGGCATCTTTCCCTGGTACAACGAAGGCCAGCCGATTCTCTGGTGGTCTCCCGATCCCCGCACTGTGCTGTTTCCCGAGCGTCTGCACATCTCCCGCAGTTTGAAGCGCAGTCTTCGCCCCGGCAGGTTTAGGGTCACATTCGATACCTGTTTTGACACCGTCGTGCGGGGTTGCGCGGGGCCGCGTCCGCAGTATCCGGACGGAGGCACCTGGATTACGCCGGCCATGATCGACGCCTATACGGCGTTGTTTGTGGAAGGCTACGCCCACTCCGTCGAAACGTGGCAGGGCGACCAATTGGTCGGCGGTCTCTACGGAGTGGCCATTGGCAGCGCCTTCTTTGCCGAATCGATGTTCACGACAGTCGACGACGCCTCAAAGGTCGCGCTGGTCTGTCTCGCGCGGCAACTACACGCGTGGGAGTTCCGCATCATCGACTGCCAGCAATCTTCACCGCACGTTCTCCGACTTGGCGCCGAAGACATCCCCCGCCGGCTCTACATCGAGCATCTTCGCACGGCGGCGATGCAGCGAGGCCGTCCGGGCCGCTGGCAGTTCGAAGATAAAGATTAGAGAATCGCAAACGGGATTCAGGATTCGCTAAGGCTATTGATGTAGTACGTGTTCCTGCCGCTTTGGCTTTGGCTTTGGCTTTGGCTTTGGCTTTGGCTTTGGCTTTGGCTTTGGCATTTGGTTCCAGGTTCTTCCGTCAAGCCTGCGGCCTGTTCTACTCTTCAAGACGCCTCCCCAGTGTATTTCGTCTGACCGCACCTCTTCGTTAAAAATCACAGCGGGTGACGCCGAGCGGGCGCCCTATCGCTTTCTCATTTTCGCGAGTTCCGCAAAATACTGGGCAAAGGCCTTCATGCCTCCTGAGGCCTGTCCCCAATCGAAATACTCGTTCGGCGCGTGATATCCGTGCTCCGGCAGGCTCAGTCCAAGAAAGAGGATCGGTACCTTCCAGGCCTTCTGCATGGTGACAACCGCTCCAATCGATCCGCCCTCTCGGATAAACGCAGGCTCCTTCCCGAATCCAGCCTTCGCCGCCCGCTTCACGCATTCGACGTAGGGGCCATCGAAACTGCCTTTGAACGGATGCAGCATGCCTTCAGGCTGGACCTTCACGTCAGGGTTCAGTTTAGACACGTATTTTTTGAGCAGGGCAAACGCCTTTTCCGGTGTCTGGTTTGGCACGAGCCGCATGGTGACTTTCAATTCACCGTGACCAGGCACGACCGTCTTCACTCCTGGGCCGTGATATCCGCCCGTCAAGCCATGAATTTCAAACGTTGGAGCCGCCCAAATACGGCGCATCACCTCGGCCGGATCATCGGTCCGCAAGGCATGAAGCCCGTAGGCCTCCTTGAAGCGCTTCACCTGAAATCCAGACTTGAGAAAGCTCTTGATCTCCTCCTTCGTCGCCTTGACCACATCATGATAGAATCCCGGTATTGTCACTTCGCCTGTTTTGGCGTTGACGCAGGCATGGGCAACCTCCATCAGTTCGGCAAGCGGATTTCTTGCCGCTCCGCCGGTGACTCCGGAATGGGCGTCCTTGCTGCCGGTTCTCAACGTCAGCCTTGCCCCAACCAAGCCTCGCAGCCCATAGGGCATCGCCGGCTGTCCCTTGGCGATCCAGATCGTATCGGACACGACCACTGAGTCGGGGCGAGGGATGTGACTCCGGTCTTTGAGGCCGCCGGCAAAATGCGGACTCCCGATTTCCTCCTCAAGCTCCCAGAGGAACCGGATGTTGATCGGCAGACCTTGGTCCATCGCATAACGCGCTGCGAACAGCACCGCGAGCGCCGGGCCCTTGTCATCGGTCGCGCCGCGCCCCCGATAGATGCCGCCCTCATTCTTGAAGGCGAACGGCGCCTGCTGCCATTCAGGCTCTTGCGCCGGCTGCACGTCCAGATGATTGTAGACCGTCACGGTGGGATACTCGGCGCCGGCCGTCCATCCGCCGGAGACGATCGGATAGCCGCCCGTCTCGACGATTCGCGCTTCCGCGCCAAACTCGGTTAATACCTGCGTGGCGAGATCGGCCATTCGCCGGACGTCCGTCGCTTTCGTTGGGTCCATGCTGATCGAGGGTATCTCGACCATCTGCCCCAACAAACTTTCGAATCCGCCTCGATGTTCGACGATGTAGGTGTCCAGCTGCGGTGTGGTCATGAACTCCTCCTCTAAGAAACTGGCGGATTATAGCGGGAGACCTTCCTCGGCGAAAGATTTTCGAGTGATCGTCGAGAGCGGTGAGGACGTGCTAGAATCGCGCCCAATGTTCCGGCTATCCGTGGTATGGCTGCGGGGGTGTTCAATCAGTCTCGCATTGATTACCCTTTCCAGTGCATCCGCAGCCGACGTCATCACGATTCGTGACATCCTCGATGAGCCCGCGATCTACCATCTGAAACAAGTCGCACTCTCCGGAACCGTTCGCAATGTCCAGCCGTTGGACCCGTATAGGCTGCCGGCAGGAACGACCTGCTACGGCGCCTATCTGTTCTCACTTGAAGATGAGACGGCTTCGATTAATGTCGCCGTCTTTGGAATTTGCGGCTTTCCGACCGTCAAAGATCCCGACGTCGAAGAGGGCGCACGGGTTGAAGTCCTCGCCACGATTCAGGCGCCGAGCCATGGAGGATATTACCTGAGCTTTCAGGGTTTGAAAGTCGCCGGGGAGCGTGAAGGCATCGTCCAGGCGGTCGCGGACCGTATCACGCCGCTCACCGAACAATCGGTCGTCCAGTGAAGAGCGCCATATGGCTCACCGCCTGAACGTCATTCCGATGCGTCGATGCTGGCTTTCCCTCGCCCTCGTCTTGATTGTCGGCGGCTGCGCGGACAGTCAGGGTCTTTCCCGAGACCGTCTCGCGGACACCATCGACCAGGAAGAATCGCAATTTATCAGCGGACTACCCGCCGCCAGCGCCGCTCCCACGCGGCCGAACGCGCCGACGCTCGGTCTGTATTTGAAACCCACCGGGTTTCTCAACCGGGAATTTGAATGGACGGGCCAAGACCGTGATGCCGTGCTCGCCTGGTCGCAGGCGATTCCACTCCCTTCAGGCGGTCGAAGCGCCGGCTTTTTGACCCTCTCCTCTTTGAAAGGACATACGCTGACGGAACTGCTGGCGTCCGCCAAACGGTATGGGATCGATTGGCTGCTTGTGTTTGACGGCGCAGCCGCCGTTGACCACTACAACAATTACAAAGCGGGTTTGCTGTACTGGACGATTCTTGGCGCGTATCTGGCGGACGGCACGGAGAGCGATGTCCTATGCCTGCTCAAAGCCGTGCTGTGGGATGTCAAGACAGGAGCCCGCCTCTTTGAGGAAGAGGCCGAAGCGGTGACGAGGACCGTCGGCCCTGCCGCTCTGGTCGACGACAAGCACGAAATCGAACGGGCCAGAACGACGGCCATGAACCTCCTGATGGACCGGCTGAAGCACCGGTTTGCAGAAGTAGCTGCGACTGGCCGCTGACGCGGCTTACTGTGGGGCCGCCGTCTCAAGGCAAATCTGCGGCGCGGCGCGGTTATTCTGTCCGAAGACGGTACCCCACCCCCAGTTCTGTCAGCAGATACTTCGGGTTGGCTGGAGACGCCTCAAGCTTGTTTCGCAGTTGCCGCATATATACTCGCAGATAATGTCCTTCTTCGACGTGCAGCGGCCCCCACACCTCTTTGAGCAATTGCCGGTGCGTCACGACTTTTCCCGCGTGTCGGACGAGCGTTGCGAGCAGCTTATACTCGATTGCCGTCAAATGGATTTCTTTTTCATCGACGAACACCAGCCGGCGCCCCAGTTCCACACGTACATTTCCGAATACCAACGAGGACTCCCCCTCCGGTCCGTCCGGCCGGGATGCATGGCGTAGCGCCGCTCTGATTCGGGCAAGCAGTTCGTTGATGCCGAAGGGCTTCGTCACGTAATCATCCGCCCCAAGATCCAGTGCGGTGACCTTTTGCTCCTCCTGCTCTCGCGCGGACAGCACGATGATCGGCGTCCGAGTCCAGCCGCGAATCTGCCGGATCACTTCGATGCCATCCATATCCGGAAGCCCAAGATCGAGCAGAATGAAATCCGGATTTCTCGTTTTGACTTCGATCAGACCGGCCTGGCCCGTCGTCGCTTCGTAAATACGGAAGCCATGGCCCGGCAGAGTTGTGCGGAGAAAGCGGCGAATTTCAGCTTCATCTTCGATGAGCACAATCGTCGCCTCGTGTGACATCGTTCGCCGTTAGGTAGATGTCTGATGTTTCTCGGTATAGTCCGTCGCAATGGGAGGCGGGTCCTCCGACAGGGGAATCGCAAATCGAAACACGGCACCGCCGCCGGTGCGGTTTTCGGCCCAGATTCGTCCCCCATGCGCTTCGATGATGCCGCGGCAGATCGTCAGTCCAAGACCGACGCCTCCCTCCACAGCAGGCTTCGCGCGGTAAAACTTGTCAAAAATGCGAGCTTCTTCGCCAGGCGGGATTCCCTGTCCTCGATCCGCGACCTCGACGACCACTTCCCGGTCACCCGCCGAGGCAGACAATTCGACGACACTTCCTGTCGGAGCATACTTGGCCGCATTTTCGAGCAAGTTCATCATCACCTGCTCCAGCAGCACTCCATCGATTTGCACCATGGGCAGGTCTTGAGGAAATGTTGTTTTCACACGATGATTCCGTAACCGTTCTTCGAGCCTGGAGAGGGCGGCGCCAACGATTTCATCCAGCGGATGCCAATCCTTCTTGAGCTGTACGGCGCCGGCTTCGATCCGCATCATGTCGAGCAGGTTTTTGAGCAATCGGTCCAGTCGATCCGCCTCCCGGTAGATGGCTCGAGAAAGCTCTAGACGATCGTGTGCATCGAGTGCACTTCGCTCGTCCAATAAGCTGCTGGCGGCTCCCGTAATCGTCGCCAGCGGTGTTCGTAAGTCATGAGAGACCGAACTGAGAATGGCATTGCGCATGCGCTCGGTTTCGACCCGCACATGGGCCTGCTGGGCTTCATCAGAGAGGCGGGTACGTTCGATCGACAACGCCACCTGATTCACGAGCGATTCGAGCAGATGCAACTGCTCGGGATCCAGCAACAAGCCGGCATCTTTCGGCCTCACGGCCAAGACGCCGATTGGCCCGCCTGCTCCGACCAACGGAAGATAGAGTGCGCTGGCTCCGGGCAGCGTATCGGTCCCCAACCCTGCTCGCTCGTTGTGATCGAATACCCATTGCGCCACACCGGATTCTTTAGGATCAAATTCAAAAAACAGCTGCTCGCTCCGTTGCAATCGTACGCGCTTTTCAGCATCCGCCAAAAACATCGCTACCTGGCCGTCGAAGACGTCGCGTAAATGTTTGACCGCCACTTGCGCGAGCATGGCGGTGCCTCGATGCGTCGCCAAATCTTTGCTCATCGCATACAACACAGACGTTCGTCGCTCTCGGTAGCGCGCCAGCTCGGCTTGTTCACGAATACGCACGGCAAGATTGCTGATCACGAGTGCGACGATCAGCATGATGGCAAAGGTCAACAGATATTGGATGTCCGAGACGGCGAACGAAAAATACGGAGGCACGAAGAAAAAGTCGAACGCGGCCACCGTCACCACCGATGCCAGGACCGATGGGCCCCGACCAAATCGGACGGCGATCACGATGACCGCCATAAGGTACATCATGATCAGGTTTGCCTGGGCGAAATACGGAAACATCTCCCAGGCAATGGCCGTGGCAAGTCCGACGACAATCAAGGCATAGAGGTATTCGCGCCGATTGCTTGTTCTCTTGAGGCTACGGCGAATGAGCGGCTGTCCTTCGCCTACCTCACCGGTGATGACGTAGATGTCAATGTCGCCGCTTTGATGAACCAGCTCGGACACGACGGATCCGAACAGCCACTCTTTCCATAGCGACCGCACTGGTTTTCCCACGATGATCTTGGTGGCATTGCGGTTCCGAGCGTAGTCCAGCAGCTCTTGGGCTACGCGCTCTCCCGTCAAGGTGACCGTCTCAGCCCCCAACTGCTCGGCAAGGCGTAGCGTCTGGACGAGTCGATCCCGTTCCGCCTGCGGCGATCGAAGGTGCCGTGGAATCTGAACATAGACGGCGATCCACTTGGCATGAAGATTCGCGGCCATTTGCCGGGCGGCTCGGATCAGACGTGGTCCGCGCGGCTTCATATTGACGCAGACCATGATCGTTTCCGCCGCCGGCCACGTGCGGACCACCGCGTGGTCGCGCCGATAGACTTCCATCTGCTGATCGACACGCTCGGCGGTGCGCCGGAGCGCGAGTTCCCGGAGAGCGATCAGGTTGCCTTTGGTGAAGAAGTGTTGAATGGCATGCTGAATTTGCTCAGGAACGTAGACCTTTCCGTCCTTCAACCGTTGCAGCAAATCGTCGGGCGGAAGATCGATCAGCTCGACGTCGTCTGCGCGCTCGATCACGGAATCAGGGACCGTTTCGCGGACCCGCACGCCGGTGATCTGGGCCACGACGTCGTTCAGGCTCTCCAGATGCTGGACGTTGACGGTGGTGTAAACCGTAATGCCGGCCTTCAACAACTCCTGCACGTCCTGCCAGCGTTTGGCGTGTCGAAGACCCGGCGCGTTCGTATGGGCCAGTTCGTCGATAAGGATGACGGTGGGGCGGCGTGCAAGGGCGGCGTCGAGATCGAATTCCTTCAGCTCGGTGCCGCGATACTCGACGATTCGGCGAGGCAACACTTCGAGACCGGGTAATAACGCTTCAGTTTCCGCCCTCCCGTGAGTCTCGACGACGCCGATGACGACATCGACTCCATCGCGGCGCTGTTCGTGCGCCGCCTGCAGCATGGCATAGGTTTTCCCTACTCCCGGGTTGGCGCCAAAGAAGATCTTGAGCTTTCCCTGAAGCTGTCGAGCTTCCTCCGTTTGCACCTGTTTGAGGAGTGCATCAGGATCTGGCCGTTTTTCGCTCATGGAGACTCTTAGCCCGCTGGGCGCAGACTTCGGATGGTGGGGGCCGAGACAACGATGAGAAACGCTTGCCTTCTCATGCCGTAAGGCCTTGACGGGATTGTTATGTCGCGTCGGTGTCTTTTTACCACATTCTAAGATGGCAAGCGCTATCCTGTCGTATCAATGATGAGGCGCGTCTATGGATCAGTGTGGTCGGGCTAATCCAAGCTCTGGCCTGGGATCGCGATGATGATGACAAAACCGAGTTTCGATTATTTGAGAACCCAGGCAGCGTCGACCTCGAGCCGACGGCGCCACAACGTTGCGGAAGGCGACCGCCCGGCACCGGTCATCGGAGAACGAGGCAACCTCAAGCTTTCGCAGGGCAAGCATCGAGTATGGTTCCCGTTAGTCGGAGCAAGACCTTCATTCCAGAGTCAGTGAGCCAGAGCATCGAGGGCCAGATTTAGTTTCAAGACATTCACGCGCCGCTCCCCTAAGAACCCCAACTGGCGTTCTTCAGTCTGCCGAAGCACCAGCTCTTTCACGCGGTTTTCGTCAAGGCCTCGCGCTTGTGTCACGCGCTTCATTTGGTATTCAGCTGCGGCCGGACTGATGTGAGGATCGAGTCCGCTTCCAGACGCGGTGACGAGATCGACAGGAATGGGTGCGTCGTTGCCCGGATCGGCTGCTCGGAGTGCAGCGACTCTCACCTTTACCGTCTCGATCAGGACAGGGTTCGTTGGTCCCAGGTTCGATCCGCTGGACGCAGCCGCATTGTAAGCAAATGGCGCGGTCGCCGAGGGACGGCCCCAAACATACTTGGGATGATCGAAGTGTTGTCCAATGAGCTCAGATCCGATGATCTTCCCATCACGAACAATTAGGCTGCCATTGGCCTGAAGCGGGAACAGCAGCTGAGCAAGACCTGTGACCGCGAGAGGATACACCAGACCGGTGAAGACGGTCAGAACCACCAACATCGTCAGCGCGGGACGTAGCTGCTCTCTCATCACGTCCTCAGACCAAATGCAACGCGACCAGAAACATGTCGATCAACTTGATGCCGATAAACGGCACGATCACTCCTCCTACGCCGTAGACCAGAATGTGACGCCGGAGCAAAGGAGCGGCACCGATCGGACGATACTGGATGCCTCGCAGCGCCAGCGGTATCAACGCAATGATGATGAGGGCATTAAAAATGACTGCGGACAGCACCGCACTGTAGGGCGTGGCCAGATGCATGACATTCAATGCATCCAGGGCTGGGTACGTCGTGGCAAAAGCGGCCGGAATGATGGCAAAGTATTTCGCCACATCGTTGGCAATACTGAACGTGGTCAATGCGCCTCTGGTCATTAATAGCTGCTTACCGATTTCGACAATCTCAATCAGTTTTGTGGGGTTGGAATCCAGATCCACGAGGTTGCCTGCTTCCTTCGCCGCTTGCGTCCCTGTGTTCATGGCGACCGCAACATCGGCTTGCGCCAATGCCGGCGCATCATTAGTGCCATCCCCCGTCATAGCCACGAGCCGGCCTTCCGCTTGGAGATCGCGAATGAGCTTGAGCTTGGCTTCGGGCGTCGCTTGTGCGAGGAAATCATCAACACCCGCTTCCGCCGCCACGGCAGCCGCCGTCTGTGGATTGTCTCCGGTGATCATGACCGTCTTAATCCCCATGCGCCGTAACTCAATAAACCGCTCCTTGATTCCGCCTTTGACGATGTCCTGCAACCCTATGACACCCAGTACCTTGCTGCCTTCTGCGACCACCAGCGGCGTGCCTCCCTGCTTGGCGATCGTCTCGGCGGCCAGGCGAACAAACTGGGAGAAATGCCCGCCTTGCGCCGTCACGTATGATTCAATGGCGTCCGACGATCCCTTGCGGATTTCTCGACCATTACAATTCACGCCGCTCATTCGCGTTTGAGCACTGAAAGGAAGAAACGTCGTCGCCCCCAATTCGCTGATGTCGCGGGCGCCTAACCCGTACTTCTCTTTTGCGAGAACCACGATACTGCGGCCTTCCGGCGTCTCATCTGCTAAGGAGGATAACTGACAGGCATCGGCTAAGGCCGAATCGCTCACGCCTTCGGATGGGAAAAACGACGTCGCTTGGCGGTTCCCCAATGTGATCGTGCCGGTCTTGTCAAGCAACAGCACGTCCACGTCCCCCGCGGCCTCGACCGCCTTGCCGGACATTGCAATGACATTGGCTTGGACCATGCGGTCCATGCCTGAAATCCCGATCGCGGACAGCAACGCGCCAATCGTCGTTGGAATGAGGCACACCAACAGCGCGATAAGGATGCTGACCGAAATCGGCGACCCGTGACCGGCGGCTGTCACGCTATACATAGAGAATGGCGCCAGGGTGACGGTCGCCAACAGAAAGATGATCGTCAGAGCAGCCAGCAGAATGTTGAGTGCGATCTCGTTCGGGGTCTTTTGACGTTTCGCCCCTTCGACCATGGCCACCATCCGGTCAAGGAAACTCTCGCCCGGACTCGCCGTCACTTTGATAATCAGCCAATCCGAGAGCACCTTCGTTCCGCCCGTCACCGCGCTGCGATCTCCGCCGCTCTCTCGTATGACCGGCGCGCTCTCACCGGTGATCGCGCTTTCGTTCACGGAGGCCACGCCTTCAATGACTTCCCCATCCGCGGGAACAAATTCGTTCGCTTCAACCAAGACGATGTCGCCCTTTTTCAATTCGTTGGCGGAGACCATGCGGCATCGATCCAGGCGGTTGTGTTCCTGGTTCCATCCGAGAGGATGTTCATGGTTCGGCTCGACCGCACCGAGTCTTTTCGCGGTCAGTTCCCGGCGCGCTTGCCGAAGAGAATGGGCCTGAGCTTTGCCTCGCCCTTCCGCCATGGCCTCGGCAAAGTTCGCAAAGAGCACCGTGAACCAGAGCCAGAGTGTGATAGAGAGGATGAACCAGCCCGGCGCTTCCCCGGACCCGCCTACTGCCTGCAGAAATAAAACCGTGGTCAAGACGCTGCCCACCCACACCACAAACATGACCGGATTTTTGATTTGGTGACGCGGGTCAAGCTTCACACAGGCATCGAAGAGTGCCTGTCTCAGAATGATCGGATCAAACAGAGAGTGAGTCGTGTGAGTTCCCACCGATGTCGTCATAGACCTACGTTCCGCGATTCTTGAATGCCGCTACATCAACAAATGTTCGACGATCGGTCCTAGGGCGAGAGCCGGAACGAATGTGAGTGCTCCGACCATGATGATCACACCGATCAAAAGTACAACGAAGAGCGGTGTATGAGTCGGCAGGGTACCCGCACCGGCCGGGATACTCTTTTTTCTCGCCAACGCACCGGCGAGTGCAAGAGTGGGCACGGCCAACCAAAAACGGGAAATCAGCATCGCGAAGCCGCCGGTGATGTTATAGAACGGCGTGTTGGCATTCAGCCCGGCAAAGGCGCTGCCATTATTGTTCCCCTGAGACGTGTACGCGTAGAGAATCTCGCTGAAGCCATGCGCGCTGGGGTTGAGCCTGGAGGACGTGCCGACGTCGGTCACGACAGCAACGGCTGTCAGCCCCAACACAAGGATGGGCATAATGAGTATGAGCAGCGAGGCCATCTTCATTTCATAGGGTTCGATTTTCTTTCCGAGATACTCAGGGGTCCTCCCGACCATCAATCCTGCGATAAACACCGCGATGATGGCGAAGACAATCATGCCGTAGAGCCCGGACCCCACGCCTCCGAAGACCACTTCGCCGAATTGCATGAGAAAAAGCGGAACCAGTCCGCCTAACGGCGTATAGGAATCGTGCATAGAATTGACGCTGCCATTGGAAGCGGCGGTCGTCACAGAGGCCCAAAGCACGGAGTTGACCACTCCGAATCTGGCTTCTTTGCCTTCCATGTTCCCGCCCGAATGGCCGCCATTCACGGTTTGATCAACGCCGACCGGTGCGAAGACCGGATTGCCCTGTTGCTCAGCCCACAAAGCCAGCCCGAGCATGGCGATCAAAATCACCGTCATGGCCGACAGCAATGCCCATCCCTGACGCGTGTCACCAACCATCATGCCAAAGGTGTAGCAGAGCGCGGCTGGAATCAGGAGGATGGCCAGCATTTCAAGAAAATTGGACAAGGGCGTCGGATTTTCAAACGGATGCGCAGAATTGACATTGAAGAAGCCGCCACCGTTTGTGCCCAATTGTTTTATGGCGATTTGGGAAGCGGCAGGGCCGAGTGCGATGACTTGTTCCCTGTTCGTGGCGGAGTCGGTCTTCGGTTTTCCCTGCCCATCGGATACCGGCTGTCCATCCGGGCCCATGATAGGTTTCTCATAGGTGACCGTTTGGGTGAGCGAGGCGGTCTCATAGGCGCCAAACGTCTGCACGACGCCTTGGGACACGAGGACAAGAGCCCATACGACAGAGAGCGGCAACAGGATATAGATGGTGCCTCTGGTCAGGTCTGTCCAGAAATTTCCAATCGTTTCGGTATTCCGGCGGGCGAGACCGCGAACGAGCGCCACAAGGATGGCCATTCCAGTGGCGGCTGAGACGAAATTTTGGACGGTGAGCCCGACCATTTGCGTGAGATAGCTCAACGTTGCTTCGCCGCCGTAGGCTTGCCAATTCGTATTGCTCGCAAAGCTGGCTGCCGTGTTGAAGGCGAGATCCGGTCCTACGGCGCCGAGTGCGGCAGGGTTGAACGGGAGAAGGCTTTGTACCCGCTGCAGGACGTAGAGCGTGAGCATCCCTGCCGCGTTGAACAACAACACGGCCGTAGCGTACGTCTTCCAATCCATCTCATCAGCACAACGAATCCTGCACAGGCGGTAGATCAGGCGCTCGAGCGGAGAGAGGATTGTATCCAATCCGCACGGACGCTGCTCATACACACGTGCCATGTACCAACCCAATGGTTTAGCCATCACCAAGAGGACGACGAAGTAGAAAGTGATCTGAAACAGGCCATTGAGTGTCATCAGAATTTCTCCGGCTTGAGCAAAGCGATCACCAAATAGATCAACAAGCCCAACGAGAGGATTCCGCCGACAACGTAGACGGGGCTCATAAACGATCCTCTAGAGCCGGTCCAATGCAAAGATCAACCAGGCTGTAAGTAGAAAAAATCCAATGAACAGGCTGAGCAACAGAACATCCATACGGCATGTCTCCGTGTTCGGCACTCGAACGCTACCAAATGCCGCATAAAAACGGTGTCAAATTATTGGGCCGCGCCAGTTTCGTGATTCGATTCCTGACAGGGACATGCTGATTGTTTTGCTTTTTCCCGTCACGGTGAATCAAATGTCCCGATAACGGCAAAGATGAGCATCTGCTGCCCGGGGGTGAGGACGTTGTTCGTGCCTTTGAAGAAGCCGCCGCCCGGCCCCGTGGAATCATCGTACCGGTACTCCAATCGGCAGATCGTGTTTGTCCACTTATAGGGAATCCGGTATTCCGCGGTGGTCGTGATCGCTTTGATCAACTGCTCCGACCCCGTCATCAAGCCGTTCCTGTCCCAGAAAAATTCCGGCCTGACGGAGGCAGTCCAAGGTCCTGCGATGTGCCACGTGGCTCCGAGCGAACTTCCGGTCCAAAAATCGCGCGGATTTCCCGGGGCCGACGCATTCTTTTGGGTCCCGACCTGATAGTCAAAACCCACCGTCACACGCTCGCCCTTCCACTCCACGATCGAGTCGGAGAAGAAGCGCCAGAACTCGATATCGGTGTTCGACTGGTCTGACCCGTAATAAACGGTTTCCTTCATGGTCCACTCGCGAGCGGGCTTGTATGCGACCTGCGCGCCATAGCTGGGGACGTTGTTGGATTGCTCGAGATGGACGTAGTCGTTGATGATGAACAAGGCGCCGCTCCATTGTTCGTTGAACTGGTATTGGGCGTTGACCCCGAACATCAAGTACGGTGAATAGTCGGCGATCCAAGCGCGGGTATAGTTGGCGTTGTCCTTGGCATACAGGGACTCATATCCGATAAAGCTATTGAATAACCCTGCCTGTAAGGTCAGGCCATTTCCCGCCGGCGCAAGGTACGACACATTGGCTCGACCGAAATGTCGCCATACATCCGAGCCGGATGCGTGGGGCACGTTGGTGGCGAACCCGAACGCTTTCGAGTCTTCGCCGGTTTGCACCAACCATTCCGTCCCCCAACGAGACGCTTCGGTTGCATCCTTCCGGACGTAGACGCCCGCCATGTTCAAATCGAGTTCATTGACTTTTGGCGTGGTGCTCCGATCTCGAAAATGATGGTTTTCTGGAAAATTGAAGTCGAGCGAATAACCCAAATCCACAAACCCGCCGTAGTGCCAGTCCGGTAGCCGCTGCTGAGCCTCCGGAGTGGGCCCTCCAATTTCTCCTTTGCGATGCTCTTCTGGTCCCATCCTATCCGCAGGCTCTTCTCCTGAAGCGGGGACAGTCATTGCGCACGTTACCGCCATCACAACTCTTGCCATCCACCAACGCAGCTGCACGATTTTCCCCAGACCTTTCGCTTATGCGGCCTTCGAGTTACACGGACCGGCCAGAAGCTTTTTGGACGAACACCGTCATCCACACAACTCCCACCAGGCCCAATAATAAGCCCATTACCAAAAGCGTCATAGCGGCTTCCTCATTGCGCCTGGACATACTGTATCCAACGCCGTATCAAGACCGAATTAAACCGGTAAGTCAGCGCATCAAAATTCTGTAAAAACGGATGCGAGAACTGCGGCGGCCGGCGATGACAACAGCTGTATCGTCGACAACCAGTGGCTGTATACGGTATTGATTTGCAAGTCTCGACGGTGTCCGACCAACGGGCAAGTCAAGGAACTGTATCGAATGATCAGCGACCACCTCGGCACCGACCGCCTGTACGCCGAGCTCAGATCGGAGATGGAAGACATGAGCCGCCCTGCTTCTCGCCATCGGTGTGACCTTCTACACCGTGCTGAAGGCCAGACGGCTATCTGATTTTCTCGAAACACTTGCCGAGGAAGGCCAATCGGCACGAACAAAGCTGGCCTCGCTGGCGAATGTCTGGAAAAGAAAGTTGGATCGAGAAAGACCAGACTCAACCGCCGGGTCTACGGCTTCACAAGGTCACTTCGAGAGAGGGCTCAGCACACACCACATGCGGCGTGTGCCCGATTTCTGATCGGTCACCGGCTCGCCGCTGAAGAAACTGACCTGCCAGGCCACGATGTCGTCGTTGGCATCGGGTGTACTCGTCCAGTAAATTTCGGATTTGATGTTCGAAAAGGGATGGCCCGGCGGAAGCGCCGGATCCCGCTGCGCCGGATCGATCAGCGTCTTGAGCTCCTCCACCGACGGCGCACGCCAGCCTTTCTGACCTCCGACTTCTTTCGACGCACAACGCTCGTTTGACCGGCTCCAGACGTCATGCTCCCGGTCCGGCTCCTGCTCCCAAACCAATCCCGTCTGATTGTCTTTGACGCCGGCCCCGTTCATGACGAGCGTGAAGCGTCCGTCGCTTTGGGCGCCGGGAGCAGCCTGCACATAGAGCCAGAAAAGCCCTATCATCCAGACGGCAAAACGGAAGTGCGCAAGAGTGGACATCAATGACCTTTGTTCAGAGCTGCCGGGGAGCGAGTCTGCACCAGAGGGCAGGGCATATCAATAGCCCGACATGACCGCTGACCACCGGCCTTAGTGGAAGGAGAAGGGAATGGGAGCGAAGGTCAGCACGAAGACGGCAAACGCGATCCATCCAACCAGCACTCGCCCTCGTCCGAGCGGAACATGTGGATCGACGACCGGGGGATGGCCGATGCCCCAGACGCCGGCCATGAACGCCCAGATAAACCATCCCGGCCACCCAATGAATCCCAGCATGATGAGCAGCGGAATCACGGCAAACGCCATCGTCCGCTGGCGATTGCCCCATAAGGCATAGGCCACATGTCCGCCGTCCAGTTGACCGATGGGAATCAAATTCAAGGACGTGACGAACAGGCCGAACCAAGCGGCGAACGCGACGGGATGCAGCAAGACGTCTGCCTGCGGCGGCAAGGGTCCAATGATCAGCCACGCCATCAATTTCAGGAGCAGCGGCTCGCCCAGTTGTAATCCGAACGTCGACGTCCGGTCGACGACCGTCGACAGGAAGAGTCCGAAGGCCAGGGCCACAAGGGCGACGGCAAATCCGGCCAGGGGGCCGGCGACGCCGATATCGAACAACGCGCGCCGGTTCAAGATTGGCCCGCGCATCCGGATGATGGCGCCGAAGGTTCCAATAAAATGCGGCGGGCCCGGAATGAACAGCGGAAGAGAGGCCGGGACGCGGTGGATCTTCGAGAGGATGAAGTGCCCGAACTCGTGTGTGAGCAGAATAAAAAGCAACGTACCCGCGAACGGAATGCCTTGCCACAGCATCTCCGGATGTTCCGACAGAAAGGCGATCGGCCCGCGGATCGTTCCGCTGTAGGCCTGATAGGCGCCGGCCCACAATGTCGTAAAGACCGTTAGTGCGAACAACGAGAGCGGCAGCGTCCAACGCGAAAACATCGATTCGTCGTCGGCTGTCACGTCGGGAAGCTCCTGCGATGGACGGTCTTCGGACCGGAGCAGGCTGCCGTTCGTCGTCTGATGAAGGTTGTGTTCGCCCATCGGGTGGTCCATTGGGCCGGCCGACAAGGATTCGCGTCTTCAGTGCGCGGTGTAAAAGGGATTGTGCTCCAGTTCTTCAGCGACCGTCGTCCCCGGACCATGTCCCGGCAACAGCAAACAATCGTGAGGCAGGCTCAATACGCAGCGCCGGACCGAGTCAAGGTGCGTATGATAGAGCTGGGCCGGGTTCGATCGACCGATCGAGCCGGCGAACAGCGTGTCGCCGACGAACGACACCGGCCCCCACGGCATCTCCACACGATAACAGAAGCCGCCGGCGGTATGCCCTGGCGTCGCGAGACAACGGAGCTCCAACCGGCCGACACGAACCCTTCCGCCGTGGTCGGGCCGCTTGAGGTGCTGCTCGGAAGGCTTCCAATGCAGCAGCGAGACGTCATCAGGCCCGAGGTAGACAGGAACAGGCCAGCGATTGATGATGCGTTGAATGCCTTCGGCATGATCCGCGTGACCGTGCGTCAGACAGACGGCCGACAGGCGAAGGTGCCGCGCCTCGAGGATTTCCAGCATCATCTCCGCATTGTAGGCCGTATCGACCAGCACCGCTTCGCCGGCATCATGGACGACATAGCCTTTGACGGCGTAGCCGCTGATCTCTCCATGCACGGTCTCAATGCCGGACATGAGCGGAAGCGGCTGAGGGACCCACTTGTCCAACACGATCGCCTGCAAGGCTTCGAGGCGCAATCCCAAGGCATTGGACAGGGCGAGTAATTCCGCCCGGTCCCGCAGCTGATCGCCTCGTTCCAACGCCGTGATGTCGGCTCCGGGCAATCCGGTTAGCCTGGCCACATCGCCGATCGAAAGCTTGAGTCCCGTACGAGCCTTCTTAATGATGTCCGAAAAATCATCTTCCAACGGCATGGTGTGTCTTTTACCTTCTTTTCAGGCGACTGAAGTTCCAGTGAGGAATGGGATGCCGCATACGACTTGTGCCGAGGCTCGGGCACCGTACTGCGGAGCCGATGCGGTCGTGCAACACGACGGCGACCACTGTTATCTTTTGATCTCTCTTTCAACCTTCAGGTGCCAACTTTATTTCTTTGACTTCGCCGAACGCCGACAAGAGCTTCGGCAGGGCTTCTCCCGATCCGACCGCGACGATCGTCAGGCGGTTCGGATGAAAGTGCTTTTTCGCAGCCCTGAGAACGTCCTCTTTGCTGAGCGCGACGACCCTCGCACGGAGCTGCTGGAGAAAATCCTTGGGGAGCCCGTCGTATTCCAACTCCACAAACCGGCTGACGATCGCCGCCGGACTGGCGAAAGAAAACACGAACGAGTTGACGTAGGCCTGCTTTGCCTCCGTCAATTCCTCGTCGGTGACGGGTTCCGTCCGCATGCGCTCCATATTGGCCACGAACCGCGTGACCACTTCCTGGGTGGAAGGCAATTTCGTTTCCGCCCGCATCAGCCAGACACCCTGGTCATGCATTCCGACATTGAGTCGGCTCCCGACCGAGTAGGCGAGACCGCGTTTCGTCCGGACATCGTTGAACAAGCGGCTGCGAAACGAACTGCCTCCCAAAATGTCATTGGCAATCGCCAATGCCACATAATCGGGATCATTTTCTTTGATCGTCAGGTGTCCGATGCGCAGATGCGTCTGCGACGTATCCTTATTGACAAATCGGACGATCGCCGGCCCCCCGTCCTCCCGCACGTCCGCAATCTTCACATCAGCCACATCGCCTTTCTCCCAATCGGCGAACGTCTTGCGCAGCAGGGCGATCATCTCATCGCGTTTAAAATCGCCGGTCACTCCGAGGATGACGCCGTTGGGATGGACCGTGCGCCGATGGAACGCCGCAAGATCGTCCCGCGTGATGCCCTTGATCGATTCGACCGTGCTCTCACGGGCGCTCGGATGGTCGGAGCCGTAGAGTTGCTTGAGAAATTCACGCCCGACAATGGACCCCGGGCTGTCCTGACGGCGTCTGATACCCTCGATCGTTTGAAGCTTGGCCAGCTCGACGCGTCCGGTCTCGAATGAGGGCTGACGCAGGAGTCCCGCGTAAATCTTGAGTCCCCGCTCGAGATCCTTCTTCAGCACGTCCAGCGAAGCCGTCCCCGACTGGCGTCCCATCGACACGTTGATGTCGATCGCAAATTGCTCGAGCTCCTCATCGATCTGGTCGGCGGTCATTCCGCCCCCGCCGCCCGTTCGCATGACCGAGCCGGTCAACGCCGCGAGTCCTACTTTGTCGGCAGGCTCGAGCCATCCTCCTGTCCGTATCATGGCCGACAGGTTGACGAGCGGCAATTCATGATCTTCCAGCAGATAGACGACCATGCCGTTGTCGAGCACGACCCGCGCCGGCTCCGTGGGCGAAAACTCGACCGGGGGGAACACCATTTTCCGTGGATCGCCGGAGGCGGTAGCGACGGCCGCCGTAAATAGGACGGCCGCCGCAAGGCTGACGACCTGCAGCCGATGCATCCGTGAGCCGAGAGCCTTGGTGATCATGAGCGGCCCTCCTTGCCCGACACAGCGGTAGTCAATGGCTTGGACGTCGTCTTCTTGACCAAGGTAGCGACCGTGCGGTTGGATTTCGTGAAGTACTGGGCGGCGACACGTTGAATGTCGTCCGGCGTGACGGCGGCGATCTTATCGCGCGACTTGAGCACGTACCGCCAGTCGCCGGCGACGGTCTGATACAACGCGAGCTGAGAGGCCAATCCGCTGTTGGACCGCAAGGCGCGAACCATGTCGGCGTCCAGGTTATTGATGATCCGCTCCAGCTCTTTGGCGGAGACCGGTTCAGTTTTGAGCCGTTCAAGCTCGGCCAGAATGGCGGCCTCCACCTCCGTCGCTTCATGCGGAGCCAGAGGGGTGGCGCTCAGCACGAAGAGATTGGCCGAACGGACGCCGGGATAGTTGGCATCGGAATTTACCGAAGCGGCCAGGCGCCCGTCCCGGACGAGTTTGGTGTAGAGCCGCGACGTCGGTCCATCGGTCAGCAGCTCATCGATGACATCGAACACATAGTCATCGGGATGGCCGAGACCAGGCTTATGGAATCCGATCGCCAGCATGGGTTCGGCATCGAATTCCACTTCGACGCGCCGCTCTCCGCGCTGCGGAGGCTCGACCGTCACCATTTGAGGCGGCGGCGGTCCGGGCGGAATTTTGCCGAAGGTATTCTCGATCAAGGTGACGACTGCTTTCGGATCGATGTCGCCTACAATGCCGATCGTCGCCCGGTTCGGCCCATAATAGGTCTTGAAAAAGGCCTCCGTCGCCGCCGGCGTCAGTGAAAGGATGTCGGATTCCCAACCGATCGTCGGTACGCCGTATTGATGCGCCCGAAAAGCGGCAGAGGTAAAGGTTTCATAGAGCAGTCCCGTAGGGCTGTCATCGTTCCGTAATCGGCGCTCTTCCATGACGACGCCGCGTTCCTTATAAAACTCGCGGAGCACGGGATTCGCCATGCGGTCCGCTTCAATCGCCGCCCACAAGGGCAACCGGTTCGACGGAAGGCTGATCACGTAGCGCGTCAGATCTTTGCCCGTCGACGCATTCAGGCCGACGCCGCCATGGCGCTGATAAAGAAGCGCCATTTCGTTACCCGCCACGTATTGAGCGGCCTGTTCTTGAAGCTCCTTGAACCGCTTTTGCAGTCCTTCCACGGCAGCGTTCTCGGCTGGATCCGGCGCCATGTCGGCGCTGCGCCTGGCCAGGTTCCGTTGACGCTCTTCCAGCTCCGTTCCGACCCGATGCAGCTCGTCGAGCACCGGCTTTTCCTTCTGATAGTCCTTGGTGCCGACGGTGCTCGTGCCTTTGAACGCCATGTGCTCGTAGAAGTGCGCGAGGCCGGTTTGCCCGACCTGTTCGTTCACCCCGCCCACCCCGAAGGTCATGTTGATCGAGACCACTGGCGCTTGGTGCCGCTCCACCATTAATATCGTCATACCGTTCGCCAGTCTATGTTCGATGACGCGATCCGCCAGACCCGACGGCCCCGCGGCGCTCGAACTGATGATCACGCCAACGCTGAGAATGACTGCGCTGCTCCATGCCGTCAGCCGGCGGCCAAGACTCCCTTTCCTCCGCTGTCTGCTCAGGCTCGTCATTCAAAAATCTCCATGAGTTCTTCCGGTCGTTCAATAAACCAATCCGGCTGGCAAGCGGCCATCCTTTCTCGGTTGCCCATGCCGTAGCCGACGGCGCAGACTCGGATGCCGGCATTGTGCCCGCCATTGATGTCGTTCGTGCTGTCTCCGACCAAGACGGTCCGCGCTTTCGCCGCATTCAACCGTTCCACGATGTGCAGCAACATTCCTGGCTCCGGTTTTAATCCGAAGCCATTGTCGCCGCCAACCACAAACTGAAAGTGCTGCGCCCCCAGTCCATTCAGAATCACGTTGGTGTATTCGATAGACTTGTTTGTGGCGACCGCCTTCTGCTTGTGGGCAAAATGGGCGAGCGTCTTTTCCACGCCGGGATAAAACACCGTCCGGTCCAAGCAATGCGCAAGATAATGACGGCGGAAGACAGCCAGTGCCTCCTCAAAGGCCACGCGATTGTCCCCGCCGACAGCCAGCCGAAGCAATTTCTTCACGCCGTCGCCGACGAAGCCAAAGATCTCTTCCACCGGCCGCTGCGGCAGACCCAATTCTTCCAGCGTGAGGTTCACCGAGGCCGCAATGTCCCACTTGGACTCGATGAGGGTGCCGTCCAGATCAAAAATCAGCAAGTCGACCGGCGTCTTTCCCATCTCGCTACTTCGCTTTCCGCAACTCGCCCTCCAGGGCGGCCAGCGTCTCACGTTTTGTCGGTTCCGTTTCTTTCACCCAGGCTTCCCGTACGAAGTTGATCATGCGCTTTTGCCCGACGTGCGGGGGCAGCACCGGTTCCATGATGCGCCAACGATTCTTGACCGACTTGACGCGGACACGGATTTCTTCGACCGAGGCTTCCGGTAAAAATCCGGCGGTTTCCAGGTAGACGGCGCCGATCACCTGAAACGTGACGGGAATGACGACCTCCAACCGATTCACGACCTCCCAGTCCCGGTGATGTTCGGCGACCGAAAACGCGCGGATGACGATGACCTTGCCCCACACCGGTTCGCTGTCCCAGCTTCGATAGGGGGCCAGCGACTCGAACGACATCGAATCGAGCTTAGCGCCCTTTTGATCAAGCTCAAAATACTTCTTCACTATCTCGGCCGGGGAATGGCTCAGTCCGCCTGTTTGGCCCCGTGCAATGTCGCCGGACATCAGCAGAGCGATGAGACACAGAACTCCGGCGACAACGGTAAGCGCGGATTTGGAGGACAGCGTGGTCATCG
Organism: Nitrospira sp.; assembly: GCA_035495295.1. Classification (GTDB taxonomy): domain Bacteria; phylum Nitrospirota; class Nitrospiria; order Nitrospirales; family Nitrospiraceae; genus Nitrospira_C. The sequence goes on along the minus strand of DATJGE010000003.1, from coordinate 102,316 downwards.
ATCGGGATTGGGACGGTGCTTCACAGAGCGAGTGGGAAAATATATCGTGGCACGGCACGTCATTCTACCAAAGGTCACTGTCGAAAGCATGTCGGCAGCCGCTCTTTGGCGGCACGGCGTTGACCCGTTTCGAGACCGCATGCTACCGTTTTGCCGCTCCTGATTCCGAGGGCGCGAATACCGGCATGTCTCGTGAATGATGTGGATCCACATGACACGTCGTGTGACGATCTGCCTCGCCCTTTTCTTCACATGTTCGGTGTTATTGGTCCGGTGGCCCTGTGAGGGACCGCGGCAAAGCCAGGCTCTGGCGGACGCGTCATCGGCGGCGACGACCGAAGCGCCTCTCGCGGCCATGCCGGACGAGGCCTCTCGGTCACAACAGGCGCTCGAACGCAGAGCCCCCGAGAAGGCTTACGCACTTCTGGAGGCGCTCAAGCAGCGCCATGGAGCACCGCTGCCCGGCTATGTCGGCGGAAGGCTGTTTCACAACCGCGAACATCGGCTGCCGATGGGGCACTACAAGGAATATGACGTGAACCGGAGGGTGTCCGGACGCTCGCGCGACGCCGAGCGGATCGTGGTTGAGCAAACCACCGGTAAGGCGTATTACACCGACGACCATTACCGGACATTCTTGCCGCTAAATTGATCGCACATGGCCGCTCACGCGTCACCATCGTTCGCCGCGCACCTCCAATCGACAAAACCTCCTTGGACGGCCCTCCTCATCCTCCAAGCCGGACAGCGCGCAGAGTCGGTGGTCAAAAGTCCGGAGGGATTCGTCCGGCGCGTCATCCGAGGGTCGAAGTGCCGAAGCGCCGCCGGCCTGTTCAGTGAGGTGGCGACAGCCTTGGAGTTTCCGGACTACTTTGGTCACAACTGGGACGCGCTGGAAGAGTGTCTGGCGGATTTGGAATGGCTGCCAGCGAAAGGTTACGTCTTGTGCTTCACCAACCCTGAGTCGATTCTGCCGGATGACGAAGAAGAATTCGCGACGTTCCTGGAAGTGATGAGCGATGCCGGCGAGGCGTGGGCGTCGGGACAGACCGGCCAAAAGCCCCGACCGTTCCATGTCGTTTTAACCGTCTCCGAGCAGGAGAAATCGAAGCTCATGCATCGGGGACTGCCGCGGATTTCCGCCGTCCCTCCCGGGCCTTCAGGCAGGAGCCGGCGGCGTACAGGATAACGCCCGCCCGATTTATCGTTTCATCTTTTTCGTGAGGTTGAGCAGGCCGCTCCAACGAAGCAGTGCAAAGGTGGAAGCGACGCCGAGAAAGCTCGCGGCGCCCTTCTTTTGAAGCGAAGCCTGCCAATGCTGACGGATTTGATCGCGATGGAGCCCACAAATCCCGTGCGTTTCACGAGCATCATCCAAGGGCGCCTTTTCGCCGACGAATTCAGCTTTGCCCTCTTTCCGGCACCAGGAACAAACCACCTTCATGCGTAGGCCTCGAACTGTGGATAATCGTGCGTTGTCATATAGGCAAGTGTTGGGCCGCAAGGAGCTCACAGGACTTGATGCCCGGAGCGCTCACAATTGATTGTTCGTTTTGCTCATAGCACAGGCGCACTGTATCAAATCCTGGAAATCACCGTATCGTTTATACACTTTTTGACCCCAGGTGAGGCAAATCGCGGCAACTCTTCCTGGCCTTTGCCGTTTTCTTGACCGGTCACTTTCCACATGATAGGGTGCGCCCCCGTTATGAAAATCACCCGATCAATCAAGCTCTTCCAAGAAGCGCAGCAGCTCATTCCAGGCGGCGTCAACAGCCCCGTCCGCGCCTTTCGATCCGTAGGAGGCCACCCTCGCTTCATTCAGCGAGCCAAAGGCGCGAAGCTTTATGACCTGGATGGAAATGCGTACATCGACTATGTGCTTTCGTGGGGGCCGATGATCCTCGGACATGCAGCGGCCTCGGTCATCACGGCGATCAAGAAAGCCGCCGGCCAAGGCACAAGTTATGGAGCGCCCACGGCCCTCGAAGTCGAATTAGCTCGCGAAATACGTGCGGCAGTCCCATCGATGGAAAAAGTCCGCCTGGTGAGCTCGGGAACCGAAGCGGTGATGAGCGCCATCCGGGTCGCTCGAGGCTTCACGAAACGGGACGGCATCGTGAAATTCGAAGGCTGCTACCACGGCCACGGCGACTACCTGCTCACCAAAGCCGGATCGGGAATGATGACGCTCGGCATCCCTGATTCGCTCGGAGTGCCGGCCGATTTTGCCAAACATACGTTCACTGCTCCCTATAACGATATCCGCACCGTTCAACAGTTATTCCGCGAACGCGGAGACGAAATCGCTTGCGTGATCGTCGAGCCGATCGCCGGCAATATGGGCGTCGTGCCTCCGGCTCCGGATTTTCTCCCCGCCCTTCGTCAGCTCACGCGCGAGCATGACAGCCTGCTGATTTTTGACGAAGTCATTTCCGGCTTCCGTGTCAATTATGGAGGCGCGCAAGCGCTGTACGGAATCACGCCGGATTTGACCGTACTGGGCAAGATCATCGGAGGCGGACTGCCGGTCGGCGCCTATGGCGGCCGACGAGCGATCATGGATCTGATTGCTCCGCTAGGTCCGGTGTACCAGGCCGGCACGTTGTCCGGCAATCCGTTAGCTGTGACGGCGGGACTGGCGACGCTCAAAGGTTTACGCGCCAAACACGTCTACAAGCAGCTCGAAACACGCTCAGCGCAGTTGGCGGAAGGCATCGGCAAGGAAGCGAAGCGGGCGGGCATCCCGCTCGTTCAACATCGAGTCGGCTCGATGATGACGTCATTCTTCACGTCCGAGCCCGTCGTCGATTGGAACAGCGCCAAGCGGTCGGACACGAAGCGGTACGGGCAGTTCTTCCATGGAATGCTGGATCAAGGAATTTACCTCGCGCCTTCGCAGTTTGAGGCGGCATTTGTTTCCACCGCACATACGACTGGCGACATTGAGCGAACCATCAAGGCCGCCCGCGCGGCATTCAAGTCACTCTAAGCTGACAGTAGAAAATCAGGTCGAGAAGACACCCTCACCGAAAGGGCCCTTTTTCCATAAGGTCCGAATAATGATAGGCGGGCTTAAGTATCAGCTCAGATACGTCGTGGGCTGTTTGGATACTATTTGAGGCTGGTCAAAACAGTTGTCTGTTCTCACCCGCCCACCCCAGCGCGCCAAGACGCGCTTCTCACCCGGGCCAGGCCGCAGCGAGCGAGGGGACGAGGCATACATGGTCTCGTATGTTGAGTCTCTGAGCGAAGCGAGAATGCAGCTGGCAGCTGTTTTCATCGGCCGACTTATTCGTCGTCCTCGTCGTCTGCTTCGAGGGCTTCCTGCCTCTTCTGCTCCTCCATCGCATTGTGCAACAGCATGCGGATGAACATCGAATAGAGCGAACCCTTCTCCAGTGTTCCACCCGGAGGTATGGCAATTTTCCCCTCTTTGATCATTTTATCCATCCAGACTTTTTGATCCGGAGCGATCAAAACCGGGATTTCGACGAGGCCGACTCGGCCGAACATTTCCATCTGGCAATCCTCCTAAGTCCGAGTGCGCTATTCCAGCATGCGGTTTTCTCGAATGTCAACTTGAGAGACGGACTCTGTGTTGGCACGCGACCTGCTTCCCTCTCACGCACGGAGGGATGCCATGCACCGTATGATATCTATGCTGCTCTGCGCGATGATCTTCTTCGACGCGCTCACCCTGGCGCAGCCTTCCACAGCTCCGCCCACTTCATTGCCGGTCATGCCGCTGTCGCCTGGCCCGATCAATCCGTCGCGAATCGAATCGTGTACGCTCTGTCGTCCGTTGGAAGGGCGGCCTGGAAGCACTCTTCAGCGTCACCGTCCCAGACGGGATCATAAGCTTCATCCTCATAAAACAGTACCCGGCATCAGTCGGTCTTCGAAGCGGAGTCTCAAAAGCCAACTACCACACCACAAGCTCGGGGAGAACGAGGAAGAGTCAGAACGCTGATTAAGGGAAGAGTCTTATTTTTTGCGTTTATCCCGAGGGTTTTCCGCAAAGAGCAACCAGCCCAGTACGATAAATCCAATGACGACGCCGAAGATGGCCAACCAGGTTCCAATCTTATCCATGAAATACTCAGACTCCTAGTGCTTAAGCGATGGAAGAACGCAGCTTGGAGGACGCGTCTCGGCGCGTCGGGGTTGGGCGGGTGAGATGAGCGTGTTTTTCAGCATTCTTTCGAACCGGACTGTAGCGCGGCGACCGTCGCCTTGTCGAGACGTTTGACCTTTCCGTTGCCGTCCGTCACGGCAAGCCGCGCCGCTCCCTCAGCGACGAGGCGGCGGCTCTGTCGTTCGCGTACCACATGGGAAAACGTCATCGCCGCGGGATTCATGTCGGAGATGATCGTTTCGATTTCGAGCGATTCGCCGTAATAGGCCGGAGTCCGATAATCGACCTCGGCATGCACCACCACGAAGACTCGGCCGGCCTTCATGAACTCGGTCACCGAGAGTCCGCGGTTCTCCAAATACTGCGTCCTGGCACGCTCAAAATATTTGAGATAATTGGCATAGTACACGATTCCTCCGCAATCAGTGTCTTCATAATAGATGCGGATGTCGAACGTATCAGGCTCTCGACGGCATTTGTCCACGGTTCCTCGCCTTTCGCTGTCGACGGGACGGGCGTCCGGCTTCACGAAGCGATCTCACCCGTTCAGCGTGGGAAACTTCGGCAGAGACGCCTCGCCGGCGTTCGACAGTTTGACGACCACCTCGAACAACTGCTGGACGCGTTCGGTCTTGACCGTGTCGATGCCGTGCCCGAGCACGGCATGATTTGCGGCATTGAGCAGCGGCTTCATACCCGGCCATTCCTTTAAAAACGCGTGACCGAGCGGATCGTTCAACGCCGCCAACAGCCGGAACTGGGCCTGTACAGGCAGCACATATTTCCCGTCGACGTCTTCAAGGTAGCAGGCGAGACAGGTCTCTTTGAGGGGCTGCGGCAAGCGGTCGGGTTGAACGTCCCATGTCTTGATCTGATGTTGTTTGAGCAGTTGCCGCTGGGCGAACGCTTCGAGCGCGCGTACCAGCGCTCGCATGGCGGCCTCGGTGTCATGAGGCCCGCGGAGCCGGCGTCCCGCATGGGCCAACAAATCAACGGCGAGAAGTTCCTTGACCTCGGCCGGATCCAGGACCAGTTTTTCGAGAAATCCGGCATTGGCTTTGATCGCAGGGATGGCGGCCTTCACTTCCTGAGGCCCGCCGAACAACGACGCCATCTCGATCGCTTTGACGGCCCCCTTCAGCTTCTCCCAAGCTTGACGATAATGGAAGCGCTCCCAAAGGTCGTAGCCCTCGGCCAGATCAGCCAGCGCGCGATGAAGCGGCTTTTGTCCGCCGCTCACGCGGCTTTCGAGCTGGCGAAACACGGTCGCTGCGGCGACAAATGCGCCGCGGTTGAAGAGTTCGCCTCCTTCCCGTCTCACGCCTTGAGCCGCTTCATCCCATGGATTGATCGAGCTCCACAGACGGTCGCCGCCCTCGAGAGCCACGATTTCACCTTCGCGTCCTTCCTGAAGTCCGATGACCGACACGATGCGCGAGGTCAAGGGCGTCGCCGTGAGCACAAGCGCGCCCGCCATGGCAGCCGTGGCGCCCGTGATATCGACGACCAACGCGCCCGGCTCGATCTCCCAGGTGCGGAGCATCGCCGGCAGCGCGCGGGCGATTGTCTGATAGCAGGAAGGAAAGTGCTCCACATCGGCCAGCAGCACCCAATCCCAGCGCCGGGGCATTTGCTCGAGGCGCGGCTGGACATCGGTTTCCACGAGCGCTTTAGCCGACTCGGGCAACACGAAGCACAGACAGTCGGGGCGCAGACGATTGATGGAATATACGGCCGATGCCGGATCCGCGGTGAGCGCGACCGCGAGAGCCGCCACGGCTTGATCTTGTGCCATCGGGCGCGAACTATACCACGAGCATGACGCAAAATCCCGCTGCCAACGCGCCTTTTGCTTGACGGTCATCGGCCGGACGCTTAGACTTCCGTGACATTCCGCCGCATGTCCCGCATTTGCAACTGAACGTATCGAGGGTGCCGCATGGTGTGGTGGTACTGGATGGTGCTGGGCCTTGCACTGCTGGGCGCTGAAATGACGATGCCCGGCGGTTTCTACATGATCTTTTTCGGCTTGTCCGCACTGCTCGTCGGCACTCTCGCTGGGCTCGAGATGGTCAACGTGGACTGGCTGCAGTGGTTGCTCTTTTCGGTGATCGCCATCGGGTCGCTGCTCCTGTTCCGCGGTCCCTTGCTCGCGCGCATGAACGACGGACACCCCACTCATGCGGAGGTCGATTCGTTGATCGGCGAAGTGGCTATTCCGCTTGAGGCTCTTCCAGCCGGTGCGACAGGAAGAGCGGAACTGCGCGGCACAACGTGGACGGCGAAAAATGTGGGGAGCACCGCCTTTCACAAGGGACAGCGAGGTAAGGTGACAAAAGTGGACGGGTTGACGCTTTGGATTACCACCGAGTAATCGCACGCAGGTCCATGACGATGGAGGAGGTAAGCATGTCGGCTGGTACGTTGGTCGTCCTCGTTCTCGCGCTGCTCGTCGTCTACGTCATCGCCAAAACGGCCGTGGTCGTGCCGCAGCAGAGCGCGTACGTCGTAGAACGTCTCGGCAAATATTCCGACACGTTGAATGCGGGTTTTCATATCCTGTTGCCCTTCATCGATACCATCCGTTATCGGCATTCTCTGAAGGAAACTGCGGTTGATATCCCGGAGCAAATCTGCATCACACGCGACAACGTCCAAGTGGCCGTCGACGGCATTTTGTATCTCAAGGTGCTCAACCCGGAGCGTGCGTCCTACGGGATCAGCGATTATCATTTCGCGCTCTCGCAGCTGGCGCAGACGACGTTGCGCAGCGAGATCGGAAAAATCGAACTCGACCGCACGTTCGAGGAACGCACCACCATTAACATCCAGGTGGTGAATGAACTCGACAAGGCGTCGGAGCCCTGGGGCGTGAAGGTCTTGCGCTATGAAATCAAGAACATTACCCCGCCAAAAGGCGTGCTTGATGCGATGGAAAAACAGATGCGCGCGGAACGCGAAAAGCGGGCCTTGATACTGACCTCTGAAGGCGAACGCGATGCAGCGATCAACCAGGCGGAAGGCGATAAACAACAGGTCATCAAGGCGTCGGAGGCCAAGAAACAGCAACAAATCAATGAGGCGGAGGGAGCGGCCGCCGCGATTCTTGCCATCGCGCAAGCCACCGCGGAAGGATTGCGAAAGGTGGCTGAGGCCGTCCAAATCCCCGGCGGGCAGCAGGCGGTCCAGCTGAGAGTGGCGGAACAATACATTTCAAAATTCGGCGAGCTCGCCAAAACCAACAACACGCTCATCCTCCCTGCCAGCGTGTCCGATGTGGGCTCGATGATCGCCGTGGCCATGAATGCCATCAGACAGACCACTCCCTCGGCTCCGGCCAAATCCTGATATGGGGAAGGCGAAGGACGTTTGACAGGATGGGACCCCTCGCCTAGAATTGCCTTCGATGCGCGACTTCGTCCTTCAGGCTTTCAACGACAGCGCGGCCGTCAAGCAACAATTCGTGCGCGAGCATGCTGACCGGATCGTCGAAGTGGCCAAGCTCATCGTCCTGGCGTTTCGCGAAGGGCATAAAGTCTTGCTCTTCGGCAACGGAGGCAGCGCCACGGACGCCGCTCATATTGCGGCGGAATTCGTCGGACGGTATAAGCGCGAGCGCGCTCCCTTGCCGGCCATCGCCCTTGCCACGGACATCGCCGCCATTACCTGTATTGCGAACGATTATGGCTACGACGAGCTGTTCGCCCGCCAGGTGCGCGCCCACGGACACAAGGGCGACATTGCGATCGCGATCAGCACCAGCGGGAACTCTCCCAACGTCTTGAAAGGCGTCGCGGCTGCGAAAGAATGTGGACTGACCACCATCGGATGGACTGGCGGCACCGGCGGTCAGCTGGCTGCGCTGGTCGATTTCCCATTCGTCGTGCCATCCAAGGTCACGGCCCGCATTCAAGAGAGTCACATCACGCTCGGGCACGTGCTCTGCGAATTGACAGAGGAAGAGCTCCTTGGCAAAGCTTCCTGACCGGTCCGCCTCCTCCAACAGAACGCCTCGCCTGATCCCTCCGATCAACGTTTCCGATCTCAAGACGTATCCGCTGAACAAACGGCACAGCAAGGTCAAGGTGTCCGACTTTGCGAAGCCCTGGCGAAGCGGGGGCAGTTTCAGTCTCTTCTATAGAACGCTTCCCGATATTCTCGCGGTGAAAACACTGCGCGCGGTGGCCGGGGCCATCGCACAGGCCCGGCGCAAGCGGCGGCCGGTGGTCGTCGGCATTGGTGCCCATGTGATTAAGGTCGGCCTGACCCCGATTCTGGTTCATTGGATGGAACAGGGCGTCGTCACTGCCGTGGCGATGAACGGCGCCGGCATCATCCATGATTTCGAGCTGGCCTTGATGGGCCATACCTCCGAGGAGGTGGATGACGAAATCGATGACGGGCGCTTCGGGATGGCGGAGGAAACCGGCAGCATCCTCAACGAGGCCATCACGCTCGGCTACAACAAGGGACAAGGCTTGGGAGAGGCCGTCGGTGGCTACATCAACCGTTCGAAAGGACGGTTTCCCAACCGCGGAACGAGTGTGCTGGCCGCAGGCGCCAAACTTGGGATTCCCGTTACGGTCCATGTCGCCGTGGGTACGGACATCATCCACATGCATCCGGCGGCCGACGGCGCGGCGATCGGCGCCACTTCACTGCTCGATTTTCGACGGCTGGCGGCGGTGGTCGCTCAGATGGAAGGCGGAGTGTACTTGAACATCGGCTCGGCGGTCGTCCTGCCGGAGGTGTTTCTCAAGACCGTCTCCCTCGGCCGCAACCTCGGTCATTCTCTATCCAATATCACGACCGTCAACATGGACTTTCTGGCTCATTACCGCCCCCTCACGAACGTCGTCCGACGGCCGACCCAGAAAGGCGGCAAGGGCTATTCGCTGATCGGACATCATGAAATCATGCTGCCTCTCCTCGTGGCTGCGGTGGCAGAAGAGCTGGGAACCAGCCGCGCATGATTCGGCCGAGTCCGCCCCTGACTTCGCCGGAACTCATCGATATCTGGAACCATCTCAATGCCCGGTATTTCGAGGGCGTCCTGCCGCCGGTCGCCATTGTGTGGAGCGCCCGCCTGACGTCATCCGTCGGCATGTTCGTCAGCCGAACGGGACCTCGTACCTCGCGGCGCGACGCGACGGTCCCGCATGCGGCGAAACGGGAGATTCGTCTTTCGATGCCGCTGTTGGCGTCATTGATGGCACGCTCCGCGTTTGGCAGGAACGAATTGGTCAACACGCTTGCGCATGAGATGATCCACCAGTGGCAATACGACGTTCTGAAGCGGCGACCCAATCACGGATCCGACTTTTTGAGGAAAATGAGAGAGATGAACCGGGACGGCATGCTCGCCGTGACGGTCTACCATGCGTTGAAGACGGAGGTGCAGGCTCTCTCGCGGTTTGCCTGGCGCTGCGGACGATGCGGTCGCATCTACCGGCGCCAGCGACGGACGATCCAACCGCGGCGCCACCATTGCGGCAGCTGCCGGGGCGCTCTTCAGGAAGTGTCCACAGAACATCTTCCTCGTCCATCGCCGGACGCTCAGGGCATGGCCAAGCCGTCCGGGCAGCCACGGATTTTGCGTCAACTCGAACTGGATTTTTCCTCTCCGTAGCTCTAGGCTTTCACCGATCTGCCAACTGCCCGACGGGTCCGGTTGCCCAAATGTCCCGATGGCCGCGCCAGATTCTCTTCGGGGACGTCGATGCGATGTTCGCGTCGGCGGCGGTCGTCAAAGAGCCGCACCTCGCCGGGAAACCGATTGCCGTCGGCGGGCCGCCGCCGCGAGGGATTATCGCCGCAGCGAGTTATGCCGTCCGCCGCTTCGGCGTGCGGTCAGCAATGCCGACCGTTGAAGCACTGCGTCTGTGTCCGCAGCTCATGTTGATTCCTCCAGACCGGGCGCTGTACCGCCGCCTCCACGACGACATGCGAGCCGTGACCGATCGACTCTTCCCCGCCACGGAGTGGAGCAGCATCGACGAGTTCTATGCCGATACGACGGACTTGCAGACGCGCCATCCGGATCCCCGCTCGCTCGCGCGGCTCGTGAAGCAGTCGATCTTCGATGCCACCGGGCTGACGTGCACGGTCGCAGCAGCGACGGGTAAGACGGTCGCCAAAATCGCCGCGGATGCCTCAAAGCCAGACGGGCTGGCCGTGATCGAACCCGGCCAGGAGGCCGCCTTTCTCTGCCGCCTTCCCCCGCGGGCGCTGCCTGGCATCGGCCCTAAGACGGCTGCGCACTTGGAGCTCTTCGGCATCACGACGATCGGCGCGTTATTGGATCCGCAATGGGACCGGACCCTATCGCGCCTCTTCGGTTCCCGTCTTCCCTGGATTCGCGCGCTTGCGCAAGGTCAGGACCACGAGCCTGTCGTCGCCGACCGCGAATCGAAGAGTACGAGCCACGAAACCACATTCGAGCACGATACCACCGATGCCTTGTTTCTGGGAGAAATCCTCCGCGGCTTCCTGCGCACCCTCGCGCGCGATTTACGCCAGGAAGGTCTCGCTGCGGGAGCCTGCACGGTCAAGTTGAAAGATGCACGCTTTGCCATCACGACGAGGCAGCGGCGGTTTCCTCACCCGCTTAATTACGATCCGGAAATGTGGCCGACCGTCCGGCAGGCCCTGAACGACGCGATGAAGCCGCAGGCCTCCTATCGTCTCGCCGGACTCGCGCTCTCCTCGCTCGTCCCCGCTCCGCCCGGCTTGTATGATCAACAGCGCAGTAAGGCGGTGAAGGCGATGGATGCCATCATTGCCCGGCATGGCGCGGTCATCGGCCTGGGCGGCGTGGCGCGTGACGACGACGAGTGACCGAGGCACCCGGCCGATTCTCTTTCTATCTGACCGCACAGTCGGTATGATGAGGAGAGCATGCCTGAACACGTCGTGACCGCGGCGCAATTGATCCCCCTGCTCGAGCAGGCGCGCCGAGACAAGAAGCGCATCGTCTTCACCAACGGCTGCTTCGATCTCATGCATATCGGCCATACGCGATACCTCCGGGCGGCGAAGGCCCTCGGCGATCTCCTCGTCGTCGGGGTCAATAGCGACGCCTCAGTGCGAAGTTTGAACAAGGCGCCCGACCGGCCGATCGTCGGGGAGGCCCAGCGTGCGGAAGTCGTGGCCGCGCTCGCCTGCGTGGATTACGTCGTGCTCTTTCCTGAACCTGACCCGCTCAACCTGATCACGGCCCTGCAGCCCGATGTCCTGGTAAAGGGCGGCGACTGGGCGGTCGACCGGATCATCGGACGGGAGGTCGTGGAACGGCGCGGCGGCACCGTCAAGACAATTCCATTGGTTCCTGGCATGTCGACGACCGCGCTGATCCAACGAATCCGGTCTTATCCCCACTAATGCCCGTGTCACGCGTATCTTCTTCACCAGTCACGGCTCTTTGTTGCTCAGCCGTTGCCGACGCGCTGACGAAGAGCGGCGGCCGTCCTTGTCTAACCGGCTTGCATGGGTCGACGGCGGGATTCACCTTGACGCAGCTGATGCATGCGAAGGCCGGCCAAGCCGGGGGACGCCCCTGGCTGATCGTGACGAAAAGCGATGAGGCGGCGGGGCGTCTCTATGACGACCTGCGTTTTTATCACGAGCTGGCCGGTCTGCCGGACGCGTCGCTGGCGTTCTTCCCACGCTGGGAAACGCTGCCCTATGAAGCCACTGCCCCGCATGTCGGCCTCGTCGCCCGGCGCATGAACGCGCTGCAGCAGATTCGAACGTTGCCGGCGGCCAAAGTCGTAACCTCGATCGATGCCCTCATGCAGCGGCTCATGCCGGTGGAGATTTTTCTCCGTACCGTCCTGACGTTCAAAGTCGGTGCGGGGATCGAACGCGAGGTGCTGACCGCCGGCCTCCTCCGGTTGGGCTACCGGCGAGTGTCGGTCGTTGAAATTCCTGGCGAGTTCAGCATCCGCGGCGGCATCATCGACATTTTCTCGACCGCGTATGGCGACCCGTTGCGGGTGGAATTTCTCGGCGAAACGGTGGAATCCCTCCGTCTGTTCGATCCCGCGACGCAAAAATCGACGGCCAGGATGGACCGCGCCGTCGTCCTCCCCGCCCGCGAATACCTGAGGACTGGGACGGGCCCGGATGCGCTTGCGCCCATCGCCGCGGACGCGGAATGGCGCGCGCCGGATCTCTATGGCGACATGCAGACGCTCTTTGATTACTTTGCGGCAACGCCGCTGCTCGCATGGGACCAGCCGGCCGCGCTGCAGCAGGCCTGCACCGGCGCATGGGAGCGCATCGACGACGCGTATTTGCGGCGCAGCGACCAAGAGGAGACGGCGCCCTATCCGTCCCCGGAACGGCTGTTCCTGACATGGAAGGACATTGCCGTTCGGACGTCGGATTGGACGCAACTCGCCCTCGAACCGCTGGCGGAAGCGGACGGATCCTGGGAGCCCGTCGAGAGCTTTCCTGCCCAAACGCCGGGCAGCGCCGGATTGGGAGCGCGGGGGACGCCCTTCAGCCAGACGCTGGCCATCCTGGAACGGCTGCGGGACGCTTGCCGCGTCCTGCTCGTCGCGAGGAGCCGCGGCCAGGTTGATCGTCTCCTCGCGCTCCTGCGCGAGCACGATGTGCCGGCGATCGAATGGACGGCATCGAGCTGGGCCGCCTCGACGGACAAGCGCGCGCCGTTTTTCGTCCGCCACGGCGATCTTTCCGGCGGATTTTTGTCTTCAGAGTTGCGGTTCGCGGTCCTGACGGAAGACGAACTGTTCGCCAAAGGCGCCCGGCACAAGCCTCAGGCGAAGAGCAAGGCGGCGACTTTTCTCTCTTCACTGGAAGATCTCAACGTCGGCGACTACGTCGTACACGTGCAACACGGCATCGCCAAGTACCGAGGGCTGAAACGCCTGTCGGTCCAAGACTTCGACAGCGATTATCTGATTCTGGAATTTTACGGCGGCGATACGCTCTATGTTCCCTTGGACCGGCTCAACCAGGTCCAACGATACAGCGGGGCCGAGAGTCACGTCCCGCGGCTTGACCGCCTGGGCGGAACGAGCTGGGCAAGGACGACGGCCCGGGTCAAAAAGGACATCGAGGAAATGGCGCAGGAGTTGATCGACCTCTATGCCAACCGCGAGCTCGCCAAGCGCCATTCCTATGGGTACGAGAGCACGCTTTATCACGAGTTCGAGGCGGCGTTCGAGTACGAGGAGACGGCGGATCAGCTGAAAGCCGTCGAGGACATTACCCGGGACATGGCCTCGAGCAAGCCGATGGACCGGCTCGTCTGCGGCGACGTGGGGTACGGCAAGACCGAAGTGGCGATGCGCGCCGCCTTCAAAGCGGTGGAGGACAACCGCCAGGTGGCGGTGCTCGTGCCGACGACCCTGCTCGCCCATCAACATTACGACAACTTCGCCGAACGGTTCGCGCCGTTTCCGACCCGCGTCGCCTTACTGTCGCGCTTTCAGTCGACCAAGGAGGCAAAAGCAATCCTCAAGGACGTCGCCGCCGGCTCGATCGACGTCGTCATCGGCACGCATCGCCTGCTTCAGAAGGACGTGCATTTCCGAAACCTCGGCCTCGTCATCATCGACGAGGAGCAGTGGTTCGGCGTGAAGCACAAGGAACGCCTCAAAGAATTGCGGACGCAGGTGGACGTGCTGACGCTCACCGCGACGCCGATTCCGCGGACGCTGCAAATGGCGATGGCCAGCGTGCGCGATCTGTCCATCATCGACACGCCGCCGGCCGGCCGGTTGTCCATCCGCACCCAGGTCGTGCGCTCGAGCGACAAACTCATCCGGCAAGCCATCCTGCGCGAGCTGGGACGGGGCGGGCAAGTGTTCTTCGTCCATAACCGCGTCGAGACGATGGAACGCACCGGCGCGTGGCTGCAGCAGATCGTCCCGGAGGCGCGGATGGTGATGGCGCACGGGCAGATGGATGCCAAACCCCTCGAAGGGGTCATGTTGAAATTTTTTCGCCGCGAGGCCGACGTCCTGATCGCTTCGGCCATCATTCAGTCGGGCATCGACGTGCCGAACGCCAACACGATCATCGTGAACCGTGCCGATACGTTCGGACTGGCGCAACTCTATCAGTTGCGTGGGCGCGTCGGCCGCAGCGGGGACCAAGCCTACGCGTACTTTCTCGTGCCGGACGAAGGCCAGCTTACGGACGACGCGCAAAAGCGCCTGACGGCCATCCAGCAGTTCACCGAGCTGGGATCGGGATTCCGCATCGCAGCAGCCGATTTGGAAATCCGCGGCGCCGGCAATCTGCTCGGCAAACAGCAGTCGGGCCATATCGCCGCGATCGGCCTCGATCTCTATATGCAAATGGTCGAACAGGCTGTGCACCGTCTGAAGGGCCAGGTCGTGGAGGAAGAGCCGGATCCCACGCTGCGCCTCAACGTATCGGCGTTCATTCCGGAAGAATACGTGCCGGATCCGCATCAGCGACTGTCGCTCTACAAACGTCTGTCTTCCTCGACGCAGATCGGCGATTTGGCGCTGCTGCACGGCGAGATCCAGGACCGCTTCGGACCGCCGCCGGAACCGGTGGAGCGGCTGCTCGAGGTCATGCAGATCCGCCTCCAGGCCAAGGCGTTGCGCCTGGCGTCCATCGAATTGAAAAGCGGGTCGGTCGTCGTCACGCTCGACGGCAAGAGCAAGGTGGACCAGACGGCGATCCAACGTCTCATGGACCGGTACAAATCCCGAATCCGTTTCCTGTCCCCGTTGGCCTTCGACCTCCAAATGCCGCATCAGGACTGGGCTTCCATCTTTCCCGAACTCACCGCAACCTTGCAAAGCCTCGGAGTCTGTGATACCAACAGCACAACAGCATCGCCTTCACGCGATTGATCCCACGAGGTTTGCACTCCGATGCATCGACCAATGACGGATTTGTCGGCTGCTTCGGCCGCCCGGCGGGCGGGCCTGCTGACGCTCGCGCTCGCGGGAATGCTCGCGTGCTGGGCCGGATGCACGCCGCCGCCATCTGAAGAGCGGGTCGTCGCCTTCGTGAATGGCAAACCGATCACGCAGACAGAATTCGACCATGAGTGGGGCGACCTTCCCGAGGCCACGAAAGCCCGGTACGAGAAGGAAGGCGGCCGTCAGGCCTTCCTCAAAGAGCTGGTCGACCATGAACTCCTGCTACAGGAAGCCCGCAAACAAGGCGTCGATCAGAGCGACGCCATCCGCGACCGCGTGCGGCGATACAAAGAAAAACTGTTGATCGACGAATTGCTGAAAGACCGGATGAAGACGACCGTCGAGCTGACGAAGGATGAATTAGACCGCTACTATGAAGAGCACGCGGGGGAACTGCTGACCTCGTTGAAAGTGCGGGTCTCGCAGATGCTGCTGCCCAATTACCCGGCCGCCAAAGATCTCGAGACGCAGGTGAACAAGGGCGGCGATTTCTGGAAATTCGCTCAGCGCTATTCGATCGATTTTAAGACAAAAGCCAAAGGCGGCGACCTTGGACCGTACCGAAAAGGCCTGGTCGTGCCGGAGGTCGACGAGGTCATCAAGACGCTTAAGCCGGGCATGATCAGTGCCCCCATCAAGACGGATGCTGGTTACTATCTCGTGAGAATCGACGCCTTGGAGCCGGAAATCATCCAAGCCGATCTCGCGAAGCGGGAACGGCTAAGGCAGGAACTTCTATACGTCAAACGCAAGCAATACTTCGACAGCGTGATTGCGGAAATCAAGGCCAAGGCCGTCGTGAAAGTGGCCGATGGATCGCATCCGGTCGCCGACGGTTTGACGAAGCGGTAGCACGCGGCTGCTTCCGCATCCCTCGCTGATTCCTGTACAATCACCCGATACGTCGCGCGGCCTGTTGCCCGTCGCGTCGACACGCCATGATCATCTCTCGCACATCCATTCAGGCATCCCTCCTTGTGACCGTGCTGTCGGCCGGTGCCGTATTCGGCCTTCCGACTCCCTCTGTCGCCGCACACGTTGAAGATCGCATCGTCGCGATCGTCAACTCGGACTTGATCATGTTGTCGGACATGAAGCGGGAGCTGGCTCCCGAGCGCGAGCGGATCGAGAAGCACTACCGCGGCGACGAACGGGCCCGCCGCCTGCAAATGGCCGAAGCGATGGCGCTGACCACCATGATCGAGCGCCGTTTGCAGCTGCAGGAGGCGAAGGCGAGGAGCGTGGACGTCAGCGATAACGAAGTCAAGCAGGCCATCAAGCAATTGATTCAGCAGGGCGAAACGATCGACGAAAAGGATCCGGCCAGCGCGAAGAGCGTGCGCGATCAGCTGATCTTACTCAGAGTGGTCGACCGGGAAGTGCGCAGCGGCGTCATGGTCGCCGATCCCGAGATGAAGCGGTATTATCAGGAGCACCGTGACCGGTTCGCGCTGCCGGAAGAATATACCCTGAGCCAGATCCTTCTCAGAGTGCCGATGCCCGAAGAACTCGCCGAGAAAAAGACGAAAGCGCGGGACATCATGGCGCTGCTCAAGCAAGGAGAATCGTTCGAGGACCTCGCGCTGCGCTTCTCGGACGGCCCCACGGCGTCACGCGGCGGGCGCCTGGGCCTGGTCCGCCAGGGCGAGCTGCTTCCGGCGATCGAGCGAGGCGTCGGCAATCTCATCCCGGGCGGCATCTCGGACGTGATCGAGAGCCCCGAAGGCCTGCACATTGTGAGGCTCGACGATAAAAAACCCAAGCAATTCCGGCCGTATGAGGAAGTGCGGCAAGAAATTCAGGCGTTGGTGTTTCAACAAAAGAGCGAGGACATGTTTCAAGCCTGGCTCGCGAATTTGAAGAATAAATCGTACATTGAAATCAAGTTCGGCAACGCGCCTTTAAGGCAGACCACAAGCGTTCCCGCCCCTCCCCCGTCACCGACGAGTAAGCCGTAATGCCTCCCGTCAGCCCCAGGACATCCTCCAATCGGCGGAGGGCGGCCGTGCGCTCGCTCGCTTTCAATTTATCGGCCTTGGTCGCAACGACGACGGGATCATAGCCGATCGTGCGGAGCCACAGTGCGGTTTCGGGATCCTGCGGGCCGACGACGCGGCTTTCCACGAGCATGATCACCGTGCAGACATGCTCCCGCCGACTGAGGTACGCCTCAATGAGGGGGGCCCATTGCGCCCGTTCAGCTTTCGAAACCTTGGCGTAGCCGTAGCCGGGCAGATCGGCCAACAGGAACCGCGGGAGCTGCGGATCATCCGTCGCCACGGCGAATAGATTGACCGCGCGCGTTTTTCCCGGCGTACGGCTAACCTTGGCGAGCCCTTTGCGCTGGAGCAGCGAATTGATCAACGAAGATTTGCCCACGTTCGAGCGGCCGACGACGGCAATTTCGGGGGACGACCCGTTGGGAAATTGTTCTGAGGCGACGCAACTTCTGATAAACTCGGCCTTCAGAATTTTCACGAGACACCTGGTCCATGTCATACGGATCCCGCATACGGAAGTCAACCAAACGGCGCCGCAGCCGGCTCGTGGTCCTGCTCCTGGTCTCCCTCGCAGTTCCCGCGGCGGCATTGGGCTTCCTATGGCTGATCATGCTTCCGGATGTCTCGACGCTACGTACGGCCAATCCCACGACGACCGCCCTCATCGAAGCCCGGCAAGCGGAGGCGGACGCCGCCGGGACGCGCCTGGGCCGGCATTGGCTTTGGGTGCCGCTATCGCGGATGTCGCCGCATTTGCGGCGCGCGGTCGTGGCGGCGGAAGATGCCTCCTTTTTTACTCATGAGGGATTCGACTGGGAGGGCATGAAGGACGCCGCACTCTACAACCTGGAGCAAGGCGCCCTGAAGCGAGGCGGCAGCACGATCACGCAACAGCTCGCCAAGAATTTGTATCTGTCGTCCGAGCGGTCGATTTTTAGAAAGGCGCAGGAGGCCTTAATCACCCGCTCGCTTGAGCACTCGCTGTCGAAGGAGCGCATCCTCGAGTTATATCTCAATGTCGCGGAATGGGGCACGGGCGTCTATGGCGCCGAAGCGGCGGCCCGGCACCATTTCGGGAAATCCGCTTCCGAGTTGACCGAGGAAGAGGCCGCCTGGCTCGCCGCGATTCTCCCTTCACCCCGTCGCTATGATCCGCTGCGCAAGACGACGTCGCTCGTTCGGCGGTATGAGCGGGTCCTTCATCGCATGAGCCAGACCACCCGGCAGCAGACGCGCATTCGCTGACCTCCGAGCGACCGGCAGCACGTCGGCATTGAAGCCGGTCGGTTGAACACCTTGGGCAGTCGATCATGGCGGGCGCCCGTCCCGAATGTTGAAGTCAGTCGCCGGCCGAAGCGTCTCCTACCGCTCGAAAGTCGCGCTCGCCGAAAATCGCGGACTCATGCGTGTAATGCTTGAATTCGAGCAGATTCTTTGAAGGGTCTTCGAGAAAGAACGTGTGATGCTCGATGCGGGTCCCCGGAAAGCGCACCCGAGGCTGTTGATAAAACGTCAGTCCCTTCGCTTTCGCCCGGTCGGCCAGCGCCTGCCAGGGTTGTTTGGACAGAAATACGAGGCCAAAATGGCGCGGATAGATGCCTTTCTGCTCGCCTGGAGTCTCTTTCACGACGTGGGCCACCAGCTGGTGCTCTGCGAGACCAAAGGTCACGGCACCGGCCGATTCGCGGCCAAGCGTGCAGCCGAGCCCGTCGACATAAAAGCGCTTGGCCGCTACGATGTCGTGGATCGGGAACGCCAGGTGAAACACAATGTCGCTCATGTCCAACGTCCTTGTACGGTTGGCCTCGCCGCGCCGTCCCACCAGCCCGCGGCCATGTGGGGCGTGACGTGCGCAATCGCGAACCGCCCTTCCGTCGTCATCACCAATGTACCAGCCGCGCCGTCGATGCGCGAGACCAGCCGGCGCAACACCGTCGCCGCCGCGAGACGTGGGGATGCTCCGGCGGCAAGCCGTTCACAGATCGCTTTCGCGACAACCAAACGGATGATGCCTTCCCCGTGACCCGTCATGGACACGGCTCCGCTCCGATTGTCCGCATAGACTCCGGAGCCGATGAGCGGCGTGTCGCCGACGCGGCCCGGCAGCATGGCATCGATACCTCCGGTCGAGGCCCCCGCCGCGACAGTGCCCGACCGATCCAAGGCCACAGCGCCGACTGTTCCATGAGCTTTTCGGGGCGCGTGTTTCGCCGAGAACATCCGTTCGTACGAGCGGCGCCGAACAGGGGCCGCGGCGTGCCGTTCCAGCCTGAAGTGCCGGGCGAATCGACCGGCCATCGGCCCCGCCAGCAGCACATGGTCGGTTTCTTCCATGACGAGGCGGGCGACCGTGATCGGATGGACATAGCCTTCGAGCGAAGCGACGGCGCCTGCCCGCAGACCGCTTCCTTCCATAATAGAGGCGTCCATCCTTTGGATGCCATCCAGCTGTCGCTTCGAGCCGCGGCCTGCATTGAACAGTCCGGAAGCTTCAAGGTCGCCGATGGCCCGTTCGACTGCGAGCAGAGCGGGGCCTCCTTGACGGAGAATCGCATGGCCGGCGGCTAAGGCCTCGGAAAGGCACGCCGCTTGGCGCGGCGTCATCACGCGCCGGCCCGCGCCGCCATGGGCGAGGATCAGGGGACGAGGACGGGTCAATTGAGGAGGAGATCCTTGGCCTTACGATAAGCCGGATTCTGCATGCGGTCGAGGTCCGAACGCACGAATCCCAGTCCGGTCACGCAGAGTTCGAAGTTCTCGGAGAGTTTGGCGAACAACGGCCGTTCATCGGCCGAGGGCTGGTCCGCCATCTGGGCGACGATACCGTACGAGCGTTTGCCGGTCTTCACATAATCGACAAGAAAATCTTTATGATAGACCAAGCCCGCTGTTTTGAGCCGGCGCAGATATTCAGGAAAGAGTCCGGCCATGAACAGGGTAAAATCACCGATGTGCTGATGGACGTCCCTCTCGCGGTCCAAAGTTTGCGCTTCAAGCAGGACCTCGGATTCGAACAGCAGATCGACGACGGAATCGAGCGGCTGTCCCTGGCGATTCTTGATCTTGAACAACTGATCGGTGCGGGTAAATTCGACCAACAGATTTGTGACGTAGGTGGTCACATTGAGATCGGGCCAGCCGAGGTGTTCCGTAAAGCTTTTCTCAGTCAAGGCGCTGAACAGTTGCCGCAACGGATGTCGAGCCGGGATCGAAGTGCCCATCTCTCCCTCTCATTGAACAGACGCGGTTGACCTTATTATAGCAGAGTTCCGTCAGGACGCCGCCGAAGTCGCACTTCGGCTGTCCAACAAGAACGTGACGGGTCCGTCATTCACCAACTCGACCGTCATGTGCGCGGCGAACACGCCGGTTTCCACGTTCGTGCCCTCTGCCTTCAGTGCCGCGGAGACTTGCTCATACCATCGCTTCGCCTCGTCTGCCGGCGCTGCGTCCTCAAAACCTGGCCGCCGGCCGCTCCTCGTGTTGCCCAGCAGCGTAAATTGAGAGACCAACAGGACGGCGCCGCCGATGTCGACCAGCGACCGGTTCATCTTTCCGGCCTCATCGGCGAAGATCCGCAGGCCGCGCAGTTTCTCGACCATGAAGCGACAGTCCGGTTCCCCATCGCCCTTCGCCACGCCGAGCAGCACCAGCAGGCCGCTGCCGATCGTCCCCACGGTGCGTCCTTCGACTTCGACCGAAGCGCGAGTGACCCGCTGAATGACCGCCTTCATCGCTCGCGTCCGGAGGAATGCAGACGGGACAGCGAGCCTTCAAGCGCCAGCAGCCGGCGCTTGGCGGGCAGGCCGGAGGAGAATCCGCCGATCGTCGCGTCCTGCGCAACGACCCGGTGGCAGGGCACGATGATCGGCAGAGGGTTGGCGCCGACCGCCCCTCCGACCGCCCTGGCATACTCTACCCCGCCGACCCGTGCGGCCAAACCTCGGTATGACCATAGTTGGCCATAAGGGATTGCCCGTAACGTCTTCCATACTTGCCGTTGAAACGGCGTGCCCTGAGAAAGATCCAAGGGCAGATCGAATGAGGTCCGTCCGCCCGCCAGATACTCGAGAAGTTGCTTCCTGGCTTCCTGTAAACCGGCCGATGACGACCGTTCCCACACACCCGAGTCCATCCCTAACGCCCTGGCGGCCGCCCGCTTGGATGCCCGCGGCAGTACGATGCCGGCGAGACCCCGTGGCGATTCGGCCACTGCCATCCACCCCCACCGCGTTGGGAAGACCAAGGCCGCCTGGCTGTTCTTTTTGAGGCCCGTCATGGGTCTGGCTCGTTTTTTTCTTCCCATTGCCTCTAGCCTCCCGCCACTCGTCCAAGCTTCTTTCGGACCATCCCCCAGACCAAATCCAGTTCCTCGGAACGCATCAGCGCGTGGACGCCAAGATAGCCGCTGACGCTGAGCCCGATTCCTACGGCAAGCATCACCGACTTCGCGGCCCATTCTCCTTGATGCGTCCAGACCTGCGCGCCGGCCACCCATAGACAGGCCGCCGTCAGCGGGATGCAGGCGATGACGACGCGTCGGGCGGAGCGGCCGACGGACGCCCAATCGACGCCGCCGAGACGGCGGTTGAGCACCGCGACCAAAATGCCTCCGTTGACCATCCCTGCTATCGCGGTGGCCAAGGCGAGACCCGCCGCTCCCAGCGGCGACATCAGCAGCAGCGAGACGATGACATTCGCGGTCACGGCCACGGCGGCCGATATGGCCGGCGTCCTGGTGTCTTGCAGCGAGTAAAATGCGGCGACAATGATACGCACACCGCCGAAGGCCAATAGGCCGAGGGCGTAGCAGAGCACCGCCGTTGCCGTCTCCGCCGTGTCGTGGGCGGTGAACGTGCCGTGCTCGAAAAACAGGTGCACGATCGGCGTCCGCAAAAAGATCAATCCGAGCATCGCGGGCAACATGATGAAGACGATCATCCGCAAGCCGAATCCGAGCGTGGTCCTGAGCTCCTGCATTGCACCACGCGCCGCCTGGGCCGACAGCGTCGGCAGGATCGCCATCGCCAGGGCGACGCCGAAGATGCCCAGGGGAAATTGGATCAGCCGCATGCCGTAGAAGAGATACGCCGGTGCGCCGGCGATGAACGACGCGAGAATGGTGCTGATCGTCAAATTGACCTGCGTGACCGACATCCCGAGCAGCGACGGCACCATCAACTGCCCGATCCGCCTGACGCCCGCATGTCCTGGCTCGAATCGAAATCCGAACAGCAGCCCGCGCATCTTGAGACTTGGCAATTGCATCGCGAATTGCGCGGCCCCGCCGGCCACGACGCCGACGGCGACGCCGATGATCGGTTCTTCCAGGAGAGGCGAGAGAAACAACGCACAGCCAATGATGAAAATATTCAGAAACAACGCCGCATACGCGGGAACGGCAAAGGCGCGCATCGAATTCAATATGCCCATCGCCACTGAGGCCAGACTGATGAACAACAGGTAGGGAAACATGACCCGGGCCAGCAAGGTGGTCAATGCCAGTTTCTCCGGCGAATCCTGAAATCCGGGCGCCAGCAACTGAACCAGCCATGGGGCCGCGACGATCCCCGCGAGCGTCACGAGCGTGACGATCGTCAACAACGTCGTGAAGACCGCACTCGCCAATTCCCAGGCTTCCTGCTTCGATCCTTTCGAATAGTATTCCGTGAACACCGGAATGAAGGCGGCGGACATCGAGCCTTCCGCGAAGAGTTCACGCAAAAGGCTGGGGATGCGGAAGGCGACGTAGAACGCATCGGCGGCGGCCGTGGCCCCGAAGAGCCGGGCCAGGACCATGTCGCGGATGAATCCGAGGATGCGGCTGGAAAACGTCGCGACGCCAATCACGCCGGCGGCTTTCACCAGCGAATGGTTTTCCTGCTGTAGGGAAACGGGAGAGACGGCGGTGCGGTCCGACATCGATCGAATTTTAGCAGGATATCCGGAAAGCTTCTATTTTTACCCGCTCCGGCGCCGCAGGATTCCACAGAAGTTGTTGTTCATCACTATGGCTCCTGCACGACACGGTTGGACAGCTCATCGGGATTATCGCCCGGCGAGGCGGGACAGGCGTGAGCCAGGAGCTCGCCGCATTTTTCGATTCCGGCGCAGAATCCTCCGGCCACGTCGTTATGTTTGAGCTTCGTCACGACCGCCTTGACCACTTCGTTCCATTGCCCCGGCGCTAGCCCGGTAATCCCCTGATCCGGCAACACAAACACATGCCGTTCGAGGAGCGAGACCAGGAGTAGGACGCCGGTGCGCCGGCGCGTTTGTGCCAGGCGGTGCTGAACGAACGCCCGTTCCGCTCTGAGCTGCACTTTGCGGCGGAGGCGGTCGGTCGATGTGATTGCTCGGATCGCGGGAGGGAACGTCCCAATCCAAGAGCCGATCGCGTAGGCCAGAAGCGTGGCGATGAGCAGCCAGGCCGCAGGGAGACTCTGCCACGTCCATGACACCCAGAAGCCCTCGCCCATCAAAAGCCCTGTCAGCACCACTAGCGCCAGAGCGAGCCCCGCGCGGTGCTGCGCATCGCGGTACAGTCCCGATCGAGCCACGAGCATCGGCACGATCTCCGCATTGGTGTGTACTTCCGCGCCGCGCACGGCCTCGCTGATGCGGGCTTTCTCTTGCTCGGTCAATTGCATCGAATTACCAGTCGCCACTAGCTCCTCCGCCGCCGAAGTCTCCGCCTCCCCCGCTGAACCCGCCGCTGTCGAAGGATCCGCCGCCGCTCCACCCGCCGCCGCTCCTGTACCAGGCCCAATCGTCGAATCCGGAACGTCGGCCGCGACCGCCGCCGCTGAGCACCATCCAGAGCAGCATGGCCGTAACGCCCGCCGCCGCCATTGCCCATAGAATGCCGGCCGCCTGCGCGATCATGAACGAGAGGACCGCCCCCAGTAAGGCGCGGGCGCGCCGCAGCCCCTGGCTGAGAATGAGGCCGGCCAAAAAACCGGCGACGATCCCGATGAGTACGTGTTGAAGAGCGCCCGCTCCCAAGGCCGACCGCCCCTGCGAGTCATCAGATACCTGATACGTGCCCTCGATCGTCTTGAGAATCGCTTCCACTCCGGCCCGCACGCCGCCGGGAATATCGCCGGCCTTGAACCGCGGAACGATTTCCTCGCGAATGATATGCGCCGACCGCAGATCAGTCAGGGTCCCTTCCAAGCCATAGCCCACTTCTATACGAAGTTTCCGCTCCTTGAGAGCGATCAGCAGCAGGACGCCGTTGTCCGTCCCTTTCCGGCCGAGCTTCCAGGTGGTTGCAATACGGTGAGAATATTCTTCGAGCGGCTCGCCCTCAAGCGATGGGAGGATCAATACCGCAACCTGATTGCCGGTTTTCTCTTCGTGCGCCTTGAGCCGATCGC
The DNA here is from genome assembly GCA_035495295.1 of Nitrospira sp. Classification (GTDB taxonomy): domain Bacteria; phylum Nitrospirota; class Nitrospiria; order Nitrospirales; family Nitrospiraceae; genus Nitrospira_C. The sequence goes on along the minus strand of DATJGE010000003.1, from coordinate 77,868 downwards.
TGAGTTGTTCGGCATCACGAGCGGGCAAGGCCCCCGCAAGATCGACGACGCGTCCGGTCAAGGGCGGGACGCCGAGGGCCCAAACGGTCAAAGCCGAGAGCAGCAGTCCTAGAAAGACGCTGAGCCGCGCCGGCGCGTGCCCGACACGGCCCATACCATCGGCGTGCATCATGGGAGCTGCTTCAGTTGAACTTGACCTCCGGCGGTTTCGCCACGGCCTTTTCGTCGGCGACCGTGAAGTTCGGCTTCTCTCCCATATGAAGGAGGAGTTTCGCGGTCAGATTGGTGGGAAAATAGCGGACCATCTTATTGAATTCAGCGACCCGATCGATGTAGCGCTTGCGGGCGACCGCAATGCGATTCTCCGTGCCCTCGAGTTGACTCTGGAGGTCCCGAAAATTTTGGTCGGCTTTGAGATTCGGATAGTTTTCGGCGACGGCGATCAGACGGCCGAGCGCCGACGAAAGGCCGGCTTGTGCCTTTTGAAACTGCTCGAACGCCGCCTGGTCTCTCAGCATTTCGGGCGTCACCTGAATGCTCGTGGCTTTTGCACGAGCCTCGACGACGCCTTCAAGCGTCTCCTTTTCGTGCGCGGCATACCCTTTGACGGTTGCGACCAGATTCGGAATCAGATCCGCCCGTCTCTGGTATTGGTTGACCACCTCGCTCCATGCGGCCTTCGTGTCTTCGTCGAGTCCTTGCAAGTCGTTGTAGCCGCAGCCTGCAAGGGCCGCAATCATGACGATCCCCGACAGGATCCTTCGTCCGATGCCCATAGCCGTCCTCCTTCTGATGAAGCTGCAAACAGGAGCATGCTATCATGGGGATATCGTCGAAGATAGCGGAGGTCCCGTCGATGTCGCTCGAGCGTTCGTCGCACCAGGCCGGCGGATTTCAGGTCAGGCACCGCGAGCTGGGAGTGTATCAGGGCAGCGCAATTGCGTTGGCCTTCTGGCATCCGTCCTCCGCGATGCCGGAATATGGGCTTTGCCGCTTTTCCACGAAGGACAAAGCCGAGGCGCTGGTCGATTTTCTGACGTCGTCAGCCTGTGCCGAACCGCTTAACGGAAACGATTTGATGATCGAGCCGTACGATCTTGCCGAACACGAGCGATTGACGGGGGAATATCCCCTGCCCTCCGCCTGGGAGCAGCCGACGTCATGGTGAGCGCGGTCAGCCTTTGACTGAAACGGTGCCTGCTGCGGAGGACTTTGTGAGATGTTCCGCGGTCTGCGCCTGAATGAAGGTCAAGAGGCGTTTGTTCTCCTGAGCCGCGCGCAGGAACTTGAACGCGATCCCGCGCTGACTCACCGAGCGGACCATTGCCGCAACTTCCAGGGGCGGCTCCTGGCTTCCCGTTGAAATTTCCAGATAAAAAATGTCGTCGATCCGGACATGCGTCTCGCTTTTGATGATGCAGCCGCCCATCGAGAGGTCGAGGACAGTGCCCTCACCGCGGACCTTGCCGCCGGAGAACGAGAGGTACAGCCGCACGGGAATTCGGAGATGCTCGCGGCGGTCGATTGGATGGCGAGGCCGGTTCAATCCGATCCGAGAGGCCAGGAACCGGCAACTGCACTGAGGACAGGAGAAAGGAGACAACAGAAAGATCGCCGCCACCCGCTCGCTCGCCGAAAGGGGCCTGGCGCGGAGCACTTGCTCGTAGCGGCATTGAGGACAGTTCAACAGTCGCCCCATCACTCATCGATAGTGCATGTCCTGCAATCTGTCAAGCGAAGAGGCTTAATACCGCAAGCAATCGGCGGGTCACGGGTCCTAAAACACGCGAAACAGTCGAGCAGTCAGAATCGGTGGGCTTAGGGATAGCAGTGGTGCGAATTATTCGGACTTGAGCCGAACAAGTTTCGAGGCCATAGCCCGCAACCCGACATCTGGTTTCTGTGAAGTCTGCACTTCGGTCGCCCGTCCGGCGTCGATCGTTGCTACGACGAGGAGTTGGTCGTTCTCCGCGACGACAACCGCATTGTCGCCATGGTGGCACTTGATCATATACCAAACATCAATCGACCCCGTCTCATCTGTCAAAGTAAAGGTCTGCCCGCAGGTGGGTATGCCCAATGCAGCGCCGTCAATCTTCTGAATATCGTTGGCCCTGCCTTTGAACAGGACAATCCGACGATTGTTGGCTTGAGGATTGGCCGTAATCGAAGCAATCGAGATTGGTTTCTCAGCGTCGGAGGCTCCGCCGTCCCTTGGCGACTGGGCAGTGGCCACGACCAGCATGGTCATGAACACGAGGAATCGAATCGGAGTGACGGAAGATCCTAGACGCATGCTATCTTCCGAAAAAGCCGAACCACATTGACCTCTCATCGCTTCGCGCCACAATGGAATCACCTTGGCAGGACAGTGAAAGGCGCGAATGCTTAGGAAGAATAGCTAACAAGGCAGCAATCGGTCAAAAGAAATCGGTTGGGATTCCCTCGAACGAGTCTTCACAGTCAGCGCATTTAGTGGGACTCGTCGTGGGGATCGGCAGGCGCTTCGGTAAAGGGACTCGGCTCGGCGATGGTGGCGCGCAAAAATTCCCGGTTCAGTTTCGCAATGAAGCGGACGCTGATCGACTTGGGACAGACAGCTTCGCATTCGTATTGGTTGCCGCAAGAACCGAAGCCTTCGCGGTCCATGGCGGCGACCATGGCTTTGGCCCGTTTCTGCCTCTCGGGTAGGCCTTGCGGCAGCGCGGCAAGGTGGGAGACCTTGGCCGCAACGAACAGCATCGCCGAAGCGTTTTTGCAGGCGGCCACGCACGCGCCGCATGAGATGCACGAGGCCGCGTCCATTGCGGTTTCCGCCTGATCCTTTCCAATCAAGAGAACGTTGCCGTCCACGGCTCCGCCCGTATTGACGGAGATGTACCCGCCAGCTTGCATGATCCGGTCAAGGGCGCTCCGGTCGACCACCAGGTCCTTGATGATCGGAAAGGGCTTGGCCCGCCACGGTTCGATCGTAATCGTGGCGTTATCGGGAAAGCGCCGCATATACAACTGACAGACGGTGATGCCGCGATCGGGCCCATGCGGCACGCCGTTGATCACCAATGAGCAGCTTCCGCAAATGCCCTCCCGGCAGTCGTATTCGAAGGCCACCGGCTCCTCGCCTTTGAGGGTGAGCTCGTGGTTGAGCACATCCAGCATCTCAAGAACGGACATGAAGGGGCTGATGTCCCTCACCTGATAGGTGACCATGCGACCTTTCTCTTTCGGTCCCGCCTGCCGCCAAATGTTCAGCGTGAAGTTCATCGTCTGCGTTCGATGTCCTTAGCTTGCAGTGTCCTCACGAATAGGTCCGCATCGTCGGTTTCACGAACTCGAAAAGGAGCGGTTCTTTGTGCAGTGCCGGTGTGCTGTTCGGCACGTATTCCCAGGCCGCGACATAGGAGAAGTTGGCATCGTCCCGCACGGGCTCGCCGAGCGCGGTTTGATGCTCCTCGCGGAAATGGGCGCCGCAGGACTCCTCCCGATGCAGCGCGTCATGGCACAGGAGTTCGGCGAACTCGAGAAAATCGGCCACGCGCCCAGCATATTCCAACCCCTGATTGAACGCCTCCCCCGAGCCAAGGACCGCCACATCGTGCCAAAATTGCTCCCGCAGTGCCGGAATCCGCGCCAGCGCCTGCTTCAGCCCCGCTTCTTCCCGGGCCATGCCGCACAAATCCCACATGAGCCGTCCCAAGCTTCGATGGAACGACGCTGCGGTTTGCTTACCCTTGCCTCGGAGTAACCGCCCAATCCGGCCGTACACGCGTTCCGTCGCGGCCCGCACATCCGGATGGTCGGGACGGATTGCGCTGCTCTTCGTCGTCGCCAGGTAATGCCCGATCGTGTAGGGGAGGATGAAGTAGCCGTCGGCCAACCCCTGCATGAGCGAGCTTGCGCCGAGGCGGTTGGCGCCATGGTCGGCGAAGTTTGCTTCACCAATCACAAACAGGCCTGGGATCGTGCTCATCAAGTTGTAATCGACCCACAGGCCTCCCATCGTGTAGTGCGGCGCCGGGTAAATCCGCATCGGGCTTTTGTACGCGTCTTCTCCGGTGATGCGGTGGTACATGTCGAAGAGATTGCCGTAGCGTTCCTTGATGACCTCGAGTCCGTGCTGCGCGATGGCATCGGACAGATCCAGGTACACCCCATGGCCGCCGGGCCCCACTCCGCTGCCCTCGTCGCACATCTGCTTGACCGCGCGCGACGCCAGATCGCGGGGCGCCAAATTGCCAAATCGCGGGTAGCGGCGCTCCAAAAAATAATCCCGCTCGGCGTCGGGAATCTGATCGGGCGGCCGGAGGTCGGCCTTCTGCTTCGGCACCCAGAGACGCCCGTCGTTGCGGAGTGACTCGGACATCAGCGTCAACTTCGCCTGATACGCTTCGCTCGGAGGAATGGCGGTCGGATGGATCTGCGTAAAGCACGGATTGGCGAAGGCCGCCCCCTGTTTCCAGGCCCGATACGTTGCCGTCACGTTGCTGCCGCTGGCGTTCGTGGAGAGAAAAAAGATGTTGCTGTAGCCGCCCGTGGCCAGGACGACGGCCTGGGCCGTGTGCGAGCGGATGGCGCCGCTGACGAGATCCCGCACAACGATGCCGCGGGCATGGCCGTCGATCACGATCAAGTCGAGCATCTCGGTGCGCGGATAGATTCTCACCTGCCCGCGCTCGATCTGCCAACAAAGCGCGGAATAGGCGCCGAGCAGGAGCTGTTGGCCTGTCTGTCCTCTGCAGTAAAACGTGCGTGAAACCTGGACGCCGCCGAAGGACCGGTTCGCGAGCTGTCCGCCGTATTCCCGGGCGAACGGCACCCCGAGCGCCACGCATTGATCGATGATCTGAGTGCTCACCTGTGCCAAGCGATAGACGTTGGCTTCGCGCGAGCGAAAGTCGCCGCCTTTGATCGTGTCATAAAAGAGCCGCTCGACGCTGTCGCCGTCGTCCTGGTAATTCTTCGCGGCGTTAATCCCGCCCTGCGCGGCAATGCTGTGCGCCCGTCGCGGACTGTCTTGGAAGCAGAAGCACTCGACCTGATACCCGAGCTGCCCGAGGGTCGAGGCGGCGCTCGCGCCGGCGAGTCCAGTGCCGACGACGATGATGTTGATCGGCCGCTTGTTCGTCGGGCTGACGAGCTTTTCGCTGAACCGATGCCGGTCCCATTTGCTTTCGAGCGGTCCCGCCGGGACTTTGGAATCCAGGACGATCATGCGTGCACCAACCCGAACGCGATGGCCAAGACGATCGCGACATTCCCGACGACGACCGACAAGGCAATCAGCGGGCCGGCACCTCGGAAGAGCCGGTCGAGCATCGGATGTTCCATGCCCAAGGTCTGCAGACTGCTGGAAAGGGCATGGCTCAGATGGAAGCCGAGCACCGCTTGGCCGACGAGGTAAATAAGGACCAGCACCGGATTTTGAAACGCATGCACGACATTGCCGAACACGTCGCGGTGGCCGCGGAGATCCAGGCGGTTATGCGACGACGGATCGACCACGCCCGCCGTCAAGTGCAGAAGGTGAAAGAGAATGAACAAGAGCAGGAGGCTGCCGGTGAGGGCCATTGTCCGGGAACCAAGCGATGCGCGGCGGTAGTGATGCGTGACGTAGCCTACCGGCCGCGCCCGGCGGTTGTGAATGGCCAGCCTGATCGACAAGCCGATGTGCAGCGCGACGATGGCCAACAGCGTCACCCGCACGCTCCATAGCGCCATCGGCATTTCCCGCAGCAGCGCGGCATACGAATTGAGCGCCTCCGGGCCCTGGAATACTTGCAGGTTGCCGAGCATGTGAAAGACGACAAAGCCGGCGAGTGCCAGCCCGGAGAGGGCAATGAGGACTTTGCTGCCGACGGAGGTGAGGATGTGACCGAAGAATCGGATCATGGGCGACGTGCGCGTCGCGCGCCGTCCCTTTCACAGTACTCCGCTCCCGACAAGACCTCAAGTGCCAGACCAAAATGCGCACACGGCCTCATGGCGGACCATCGCCTGCCGCGCAGCCGGCGATATAGCCCGTGGCCCATGCCCACTGAAAATTGAAGCCGCCGATTCGGCCGTCGCAATCCAGCAGTTCCCCGATGAGGTACAGGCCGGGTACGACTCTCGATTCCATCGTTCGGTAATCGATCTCTTCCAGCGGGATGCCGCCGGCCGTGACTTCTGCGTAGTTCCATCCGCGATCGCCGGTCACCGGCAACGGCAGCCGTGTCAGTGCGGCGAGCAACCGCTCCCGTTGCGCACGCGGCACCTGCGACGCCGGCAGACTGCCGTCGGTGCCGGCAGAAGCGCATAGCGCATTGGCCAGACGCTCGGGCAGGACCAGCGCCAACGTTTTCGCGACTGTCCGTCGCGGACCGGTCGCCGATTCTGCAATGAACCATTGTCTGGCGGATTCCTGCGTCCAACCGGGGCGAAGGTTCGCGAAGATCTCGACGTGACTGCCCTGTTCGCGCGCAAACGTCCACCACCGGCTGGCATCCATGACCACGGGGCCGCTGACGCCAAAATGAGTCCACAGCAGGCTGCCGGTTCGGACGTCGACGGGCTTGCCGTCCACCACCGTGGTGAGCGTCACGTCGTGGGAGAGCCCCGAGAGTCCGGCGTGAAACATCGTGTCATGCAGCACGAGCGGAACCAGCGCAGGAACGGTGGAGGTCACCGTATGACCCAGGGAGCGCGCCAATGTATAGCCGAACCCGTCGCTTCCGGATTTCGGAAGCGACCGCCCGCCCGTGGCAAGGATGACCGCCCGTGAAGCGATCGCACCTTCGCCGTGCCGGATGATAAAGCCGGCCTCGTCTAGAAACCCGCCGCCGGCAGCCGCGCGTTCAATGGTGCCGACGCGGCACGCAGTCCGGACGTCGATCTGCAGGTCATGGCAGCGGCGCAGAAGCGCCGTAAGCACAGTCCGCGCCTTATCGGAGACGGGAAACAATTTTCCCGTCGGTTCGGTTTTCAGGACGACGCCCATGCCGGCGAACCATTCGATGGTCTGCCGGACAGACCAGGCGGCGAGGACGTTTTTGATGATGCGGCGATTGCCGAAGAAGTCTGAGGCCGTCACAACCTCATGAGTGACGTTGCAACGGCCGCCCCCCGACACAAGAATCTTCGCCCCGAGCGTCTTTGCGCCGTCCATCAAGACGACTTGACGCGGCGGTTTCCGCTCCGCCGCCGCGATCGCGGCGGCAAGGCCGGCTGCTCCGCCTCCGACGATCACGACGTCCGCTGCCTGTATTGGGCGCACGCGACGACTCTCAGGATGTCGGAGCTGGCTGTGACGGCTCACACCGACCGGTGGCCAACTGTCTATCCGTTCATGTTAATGAGCGAGACTGACACCCATACACCGGAACAACGCACGGAGCAGTTCTTCGACTTCCGCTTGTTCATAGAGATAGAACCTCGCGCATGAGCCATCCGCTCTACCAACCCGCACGCCCATCTTCACGACGTCGCCCAGCGCAAATACCGTCTCGTCGGTCTCCTCGTCGCCGACGTAGAATAGTCCGGTTCGACCGAGATGCCTCATGAGCGCAAGCGTGGCGGGCCCTTTCCCTCCCTGGCCCGGAGGCAAAATGTTGATGGCACATTTGCCGCTGATCAATTCGGGTGACGGAGTGAGCCGCCGACAGGCGGCGACGACTTGGAGACCGGCGGACACCGGATTCTGCGCGCCGCGAAAATGAACCGTCAGGGAATACCGCTTGTTTTCGATCTCCGCACCGGCTGGGGTGATGTTCGGACTGCTCTCAAGCTGATGTGTCCATTTCGCGCATGTCTCTTCAGCATCCATCAGTGTGCGGCGAGGCGTCAGGGGACTTTCGAGACCATGGTTGCCGATCAAATGAGGCACGTAGCCATCGACTCGTCTCGCCACGTCAGCTAGCGCCCGGCCGGACACGATCGCACAAGGCGCCAGCTTCGCCAGCATGCCCAACAACTGCAACGTGCCGGCAGACGCGGTCACGGCCTGGCGATCGCTTGAAATCGGCGCAAGCGTGCCGTCGAAATCGAACGCATAGAGGAGCCCTTGAGACGCAGCGTCGACCAAGGCCCGGAGGCCACCATCCGAGAGGGCATGAATCACGCCTGTCCTCCCATCGTGGTCCTGGCGTTTCGCGAGCCCGTTTGTCGCTGCATACGCGCACGCTGTCGCATGCGAGCGGCATCCATGAGCATCCGTCCTGCCCACCGATACACGTTGAACTCCTGGACAATCCCCCTCATGCTGCGCATGCGGGCGCGCTGCTCCGTCGGGGGCATCGTCAAGGCGAGATGCATCGCCGCCGCACATTGATCGATGTTGTAAGGATTGACGACGAGCGCGTCCGGCAGTTCGCTGGCCGCACCGGTGAACTGACTGAGAATGAGGACGCCCTGTTCATCGTCACGAGCGGCCACGAATTCTTTGGCGACCAAGTTCATCCCGTCATGAAGACTGCTGACGACGCAGAGGTCGGCGCCGCGGTAATGCATCATGACGTCGCCAACGCCATGGTGCTGAACAAGCAAATGGATAGGCCGATATCCTTCGGTCCCAAACCGCGCATTGATGCGTTCGGCGAGGGCCAGTACTTGCTGCTTGAATTGCGCATATTCCTCGATCTTCGAGCGGCTGGGAGCGGCAATTTGGACAAACGTGAACCGTCCGATCCATTGAGGCTCCAGCTCCAGCAGCCGCTCGACGGCCAGGAACCGTTCAAGAATGCCTTTCGTGTAATCGAGGCGCTCGATGCCCAACGCCACCCGATGATCAGCAGGCAATGCATAGATCTCATGTATCCGCCTGCGACACTCGATGACCGAGGGCTGGTGATGCAACGCGCGACTCGGCCATTCGATCGAGATCGGATAGGGATTGACGGCGGTCAGTTTACCTCCGTAAGAAATCGTCGAGCTGTCCCAGTCGATTCTCGTCTCGAGCGACCGATCCACCGTATTGATGAAATTGCTGCAGTGGAAGCGCGTGTGAAACCCCAGAATGCTGCTGCCCAGCAGGCCTTCTAAAATTTCGATATACCATGGACAAATCGCATAGCGCTCGGGATTCGGCCAGGGAATGTGCCAGAAGGTAATGATCGTGGCATTCGGCAAGTGATCCCGCACCATCTTTGGGACCAGCGCGAGGTGAAAATCCTGAATCAGCACAACCGGATTGTCGGTCTTGGCTTCTTCGAAGACCGCCATGGCGAACCGTTCATTGATCGCTTTATATCGCTGCCAATCAGCGGACCGAAACACCGGGCGCACGTGAGCCAGATGGCACAGCGGCCAGATGCCTTCGTTCGCGAATCCGTAGTAGTAGCCGGCTTCTTCTTCGGGCGTGATCCACACTCGCCGAATGTCGAATGATGGCGCATCGGGCGGCACCCGGATATGATCGCGCATGTCCACGACCTCTCGATCGGCGCTGCCGTTGCCATGCGCAATCCATACGCCGGAGCATGCCCGCATGATGGGCTCAAGGGCCGTGACGACGCCGCTGGCTGGAATTTGGACTTCAATCGCTTCATCCTTTCGATTATGAATGTAGGGCTGGCGGTTCGAGACGATGAGCACTTCGTCGCCCGCCAAATGATCGTGGAGAAAGGACTTGAGCGTCGCTGGCTTCCAGCTCATTTGGCTCTCGTCTCTCATGCGCTTGTCGGCCTCCAGATCTTGGATGAGCGCGCGCAGATCCTTGGCCACCGGCTGCAATTCGGGACCATGGTGCTTGTCCTTGATCAAGGCAATGAGGCCTTCGCCGCGCAACATCGAGCGGACGCCCGTAACCCAGCCGCGCCAACTCAAGTGCGCGACAAGCACGGTCACTGATGAGATCACCGCGCCGATGATGGCAAACAAGTAGAACAGGTACCACTTTGTATCGGTGCTCCGCCGTTGTACCCAACTCATGTCATGGACGAGCATGAGACGGCCAAGGAAGCCGCCGTTGTTGCCTTCCATTCTGACCGCCGACACATGCACGGCTCCGCGAGGCAATTGAATAAGGGCCGTCCCGCCCGCGGGAACGGTGTCGCTGCCCTCGCAGGCGATCGCGTCGGGATACGTCTGCGTTTTGTACAGAAGGCGATTATTGCGGTCGCAGAATCCAATCGCGAACAGTCGTTCGTCCTGGATGATGCGGTTTAAATACGGCAACAGCTTGGATTTGGACTCGCCCGCGAGGAGGTCGCCGAGCGGGCTCTCGACCATGCGGCCGATCAGTTGGGCGCGGATTTCAACATCCTTGACGAACCATTTCAGCGTCAGGCTGTCGACCAGCGGGATGACCGCATACGCCAAGGCCGCCAGCACGACGGCCAAAGGGAGCAAAAAACGCAGTGACAGCCGCATGAGTCACCTCTCGTTTACTTCGGGCGACGAGTAGCCTATTGTGCCGGAATGTATCCGTACACGCTTATCGGTAATTGTCATACCTCAGCGCTCATCAATGCAACCGGAAGCCTGGAATGGATGTGCCTCCCGCGTCCGGACAGCCCGCCGGTGTTCGGACGGTTACTGCACCCGGAGGAAGGGCAGCTCTCGAATAGCCAGTCCGTCGTCCTCGCTGACGCCATGGAGTGACGTCCCGCCCTAGGCGCGGCGGACCGCGCCTTGACCCATCTCACCCACCCGCCCTAGGCGCGGCGGACCGCGCCTAGACCCAAGCCTTCTCACGTCGCAAGGGTTGCTCACCGCTCATCCGCCTCGGATGCTGATCTTCAACGTCTGGCTGATCGCCCCTCGCGGATTTTCAGGGTCGAACCAGACGTTGTATTGCAGGTCGCCGGTCTTGGACGGGCACAGGCTGATCGATTCGCCGGGCTCGATCGTGACGTGGTCGTTCACATGTCCGAACAGATCGACGATCCCGTGTTCGCATTGATGCTCTTCTATGAGACGCATGTTCAAGAAGCCGACGCGTACGGCGTTTTGCCCGACGTTCGTCCATCGGACCTCTTCCCCCAGCGAGGCATACATGACAGCGGGGCTGACCTGATTAGAGATTTCCACCGTTCGCACGGTCCTGGCTTGCTCGGTCGACGGCATGTGCCCACAGCCCGCGCAGAGGGCCATTGTCATGACAAGGCACAGACCTAAACGCATTGATTTCATGCTCAATTCCTTCCTGTCGTCCCGCCGGCTGATGGCGGATCCCCTATTAATGTGAAGACGATTTCCGGAGAGAGTCGCGAAAAGGTCAGTCGAGCGGGGGACGAAACAGGGCGCCGGCGAGAATAGGCACGTTCAACATGGGGTTGGCACGGACAAGGCTCATAAAATAAGAGCTGGGCGGCACGAACGCATAACGCACATGGATGGACCATCCTTCCAGGAGCGAGCCTTCCTCGAGAGCAAACGAACCGCCGGGCTCGAACATCGAGGCGGGGACACCGAGCATTTGGACCAAGACGCAGAGAGACAGTAGGAGGACAAGACCAATGCGGCGCTTGTTCACCGCCTCACCTCACGACCAGTACCGAACATTGAGCGTGCTGGACGACCCTCGTGGATACGCTGCCCAAGAGGAACCGGCTCACGGCGCCCAATCCCTTGGCGCCGGTCACGATGAGGTCGGCTTCGTGGCCTTCCGCAGTCTTCAAGACCTCGTCCGCCGGGTTGCCGATCGTGGGAACCTGTTCGACTCGATATCCCGCTCGGAGCAATTTCGCCGAGCAATCTTCGAGAATCCGCTTGCCGGCCTCGCGCAGCTCCGGATAGTTGAGAAACGCCATCGCATGCGTCACCGTAACCGTGATCGGCGCTTCCGTCCGGCCGCCGGTTCGAGGAGTCATCGTCTTCAACAGAAACTGCACCGCGCGTTTCGAGGCGGTCGATCCGTCGACCGCAAGGACGACGCGCCTGATGCTCCGCGGGGCTTCCCGGACGACGAGCACTGAGCAGGACACATGATGCATGACATGAGTCGAGACGCTACCCAGCATGAAGCGATCGAGCGCATCCAAGCCGCGTGAGCCGACGGCCACCAGTCCGACGCCGCGCCCGGCAGCCTTGACGATGGTCGCAGCGACTGGTCCGCGCTCCGTGACGACCTTCCCGCTCAGCGCGAGCGATTTCAGCATAGAGCCGGCCTCTTCCTTCGTGCGCTTCGCATTGGCGATGAACTTTGCGACCTCCGCCTTCATATAGCGCTCGGTTCCGGCGACGACCGGCTGGAGCATGAACGGCGCGCGCAGCGCGCCCAGATCCACAATATGAAGGACGTTGACGGACGGCGGCTCGGCGAGCGGCAGCCGGGCGATCCACTCCAGGGCCCATTTGCCGTATTTTGAGCCGTCGCTGGCGACCAGCACCTTCATGACACCGCCTCCTCTTCCTATGATTTCGTGCCGCGTTTGTCCTGCGCAAACCGCTGGGCGAACGCCTCGGGAGACAGATGCACAAGCGCCGCATGGCGACTCAACCGTGCGGGATCGTCAAAGTCTTCATCATTCAGCCGGATCATATATTGCCGGGCAATCTGGTAGGACTGCGACTCGGTATCCACCATGCGTACTTTCGCCCGTCCGGTAACCGGATCGAGCATGTGCTTGAAGGGAATGGGTGAGAACCGCCCGTCTTGAATGGACACCATCGCCGCCGTCCCACCGTCCAACAAATACTGCGCAGCACAGTAGCCGAGATCACGGGTATATTCCATGTCATAGGGAATCGGATCGGCGCAGCGCAGCTCGTAGCCGACGTTTTTCGAGACGACCGTCACCGAGAGGCCCAACGTTTTGAGGGCCTTCGCCACCTCGCGCCTCAGCAAATCGCCGATGTCGACTTCGGACAATCGCAAATGACCGTGTTCGTCGCGTTCGACATGCTCGAGACCGCCGAGATCCTCTTGATCGACGATTTCGATCAAGCCTTCCGCCAGCACGATGACGCCGTCGGTCCGCCCGCTTTCGAACCGCTTGATCATGGTGCCGATGACCGCATCCACGAGCCGCTGCAGCTTGACCGGCCGCTCGGAAAATTCTTCCGGAATGACGGTCAGCGTCGCGCCGGCGGCTTTCCCGATGCCCAGGGCCAAATGTCCCGCCTTCCGTCCCATCGTCACCGTGAGATACCATCGCGACGTGGTCCGCGCGTCCACCATGAGATTCTTCAAAATTTCCACGCCGAAATGACGGGCCGTCTGGAAGCCGAACGTCGGAATCCCGTGCGGCAGATCCAAATCATTGTCGATGGTTTTTGGCACGTGCACAACCTGAAGCCGACCTTGGGACCTGGCCTCGAGCTTCAAGGCGGAAAAGGCCGTGTCGTCGCCTCCGATCGTGACCAGACGCGTGACGCCGAGTCTCGTCAGCGTCGAGAGCACCTGATCCAGATGCTCCGGCTTCTTCGTGGGATTGGCCCTCGATGTTCCGAGATGCGAGCCGCCGCGAAAGTGGATGCGGCTCACCTCTTCGATCGAGAGGGGATGCACATGTTCGGTGCTCCCTTCCATCAGCCATTTGAATCCGTCGAGGAAGCCGAGCACCTCCGAGCCGCCGATAATGCTGCGGATCGTGACGGCGCTGATCACACTGTTGATGCCGGGGGCCGGCCCTCCTCCGACCAGCATGCCGACGATGGGACGCGCACCCGAATGCGACGCACTAGCCATCATTGAACTCCTCTGTCAACGATCCTTGAAATTGCGAGGCGACTTGCCGGACAATCTGCGCAGCGGCATGAGCCTGAAAGATACACAGATCGGCCTATGACCATCAAGCTGATACAGGCGCAGTTTAGAGGGGTGCGTCGCAGCGTGCTGCTGTCGCTTGCGCTCGCCTGTCAGGTATTTGCGCAGGAATATCCCGCCGATCTCGCGCGAGGCAAAGCGCTGTATGAACGGCATTGCATGACCTGCCACGGTCCACGCGGCTATGGGGACGGGCCGAACGCGCTTTTGCTTACGATCACACCGGCGAACTTCCATCGCCCCGGCTCCTTCATGAAATCGGATGAAACGCTGTTGCGGATGATCGAGCACGGCGGCGTCTTTAGCCCGATGCATTCCTGGCGGGGCAGGCTCACGGACGGAGAGATGCAGGACGTCCTCGCCTACATTCGAACGTTGTCGCAAGACGGGAGCGTCGGGTCACCTTGAGCCGATTCCTTCGAAATCGCCGGTTTGTTCTGAAACCAGAACAGGCTGCATTAGACGGTCGCGAACACCGTTGCAGCGCCCAGATCACCGTTCACCGGAAGCTCACGCCTCGGAAGGCACCGGGATTCTCACCGCGACCACCGTTCCCCGCCCCGGCGTACTCTCGAATGTCACCTGACCCCTGAGAGGTCGGACGCGCTCCTGCATGCTGGTCAGTCCCAGGCCGTGTTTCTTGTCCGCGAAATCGAAGCCGCTTCCGTCGTCGGACACCTGCAACTCGATTTGGTTATTGGCGTCTGACAAGCGGACGCCCACGTGGTTGGCGTTGGCATGTTTGCGGATGTTGCCCAGGCTTTCCTGGAGCAAACGATAAAGGCAAATCGTGATCGGCATCGGCAGATGAGTCCGCATCCCGTGCTCCTGGAAGTCTATGGCAAGACCTGTGTACTCACTGAATTCTTTAATATATGTGCGCATCGAACAGGCCAAGGACACCGTGTCGAGGTGGCGCGGATGCAGCTCATGGGTCATGTGCCGAAAATCGTCCAGGATCTCGCTAAGCTTGATCTTGAACCCACTTATGCGCGGGACCAACGACGGCATGACCGTTCGGATCAACTTTTCCATGGCGCTCGCTTCCAGGATTAATGCCGTAATGCGTTGACAGTGATCGTCATGCAAATCGCAGGCGATGCGCCTGCGCTCTTCCTCCTGGGCCGTAAACAATTTCGCCATCAACTCCTGCAGCTCGATTCGATTGGCTTCCAATTCGGTCTGCTGTTGACGCAACGATTCCTCGATCTTCTTTCTCGACGTCACATCTCTGAAGGCGACACGGAGGCGTTCGCCTTTGCCAGCCCCGGTTTTGGCGGGCGCCGCCTGCAGCGCCGCGATAAACCCGCTCCCATCGGTTTTTTTCATCTTCACGTCGAGCGTGTCCGGTACTCGTTCCTTGAGAATGTTCCGGAGAAACAACAGGAACGCATCGCTGTCGGCGGTCGAGAAGAAGAAGGAGAAAAAGTTGCTGATCGGCTTGTGGTTTCGACGGATGCCGAGCAGCTCCTCGCCGCTCGGATTCATGTCATAAATCGTGCCGTCGCTGCCGATGGTCGCATATCCCATCGGGATCGATTCGTACAGCTCGCGATAGCGGTCGCGGCTTTCTTCCGTTTCCACATGCGCTCGCTGAAGCTCCTGGCACTGCAGCTCCAGTTCGATCTGATGCACGCGCAGTTCGTGCACCAAGGTCTCGACATTCTTGGGGGTGACCTTGGGCAGCGCATGGGGCGAACGGCGATTCAATTGTTCCGCCTGTTCCCGGATGCGAGCCAAGTCTGATGGTTGGAACTTGGCCATCGTGATCTCTAGGTGCTCCGTCCGTCCGTCGCCGGCTTGACGGCGTTGCCGATACCGACCGGTTTCCCATCGGACCCACGGACCAGAAAGAGCGATACGTCCGCTTTGATCCTGGAGCCATCCTTCTTGATGTATTCCTTCTGACACACCACCGGCTGGCCGGTCTTGACCACTCCCTCGACGATCTCCGCGTGGCGAGGACGATGCTCGGGTGGCGTCAGAGATTGGTAATTCATTGTGAGCATCTCCGCGCGCGAGCGGCCGATGAGGGACAAAAAGGCATGATTGACCTCGAGGAATTTACCATCGAGGGTCGTGAAGGCCAAGGCCTCTGACGAGGAGTCGAACAGACGCGAAAGCCGTTCGACCGCTTCGCGGTGTTCGGTCACGTCCAGACCCATCCGGCATTGCGACCACGGAAGCGGCAATTCCTTCGTCATGGACACCCATGCAATATGCCGCACTGATCCATCCTTGCATGTCAGGGGCCGCGTATACACGCGGTGTTCCCCGAGAAGGCCGGCCTCCGTCTGCGGCTCCGAAACCAGCTGAAAGGCGTCCGTCTTGCCGATCATATCTTTCGCCAAGTAGCCGGTGATGCGCTCGCATTCATGATTCCAGACCACGGTGCGTTGATCCTCATCGAAGGCCACGAACATGACCGGCATGCGTTCGAACAACTGCTGAAGACGGCCTTCGCTGATCCGCAACGACGCTTCCAGCTTTTTGATTTCCCCGATGTTCGTGAACGTGAGCACCCCGCCGTCGATGACGTTCTCGGTGGTCCGGTACGGCATGATGCGCAACAGAAACCAGTCGCCTTTCTTCGTTTCGACCTGCCTCTCCTTGTACACGAGTGTCTCCAGCACTTGACGGACGTCGTCCACCAAGCCGTCATGCTTGAGATTGGTCGCAATATCGCTGATCGGCCGGCCGACATCGCCGGGAATCAAATTGATGATCGACGCGGCCTGCGGCGTGTACCGCAGGATGTGCAACGCATTGTCCACAAAGACGGTCGCAATGTCCGTGCTGTTCAAGAGATTTTTCATGTCGTTGTTCGCCTGCGACACGTCCTCGACTTTTTCTTGCAGCTCGGAATTCACCGTGATCAGCTCTTCGTTCAGCGATTGCAGCTCTTCCTTCGACGTCGTCAGCTCTTCGTTCGTGCTTTGCAGCTCCTCGTTCGTGGATTGCAGCTCTTCATTGGCCGATTTCAATTCTTCCTGGGAGGTTTCCATTTGCTCGACGGTCGTTTGCAGCTGCTCCTTCGTGTATTTGAGTTCGCGCGTCAATTCGAGCATGGCCTTGCTGCTTTTGCCACTCGCCTTCCCGCTGTAGACGGGCGGCTTTGCGGGCGCTTCCTCTTCGAACGACACGAGCACCATGCCGCGCATCGACGTTCGACCGCTGATGGGGCTCACCACGGTTCGCACCGTTCGATAGCCGCCGTTGACTTGCACGCGCAGGCCATCCCGAACGATCTCACGACGCAGCAGCAAGGCCTTTCGGATCAAGCCGCCCAGTTCGAGCCGCAAGCCTTCCTTGGCCATCGTGAAAATGTTCATCGCCGCTTCGCCCGAGGCCGGCTCGAGATACCGTCCCGTCCGTCCCTGGATGTAGAGAATGTCGCCTGTCTCATTCACGAGCACCGAGGGAGGAACGAACCGTTCGAGCAGCATGTGCCGCGACAATTCGGCCATCGAGGCGCCATGCTCGAACTGGGCTTTGGGTGCGGTTTTCTTATTTCCCGGCTCGTGCAGTAACAGCGTGCTCGGCATGTCCACGAGGTTGGTCATAGCCCCCACCGATTCGCGCCGCTGGAAGATCTTCCATTTGCTGTCGATCGTGTTGAAGAGGTCCTGAAACCCCCCGATCGTTTCGGAGGAGCCAAGAAACAGAATGCCGCCGGGGTTCAGGGTGTAATGAAACAGCGGGAGCAGCTTCTTTTGCAATTCACCCGTGAAGTAGATCAAGAGATTCCGGCAACACAGCAGATCAAGCTTCGTGAAGGGCGGATCCATGATCAGATTCTGCGGAGCGAACACGATCATTTCCCGGATCGGCTTGCACACGCGGTATCCATGGTCTTCTTTGACGAAATATCGGTTTAAGCGTTCGGAGGACACGTCGCTCGCAATGGTCGGCAGGTACAGGCCCTGCCGGGCGCGGTCGACGGAGTCTTTGTCGATATCCGTCGCAAATATTTGCGCTTTGACGAAGGTGGTCAGTTTTAACCGATCGATGCATTCGGCGATGGCGATGGCTACCGAGTAGGCTTCTTCTCCGGTGGAACAGCCGGGAATCCAGACTCGTACGGTCGCATTCTTGGCCTTGCCTTTCAGAATGATCGGCAGGGCCTCCTCCTGAAGTCTCTTGAAGGCTTCCGGATCGCGGAAAAAATTCGTGACGCCGATCAACAGTTCCTTGAACAGGAGGTCCAGTTCGTTGGGATTCACTTGGAGGAACCGGGCATATTTGCCGATATGGCTGATCTGATGGATGTTCATCCGGCGCTCGATCCGCCGGAAGATCGTGTTCCGCTTGTAAAACGAAAAGTCGTGACCGGTATGCGCGCGAAGAAGCGCGAACACCCGCGTCAACGCCGTGGTCGCCGTCCGCTCCTGCGCGACGTCTCGAGGGAGTTTGGCGGAATGGCGAATATAGCCCAACAGCTTTTGGGGAAGCTGTTGAGCCGTATCAACGTAATCCATCAGACCCGTCCCAATGGCGCTCTTGGGCATGCTGTCATACTTGGCCGAGCGGGCATCCTGTGCCAGCGCCAGGCCCAAATGCTCTTTGATCGTCTTCACGCCCAGCGTTCCATCCGTCCCCATGCCCGACATGATGATTGCGATCGCGCGGTCTTCCTGGTCCTCGGCGAGATGGCGGAGGAAGAAATCGATGGGCGCCCTAACACCGCGAGGCCCGGTCGGCTCCAACAGGCGCAGGGTGCCGTTGGAAATCGACATCTCTTTGTTGGGAGGGATCGTATACACGTGGTTGGGACGTACCGGCATGTTGTCTTCGGCCTGGACCACAGGCATTGTGGTGCAGCGGCCCAGCAGCTCAGGCATCATGCCCTTGTGCGTAGGATCCATGTGCGTGACGAGGACGAAGCCCATGCCGGTGTCGGCCGGCATGCGCGTGAAAAACTGTTCGAACGCGTCGAGCGCTCCAGCGGAGCCGCCCATGCCGACGATGTGGGTCGGCCGTTTCCCCGAAAGGCGCGGGGGTTGTCGGGAATACGCCGCGGGTGCCGCAGCGGACGATCGTTTACTCGGAGAAGGACGTTTCCGTGGCACCGCGCTGCACTCCTGGGAGGATAGGCAGCATCATGGTTTCAATGGCCGTAGGGGGTCATTTTAGGCTCCCTCTTCGTGATAAAGCTAGAGAGAGGCACACCCTGTTCTCGGTTCCTCTTCCGGCTCCTGGAGACGGGCTGACCCTCGGCAAGAGCCTTGATCACCGCCGCCATGTCACGAAGCGCAAACGTCTCGGTCACCTCGTCATACTGCAGGGCATTCATCGGCATATAGGGCATGTACGCGTCATCCGGGTCTTGCGCGAGCGTAATTCCAGCGAACTGCGAAATGGCAATGAGACCGCTGACGCCGTCTTCGCCGCATCCTGTCAACACAATGCCCAACACGCGTCTGCCGTAATGGGTCGCCGCCGAGCGGAAGAGCGGATCGATCGCAGGCCTCGTACTGTGCTCTTTGGGCCCGCGATAGATGACGACGCCACGGTGCTCAAACAAGAGATGATGATCCGGCGGAGCGAGATAGATGACGCCCTGCTTGAGTGGATTCGTGCCACGTGGTTCGATGACCGGCAACGCCGAGCGGCGTCCCAGGACATGCGCCAGACTTCCTGGACTCGCGCTCCGATGCAGCACCACGCCGATCGCGGCGGGCAAACGCGGCGGCAATGCCGCGAACAGTTCGGACAGCGCCGAGACCCCGCCCGCCGAGGCGCCGATGACGATGACATCCCGCCGCATGCCATCGCCATTGAATGAAGAGGGTCGCTCAGACCTCCGTAAGGGATGGCCATTCATGCGCTTATTCCACCGCATATGCCGCCTCAATCATCGCTTGAATCGCGAGGCTGTGCTTCCTTACTTCATTCATGCGCTGGCGCACGCGCGAGCGATCGGTGCGATTGGCATGTTTCATTTCGCTGGACAGATCCTCGTAGGCAAAGGCCATCTGTTTGAGTAACAGAGATGCGGACCACAAGGTCCGTTCCAATTGCGCTTCCTTGGCTTGGATGAGACTGCCGACGGAATAGCGGTGACCCACCTGACACCGATACAGCAAATGATCGTGGTGCCCCTCCCGTTCGAAATGCAGGACGCCGAAACAATCGGGGCAGGACTGGGGGACCAGCCCCGTGTCGTGGGTCGTTGATGGAGGCGGACGAGTCGTGGTCCGTCGCTTGTTGTGTGCCATGAATCCCTCCTGGTTCGTCGTTTCATTCAGAGGGAAACAGACACCGACGTGCTACTCGGCAGACCTCTAGCCGCTCGCGGCGTCTGCGTGAGGAAAGGCATGCGGTCGGTGTCTATGTTCGACGGCTGGCTCTGTGCCATACTCACTTGCGACCGGCCAGCTTGGTCAGTGATCGTGGCGTCGACGTTCGAGGGAGGATCGCGTGCCCGGAAAAGCGCAGTTTCCGCTCGAGCAGTCCGCGGCCGGCGAGTTCACACGACAGGACGATGCCTTCCGCGAGAATGTCACGGCCGACGGTCGATCAGGCTACCCCGCCGTTCCCGGGCGATACCATCTGTACGTCTCATGGGCCTGTCCTTGGGCGCACCGGACCATTATTGTCAGGACGCTGAAACGATTGGAGCCGATCGTCGGGATGACGGTCGTCGATCCCATCCGGGACGAACGAGGCTGGGCCTTCCGCGACGGTCCGGGCCATTCGACGGATACCGTCAACGGCTTTCAATTTCTGAGCGAGGCGTATCGTGCGACCGATCCTGCCTACCGAGGGCGGGTCACGGTGCCGGTGCTGTGGGACACCGTCACGAAGCACATCGTCTCGAACTCCGATGACGACCTGATGCGGATGTTCAACCGCGAATTCGACCGATTTACGGAGAGCCGACTGGATTTGTATCCTGAAGCGTTGCGTCAGGAGATCGACGAGTGGAACCGCTTCCTCTATGAGCAGGTGAACGACGGCGTGTACCGTGCCGGGTTCGCGACGTCACAACGTGCCTACGACCGCGCCGTGAGCCGGCTGTTCGAGGCGCTCGATCAGGTGGAACAGCGCCTCGCCGACCGCCGCTATTTGTTCGGTGCGCAGGTGACGGAAACCGACTGGCGGTTGTTCGTGACGCTGGTTCGGTTTGATGCGGTCTATCACGGCCATTTCAAATGCAACCTGCGGCGAATCGTCGACTACCGGCATCTCTACGGCTACTTGAAAGATCTCTATCAGTTCGACGGCATTGCGCAGACGGTCAACTTCGATCACATCAAACGGCATTATTACGTCACGCACCACGACATTAACCCCACGGGCATCGTGCCGCTGGGGCCGATCCAAGACCTCTCCTCGCCGCATGGCCGCGAGACATTCGCCTAGTGGACGGCACCGATCCAAATGGCTCTATTGCCAACTGCTGTAGGTAAAGTTATGACTATTACTGGCGTCGAGGCCGTGAGAATAACGTCGTTCTCAGAAGGGAACCATGCGGAACGCCTTCGGGTCGGGTGGGTGTTGTGTCCTCGCACTGATAGCCATCGGTTCCGTCATTTCTGAGCCAATCACCGCCGCCTCGGCCGGCAGTCGCGCGGCCAAATCGGCGACCACCCATGAGGCCACGTTTTCCGCGTGGGATCACCGTTTCGAAGGCCCGGAGAGCATCCCTGCCGGTCAAACCAGCGTTCTTCTCCATAACCGCGGCAAGGAGCCGCATCAACTCCAACTGCTGAAACTCGAGGAAGGGAAGTCGCCGGCCGATCTTGCTGCAGCCCTGCAATCAGGCGGCCAAGGCGTCCCTGTGTGGGCCAAACAAATGGGAGGTCCGAACGGCGTGGACGCGGGTAAAACCTCCGAGGCCACTGTGTACCTGGAACCCGGTTCCTATGTCATAATCTGCGGTATTCCCGGAAGACACCATAAAAGCCATGCGGAGATCGGCATGCAGAAGGCGCTTCACGTGAGGGACACGACGCCGGCTCCTGCGGAGTTTAAAGGCAATTTCCACATGGCGATGTTCGACTACGAGTTTGTCGTCGTGCAGCCGCTGAGAAAGGGCCGTCATACATTCTATGTCATCAATCGGGGCAGTCTTTCCCATCAGGCCAGTTTCGTCCGTCTCAATCCCGGCGCCTACGCCGATGATGTGCTCGCTGCGCTCAACGAAGAGATTCCGGCTTCACTGCCCGGCATGCTCATTGGCGGCATGAGCGGCCTCGAGCCGGGCCGTGAAGGGATGTTCACCGCGGAGCTGACACCCGGCCGCTACGCGATCATGTGCCTGTTTTCCAATGCGGACATCGGCGAATCGCACGCCGCCAAGGGCATGGTCATGCATTTCACGATTGAATGACCCGTCCGTGATCCCACGTCCTGCCTAACACCGTAGACTGTCGCCGCCCATTCTTTCCCATTCCTTCTCGGTCCATCCAATTCAACTGTGACAGGCATCGCCGCGAGCTGGGACGGCGCCGGTGTAGTGCCTCTCAAGCGGATGACAACGTGTCGATCAACCACGTTTGCGAACCAATCATTGATTTATGGTCCGTTTCGCACAAACACTTGGAAATGCTGTCTCTCGATAAAATCAAAGGCCGCGATGCGGCGGTATCCGGCAGCTTCCATTTCTCGTCGGACTTGATCGGCCTCCGTCCCGTGACCCAGGACGCCGGAGAAAAAGCCATGCGGATGGAAATCCAGGATCGCGATGCGCCCATCCGCCGTGAGCGAACGCGCCAGTGACCGAAAATACGCGACGCGATCGGCCATGTGGTGATAGGTGTCGCAGCTGAAGACAAGATCCACAGGACTCGGCAGCTTTGGGTCCATCGGCTCAGCGTGAATCGGCACGACATTTTCGACGTGTCGCGCCTGCATATCCCGTCGAATGATGTCCAAACCCGTCTCGCCCGTGTCTACGGCGTACACCACGCCATGCGGCCCAACTGCGTCCGCGAGATACCATGTAAAGTACCCTCCGCCCGCGCCGATGTCCGCCACGCGCGAACCCGGCGCTATGGCAAGTTGCTCAACAACATCTTTCGGTTTTTGCCATGCGTCGCGCGAGGGATCGTTCATCTGTCGATAGGCAAGTGTTTCGCATCCAGCGACACACAGCGCGATCACAAGGACGATCAAGGTGCGTCTTTCTGACGGCATGGTCATCATCATGGCGGTCTTCCTGGTCAACGCAACATCATCATGAGACGCAGCGTCAAACGGATGGAACGAGGTCATTCGCGCACGTCATGAGTGAAGTTCTCAGGCATCGGAGCCGTCGCCAGGGATGTTCCGAGTTTCCATAGACAGTCTGTCTGGTAGAAGAGACAGACTGTCTGAGACGTTAAGCACCTGAAATTCAAACCTTTTGCTCATCATGGAACGATCTGCTCTTACCATGGTTCACCAGCCGCAGAAGTCGCGCCGTCCTAAGCCGGCATAATTTTTACGTTTTGAAACGTGGCAAAAGGTTTGCGGCTTTTGAGTAACACGGACGCGATGCCTGCGTCCCAATCAAACCAAGGAGGCACGAATGGCGAACGCTCGCCGATATACAGCGGCCCTCATAGCGATCGTCGGAAGTCTGGGAATGGCTGCTCCTTCCGGCATCGCAGCTCAATCGAGTCAGAATCCTGCCGGTCAGAATTCAGAAACTTCGTCCGTCCAGAATCCGGCGAGTGCATCGGTTCCGATCACCGACGGGTCCAAAGTCACGCTGTTGTATCAAATCAAGGTGCCTGGGGATGAACGCATTGAGGTCCGGGATCTCAGCCAGTTCGTCCAAGGGCAACATCAAATGCTCCCGGCGCTCGAGCGGGCGGTGACGGGGATGCGGAGGGGCGAAAAGACCGAAGTCAAGCTGAGTGAAGACCAAGCGTTCGGCGCCTACGACTCGAATAAGAAGACCGTCGTTCCGACCAAAGATCTGCCCGCCGGCATTAAGACCGGGGACATCGTCGAAGACCGCAAGACCGGCCAACAGGCGACGGTCACGCAGGTATCGGAAACCGACGCGGTGATGGACTATAACCACCCGTTGGCAGGGAAACCGCTCCTCGTGACGTTGACGATTCTCGACGTCGAGAACTCCAAATAGCCGGTGTGTTCCCCGTACATCCTCGTCGGTGCGTTCCTGCACCATCCACGCCGCGGCGATCAAGGGTCGCCGCGGCCCGACGAGTACGACACGTTAATGCGTCCAGATCTTCTCCTGAGTCGCCTCGAAGGGATAGACATGGATCATCCATCCGCCTGCTTGAGGCACGAAACGCCCGCCGGCCTGCATGCACTCGGCTTCGTCGGCAATCGTGTCCTTCAACCCGAACTGTTTTCGGCTCAAACGCCGTCCGCTCCCGTCCGGCGCAAGACAAATGTTCACATGCGCATGCCATCGTCCGACGCTTAAGGGTATGCGCTCGTTCAGTTCATTCTCCGTCATGCCCCTCGGAGCCGTATACATCGCCCCCTCGAGCTCATACCCTTGCCCGGTGTTCTTATACAACAGCGAGGTGGGTTGAGCCGGATCGAAATGCGTTCTGGCCAGAACCCGGCGCTCCTTGTTCGCAAAGTGATAATGACGCGGCTTTCGCTCCGGATGCATCGGGACGAACCCATCGTTCAATGCAGCGTGGTAATCCTTATACTTCTCCAAGGCGTCTCGCAGGGTCCGGACGATGTCGTCGGCACGCTCAACATCACCCGAATCCACGGGACGCAGTGCAGTCCATTTCATGTGTGGACCCATATGTCGTTCATGAGGCGTCATGGCCTCGACGACACTCGGCAGATGTTCATGGTCCCCGTCGTCAGTCGCCGAGCGTGCGATCACGCCAAGTGACAAGATGCTTACTACGCAAACTATTGTCCATATGCCAGGGCCGAATTCCGGGAGGCGCAAAAGCTTGCGTTGGCCGCGCATGTCGATCCCTCCTTTCAAGGGGCCTGGTGTTCCAGGGAGAGCATTGGCGCATCGACCACCCGCTTGGCCAACTCGGGGTGAAGCGTGGCCATTTTCATCAGAGTCGCCTCACGGGCGTTTTCCACCGTGTACCGATACTCCTTCCCGCGCGACACACGCTGGGGCACTTCGACCAGGAGGCGGCCGACGTAGCGAACTTCACCCGCCATACTCTCGAAGACCAAACCAAGATCCCCGCCTTTGCCGACCATGCGATCTTGGGCGAAGCTTCTCATCATGTATCTGCCTGTGCGTAAACGAGATATGAACACCTGCTCTTCTCCGGCCTTGCACTCGAGGCGATAGCGTTCGGCGTAGGGACTTTCACCTTCAGGATCGCCAGGCTGGCTCTGGACGATGTCGAATTCATACATCATGTCTGCGTCATCCCGGGGTTTACCGCGTTCGTCTGGAAGCCTCCGAGGCTTGACCAGGACCGAGCCGACCACGATGCCCCACTCAGGGCCGAGCGGCGTCAGCTGCTCGCCAGCCATATCAAAATCAACGGACTTTGCACAGGCGGCAACTGAGAGTATCACCATGAGCGCCATCCCCAACGGTGTGCGATGCATTTCGAAAAATTCTCCCATCAATTGGAAATGACCCTCGGCGCCTCAAGGCGAGTGAGGCTTTCCTGCCAGAGTATGGAGGGATCCTGCTCAAACAGGTTGCTCTCAGGGGACAGGACTGCCCAGGCGCCCTGACGCATTTCGAGGCCGAGTTGTCCCGGAGCCCAACCCGCATAGCCGGCAAACGCACGAAACCGGTCGGCAGGCGCCGCCTTCGCCATGATACGTTCCAAGAGCTCCGGCGTTCCTCCAACATACACGCTGTCGAACACTAATCGCATGCCCGGTTGAGGCTCGTTCAGCCGGGACAAGAGAAGCATCGCGCTTGGCTGGACCGGCCCCCCTGCGAAGAGGCGGTGGTTTGTGCCCTTGAGGGCGGCAACATCGGGCAGGGCCTGCGAGAGCAGGATGTCGGTGGGGCGATTCAAAATGATACCGAGCGTTCCTTGAGCGCCATGCTCGAGCACCAGCACGACCGTCTGGCGAAAGTTCGGATCATTCAGCGACGGACTGGCCACAAGAAAGACACCCTTGACCACCGACGCCGGATCAAACTCGGAGGCGGCAAGCGCTCGGGGCAGGAGCGCCAGGAGGACGCATAAGATTAGGCCGGCCATGTGCTACCTGTCGCAGATTCTCACGAGCCGACGAGTTGACTGAGACTCCACGCGAGGAAAAGCATGTAGACGGTTCCGAAAAACAACGGGAAACTGAACTCGCGACGAGCCCACCATTGCCGGTGCTGACGCAGCGCCCAATTGGGATGGATGGCGGGCGGGTCATTCCCCTGTTCCGTGAGCGATTCATGCCGGTCCCGGTATCGATACAAGTCAAAGAATAGCTTCGGCTGCTTCCAATCGCGCCCACACTCGATGCCGCGAAGATGCCATTCCCACAGGGACGTTTGGGCCGAGAAACGGCCGAGCACGATGGCCATTTGTAGCGTCATCAGCACGCCAAACAGGCACAGGACGATCACCAACAGGGTAAAAATCAGGGCCAGCGGTTGCCGTGTGAGCAATAGTCCGATGGCGGCGACAAAAATCGAATTGGCCGTCAGATAATCGGACAAGAGGCTGTGGTAATCGCGGACTCCCGCCGTCCAGAGATCGAGCAAATGTCGATACGTGATTTCCGGATCGGCATCATCCATGCTGCCTCCGGGAGCGGAGTCGGCCCTCAGACGTGGCACCGCGGTCTTATAGCGAGCGGCCTCACTCAAGTCAACGTCCGGCGAACGAGCCGCGGGACATGTGACCGTGGTATGGTGAAGGGGGGTTGGCGTCCATGCGCACATCCGTCAGGCTCATCGCCCTCTTGCTGCTCACCTTAACCGTCCAGGCCTTCGCGGGCGATCACATTTATCGTTATAAAGACGATTCGGGCACGCTGCACTTCACGACCGAATTGTATACGATTCCTGAAAAATACCGCTCGCAGGTCGTGCCGCCGGGGCCAGAAATTCCGCCGCCGGCGAAGCGCCAAAAAAAAGACGCGGCCGTTCGTATCGTCACGGCAAGCGGTGACTATCGCCTGGGTGACCATGACACGCGGCTGGATGCGACGCGGATGGCCGTCGAGGCCGCGAAACGGCAGGCGCTCGAACAAGTCGCCACGTATCTTGAAAGCGTGACGGAGGTGAAAAACCTCGATGTGACACGGGATGAGATCCGGACGTACACTGCCGGAATCGTGACCGTGCTCAACCAGCGGACGAGCACGCGTCTCGAGAACGGCGCCGTCGTGATCCATGTGGACTTGACGGCGCAAGCCGATGAAGACGAAGTGATCCTGGCGATCAACGCCCTCCGCGAAAATGGAAGCGCCGCGCGTGAACTCGCCTCGCTTCGGATCGAGACCGAGCAGCTGCGACACCAGCTCGAGGTTGCCAACCAAGCCTTGGCGACGGCCAACACCGGGGAACAGGTGCAAGCCTTGACGCTTCAGCGGCAACAGCTTCTGAACCAGATGCAAGCCGACACCCTTGTCGCTCAAGCCTTGAGCGGCTATGCGTACCTGACGCCGCCAAAAGTGCGGCAAATTAATGAGCTGCTCCAGCAGGCACGGCAGCTTCATCCCTCGAATCCGCACGTTGCGGCGGTCGAGCAATCGATGCAGGGCTACGCCGGCGGCCTCTCTCCTGCGACGCAGGCGCCGTCGGCGAGCGATCATCTGGGCGGACCATTTGTGCCCCCGTCGTCACAATCATCCGTGGCTGCACTGCCTCCCGCATCGCCGCTCGCGACGCCCTTGCCCCAATCGCCGCTCGCCGAACCCTTGCCGCCGTCGCCCCTGGCGTCACCCTTGCCGCCATCGCCGCTCGCCGAATCACTACCGCCATCGCCGCTGGGGACGCCATTGCCTCAATCGCCGCTGGCGACACCGTTGCCTCAATCTCCGCTCGCGGCTCCGTTGCCCCCATCGCCACTGGCCACGCCGCTCCCCCATTCACCGCTCGGTCATCCGCCGCTTGCGGCCCCGCAGCGATAGCTCAGACATCGTGTCCGCTTTCGACGGCGAATCGCCGGGGTGCTTTCCTAGTGCTCCGCTCGAAACGAGTTTGATATGTAGAAGTTGTGTTTGCTCTGAAAAGGAGGCTTCCATGCCATCGCTGCCACTACAAGGCCTGCGGGTCGCAATCCTGGCGACCGATGACTTTGAGCAATCCGAATTGGCCGAACCCAAGCGAGCGCTGGAGGAGGCCGGTGCGAAAGCCGTCATCGTCTCTCCCACGTCCGGCGAGATCCAAGGGATGAAGCACGACGAGAAGGCCGATCGTTTCCCGGTCGATCAGTCACTGGCCGAGGCCGATCCTGAAGAGTTCGATGCTGCGGTGCTGCCCGGCGGTGCGCTGAACGCCGACGCTTTGCGCGTCGTGCCCGAGGCCAAGACGTTCATTACGGCCATGGATCAGGCCGGTAAACCGATTGCCGTCATCTGCCACGGTCCCTGGCTGCTCGTCTCCGCCGGTCTCGTGTCGGGTCGGAAGATGACGAGTTATCACACGATTCAGGATGATTTGAGAAATGCGGGAGCCGACTGGGTCGACGCCGAGGTGCTTCGTGACCGAAATTGGGTCAGCAGCCGAAAACCGGCGGACCTTCCAGCCTTCAATCGCGAAATGCTAGCGCTGTTCCGGGAGCATCAAATGGGGCGAACGGCAAGAGCGGCATAATAATCGCCGGGACGCGGCCTTTACCGCTTCTCACCCGCCCACCCGGCCGCGCCGAGACGCGGCCTTTACCCGCTTCTCACCCGCCCCCCCGGCCGCGCCGGGACGCGGCCTTTACCCCGGCCGTACTCTCAACGGCGCACGACATCTTCAACGACTCTTCGGCGAGCAGTTGCTTGTCGTCGATCTCCTTCATCAGCATCCTTGCGGCCTGAAACAGATCGTCTTGTTCCTCTTCGCCGATCCAGAACTTGGTCTTGATCCGCGTCACGCGTTCAGCCAACCCCTCCGTTTCGTCCTCGCCTGCGTACATGAGTTGCCGTAGCGCAATGTGCCGCACCTCGCAGGTGCATTGCTCGCGGTCGTTCACCGGCAGTCGTCCCCGCATCTGCTGATCCTGGCTGACTACCGGAATGCCCATACCCGCAAGCTGCGAGCGTCTGGACTCGAGCAGCATGGCGTCACTCGCATCTAATGCATTGGTGTCGACGAAGTAATCGATGAAGGACCGGCTGGATTCCACAGCGTTGAGTTCCGGGTGCTCGCTCGCCGGCATGGCATCGACGATGATGATGAGACATCCTCTGGGGAACAGCTGCTTCAACGACTTCCCCAAGATGTTGCGGTTGATGTACTCCGTGATCGCTTGCACGCCAAGATTATCGATGGGGCCCCCATCGTAGAGATGCATATATTGGGGAGGCGTCATATACCACTGGAGGGTCACGTCCTGAAATGCGCCTGGAAAAGCCGAAGAGGCGTTCACCGCGTTCGCGACGGGATATGAAGCCAGCACGGAATGCAGCCGGGCAAAGCGCTCGTCCGTGAACGTGAAACGGGTGTGATCGTTATGCACCGTCGAGTTCAGCAGAATCTTCGGGTGCGGCTGGAGCTGGGCAAAGGTGGCATCGTGGTAGAGCTGGTTGTTGAACACCTGCACCATGATGTCCGACCGGGTAAAATCCGAAAGCCAATAGCGGAAAATGTTTTGCGGAAGAAACCACCGCCGAATCCAACTGCTCTGAAAGTCATATCCGAGCGCCTTGCGGAGCGCCGGCTCCGTGAACTCTCCCGCTTTGTCGCGCAAGCCGTAATAGACAGCCGGAAGTGTTCCGCCCGAGACGCCTGAAATGACGTCCACCTGCTCGAGCAGACGCCGTTGGTGGAGTTGAAGCATCATTGCGGCGCCAAAGTTTGCCGCGCGACTTCCCCCGCCCGAAATCGCGAGCGCCAGCAACCGGTGATCGTTCGTTTCACGTTCCGTCAGATTCCATGAGCCGGCGGTCTCCGGGACAGCGTCCGTCGATCGCCACTCTTCGTTCCACCCGGGACGCCAATGTCCCGGGAGGATGGCACAGCCTCCGATGCCGACAAGCAAAGCGACGATGCAGACTCTCGTGCGCGTGTGGTTCAACCAACGTCTCGTCAGGGAAGAAAGTGTCGTGAAGGACAGGGAGAAGAGATGACCGAGAGCTGACATGCACGCCTCGTTGCGGGGGGGATTGTAAGAGGCTCGAAGAGCGCGCGCAAGAGCGCGCGCTCCGATTGTGCAATTTATTGACGGACCGAGCACCGGGCCGGCTCAGGGCCCGGTCCGGTTGTCATGCCTTAGGGGATTTTCGGCTGCCTCTTGTTCTTGCGGCCTTTTGAGCAGCTGATTGGTGTCTGCCGTCCCGAGCAGAGAGCTCATCGGATGATCGCGTTCGTTCGCTCAAGCCTTGCGCAGCCAAGACCGAGACTTCGTTCCTGATGGTATCGATTGAAGGTCCGGCCGAATCTCGATCGGGGCGGGACAATCCCAAGAGCTCCCATCGAATCTTGTACGTCGGTTTGGTCTTCTTTTTTCGGCTACCCGACTTCCAGACATGAGACATCTTCATCAACACTCCTTTCATCAGTCAGATTCGCCTTGTCTTGAGAGCACTTCAGACGAAGTACTCGGAGAGGAACAGGCCACTCACGTAAGAGCAACGTCGATGGAGTCGCGCAGGATTCGCAGGGGGGCGGCGCGAAGCAGGGGTAGCTCGTACGAGGACTCAGTGTAACAGGAGCCGAGCAGGCATTGCCAGTGCGGCAGACGTCCAGACTAGGGACCTTCCTAGTGTCCAAACATCCCATAAAGCGCTACGTACACGCTGTTCCAGCCGCTTCGAGGGACGAGGAGGGCCTGAGCATGCCAACCGGTTCGCCAACTGCTACCGCGACGTCACGGGAACGTCACACGTCATCTTTAGATCATGCGCCTACGGCGGAATGCGGTTCCCGATGGCGCGTCTTGATCGTCGATCCACAGGCGTCCATCCGTAAAGCGATCCGCATGATTCTCCAGGGATATGACGACCTGATTGAGGTCATCGGAGAAGCGTCCAATGGAGACGACGCCGTTGAACTGGCAGCGACGGTTCCCGTCGATCTCGTGCTCATGGACACCGATTTGCCAAACGCCGTTGAGACAACCCGTCACATCAGAAAGCTCCTGCCGCAAGTCGTCATTTTGGGAATGTCGGCGGAGTATACGCCTTACGTGTACAATGCGATGATCGCCGCCGGCGCGGTGGCCTTCATCCGCACGGAAGATGCGGCCGATCTGCTGTTCCGAAGTATCGTCTTCGCCATGTGCACCTATGGTCCAAGGCACATCCACATGGCGCCTGTGCAGCCGAGTGTTCAGCAAAAGAGCTTTGCCGTGTCGAGCGCCACGTAGCTGCTGCAGTCCGTGGGCGTGCCAACCACACAGGAATGAGTCATCGGCTCGGTTCTCCATCGCAATAGGCGGATGGAGCCCTGAGTGCACTGTTCGCGTTCATGCGAACGCGAGGAGGGTGCGGTGGTCTTCCGAGACCGGGAAGAGGCCGGCCGGCTGCTGGCTGCGAAGCTGGAATCCTATCGCGACGATCGCAGCGGCCTCATCCTTGCTTTACCTCGCGGCGGAGTGGCGGTCGGCTATGAATTGAGCCGGGCACTGCACCTGCCTCTCGACGTCTTCATTACCCGAAAGCTCAGCACCCCGGACAATCCCGAATATGCGATCGGCGCCTTGAGCGAGACGGGCGCCGTGTATCTCAACCCCGATGCGGTCGAGGCATTTCATCTGTCGCGTGCCGATCTCAACTCCTTCATCCGGCAGGCCCAGGAGGAGATTAGCCGTCGGCAACAGCGCTACCGGAACGGATTGCCCCTCCCCGCGGTGAACGGCAAAACCGTGATCCTTGTCGATGACGGCTTGGCGACCGGTGCGACTTTTTTCGCCACCATAGAAGCGGTCACAGAGCTATCCCCTCTACGCCTCGTAGCCGCCATTCCAGTCGCCCCTGAGGACACCATCGGTTCTATGCAACACCGAGTGGACGAATTAATCGTATTGGCCATGCCGGACCCGTTCATCGCGGTCGGTCACCATTATCAATGTTTCACACAAACGAACGATGACGAGGTGCTTGAGTACCTGAAGGCGGCCCATGAGGCGCGGCCTGCTCACCTCTTGCACTGAGCGTCGCCCGGCAAGGGAACGGATAGATGAAAGTGGTCGCTGGAGTTGACTGGTCGGATGCAGCCTTTGCCGCCGTCGAGCAGCTCGGTCTGCTCTTTCGACCGGAGGACGTGACGCTAGTTCATGGCGTCGACCTTGGACTCTTCGAATATCCGATCGTCGCGGAAGCCGCAAATCTGCAAGGCTACGACATCTTCCGCAAATCGATGTTCGACGCCGGCTGTGAATCGCTCGACCGGGCCGCGACCATGCTGCCCGAGGACGTGCCGAAGCCTCGCCGCCTCTGCGAATTTGGCAAGCCGGCTCGATTTTTGCTCGATACGGCCTCGTCGCTGGCGGCGGATCTCATCGTCGTCGGCACACACGACCACTCGCGCGTGGCTGAACTCGTGCTCACAAGCGTGTCCCACCGCGTTTTGTTGCACGCGTCGCAGCCGACCCTGCTTGTCAAAGGCCAAGCCAAACCCATTCGGCGGGTGCTGATTGCCATCGAGGGCCGCTCTGACGGGGAGAAAATCGGTGACTGGCTGGCTCGCTATCCGTTCCGAACGGCGGTCGATGCCACCGTCTTAACCGCGGTGCCGATTCCGCCCCTGCTCGAAGACTCGCCCGCCTCCGTCGGCATGTGGTCGGAACAGATCGTCCGACAGGCCGAAGCGCAGGCCAAGTCCTGCGCACAAGCGCTGCCAGCGGAGCGTTTCAGGGCGTCAAGCCGAGTCATGAAGGGCGATGCAGCGCCGGTCATTTCCGAGGCATCGAAGGACTTCGACCTCGTCGTCGTGGGCTCCCATGGCAGGGAAGGCTTGGATCGTTTTCTCCTCGGCAGCGTGTCCCACGCAATCGTGCATCATGTCGCCTGCCCCGTGCTGGTCATCCGCTAGACTTTGTTGTCGCCGCTCTCGATCGTCAACACGATGACCGGCCGTGACGTATGCGCCTCGTGAGGTTGCGCGAACGCTCGTACGAACAGGGGTTTTCCGGTGGCCACGCCCAGCGGCTTGCTGGGAAACCGCCTCCATCCTCGATCGTCAACCGGAGCGTCCGGTGACGCTAGAATCTCGTCCACGAGACCCGCAAGGGCCTTCGGCAACAGGCCTTTAGCGGCGCCGCCCCTTTCCATTGCAGTCAAGTGCCGGAGCACCTCGCGCCCGGCTTGATTGATGTACAACACTTCACGGTTCCTCGCGAACACGAGAATGGCGGCGTCCTGCGTCTTCCGTTCCGCGAAGTGGCCGAGTTCCCTGGCACCGCTCTGGAGTTCCGACATCATGGCGCTCTTTCTCCTCATCCTTAGGAGGCCGGTCGCGAAACGCTGTAGCGGGAAGAGCGGGCGGTCACGGAAGCGCGGACGCGTGGATGGCTCCCGTACAGGAGGCGCTAGGTTCACTTTGCCGCGCTCTGAAAACGCTCGCACGGGGATCGACCTCAAAACACTGGCGGCAGCAGGTGTACCACAGAATAGCGGCCTCTCCGTGCGCGCCTGCCGAAGCGAAGCATCGTCGTTCCTGCCAGAGCCCTACGGCATCGTCGTGTACCTTGTCGCAAAAACAGCAAATTCGTATCATGGATGTCACCTCTCATTGCGAAGCGCATTACGCCCGTTGTCTCACGATGCTTTGATAAGAGCTTCACTATTCATGGCGCACCGAATTGGTCTTCTGCGTAAGACAGCGTCCATGCGCTCGACCGAGACAGTCCAATGGAAACGCAGGCTCATGGCCGATCCTGCGCAATGAGTCGACGATGTGTGCAGGCTTGCCCCAATCGCTCCATAGGACGCCCTTCATTTCCACCACGGCAGCCCGTTCCGGCACGCGCTCCAGGAGTTCGGAGAGCAGGTCATGCGTGGGAATGTCGTGATAAATCTCATCGAGGATCTGGGCCTCCATCGACGTTCCGATCGACCGACCCAGGCGCTCAAACCCAGGCATGAGGCCGGGAAAGCAGTCCCATCCGATCTGCCATAGTGTTTCAGCCCTTGCGGCCATCACGGAGGTGTTCCACAGCGCGCCGCTGGCGAGGGCAGCGTCCGCTTCGGCGAACGTGGGCCTCGCAGCGTAGGCTTTGACGGCATGCGTCCTGTATGTTTCCAATCCCTGAATCTGTTCGCCAGGTACGATCCAGCCATAATCCAATTCCAGCCGGTCGGGAGGGGCGCCCAGGACAACGAACTGGTCAGGACGCCATTCCAGCGTGCAGAGCGCCCGATGGACGCACATCAGAAAGCTCGCCTCTGGATAGACAAAGTGATCGGAAGGATAGATCACTACAGTGGCCTGAGGATCCTTCGCTCTGAGATAGGTCAACGACAGATAGACGCCGGCGGCTGAATCGCGATTCTTGGGCTGCAGCAGGATGGTGCCAGTCCCCCGGCCTTCGAGCTGTGACCAGGCTTCGTGACCATGCTCCCGTGCCACGAGCGTCACGATGTGTTCTTGACGGCATAACGCCGAGGCACGGTCCAGCGTATGCTGGAACAACGATCGCTCCCCGAAAAACGTACAATACTGTTTCGGACGAGGATGCCCGAGCCAGCGCTGAATGAAATCGGTCATACGGCCGCCGTCGCCGCCGCCAAGCACGATCGACCAGACCTGACTCGGCACAGCCGTTCGGTTGCTCATCGTCATGCCTTTTCCTCCTTCTCGGATGCCCGACGGTTTCCTGAGGGCAACTTCAGGAACCTTCGATAGGACTCGAGGCACTTGGGGCAGTACGCGCGAGCGATCCGGGTCTCCGCTGACTTGAGCTGATACTGCGCCATGTACCACTTATGGTCCTTCCAACGCGTTCCGCTCGGCTCCTTGTCCATGTCATCGAATACCTTCTCGCACAGGCAGCACATGACCACCACTCTCATGATGTCTCCTCTTCTCCATGGCGTCGCCTTCTCATCGCCTGTCCCCCGACTCATCGAACAGAAGACTCAGGGCGCGGATCTCGCAGCGACGCCCTGTGATCCCACCGACACTTCATACCCGAAGCGGTCGGGACGACGAAGCACGAGGCTTCCCTCGCGGCTGAGTTGGTCAACAGCGCTGAATATCTCGCTCCATGAAAATTGCGACAACTTCGTGAGCACGCTTTCGAGCGTGCAGGGGCCTTCCTGACTCAACAGTGCTTGTATGGCCGATTCTATGCCGACCGTGTTCATCTTCGGGTTCCTTTCTCGGCTGCTGCTCATAATTCTGATTGCATCCGTGACGCGCAGGGATTTATAGCGAAGCGCGCGCGCCCGCACTATCGGCGCGACAATGATTGTGGCGTCGTGGATCGAACGACAGGATTAGGACTACAGGATGGTTGGCGAGCGGTCAGGCAAGACCTTGCTGGACGGCGTAGCGCATCAATTCGGCGTTATTCTTGAGGTGCAATTTCTCCAGGATGCGGGCGCGGTAAGTACTGACGGTCGTGATGCCGAGATGCATGCTCTCGGCAATTTGGGAGACGGTCTTCCCGGCAGACAGCAGTCGCATGACTTCGAATTCTCGGTCCGACAACAGTTCGTGCGGAGCCTGTTCGTCGCCGCGATGAAAGAGATGCACGAGTTTTTCGCCGAGCGAGGGGCTCACGTAATTTCCGCCGGCCAGCACTTTCTTGACGGCGGTCACGAGCTCCTCCGGCGCACTCGCTTTTGTGAGGTAGGCATTCGCCCCGGCCTTGAACATGCGCACGGCATATTGGTCCTCTGGATGCATGCTCAGCATGATCACGGGCAGTGAGGACCGTTGGCGCTTGATTTGAAGGAGCGCCTCGGTTCCCGTGGTTCCCGGCATGCCGATGTCCAAGATGACCACGTCCCACTTTTTCTGCTTGACCAACACAAGCAGATCGAAGGCGTTGCTGCATTCGCCGACCGTGACGGCGCCGAGACCGTCGCCAAGCAATTCTTTGAGCCCGCGCCGGAATATGGAATGATCGTCTGCAATCAGAATCTTGAGCATCTTCGGGCCGGTCACGCCCCTTCCCTCAGCATCCTCACGCATCCTGGCAGCGTAGGCGCAATGTCACCGTCGTTCCCTTGCCTGGCCACCCCGCGATGCTCAACCAGCCGCCGATGGCCATGGAACGTTCTTTCATCCCGAGAAGGCCCAATGAGCTTCCATCGTTGATTTTGTCGGCCGGGATCCCGCTGCCGTTGTCCTGGATCTCGATCAGCACGTCGTCGCCGCTTTCCTTGATCAACACCCTGACGAACGTCGCCTTGGCGTGACGCACGATGTTTGTCAACGCTTCCTGGCAAATTCTGAACGCCGCCGTCGCGCGTGAAGGGCTGATTTTGATTTCATCGGAGGACGCCTCGCATAAACAGCGAATGCCGCTTCGCCGCTCGAAATCCTGGCACTGCCATTCGATGGCTGCAATGAGGCCAAGATCGTCAAGAACGCCCGGCCGCAGCTCCGCCGCAAGCCGCTGGACTTCGGCGATCGTGGAATCGGCATCCGCGCTCATGGACCGGATTTTGTCCTCCATCTTCTCGCGCGGAAACAGGGACTCCCGCAGCATGCCGAGCAGCCGGGTCAAGTCCATCTTCATGCACGTCATGCGGACGCCAAGTTCATCGTGCAACTCCCTGGCAATCCTCGTTCGCTCTTCTTCGCGGACCACGTCGAGCCGCTGCGAGAGCGTCCGCAGCAGCTCGAACGAGCGCTGGAGTTGGTTCTCTGCACGTTTGCGCTCGGTGATGTCTTCCGAAATGCCGAGCAGGTAGACCGGCTGGCCGTTTTCATCAAGAATGGGAATCTTCTTTGTGTGGAGGCAGCGCTGGCCCTTGGCTCTGGTGAGGATGGGCTCTTCAGGGATATCCAGTACCTCGCACTTTCGCAGAACATCCCGGTCGGCGCCGGTAAAAAAATCCGCCTCCTCCTTTGGAAACAGCTCGTAATCGGACTTCCCAATGAGGTTCTGCCGCGTATGACCCAGCAGCTCCTCGCCGGCCCGGTTAAAACGCACGAACCGCAATTCACCGGCATCCTTCACAAAAATCATGTGTGGAATGTTTTCGACGATGGATTCGAGGAAGACCTCGCTTCTCCTGAGTTCGACCTCGGCGCGCTTGCGCTCGGCGGCGTAGCGCAGGGACCGTCGCAGGAGCGAGGCCGTCAACTCCCCTTTCACGAGATAATCCTGCGCTCCCGCTTGCAGGAGCTGCAGACCGAGGACTTCATCGTCAAGGCTCGTGAGGACAACGATGGGCATACTCGGCTTCGCGGCTCGCACCCTGGTCAGGGTATCGATGCCCTGGCTGTCGGGAAGCGACAGATCGAGCAAGACGGCATCGAAGCTGGCCTGTTCGAGCGACTCCAGGGCGGGCGCTAGACGGTCGGCATGCGCGAGAGTGAACACCTCAAGGCTGCGGTCCCCGAGCAGATGCTCGCGAAAAAGTCTGACGTCGCCCGGATTATCTTCGACGATCAGGATGCGCATCCGTCATCCTTCGCGGCGACGGAATCCGTTCTTCGGCAACATCACGATGCCCAGCCAAAAATCTTCAATGGATTTCACGACGGTCATGAATTGCTCGAGATCGACCGGCTTGGTGACGTAACAGTTGGCGTGAAGGTTATAACTTTTGTAGACATCCTGTTCATCCTGCGAGGTGGTGAGCACGACGACGGGAATGCGTTTGAGCTTGTCATCGGCCTTGATCTCGGCGAGGACTTCACGCCCGTCTTTTCTCGGGAGGTTCAGATCCAGAAGGATCAGATGAGGCGTAGCGGCGTTGTCGTAGATGCCCTGCTGCCGCAGAAACGCCAATGCCTCGACGCCATCTTTGAGCACGGTCAGATTGTTGATGACCTTGGCCTCTTTCAACGCCTCCTTCGTCAGGCGTACATCGCCCGGATTATCTTCGACCAAGAGGATTTCGACGGGTTTCATGAATTCAGCGACCGACATCGATGGTCTCCTTCCGATAGGTTGCGTGTTGGCTCGCGTCTAGACTCGCGGCTCAAGACGGCAGCCCTGTGGCTGGCAGCGTAAAATAGAATGTAGCGCCCTGGCCCACCTGGGATTCCACCCAAATGCGTCCGCCGTGACGCTCCACGATCTTTTTGCAGAGCGACAGGCCAATTCCGGTGCCCGGATACTCGGCACTCGTATGCAGACGTTGGAAAATGACGAAAATACGGTCCCCATATTGCGGATCGATGCCAATGCCGTTGTCTCGAACCGAAAACAGCCACTCGTCGCCGCGGCGATCGGCAGTGACGTGGATCCGAGGCGGCTCAGGTCCCCGAAACTTGATCGCATTGCTCAGGAGATTTTGCAGGACATGCAGAAGCTGCCGTTCATCGGCAAGGACGTCAGGCAGGGCATCATGGGTGACAACTGCCCGGCAATCCTCGATCGCTGCCTTGAGATTGTCGAGTGCATAGCCCAACAGCGTTTCCACGGACGTCCGTAGAAACTGTTGGCCCTGCCGATCGACTCGCGAAAACGCGAGCAAGTCCTGAATGAGGGCCTGCATGCGATTGGCACCGTTCACCGCGTAGGCGATGAATTCGTCGGCGTCCTCGTCGAGTTTCCCTTTGTAGCGCTTTGCCAAGAGCTGCGTGTAACTGGCCACCATCCGGAGCGGTTCCTGCAAGTCGTGAGAAGCGACGTAGGCAAACTGCTGAAGATCAGAATTCGACCGCGCCAATTCGGCAATCGACCGTTCCAGTTCCTGCCGCGCGTGAACCAGATCGTCGTGCTTCCGCACGAGCTTCCGTGCCGCAAAGATTCCAAATGCGGTTAACGGCGCTACGATCAACAACCCGATGAGACCGACCATCCAGACGAGCTTGTTGATGGGCGCATAGGCCTGGGCGCGATCCACTTGAACCAGCACGATCCAGCCGATTCCGGGAAAATCTCTGTACCCAGCTGTCGTCGCAAATCCGGTCACAAGAGGATTGCTGTCAGATTCCTGCAGTTCTTCGACAAAGCCGCTTCTCTCGCGGCCCTCGATGGCCCGCCTGAACGAAGCGGATTGCACCCTGGCCCGTGATGGAAGTAATCGATGCTTCTCGAGGAGAATGCCGCCGTGACCGTCCACGAGAATCCAGTCGATGGCATCAACTTCGGCTTGGGCATCTTCTTCGTCCAGAACGGCTCGAAAATGCTCGATCGGCATCGCGCTGATCACGACTCCTCGAAATTCTCGCTGGGCATCCTCAAGTGGCGCGAAAAACTCCACTGCTGTGGCGTCGCCGTTCTCGGCCGGTCCGCCGACGACTTCCAGATGGACCCGCCGGGTTCGCCTGACGGTTTCAACCGATCGCAAGCGCCTTGAGCCGACGTCGGCCGGGATAGTGTTCGTCTGCGAGGCAGGTGAATCGGTCGCGGCGGTCACCTGGCCGACGGCGTCGGTTGTGCCAATCCACGAA
This sequence comes from Nitrospira sp., assembly GCA_035495295.1. GTDB lineage: Bacteria > Nitrospirota > Nitrospiria > Nitrospirales > Nitrospiraceae > Nitrospira_C. The sequence goes on along the minus strand of DATJGE010000003.1, from coordinate 38,644 downwards.
TAGTAACCATAGAGGTCCTTGTACTGCTGCAGCCGGTTCCTCTTTTCCTCCTGTCGCCCGTCCAGCAGCATCCGGTCCGTCGCAAATACTCTGATGTCCTCGTAGCGCTCGAACAATAGCCGATCGAGCGTATGCGCGCCTTTTGCCGCTGTTCTGGCCAGATCGGCTCCCTTGTCGTTCACGAGCAGCGCACGCAGGAACACGAGGGCGTAGCAACCAAGAGCGACCGCCGTCACAAAACAAACGATCAGGACGAGAGGCACCGAGAGGGGAGAGACTCCCTTTCTGTTCATTGTGGGAGGCATCGTCGTAGGGATGGCGCGTTGAAGGTTAGTCGAAGGTCGAGCGAGAAGGAACCCGAGCAGGCAGGCTGTGGGACCTGCGCGACATCTCCGAATGAACAGTTCTCCCCGATAGTGTTTCGCCGCCGGTATGCAGGAGCGGCGAGGATAGCAGCCCTCGAAGACTTCGCACAAGAGGGCTACGGAAAAACCGCCGTTGTCGGTCCGCGGCCTACAGGAAGATTGCCCGCGATCAGTCGCGCGCAACAATGTTCTCGGGCTGAGCGGACTAAGCCCTTAGGGGAAATTCGACATTGAACAAACCGAGCGATTTCGCTCTATGCGCACGTTGCAAACAGGACCGATTCGCCAAAAGTCAACCGGCAACACCGCAGTCGCTCCCTCGTCCGGTTTCGAATCCCTTGGCTTTTCAACTAATTTTTGCGCACCCAGACAGCCGCTTGGGTCAACAGTGAGGACCAAAATTTGCTTGCCTTTATGACGACTGCTTGGGGCAACGTCTGAAAGGAGATGCATATATGCTAACGGCAGCGCCGATCAGCGACCGAGTTATGGAAGTGGTGAGAACCAACCCTCACTGTTCATTAGATGAAGTCGTGGAGCGGTTGCCCGATCTTCACTGGTCGGACGTGTTTATGGAAGTGGACCGTCTGAACCGGTTAGGCCGCTTGCGGCTGATTCAGAATATCTCGCTTACAGCGACAAGCATGTATCTTCCCTAATCTCATGTAAGGAACCGGCTCTGTCGTTCTCTTTCTCCTTCTCTCTGCTAATTGACGGTAAGAAAGTCACTGGCAAATTGTGTGATGAGAGGCTCCACGAGCTCGGTCACTCGACCTGTTATCTGCTCGCCGATTATGGCAACCTGCACTCTGTTCCACGTACGCGCAGACATCCGTTGTTCCGGTCTGTTCATCAATGACACTGCTTGGTGAAGCTCGACTTCGATGGCTAAGCAATAGGTTTGCGTACTGATGTGTTTGAAAGGGTTCACCTTCACGTAAAGAAACGGTGCCGAGGTCGTCTGGAATCGTTCTGATCCACTGAGAATTCTTATCCCGTTAGACTGAAGAACCTGTTCGACGCCTGTACGAATCGCATCGCGTGAAAAGCCAGCCGCTTCTTCATCTGACAAAAATGTCTCGACGATCACCTCTACTCCGGGGAGCCTGCGTAGTGATTCGCGGTCCTCAATCCGCCCCGCTTGCGCGGCGCTGGCGTCGAGGTAACTCAGAGCTGTCAAGGCAATCAGGATCAAGACATATCGCATGAGATCTCCTTAAAACTGAGCTCCCTAGCCACAAATCAAGGTGTGTGTTCGTTCACTTGCGTCTTGCGGGATTTCGCTGGCAGCCCATCAGTGTATCCGTTTGTAAGCTAGGAAAGTCAGCGGTGTTCCAACCTACAAGCGTTTGGAGGTGTCTATGGCAAACAGACCAGCAGATGAAATCGGACAAAAAGCGCAACAGATTGTACAGGATGAGTTAGATAGCGTGTCCGCGACCGTATGCCAGGGTCCGAGTGGTTCACACCCCGAACTTTCCTCAGTTGAGCAACATCCGCTCTGCGCCATAGTGAAGAGGACTGCCAGTCTCCCATCTCGATCCGGCGCGCCAGGGCACCCGATGGTATGCCAGTCCTTCGCATCGTTCTCTTCCCGGAGTTACCTCAACCCATCGGAGGATTTTTTCTGGAGTCATCTTCTCTATTATTTGCGTCCTAGGACCGGAGCACCTTGGAGTCGACTGGAGGTCACGCTGTAGGAGGATAGGTCATGAGTACTCGCGGCTTTGTGTACGGATTCACGGTTGGAACGGCGTTTGCCCTCTTCCTATCCCCTTTTTTGCTCTCCGCGGCAAATAAAGGCTCGTCTACCCCCACCCTGATCCCTGCCGAGCGGGTCGCGGAGTATGTCCATAGTGTGATTCAAGCGGATCGAAGTATCTACACAACCGAAGTTGTCGAAAGAATGAAGAGCCAAGGAATTGTGACGGCTTCCGAGAATTGGAGAGATACAGGTCAACTTCCTTTACCCGTGCAATTCTTGATCGAAGCGAGCCGGCTTATGACAGACAACCCGAATGGCATTCGATTCCGGCTGATTAGCAATTGGGCCATCAATAAAGACAATCTGCCGAGGACTGGTTTTGAGGAAACTGGACTGTCGGCAGTTGCCGTGTCTCCTGAGCGTCCGTATAAAGGCCTCAGGAACGAACTTGGAATTGAGTATTTTGAAGCCCTGTATCCTGACATCGCGGTCTCCCAGAGTTGCGTCCGCTGTCATAACGCCCACCCTCAAAGCCCCAAAAAAGATTTCAGACTAGGTGACGTCATGGGAGGCCTGGTGTTGAGCATTCCGGTCATCCGATAGCGACATAGGGCTGAGTAAGCCGGGTGACCGCCGACACTTTCTAATCCCCATCTACCAGTGGTCTATCTTAACCGACCTCCGAAAACCGAAGAACGGTACAGGGCCCTCCTCGCTAAAGCAATGCTCAGCCATATACGCGCTCGTCGTCAAGACCGGCAAGGGTTCCGTTCAGTTCGCTTGTTCCATGCGAGGGACTATCGTGGGACGCAAGCCCTATACGAATTGGAGCGAAGGTCTTACCTCGAATAAATGTCTCCTCAAGCGCTCTCGACGGCCTTTCTAGTCCTGTGTTTTCTCGTTCTCTACCAGCTGGCCTTGATCTTCGCGCCGTTTTTCACGCCAATCTTGTGGGCGCTCATTTTAGCCCGCATGTTCTATCCACTGTATCGATCCCTCTTCCGTCTCACGGCAGGACACGCGACCGTGTCTGCTGCGGTCAGCACACTTACAGTCACGTTCGTCGCCGTCTTGCCGGTCGCCTATCTCTTGTTCTTGGTAATTACCGAGACGATTCGGGCCTATCAGGCCGGCATGATGTGGGTCGAAGGAGGGGGACTTAAGCGGCTGCCTACCCTCGTTTCCGCGCTTCCTGTCATCGGCACTATCTCGCAGGAGGTCTTAGGTCGATTTGTCGTCGCCTACGGCGATGTTCAGGGGTCACTGCTCGAAGGGGGGAAAGCGTTCAGCGCCGTGCTCCTGACCGGTGCCAGTGGACTGGCGAAAAACACCTTTGAATTGGTGTCGGATTTTTTGATCATGCTGTTCACGCTCTTCTTTTTCTTTCGTGACGGTCACCGTCTGTTCGACGCGTTTTATCAGGCCGTCCCGCTCGATGAGCGGCACAAGGCGGCGATTTTCGATCGCCTCCATCAGACAATGATCGCTGTCGTCCGCGGCACGCTACTCACCGCCATGGCGCAGGGCTTTGCCGCCGGTGTGACGTATTGGGCGTTGGGTGTGCCTTTCCCCGTGTTTCTCGGCGCGCTCAGTGCCCTCTTTGCTTTGCTGCCGTTCGGCGGTACGGCCTTGGTCTGGGGACCTATTGCCGTCTATCTGTTTTGGACCGCGCCGCTTTGGAAAATGTTCGTCATGATTGGGGTTGGTGTGGGGCTTGTCGGCCTCATGGATAATTTCCTTCAACCGCTGTTGGTCGGTTCCGGTGCGGACTTACCAGTGCTGTTCCTCTTCTTCGCGTCTATCGGGGGGCTGGCCTACTTTGGCTTCATCGGCTTGTTCTTGGGTCCTATCCTGCTAGGCATCGCCATTGCGGCGTTTAAGATTTATCGCGACAATTATCAACCTCCCGGCGCCTTGCTGACGGCGGAGGAAACAGGACCGCCTCCCGAGACTCCTATATAGGAGCCGCGCCCATCACGCCTAAGGCGACAAGACCGTAAACCAGGGTCTTCGAGAGATTCGGCTCGCGACGGCTCTCAGCATGCTCGGATGATTCGGCGACGTTTCCACCCAGACGACGGTCGCTTCCAGACGCCTTGAGGGCAATCCAGGTAAGTATCGTAGCGCTGAATGTGCCATGGCGGCCTCCTTGCAGCTTCTGCGGGCGACATGAGCCGTAGCTGATCTAACTCTACCGCAGTTTCTCGGTTCCGAATTCCCCAGAGGTAGTGGATTGGAAAGGAGTCATTGTAGATGTGCGCTGCCTGCCAGGCCCTCCAATTTAAATGAGCGCACCTCTCATGAACATGTTCTTCTTTTGGGGTAACCCCATTAGGTCTAGCAGCCGCTTCATAGAGTTCTATGCTTTAGACAGGAAGACGAACAAAGCTAAGGAGGAAAGGATCCATGTCGACATCAAATCCTTCAGATGATGCCCAGTATGACCCTCAGGTGTTGTTGAATGCACAGCCTGTCATCATGACGGTCATTGACCCCACCTCCCATCAGGCGATCTTTCAAAATCATGTGTCCCTTGCCAAGTTCGGCAATATATCCGGACAGAAATGCTTTGAGAAGATTGTGAACGGCTCAGCGCCCTGCGCCTTTTGCAAGATGCCCGAGGCGGTCCGGACCGGACGGATCACGGCGAGCGAGGTGCCCCTTCCGAATGATCAATACCTGCTTGTGCAATGGGCGGTCGCGCCAACGACTGATGGCCGGATGCATGTGGTCGAGACGATCACCGATATTACCGAGTCGAAACGCCAGCAAAAGGACGTCGAAGTGTTGAACGGCAAACTTGAAGCCGCCAACCGTAACCTCGTCGTCCTGAACCACGAGCTCACAGAACGCTCGCTTCGCGATGGGTTAACCGGGCTCTACAACCATATTCATTTTCGAGAGGTCTTGACCCAAATGTTTGCCCAATTCGAGCGCTCAGGGTCGCCGCTCTCCTTGCTCTTTGTCGACATGGATGATTTCAAAGCGATCAACGATACCTATGGACATGCGATCGGCGATCAGGTGCTTCGGGCCCTGGGTCGGCTATTGGATAATCGCGAGTCGAATAAAGAAGGCCAGCCCTTATGGCGCGCCAGCGACGTGACGGCCCGTTACGGTGGAGAGGAGTTTGCCGTCCTGTTACCGGACACATCCAAGGAAGGGGCCCTCGTATTTGCCGAGCGCCTCCGGCGGCGAATCATGGGAATTCAGCTGTCACCCGAACTGGTGTCACAGGAAACGCCGTTGTTCCCATTAACGGCCAGCATGGGCGTCGCCTCATTCCCGGCGGATGCCACGACCGCTACGGAACTCCTGAAAGCGGCAGATTCCGCCATGTACCTCGCAAAGCATGCCGGAAAGAACTGTGTGAAAACGAGTGCCCGCTTGTCAGACGCCGACGTGGCCTCACTGATCGGCTAGCGCCCGGTTGTCCGCTGAAGAGGGAGGAAGTGAGCCATGAAATCTGCAAACCGAGACCGCTACTTAGAACAGGCGTTCATGAGGCCGGATGCCGTGAACCATGCGACTGCTACACGGCCGTCGGCTGCGTTAGATCGGCGGGAGGCGGAACGGGTGACCGTGTCCTGTCACGTCAGCTACGTGAGTGAGGAGGAAGGCTTCTTTCAAGGAGAAGGCCAACTGCTGAACGTCTCAAAAAAGGGGTGTCGAATCGTCGGACCTGTCCTTGCCGTCGGCAGCGTCATCACGATTTCCCTCAACCTACAGGACGGCAAACCCTCGCTGAATCTTGCGGCCGCGACGGTGTGTTGGGAGGATGGCTATTCGTTTGGCGTCAAATTCCCCTCGATCCGAGGAGAGGATCGTCAGCGGTTGCAGGAACTGGTATTGAAATTCGTGACGCGACGGGGCAGCAGTCAAGAGCACACCGCCTTTCGCTTGGCCTAACTCCCCGGCCTCCTTTGTTGCCGACCGGTATTCTATTTCTCTGCAGCAGGCGGAACAATCGTTCAGAGCCTCCCTACCATCCTCGCGGCTGCATTGCGTAGGCGTGGAGCATCGCCGAAGTATTGCGGGCGTATCTCAAGACTCATTGTGAAAAGCGAATATTCTTAATACTCAACGTAGCCATAACCCTCCTCCCTGAATGGTTCCATAATGCATCCGTTTTGGATACTAGCCTAGGTTAACGGTTTACTTTTTCCGACCCGCCTTATTGGATGAGTTCTCAACTTTATTAATAAGTTGCCGGCTTTATTCCCCGAGTCGCCAACTTTATTACCGCCAACATAGCCATGGGTGACGAAGCAGTCGAAGTGATGTTATCGGGGTTTTACATTAGAGTGTTTTAACTGTCCCTTAACTCGCCGTTAATCTTGTATTGCTAGATTCGCCCTCGTACGGACAAAGACAAATTCCAGCAGGAGGTGGGTAGATGACCTGTCAAAAATGCAAAGGCTTGATGATTACCGAGTCGCGGCCGGAGTATTCCACGGGCGGGACGGTACTGCGTTGCATCAACTGCGGACTCGTGCTCGACCCGTTGATTCAGCAAAACCGTCTCGGAAGACCTCGCCCGACGCCTTCGACGCTGCATGCCGCCTAAGGCATGGCGACCTGGTCCGGTGCGAGCAACGACTTGCGCTCCGCCGGACGGGACAGGCGTAGATGTCGCGCTCGCCGGCGCCATCGGAAGTGTGTTGCATGAACAGGTGAACTTCCGCTCCTAGCAGCCCGACATCTGCCTCTGGCCCCGGGAGCAAGATTTTACATTCCGCTAACGCGACCTTCCCCTCTTCTTCGCGCTAATTTTTCTCATCTCGTACGTGTCAGTGACCGCCGCCTGCTATGTTTGATTAGGTGGGCACATCTAAGGTCTTCTGCTCAACACGATTGCGGCCACGACACGCCGTCTTCTTTTCGATCTGTCTTGCAACTATCGCCGCCAGTTGTTCATCATCTCGCGAGACACCTCCAACCCAAGTTGCCGTGACCGCCAGACCTGCTTATCACTTTACTGCTCCGGTCAACTGGTTGAACGACCCGAATGGATTGATCAAGGTCGACGGCGAGTACCATTTGTTCTATCAATATAATCCCAGTCAGCCCTTGTGGGGCTTCATCCACTGGGGCCATGCGGTCAGCAGCGACTTAGTCCACTGGACGGATTTGCCGGTCGCGCTGGCGCCGGACGCCGCTCTGGGCATGCCGTTCTCCGGCAGTGCCGTCGTCGATAGCCATCAAACCAGCGGACTGTGCGATCCAACCGCGTCGTCCTGTGTGGTCCTTGTGTTCACCCATAGCGGCGCTCCGCAAGTGCAAAGCGTCGCAGTGGGTGACGACGCGACGCGCCATTTCAGCCTTTATAAGGCCAACCCAGTGCTGCCCAACCCCGGCATTGCCGACTTTCGGGACCCCAAGGTATTTTTCTTCGAGCCGACACAGCAATGGATCATGGTCCTTTCAGCCGGGACCCGCATCGGGTTTTATGGTTCAACCGATCTGAAAACCTGGCAACATCTTTCCGATTGCATTCCCATCAACTCATTGTCCGGCGTCATCGAAGTGCCAGACCTGTTTGACCTGCCCGTCCTCAATGAGCCAGGAGCCCAGCGATGGGTGTTGAAGTTCGACACCAACCCGGGGGGACGGTACGGGGGATCAGGATCCCGCTACCTCATCGGCCAATTTGACGGCCAGCGCTTCACCCCCGATGCAGGCACGGTTGCCGAGTGGGTTGACTATGGAGCCGACTTTTATGCCGCTACCTCCTTTGCCAATATGCCGGCGGATGACGATCGACGGATTTGGCTCGGATGGATGAACAATTGGGCATATGCCTCGTTGTTACCCACCGGACCATGGCGAGGGTCGCTGACCATTCCACGGGAAGTCAGCGTCGTCAAGGATGATGACGGCTATCACCTCGTGCAGCGCCCGGCAACAGAGTTGACCGCCTTGCGGGCGGCGGTCCCGAGCATCGATGTCCAGAATCAACCCATTCCCTCCGCGGCGCTCAACCTCGACAAAGCCGGCGGCGACGCAATGGAAATTTCGCTAGTCATGGAACCTGGAAGCACCGGGGAAGTCGCTTTTTTTCTGCGTCAAAGCGCGCAGCAGTTCACGAAAATCGGATACGACCAGGTCCGACATGTGCTGTTCGTGGACCGATCGTTGTCCGGCGATGATGTGTTGCGGGACACGTTGCCTTCCCGACACGAAGTTTCATTGGAGCCGGACGCCTCCGGAGCCATCACGCTCACGATTTTTTTGGACCGATCATCAGTCGAGGTGTTCGGAAACGACGGACGAGTCGTCATCACAGACATAGTCCTGACATCCGACAACGGGGCGGGCATGCATCTCGACGCCGTCGGTGGGAATGCGCATCTTCGCTCACTCCAAATTTGGCCGCTTCGCTCGACGCTCTCCGCGACAGCCCGCGCAGCCTTTCCACTCTAGGGCGCATCGCCGGCACATCCTCGGGATTCAACTAGTGGGCGCCCCACCCAGCGAACGCTTACATTCCGTACCTAAAGGCCTTACGTCCTCGAACGACCTGTCTGCTCTTTGAGTCCGCACACGGCACTGAGGGTACGTCGATCTTCAAGGCAAGCCGCCCGGTTTTTCTTCTACCGGTTACACCGTCTGTCTAATGTCCGTCTATGCTCCTGCGTCATGCGAATCTGATTAGCAGCCTCATTCTCATGTGGGACGTGGTCTGCCTTCAGTTCGTCTGGACGATCGCCCGACTGCATGTTCACAATCTCGAGAAAGCTGCCTCGGTCTTCGATGGATGGCATGTGGTCCTCTTGGGCGTCCTGTGGCTTGCCTCCGCGTGGCTGTTCCGTGTGCACAGCGATCCGTCGTGGCACCGCATCGGAGACCGTGTTCGCAATCTCGTCGCCGCTGTATCGTTCTTCGTCGGCATCGCCGTGGGATCATGGAGTCTCTCGGGTGATCCACCGCCGCTATCGACGTTCCCGGTATTCTGGATCGTCACACTAGCGGCCGTGGCCGGCGCGCGAGCGACCGCTCTTTCCGCGCTTCGCTTGCTCACTGCCAGAGGGATGAACCGGCGCAATCTTTTGATTGTCGGCACGGGCACGTCGGCCCGCGAGGTCGTCAATCGGCTTCATGCGGTGCCTGAGTATGGATGCGTGGCCCGCGGCTTTCTCTCCGAGAGTCCGGGCGAGGTCGGACGCGTCTATGAGCAGGTGCCGGTCATCGGGACCTTCCGGGATCTGCCGAGGCTCGTCGAGTCCGAGATCGATCTTGTGGTGCTGTGTCTTCCCGCCCATCTCGAAGCCCAGGCGGACAAGCTGCTTCATGAACTCCGTAACAGCACCGTCGACGTGAAGCTGATTCCCTCCCTTGCCCAGACCGACACTCTTGGTCTTGAAGCGTACATGTTTGAAGGGTTGCCCATGATCACCTTGCAGGCTGCGAGGGTTCAGGGGTGGGATCGTGCGCTGAAGCGGACGGTCGACATCCTCGGGGCCTCCTGCGCGTTGCTTGTAAGCGCTCCAGTGTGGCTCGTGATTGCGCTCGCCATCAAAGTTTCCTCGCGAGGGCCGGTCCTGTATCGCCAAACCCGCATGAGCCTCGCGGGACAGCCGTTCGTCATGCTGAAGTTCAGGACCATGCACGTGCAAGCCGAACATCATAGCGGTCCGGTATGGACTTCGCCTCCCGGCGATCCCCGGGTGACCGGCATCGGGCGTCTCCTCCGCCGAACGAGCCTCGACGAATTGCCGCAATTGTGGAACGTGCTGAAAGGCGACATGAGCTTGGTCGGCCCGCGCCCGGAACGTCCGCCGTTCATCGAAGCGTTCCGTCAGGCCTATCCGGCCTACATGCTGCGGCTCAAGGTCAAGGCCGGCATCACCGGATGGGCGCAGATCAACGGCTGGCGTGGAGATACCTGTCTGCACACCCGTATCGCTCATGATCTTTACTACATCGAGCATTGGTCGCTGTGGTTCGACCTGAAAATCCTGTATCAAACACTCTGGAAGAGCGTCGTCCATGAGCATTCCTCTTAGCAGGCCGCATCCGCCGCTTGCGGCCCGTCTTGTCATCGGCGATGGAGCGCTTCGCAGTCGCGCGCTTCAGTGGGTGTGGCGTCTGGAAACCGCGGGACTGCTTGCCTTCACCGTCATGGCGTTTTTTCCAACGATGTCGCATGTGCAGGAGTATCTCTTCCTCTCTCTTGCCGTCATCGGCGGCGCAGTGGCCTATGGCGAACGGCGCCGACTGCTCACCCCCACGCCGCTCAATCTTCCTATCTTCCTCTGGCTCGGGTGGATCCTCTTGTCGGTCCCTTTTGCGCTCGATCCGGCCTATAGCTTCGGCGAATGGCGCAAGCTCGTCGTCAAAGTCCTGTGGTTTTTCTGGGCACTGCTCGTGTTGAGGAACTCCGAATACAAAGACATGGAGGGCAAGGTACTCGCTGCAGTCGCCGTCGGCTCCCTCGCCTTGTGCGTCTATGCGTTGACAGATTTCGTCTTTCGCGGCGGTCTCTTGAGCGATCGGCTGGTGCGGGCGAGAGCCCCGTCCTCTGATTACAACTGGCTGAGTAGTTACCTCGTCATGGCGGTTCCCTTGTTGGCGGCCGGGGTCCTGCGCATGCGGCGTCCTTCGGGAATCGTGCTTTTTGCCGGGACCGCCGTGCTCGGATTGGTGGCTCAAGCGCTTTCCTACACGAGGGCCGGCTGGCTCGCCTTGCTGTCGCAGGGATTAGCGTGGACGCTCTACGCCCGGCGGTTCGCGGTCACGCTCGGCGTCTTTGCCGGGGCAATCGCCGCCATCGTGCTCCTGCTGGCCCTCGACGCGGGCCCCTACCATCGCGACACGCGGGATTTGTGGACGGTCAAGGCACGCGCGGCCGGTTGGAAGTTGATGCTGCAAGAGATTAAAGAGCATCCGGTCGTGGGCATCGGATACGGCACCGAAACCTTCATGGCGCGTTTCGGCGATCGGCCTGAAACATTCAAGAACAAGGGCAGCCATAATTTTTTCCTGATGACGGCCATGGGGAGCGGCATTCCAGCCCTCGTGTTTCTTGCCTGGATTTTCATCGCAGGCATACGCGAATGCATACGGGCCGCGCGTGCATACGCGGGGGAACCGGAAACGGCAGCGTTGTGCGTCGGCCTTGCTTTGATGATCGTCGGTGTGGCCGTTCGCAACCTGTTCGACAGCATGTTTATGGGCAGCCTCGCCTGTGTGTTCTGGATTCTCATGGCAACGGGTCTCTCTCGAATGCAGACACGAGGCGGAACATGAGGGCGGCGCCTTCAGTTTCAATATGGACTCGACCTCGCCAAGCCGATGTCGTGCTTCAACCGCAGCCGGTGGATTTACCGATCGCGCGGCGGCCGATTCGCGTGCTTCACATTTATAAGTCCTGGTCGCCCGAAACGTTCGGCGGCGTCGAACAGTTCATTACGACATTAGGCGTTGGCGCGTCGGTTCACGGCATTGATACCCGGGTAGCCTATCTCGCGACCGCAAAGCGCGTCGCCGGCATCCGTCACAACGGCATCGCGGCCTATCGGTTTCCTCTGCAATGGGAAATCGCCTCAACCGGCCTCTCGCTGCCCTTCTTGTTTGGGTACCGCCGGTTCGCGGCCTGGGCCGATATCCTTCATTTTCATTTTCCCTGGCCTTATGCGGACCTCGTGCACCTATTAAGCGGCGTCTCGAAGCCATTTATCGTGACGTATCACTTGGACATCGTCAGACAACGTATGCTGGCGAAACTCTATGCCCCGTTGCGAGCGTGGTTCCTGGGACGCGCCGCCAAAGTGATCGCCACCTCTGAAAACTACGCGCAGTCGAGTCCCGTGCTCCGTTCAGCGAGTCCGAAGCCCACCGTGATCCCTTTGGGCATCCAGGATGCCGCGCTCGGGACCGGGCATCCGGCGCGGACGGCGTATTGGCGCCATCGGTTCGGCAAGGGCTTCGTCCTGTTCGTTGGCGTGCTCCGGTACTACAAGGGATTGAACGTGCTGCTCGAGGCCGCCACCAGGATCGCGGCTCGGATCGTCATCGTCGGATCAGGCCGCTGCGAGCAAGCTTTGAAGCGACAGGCTCTTGACGCCAAGCTGCGGCAGGTTTCGTTCGTCGGTGCCGTCGATGAACTCGACAAGGATGCCCTCTTTAGGCTCTCAGCGGTGTTTGTATTTCCTTCTCATATCCGATCCGAAGCTTTTGGTCTCGCCTTGCTCGAAGCGGCGATGTACGGGAAGCCGTCTGTTTCTTGTGAGATCGGCACGGGCAGTTCGTTCATCAACCGTCACGGAGAAACCGGCCTCGTCGTGCCACCGGCAAGTCCCTGCGAGCTGAGCGCGGCAGTGAACCGGTTGTTGGCAAACCGGCACGAGCGCGAAGCCTTCGGCCGAAACGCCAGAAAGCGCTACCTCGAGCATTTTACGGCCGACGCGATGGCCGCCCGCTATGCGCAGGAGTATCACCAAATTGCCAGGGAGCACGCGATATGGAAACACTGACCGCCATTCGCTGGTCGCTTGGGCTCAACGTCGCCCGCGGAGCGTATGAAATGCTGGGCGCACTGAAGCTGCGGGATACCTGGGCCTACTGCGGATGGCAGGACATCCGGCTCCGGTACCGGCGGTCGATTTTGGGGCCCTGGTGGCTCACGGCCAGCACGGCCGTCACGATCGGTGTCCTAGGGGTGCTGTGGTCGCAAATTTTCCAGCTCGACATACAGGAGTACCTGCCGTTTTATGCGATCGGCTACGTCGTGTGGACATGGTTCGCCGCGCAAATCAACGACGCCTGCTCAGGGTTCACCCAGTTCGAGCACATTATCAAGCAAACCCGGCTCCCGTATCCCACGTACCTGTTACGGCTGGCTATGCGCAATCTGCTGATTCTGGGCCACCACGCTGTCGTCGTCGTCGCGGTCCTCATGCTCTGCCATGTCGGATGGCATGCGGTCTCATGGCTTTCGATTGTAGGACTCGCCCTCGTCACGCTCGTGTCGGTGCTGCTGTCGATCGTGGTGGCGATTTGTTGCGCCAGGTATCGTGACCTTCCGCCGGTTGTCGGCAGCCTCCTTCAAGTCATGTTTTTTCTGACCCCGATCCTGTGGCAGCCAGGCGCCCTGCGCTCCTATGCCTGGGTCGTCAACGTGAACCCGCTGTTTCATTGGATCGAAGTGATTCGCCTCCCCCTGCTCGGCCGCTGGCCCGACGCCACCTCCTATGGATGGACGGCCGGCTCGATCGTCGTGCTCGGACTGTCGGCTTTGTGGTTGCTGGGGCGGCAGCGCGACCGAATCGCGTATTGGATGTAGCCACGATGACAGATACGCATCTTCCAGCTACCGGGGAGCGCTCATGGCTTCCGTAGACGCCGATCGTATAGTGGTGGAGTTCCCGCTGTACAACGTCGCTCACCGATCGTTCAAGCAGCAGCTGCTGCAGTCGGCGACGGGCGGCCGGATCGGCCAGCGGGGAGAAATCACGGTCGTCCGGGCGCTTGATCAGGTCTCCTTCCGATTGAAGCCCGGCGACCGGCTGGGTCTTTGGGGCCACAACGGCAGCGGTAAGACCACATTGCTGAGGGCCATCGCCGGCGTCTATCGGCCCGTGACCGGCCGTTTGGACGTGACGGGGCGCATCGCTTCGCTGATCGATTTGAACCTCGGGATGGACGGAGAAGCCAGCGGCATTGAAAACATCCGCCTCCGGGGCGTGTTGCTCGGCCTCTCCAGACGGGAGTCCGATCGCTTGATCGACGACGTCGCGGAATTCACTGAGCTGGGCGATTTCTTGTCGATGCCGGTGCGGACGTACTCGACCGGCATGCACATGCGGCTGGGGTTTGCGATTTCGACTGCCATCGATGCCGACATCGTACTGATGGACGAATGGCTATCGGTCGGCGACGCAGATTTTCAAAAGCGGGCGCAGGACCGGCTGACGCATTTCCTCGCCCGCTCCAAAATCCTCGTGTTGGCCTCGCATTCGGAGCAGCTGTTGAAGGACATGTGCACGAGAATGATCCATTTGGAACACGGCCGAATTCAAGCCGCATGGGAACAAACGCCCGCGCAAGCACCTGTGGCGACAGAGCCCGGGCGGGCGGGTGAAATTGGCCAAGCACCTGTGGCGACAGAGCCCGGGCGGGCGGGTGAACCTGGGCAAGCGCCTGTTCCCTCAAGTGTCGGGTGGGCCGGATGAACTGGGAAAACGCCTGTTCCGACAGGTGATGGGCGGGCGGGTGCAATTGGCCGAGCGGCTGTTCCGACAGGCGCCGGCCGAGGCGGTGAACGTTGGCAAGTGCCGAGCGTGTGTTCCGAGGGGCGCCGAACTGAACCAATGGAGGAGTCATGCAGAGCGTGAGACGTACATTTCATTCTTCACCACCGTCCTTGAGCCGAGCTGCCAACGCCACGTCTGCCAGGACTCAGCAGACGCGGTTAATCCTGCTCGCCGGTGGCCACGTCCGCCAGGACTTTGTCACGCTGCTCGACATTACGTCGCCTGCCATGCTGCCCTACATGGGCCGTCCGTTGATTTACGTCAGCGTGCTGAACTTCCTCAAACTGGGCGGCCGCGAGGTCCTTGTCGTCATTCCCGAGGCCGAGCGGCGGGTCGAAGTCTTCCTGCGATCAGCATTCGGCTCCCGGATCGCATTGACGATCGTCCGTGCTCGGCATCAAGCGGGCGCGACCCCATTAGACTCCCTGAAGGAGGCCCTGGATTCGTCGACCGCCTCAGGGCGGTTCGATCATCCGGTGATGATCGCCCATGGCGATATCTACTACGACGTCGATCGGCTTGAGGCCGGAGACCGTCCAATTGTCTTCACGTCGTCCTACATTGAGTCGGACAAGTATTCGACCGTGCATGCCACGGAAGCCGGCTATCAGTTTCAAGAGGCGTGGGCCGGAACGAAAGCCGCGGCCCCGGAAGATTGTCGGTCCGGCGAACGCTATACGGACATCGGTCTGTATTACCTGCCCTCGGCGGTCGACGCCTACCACGCCCTGGCAAACTCGAGGCCGTCGGCCACGACCGTCGGCGGATTTCTGTTCCACCGCTACGCCGCGGATCTCAAGCTGGACAACGTCGCCTCATGGATCGATCTGGGCCACCTCGACACGTCGGCCAGAATCCGCACGCATCTGCTGGGCACCCGCGAATGCAATCATCTCGATATCGATGAAATGCGGGGGCTGATTACCAAACGCGGCCGCAACAGGGACAAGCTGTTGCAGGAAATCAATTACTATCATCGGCTTCCCAAAGAGTTGACGGTGTACTTTCCCCGCTTGCTCGAATCCCGCCTGGGGAAAGAGGTGTCCTACACGATCGAGTACTATGGATACAAAACGCTTTCTGAGTATCTCGTCTTCTATGAAGTCCCGAAGACCGTATGGCGGCAAGTGCTGCTTAAGATTTTGGCCATTCATAAGGCCTTTACGTCACGCGCCGGCCGCGGCGTCGAACGCGAACGCGCCTTCCAATTCTATTGGGGGAAAACCCATGAGCGGCTGGAGGACCGAGAGCACCTGTCCGCGGTGCGTCCGCTGCTCGATCTCGAGGAGGTGGAGATCAACGGCGTGATCTATCCCGGCTGGAAAGCCGCCGGTCCTCACATTCAGGCGCTGCTGCGCCTGGTCGCTGACCGATGCACGACCAGCGTGATCCACGGCGATCTCTGCTGCAGCAATATTCTCTATGACCCGCGGACCAGCCTAATTAAGTTTATCGATCCCCGCGGCGAATTCTTTGAAGAAGGGTGCTATGGCGACCCGCGGTACGACCTCGCGAAATTGCTGCACTCGTTTCACGGGGGCTACGATTTTATTCTGCATGAGATGTATCAGCTGAGCCGGCTTGGCGAAGGCCGCTATGAGCTGTCCTTACTGCGCTCGGACGGCGCGCGGGAGGCCGAATGCTTATTGTTCGAGTTATTGCAGGACATCGGCGGCTGCGAGCTGGCGGATGCACTCGCCATCGAGGCGCATCTGTTTCTCACCATGCTGCCCTTCCATTGCGACGACCCGAAGCGCCAGGCCGCGCTGTATTTAAGAGGCCTCATGCTGTTGCAGCAGGCGTGTGAGTGGAGCAAAGGACGGCCGCTCGCCTATGCGGGCGCGACCACGGACGGAGACACGCGATGAGGATTTGCTTGGACATCGATGGGACCATCTGCGAAGTGCGCGGCAAAGGCGACGACTACGCGGCCGTCCGTCCGTTGCCGCAATCGGCAGAGCGGATCCGGTCGCTGCGAGCCGCGGGACACTACGTGATACTGGCGACGGCGCGCCACATGCAAACCTGCGGCTCGAACGTGGGCATGGTGGTGGCACGCCAGGCCCAGACGTTGATCGAATGGCTCAACCGCCACGGCATCGAGTACGACGAACTGTGGTTCGGGAAACCGCACGCCGACCTCTATGTCGACGACAAGGCCTTCGCATTTTCCGGCAACTGGGACGATGTCACGCAGCAGACGCTCAGCCGAGCTTGCGAGCGTTCCGAAAAAATCAACATCGTGGTCGCAATGGCGGGCGCGGGCGCGCGCTTTGCCGACAAAGGGTACGGCCTTCCCAAGCCGTTGATTCCCGCCTTCGGCGAGCCGATGTACCGGCATGCGGTTCGGTCGCTTCCGCTGCACTTGGCCGAGCGTCTGATTTTTCTGATCAGACAGGACGCCCACACGACCCAGCTCCGGCGCGACATCCATGAGTCCTTTGCGCCCTTCCATCCGATCATCGTCGAAATCGACCACCTGACGCGCGGGCAGGCGGAAACCGTCCTCTATGCCCGGCACAAGATCGCCTTTCACCGTCCCGTGCTCATCCATAACGCGGACAGCGCGTTTGAAGTCACCAGCTTCGCCGACTTTCCTCTTTCCGCGGACGGCGCACTGCTGCTGTTCCGCGGCTCGGGGAACAAATGGAGCTACGCGGAGATGGACGAGCAGGGCCTTGTCACGCAGGTCCGGGAGAAGCTGGCGATTTCGCCGTTCGCTTCGACGGGAACCTATTACTTCCGCTCGTCCGTCCAGCTGATCGACCTCATTCAGGAGGCCATGAGCCGTGACGACACCGTCAACGGCGAGTACTACATCGGGCCGCTGTACAACGTGATGGCTGCCCAGGGACAGCCCATCAAAGGCGTCGAAGTGGACCGCTTCATCAGTTTCGGAACACCGGAAGATCTGGCAGCGTCCGAGGCGATTGCCGCCAACGCGGAATGCGTCAAACGGCTGGCCGACCGGATCGCCAAACACACCGCCGAGCGCTGAGTTCGAGCGGCGACCAACCATCAACCTGACGAGGCATGCTATGTTGACCACCCCTGCCGAGCGCCCGCCGAAAGTCGCGGTGCTCCTCTACGGCATGTTGAGAAGTTTTCAAGTGACCGCGCCATCGTTCCATCGACACGTCGTCGAACCCAACAACGCCGACGTCTTTTATTTCGGACCGGCCGACTCGGACCTCGCGCCCACCTCGTTGACCGGGCGCCTCGACATGTTCGGCAATCTCAAGGACAACCCGAAGGGATTCGTGGATCCCGTGACGAGCGTCAACCAAAACGCATTTCTCACGGCGTATGGTCCCTCGATGAGACGGCATGAGTTCCACGGCGTTAATCAGGAGGAGTTCGCTCGGCAGGCGGCTGTCGTCGACCGGAAGGATTGGATCTACGGCTTAAATCCGGCGAGGCTGTTTTCGATGGTGTTCAACATGGAGGGCGTTGTCCATTTGCTGGAGGACTATGAGCGGGCGCACGGCGTTCAATACGAGACCGTGATCATCACCCGCCCCGATGTCGCCTTCTTTTCGCCCATCACCGCCCGTGTACGGCAGGGATTTCTCCACATACCGATAGGAGAAGGCTTCGACGAATGGGGACGCAAACACATGGGCAACGCCAGAGTGGTGTATTACAAGAACGTGCTCACCGGCGATTTCGTCGAGGGCGGGGACAAGGTGACGTTCAACGACCAACTGTTCATGCTGTCGCGGACGGATTTGGGCTGCTTCCGCGGCCTGAGCAAGGCGTTGAGCGAATATCTCTCGCAGCGGGTTCCCGCTTCGCCGGAAACGATCTTCTACCTGCACCTCTGTCTGCGGCAAGGCTTGATTGCCAAACAGCATCCCGAATGGTGTTACCAGATTCAGCGCGCGGGCATGCCGTTGATCGAGAACATCGCCGACACGAGCATGATCCGGCTGGTCGATCGTTATCATGCGAAAGCCAAGGAACGGTTTCGCCGCGACCCATTGGGCTGCATGCTCCGGGACGCCAAACAACTCATCAAACGGATCACCGTTCGCATCACGAGGTAATGATGCCGGTCAAGGAATCCGATGTTACCATCGTGTTTCAAGGTCCGGTCGTGCCCGGCGCCGACGGCACGGCTGGCCAGATTGCCCGGACGCGGCAAGCGTTCCCTCAGGCGCGGTTTGTCTTGAGCACGTGGGTCGGGTCGGATTGCCGCGACATTCGCGCCGACCGCATCGTGTTTTCGGAGGATCCCGGGGGGCTGCCGGGCATCAAACGACGGGACGGGCGGAATGAGCTCAACAACGTCAATCGCCAGTTGCGTTCCACCACCCGCGGGCTCGCGGTCGTCGAGACAGGTTATGCCATTAAAATCCGAAGTGACTGCGCGCTCGACCATCGCGGCGTGCTCGATGCATTCGACCGGTGGTCGGCTGTGGGGCCGGCGTCCCGGCTAGTCGCCTGCTCCTTATTCACGATCGATCCGCAGATGTTTGAACAGATGGCCTATCACGTCAGCGACTGGGTCCAGTGCGGCGCCACGGGGGTGCTCCAACAGTACTGGTCTGCTCCCTTCATGGACGAGACGGACGCGACGTATTATGAACGGGTCCCCTATGGCCGCCATTCGACCTTCATGGACCGGCGCTTTCGCTGCCGGCTGGCCGTCGAACAGTATGTCGCTTGCCGGTATGCGGCATGCTTGGGCTATGCCGTCCCGGCCTTTCACAACGATATCCGGCCCGAAGTCATGAGGGATCATCGCCGGTTCCTTGCCGAGCAGATGGCGATCGTCGACCCCTGGGAGATCGGCCTGCATTTTCCTAAATACGCGTGGGCTTACCGCTCGGCGTTTCAGCGGCTCAACTGCCTGCTCTTTGAGGACTGGTATCAGCTGTATAGGGAAGAGTATGGAGCACGCTCGGGGGACGCGCCGGTTGATCGACGGGCTCGCTCGCGGCGCCGGCGTAAGCGGATGGCCCGCGCGCTCAGTCAGTTGGTGGATTGCGCCGGTCCTCTCTTGGTCAGGCCCGGCTGCAAACAGATGATCAACCGGTTTCTGTCTCTGCTCGCAGAAAGCCGGAGACCGAACGAGGAATCTTCGACGGTTCGTTCCGAAGCGCTATCGACTCACCGCTGACCCGCCTCAAATTCCGCCCATAGAAACGTATGGTCGGACGGATCCTTGGCGCGTCGCGGCTCCACGTCCACTTCCACTTTGAGACATCGTTCCGCCAGCCCGGCCGTCGCCAAGATGTGATCGATGCGCCAGCCTTTGTTGGCGTCCAACGAACTCGGCGCCCGGTAATCCCAAAACGTAAACTGCTGCCGGTCGGGATACAGCCGCACGAACAGATCCTGAAAGCCCCATGCCACCGTCGACGCATAGGCGTCGCGTGCCGCCTCGTGATAGCAGACATGCTTCAGATGCTTTTCGGGACTATGGACGTCCATCGCCCTCGGCGCCACATTCATATCACCGCACCAAATCACGGGATCGGTGGGAGAGAGATGTTTCTCGAAGTACGCACGCAGCCGCTTGTACCATTCAAGTTTATACGCGTACTTGGGCGACGTGATCTCGTAGCCTTGCGGAATGTAGGTGTTGACGATCGCGATGCCGCCGATCACGACGTGCAACAGTCTCGGCTCGTCCGGTTCTCCGCCGTCGTCTAATCCGGCCTTGACGGATTCTGGCTTGGTTCGACTCAGAATCGCGACGCCGTTGTAGCCTTTCATGCCTCGATACGTGATTTCGTAGCCGGAAGGCAGGAGCGCTATCAGCGGAAATTCGCTGTCCTGGACCTTGGTTTCCTGAAGGCAGAGGACGTCCGGCCGCTGTTTGTCCAGCCACTCGAGGACGATGGGAAGCCGCCTTCGGAGCGAGTTGACGTTATACGTGGCAACCTTTAACGATTTAGCCGCCGGCGCCGCGTCGGGCGGCGCGACGTTGTATTCAATGATCGGGCCGTTCATCAAAGGTACTCACGTCAGGCGCAAATGCGCGGCCAGCCTCGCATGAGGCCAGGTCGGTGTCAAGAGACCGGAGGCAGGTGACTGGAGACCGCGCTCAGGTACCGCCGGAGAATCGCCTGCTCAACGCGTGAGCGGCCGCGGTCCGGAGCGGGGAACCGCAAGACAAGCACAATACGACCCTGCTCGGACAACTGAATGGTGATACGAGGATCCGGCGACGGCGCTTCGAGCAGATGAAGTTGCTCGAGCAGCTTCATCTGCCGGCTCGCTTCGTCCATGAACGGCGCGCATTCGGCCTTGGCGGCTTCGAGCAGCCGACTCTCGGCCTGTTTCCAACCCTGCTCCGCCGCAAGCGGTACGGCGAGTGTATAGAGGCCGAACTCCTGACTCGGATTTTCTTTGACCAGCGCGTTGGTGAACAACAGGCTGTTCGGAAATATCGTCACGCGTCCCGTATACAAATGCGAAGCCTGCCCGGGGCCGATCTCCAGCAGTTTCGTCGCGAAAATATCGTGGTCGAGCACGACGCCGCGATGGCCGGCGATCTGAATCCGGTCGCCCACCGAATACACTTTCCCGCCCACGCGCAACGCCGCTCCACTCCAGCACAACAGCAGCTCTTTGGTGGCCAGCACGAGCGCCGCCGCAAGGGCCACGATGGAAACGGCAAAGGCCTGCAGCTCGTGCGCCCAGATCACCACAAGTCCCAGGAGGAAGACGAAGACCATCGAATTGCGCACGGCCACCACCCAGCGCCGTTTCGCTTCCATGGTCAGCGCCGAGTTTCTCGCGATCGAACGGACGATCAGCGTCCTGGCGATGATGACCGAGAGCAGCAAGAGAAGGGACTTGAGACTGTCGAGAACGATGGAGCTATTGAGCTGCGGAAGCCATGTACTCATGGATCAACGCTATGCGAGCTTCGCCTCAGCCGGCCTGCAAGGACTCGCGCGTTCCGGGAACGCACTCCTCCCGTTTCCAAGTTTTGAGAATTTTTTGCTCGTTGAATGTCAAGGTATAGCGATAGCAGTAGAGGGTCGGTTTGGGGCCGTCTTGCGCCCCTTTGCCGATCAGCGACGCGGCCTCCTTCGCAGCATTTGATAGGCCCAAGTCCATCGGGTCCAGGTCTTTGTCGCTGTACGATACGCGGTAGGTCCAGATCGTGTCGCCGCCGAGGGCGGGCGTCTTGGCGGTATGCGGAGGCCCCATTTTTTCTGCGATCTCCTCCTGGGTGAGCCGGTCTACGCCTTTTTTGAAATACCCGTCCCGCCATGGACCGCCGCAGGCAGTCAGAGCGCCCAAGGCTAACGGGACGAGAAGCGCATGGAGGAAGAAGGTGCTGGGAACAGAACTCATGTCTTGGGTCGATCGTGAAGTTCCTGCATGCGCTTGACGGAACAGTACAGCGCGTAGCCTTGAGCCAGCATGCCCGTAACCAGCAATGCCAGCGCCGTCTGCAGCCATCGGGATCCCTGTTCGTCGAGCCCATACATGCCGAGGATGAATCCGAGCGCGATGGCGACGATGCCCACGAAGCGGGCCACCATCGCGTTTATGCGCCAGTTGCGAAGCGGCTGATCCTCTTTCATGCTGAATACGCTACATCGGAAGAGGCGACGGGTCAACTCCGCTTGGCGCGGATTTCTCGTGCTTGCATGTCGAGCGCGACCGCTTCATTGGTCCGGCCAAGCTTGCGCAAGACGTTGGCCAAGTCCTCGAGCGTCTTCGCGACTTCCGGATGGGACGACCCCAACGCCTTTTGCCTGATGGCCAGCGCCCGACGATAGAACGGCTCGGCCTTCGCAGGCTGTCCTTCCGCGACATACAGCTGAGCGAGATTCGCCGCGCTCAGCGCCACATCCGGGTGATCGGGTCCCATGAGTTGTTCTTTGATGGCCAACGCGCGCGCCAGCAGCGGCTCGGCCTCCGCATATTGCCCATACATGCGGTGAAGCACGCCGAGGTTGTTTAACGTGGCCGCAACATCGGCGTGCATCTCGCCATGGACGGCTTGATAAATCTTGAGCGCTTGGAGGTAGAGCGGCTCGGCCTCCACATGTCTCCCTTGTCCCGCATACACCTGCGCAAGCTGCGAGAGAGTGACCGCCACCCGGCGGTCTTCGTGCCCATATGTTTCGGCCTTCTTCACAGCGGCCTGGTAAATGCGCTCGGCTTCGGCGTAGTTGCCCTGTCGCACAGCCTGCTGCCCGGCGGCCATCGCCGATTCCCACGTTTGTTCTTGGCAGGAAAGCAGTGCCAGAAGCAGCGCCACGCCCAGAAGGACTCTCGGCTGTGCAGTTGAAGTTTTCGTTTCAGTCAAGCTCATCGATATAATAGGAGGCCGACAGGATACACGATGATTGAACTGGGCCGCTATCGGCACTACAAGGGCCGCGATTACGAGGTCATCGGAGAAGCGCGCCACTCTGAAACGGAAGAGCCGTTCGTCGTCTATCGCGCCTTGGATGGCGAGAGGCGGCTATGGATCAGGCCTCTGGCCATGTTCCTGGACACCGTGACGGTCGAGGGCCGGACCATTCCACGCTTCCGGCGCCTGAACGACAGCCAATCGCAATGACGTTGCTACCGAAGCCAGGTCCAATGCGAGAACGTCGCGGCTTGGCCGATCCGCTGGCAGTCTGCGTCGAGCACATTCCAGATCAGAGCGTTTTCGACGAGAAAGCGGCGCCCCGTTCCTGAGATTCTGATGCCCCGATAGGTATCGATGAACCCGCGTTGGCCGGCTTGCTCGAGCATCCACTCGCGCTCGGCGCGGTTCACCGGCTCCGCCGTGAGCCGTGACGGCGTCTTGATCAGCTGCTCCCAGGCCATCTCCCAGACGTCCAATGCGGTCTGGTTCCCGTAGTTGAGAATGGGATCGGCCTCCGTGCCATGCGAGACCACGACCATCGGAGACTCAAACAAGACACGGGCGTGACACTCCGGATCGCCGTACCGATCGATCAAGTCGCGTCCCGTCCAGTGGCGGTAACTCTCGAGCAGCCGCTGGGTCCACTCAATGACCGCCGGATCCATCCAAGCCCGCGACGTCATGATTTGCTCCCTTTACGCACCGCCTCGGAGCGTGGTATCACGCCGTCAAACACCAGGGCAAGCGTGACGCCCTTGTCAATCGCATGGGATGTCTCTGTATAATGGCGCCTCCTGGTGAACACCATTTAGGAGCAGCAATGGCAGGTCAGACGCTCTTCGACAAAATCTGGGATGCTCATGCGGTACGTGCAGAGCCGGACGGTACCACCTTGCTGTACATCGATCGCCAACTGGTGCATGAAGTGACCTCCCCTCAGGCGTTCGAAGGATTGAAGTTGGCGGGGCGCAGGCCCAGACGCGCCGGCACCACACTTGCGGTCCCGGACCACAATGTACCAACCACGGATCGGCGTCTCGGCATCGCGGACCCGGTGAGCGCAGTCCAGATCCAGACCCTCGAAGACA
Organism: Nitrospira sp.; assembly: GCA_035495295.1. GTDB lineage: Bacteria > Nitrospirota > Nitrospiria > Nitrospirales > Nitrospiraceae > Nitrospira_C. The sequence continues at coordinate 14,903 of DATJGE010000003.1, read as the reverse complement.
ATTGCCGGGATTTTGGAATTACGCTCTTCAATATGAGCGATATCCGCCAGGGCATCGTCCATGTGATCGGCCCTGAACAGGGCTTCACCCTGCCGGGGACGACGATTGTCTGCGGGGATTCGCACACCTCGACGCACGGCGCATTCGGCGCCTTGGCGTTCGGCATCGGTACCAGCGAGGTCGAGCACGTCCTGGCCACGCAATGCCTGGTCCAAAAACGCCCGAAGACCATGGAAATCCGAGTCGACGGCACCCTCTCCGACTGTTGCTCGGCGAAGGACGTCATCCTCGCCATCATCGCCAAAATCGGGACGGCCGGAGGCACCGGGTATGTCATTGAGTACACGGGGTCCGTGATTCGAGCGCTTAGCATGGAAGGGCGCATGACCCTCTGCAACATGTCGATTGAAGCCGGGGCCAGGGCGGGCATGGTCGCCCCCGATGACAAGACGTTCGCCTACTTGAAGGGCCGCCCGCTCGCTCCGACCGGCAGCGCCTGGGACCAAGCGGTGGAAGCCTGGCGGAAGCTGAAGACCGACGAGAATGCCGTCTACGAGGCGACCGTCACCCTGAAAGCCGAAGACATCGCGCCGCAGGTGAGTTGGGGCACGAGTCCAGGGATGGTCACGGGCGTCGATGGCCGCGTGCCTAATCCGAAAACCATTCGGGACGAAAAGACCAGACAGGCCACTGAACGGGCGCTCACGTACATGGGTCTGACCGCCGACATGCCCATCACCGAGATTCACATCGACCGTGTGTTTATCGGTTCCTGCACCAACTCGCGGATGGAGGATCTGCGCCTGGCCGCACGCTTGGCTAAAGGCAAACATATCGCGAAGACAGTTCGGGCCATGGTCGTGCCGGGCTCGGGCCTGATCAAACAGCAGGCCGAATCCGAAGGGCTCGATCGAATCTTTACCGCCGCGGGATTCGAATGGCGGGAGCCGGGGTGCAGCATGTGCCTGGCGATGAACGCGGACGTGCTCCAGCCGGGAGAGCGCTGCGCCTCGACGAGCAACCGCAATTTCGAAGGCCGCCAAGGCGCCGGAGGACGCACGCATCTGGTCTCTCCCGCGATGGCGGTTGCGGCGGCCGTCGAAGGCCATTTTGTCGACATTCGGCATTGGAGGTAACTGCTGCATGCAGGCGTTTACGCGAGTCACCGGCCTCGTCGCCCCGTTGGACAGGGTCAATGTAGACACGGATCAAATCATTCCCAAACAATTCCTCAAAACGATCAAGCGGACCGGTCTTCGCGAAGGACTGTTCTTCGACTGGCGGAGACAGAAAGACGGGTCGCCGGATCCGGCGTTTTTCTTGAACCAACCGCGGTACGAGGGTGCGACGGTACTATTGACCCGCGACAACTTCGGTTGCGGCTCTTCACGAGAACATGCCCCCTGGGCGTTGCTCGACCAGGGATTCCGCTGTGTCATCGCGTCAAGCTTCGCGGATATTTTCTACAACAACTGCTTCCAAAACGGGATTTTGCCCGTCGTCCTCGATGCGCCGCATGTCGAGGCGATGATGCAGGAGGTCCTCGCGAGGCCGGGTTATCACGCGACCGTGGATCTGGGCCAGCAAACCGTGACGACGCCGGGGGGAACGGTCTATCAGTTCTCCATCGATCCGTACAGGAAGGACTGTCTGTACCGAGGGCTGGATTCCATCGGCCTCACCTTGCAGCATGAGCCTGCGATTGCAGCCTACGAGGCCAGAAGAAAGACCGAGGCCCCTTGGCTGTTTTCGGATCTTCGCCCCTAAGCCAAGGAGGGCTTCATGTGGCTTTTCGGACCCAGAGTGCTCCTCGCGCTGTTGTTTTTGGCGGCCGGCGCCCTATTGGTGGCCTTCAACTTCAGCTACTCGGACGGCAATCGAGCCGGCTACATTCAAAAATTTTCGAAGAAAGGATGGCTTTGCAAGACGCACGAGGGTGAGCTTGCCATGACGACCGTTCCCGGGACCGCGCCGCTTCTATGGGAGTTCACGGTGTGGGACGACGCTGTCGCTCAGCAACTTTCGCAAGTGATGGGGAAACGCGTCGTGCTGCATTATAAGGAGTATCGGTACCTGCCGACGACCTGCTTCGGAGACACGACCTACTTTGTCGACCACGTCGACGTCCAAGAGTAACGAACAGTTTCACCCGCCGTTCCACCGATTGCTGCGCAATCGTTTACCCGGCACGCGCCTTGCCCCAAGCGTCTGCTACAGCCAGCGTTTCTTCCTGAATAGGACCAGCATGCCGACGCCTACCGCCGCCATCGCGCCCAGTACCAGCGGATAGCCCCACGGCGATTTCAACTCCGGCATGTACTCGAAATTCATGCCATAGATGCTCGCGATGAAGCTGAGCGGCATGAAGATGGTCGTGATGACGGTCAGCACCCGCATGACGGCATTGAGCCGGTAGCTGACGCTGGAGAGGTAGATATCGAGGCTTGCCGAGACCATTTCACGCAACGTCTCGATTGTGTCGACGATCTGCACGACGTGGTCGTAGACGTCCCGGAAAAATACCTTGGTGGGCTCATGGAGAAACCTGCAGTCCGAGCGGGACAGGTTGTTCATGACGTCGCGCAGCGGCCAGACCGCCCGGCGCAGAAACAGCAGCTGGCGTTTGAGCGCGTGTATGTCGTTCAGGGTCTCGGGCTGAGGATCGTCCACCACTGCATGCTGCACGGCTTCCAGTCGTTCTCCCATGAATTCCAGAACGGCAAAATATTGGTCGACGACGGCATCGACCAGTGCATACAGCAGGTAATCCGATTCTGACGGACGCAGCCGGCCCTTCCCTCCGCGCAGACGCTCACGGACGGGCTGAAAGACATCGCTCCCGTTTTCCTGAAAGGAGATCACATACTTTCGGCCGAGCACGAGACTCACCTGCTCGACGGCAATCTCCTTTCTCTCCGTCAACGACAACATTTTGACGACGACAAACAGATACTCCTCATAATCGTCGAGCTTGGGGCGCTGATCCGTATTCGCAACATCCTCGAGGAGAAGGGGATGAAGAGAGAACTGCTTGCCCAGTGTTTCCAGCACGTCGATATTATGAACGCCGCCCACATTGATCCAGACCACCGAATCATCGCCGGGCGGCGACAACTGACCCGCCTGGTCGGGCTTCAGTTCTTCGCAGCCCGCCGCATTGTAGCGAAATACATGGAGTGTGACTTTTTCGGGCCTCCGCTCGCCGATGTGCACAAGTGTGCCCGGCGGAAGCCCGGTCTTTTTTGAGCGCTTTTGTACGAGCTTCATTGAATATGATTCGTCAGACTGTTCAACAAGGCCGCGCAGCAGCAGGTCTTTTGTAACAGCGTGACCAGGCTTGTACGCAGGTTCCTGTCGCGGGTCAAGGGGAAAACTGACTGGGGCACGTTCGGCTTTTCCCGCCGAGAGAGAACTGCTACCCTCAGTGCATGGAACGAGAGCTCGCCCACCTCACAAGCACGATCAGGAAAGCCGGCGACCGAGCCAGGGAGCTGGCCAAAGTCGGATTCGATGTTCAGACAAAAAAGGATCGATCGCCGGTGACCACTGCCGACCTCGAAGTCAATCGCATCTTGCGTGAAATGAAAGACACGCATTTCCCGGACGACGGCTGGCTCTCCGAAGAGTCGCCCGACGATGCCGCCAGGCTGGATAAGGCGCGTGTGTGGATTGTGGACCCGATCGACGGCACCAAGGCCTATGTCAACAAACTGCCGGAGTACTGCATCTCCGTCGGACTGATTGAAGCCGGCATGCCGGTGCTGGGGGCGATATTTAATCCGTCAACCGATGAGCTGTTTACGGCCGTGCTCGGTGACGGCCTCCGGTTGAACGGCCGGCCCCTGGCGCCAGCGCCGCTGCTCGGGGAACGGTCGGAGATCATGGTCAGCCCTTGGGAGTATCGGCGAGGCCGCTGGGCCGATCTGGACGGCCGCGTGCAATGCCGCCCCATGCTCTCGATCGCCCATGGGTTGGCCCTTGTGGCGGCTGGGCGCGTGCAGGCCACGCTCACGATCGAACCGGAAAACGAGTGGGACTTGGCCGCCGGTGTGCTCCTGGTTCAGGAAAGCGGAGGCACCATTGCCGATGCGGAAGGCCGTCCCTTTACCTTCAATCAGGCGACTCCGCGCTTTCGAGGCGTCCTCGCGGTGGCGGCCACGGCAGGACAAGAGCTCCGCCCCTTCCTGCAGACGCACGCGGATCGCGCCAGGCTCAAGAAGAAACGCTCATGATTGCCGTTGCACTGTTGGGCACAGGTCTGTTGGGCCGCGCCGTCGCCGAACGCTTGCACAAGGCAGGTCATACGGTGATTGCCTACAACCGGACGCCCACGAAGGCCCTGCCGCTCCAACGCCAAGGCATCACCGTCGTGAGCAACGCCGACCTTGCCCTGACCCAAACCGACTGTGCACTTCTGTTTCTGACCGATGCCGCCGCCATCCGTTCCACCCTGCTCACGTCCGCCTCGTCGTCGGTGCTTAACGGCAAGACGATCGTGCAGATGGGCACGATCGGTCCTCATGAAAGCCTGGACATCCAGCGGGATATCGAACGATGTGGAGGCGCCTATTTCGAGGCGCCGGTCCTGGGTAGTCTGGCCGAGGCGAAGGCCGGAACGTTGTTCGTCATGGTGGGCGGCACGCAGCAACAGTTCACCGCGTGGTCCCCTCTGTTTCGCTCACTGAGTCGCGTACCCCGCTATATCGGTCCGGTCGGACGCGCCTCCGCACTGAAGCTGGCCCTCAACCAGTTGATTGCCGCCGAAACGTCGGCCTTTGCGCTCAGCCTCGGCTTGGTTCAGCGGTCCGGCGTCTCGGTCGACGCGTTCATGGCCATCCTTCGTGAGAGCGCGCTCTTTGCGCCCACCTTCGAAAAAAAGCTGCCGCGTCTCCTCAAGCGCGATTACCACCATCCGAATTTTTCGACCAGGCATTTACTGAAAGATCTGATGCTCTTCGCCCACGAGGCGGCCGACCGCGGCTTGACTACAGAAGGACTGAAAGGATTGCCTCTCCTGCTTGAGCGCGCCATTGACAGCGGCTTTGGCGATCTGGATTACTCGTCGCTGTTCGAGGTCGTCAATCCTCCTGACTCTACGTCGCCCCACTCATGACGATCCGGCCGCGAGCCTAGCTTTTTCACTCCTGCCTTGACGACGGTCCCCGGCCTGCCGACGCCCGGATCCGTCCACAGTACTTCGGATAGATGGGCTCTTGCCTCAGGGAGCGGAAGGCGTGTCGTTTCCTGTCGATGACTTCTTCGTCAGTCGAAAGGTCCCGCCTTTTTGGGTCGGCGCGAGGTCATCGGCGATTCTGGTATACCACCACCGGCCTTCTCCATCAGAGAAATCGGGAGAGAACTGGACGGTAAATCCGCCCTCTCGGTCGTTCTCCGTTTGCACCCATCGGCCGTGCCATGTGTGGTCGGAAAGCGAATGGGTTTCGAATCGGCCCCCTTTCCAGGGATAGCTGCCGTTCCCCTGCTCATCAAGCGTCAGGGGGACGACCGCTCCGTCTTCGTAATCCCATTCCCCGGCCAACACGCTGCGGTCCGCTTCCGGGCCGTGCGGCATGACGAGAGGTGGCAGGACGACGCTCTCCTGACCCGAAGGAGTCGCACAGGCTGCAACGGACAGAGCAACGACGGCACAGGCGACGAGATTCCACTGTTTGCAGCGCATACCTAATTTCATACCACGAGCGGGCCGTTGCGACAACTGACTGAAAACCCTCGGTCAAGGAAGGCGTGCAAGGTGACCGAATCTCGAAACTGTTGGGGACCATCCATCATCCAAGTACGATGCGAATGTGGTGTTCGCCGGCGTCGACGAGCGGGATACTGTCCCGACCTATCAACGACGCGCCATCCAGTTCGGTCACCGTCACGCCACGGGTCGCATGGCGCGGATTCTCAACCGAAATGTCATAGAGCGCCGAATGATACCGAAAACGAATAGAATATCCCGGCCAGTGACGCGGAATGCAGGGATCGATGGAGAGGGTGGAACCGCGCAAGCGGAAGCCAAGCATCCATTCCACACCGGCCCGATAGAGCCAGCCCGCCGAACCACTGTACCAGGTCCATCCCCCGCAACCGACATGCGGAGGAGCGCTATACACATCACCTGCGATGACGTATGGCTCGACCTTGTAACGCTGGACCTTCGATCGCGAAGAGACGCGATGAATAGGATTGAGCATACGAAACAATTCGCCGGCCTTGTCGCCATCACCCATTGCCACGAATGCCAGCACGGCCCAGACGGCCGCGTGGGTATATTGGCCGCCATTTTCACGAATGCCCGGCACGTATCCTTTGATATAGCCAGGATCCCGCGACATACGGTCGAACGGTGGTGTCAGGAGGAGAATGAGCCCGTCTTGCCGGTTCACAAGATGCTGTTCGACCGCCGCCATGGCGCGCTCTCCGCGGCCCGGGTCTGCGGCGCCGCTGATGATGCCCCAGGACTGTGCAATGGAATCGATGCGGCACTCCGGGTCTGTAGCGGAACCGAGCGGCGTCCCGTCGTCAAAGTACGCGCGGCGGTACCATTCTCCATCCCACCCGTCCCGTTCGATCGCGGCCTTCAATGCACTCACGTGGAGCCGCCACGTTTCGGCACGCACATGTTCACCGCGCTGGGCCGCCACCTTGGCGAACTCCCACAGCACCGTATGGAGAAACCAGGCGAGCCAGACGCTTTCACCCCTCCCCTGCTGACCGACACGATTCATCCCGTCATTCCAATCTCCGGTACCGATGAGTGGAAGGCCGTGACTCCCGACGGCAAGGCTTCGGTCCAACGCGCGCGCGCAATGCTCAAAGAGGGTCGCGTGCAGCTCAGACACCCGCGGCTCAAAATACAATTCATGTTGTCCTTCCGCCAAGGCCGGTCCCTCGAGAAATGGCACCATTTCATCCAGCAGGGTCGTATCGGCAGTCACTTCAAGGAACTGGATGACGGCATACGGCAGCCAGAGCAGATCGTCGGAGATGCGGGTCCGCACACCGCGCCCGGAGGGAGGATGCCACCAGTGCTGAACATCACCCTCCGTGAACTGCCGCGCAGCGGCCCTCAACAGATGCTCGCGTGTGACATCTCGGGCCGAGACGCTGAGGGCCATCACGTCCTGAAGTTGGTCACGAAACCCATAGGCCCCGCTCAGCTGATAGAACGCCGCGCGTGCCCAAATCCGACATACCAGCGTCTGATAAAGCACCCAGCGGTTTAACAATACGTCCATCGCCCGCTCCGGCGTCCGGATCTCTACGGCGCCCAGCAGGTCGTCCCAACGCCGAATGACTTCGTGCAAGAGCGCGTTTACATCGGCGTCACGGTATCGGTTGAGCAACCGACGCGCCTGTTCCCTTCCGTCGGTCTGTCCAAGAAACCAGACAATCTCCGCACGTTCGCCTGCCTGCAACTCAATCGACAGGTGCAATGCGGCACAGGGGTCGAGCCCCCCGCCCACCTTCCGGGACAACTCACCTCCAAGTTCAAGCGCCAGAGGACACTCGGGAGTCCGATTGCGACCCAGGAATTCTGTGCGATCAGCTGTCCAGGAGGTTTGCTTTCCGGCAAGATCAACAAAGGCGATGCGCCCACGAAACTCGCCGCCCAGCAGATTACGGGCAAAGAGCGCCCCCGTCTCTGTATCGATCTCCGTAATGATGTAGGGCGTGGAGTCACTACGCGAGTGCCCCAGGACCCACTCGACATAGGCCGTGACAGAAAGGTGACGCGAGCGGCCGGACGCATTCTGCAGCGTGAGCCGAGAGATTTTGATCGGGTCTTCAGGCGGCACAAATTGCAGCAGTTCGACCAGGATCCCGTGTGAACCATGATGGAACCGGCTATAGCCCTGTCCATGACAAGCCACATAGGGCGCTGGGTCGCGAATCGGCTGCGCCGTGGGACTCCAAAGTTCCCCTGAGTCGTCATCGCGGATATAGAGCATCTCTCCGGACACATCGGTGACCGGATCGTTCGACCAAGGCGTCAGTTGATTTTCATGGCTGTTCAGCGACCAGGTGAACCCAGAACCGGATTCCGATACGAGAAACCCGAACGACGGATTCGCGATGACGTTAATCCAGGGCTGCGGCGTCCGCAGCCCTTCGCCGAGGATCGTGACATATTCGCGGCCATCGTCCGCGAAACCGCCGAGGCCGTTAAAGAATTCGAGTTCTCGTTCCGGCAACGGCACATCCAGGCGTCTGCTCCTGCGGGGTGACGGTAGCTTCGGCGGCGGCGTACTGGACCTGCGCTGTAATCGAGTGACCTGCTCCGCCAACGTGCCCCGCCGGCTCAGCAGGACGACCCTGGCGACCTGCTGCAGCAGTATCCGATCTTGTGAGGAGAGCAGATCGGCCCTCAGGAGATAAATACTGCCCTGTGCGCCGGCGATGTTCGGCAGAAGGCGCAACCGGCTGCCGCGCACGAGCGCCTCCAGGGAACCCTGCAGATCCTGCTCGTAAGACGGCGGCTTTTCGTTGAGGATGATCACGTCGGCAGACAATTGTTTGATCCGCCAGTATTCATGTGCCCGCAGCAATTGCCGGGCCGTGTCGACGTCCTCTGCTTTGTCGATGCACGCCAGCACGATGGGGAGATCGCCCGAGATTCCATGTGCCCACAAGGCCGTACGTTCCACTGTGCTCTGACCGAGCGTCTCCGAAGAGGGACGCAGCGATGCATCGGAGTACAGCACCGCATTGGCCAGTCGCTGGAACAGCTGTGCTTCCTCAGTCCCGATTCCAAGGTGATGGAGCTGGACTTGGGTCTGCGTCCAGGCCAGCGACAAGGCACGCTCAAACACTCGCGGGTCGCTGTACTTGTCGGCCAGATCCAACACCTGATCGCGGGTCTGGCCCACGATGGTTGAAAACACGACGCGGACCGTCTCGCCGGAGAGTACTCGGACCGTGCGGCGCAAGCTCATGACGGGGTCGAGTACGGATCCGACGGTATTCGAGAGCGGCCGCCCGTCGATCATCGAAACGGCAGTACGGACATGGCGTCCGCGTCCGAGAAACCGGGCGCGATCCGTTTCATATTGCAGATCACCCACGGTGTCGCCTTCGACGACCACCACCTGGGCAGCCCACACCGTCGCTTCCGCATCCGACCGCCTGCGGCGCGTGGCGAGCAGCGCGCCAGTCTCCGGCACGAATTCCGTCTGGACAAATAGATTGGCAAAAGCCGGATGGGCCACGTCCGCAGCTTGTGACGTCAGGGACAACTCGGCGTAGGAGGTGATGGCAACGTCTCGCGCCTCCGCACCCGCATTGGTCACGGAGATGCGCCGTACCTCAGCATCATCTTCGGACGACACCACGACCTCGAGCGTCGTACTCCAGTCGCCGTCCCGCCGGATAAATTCCGCCCGTTCTTCAGAAAAGGACACCTCATAGTCGTCGGCTTCGACGCCGCTGGGCTGATAGCCGGCCGACCATACGTAGCCGGTGTGCGTGTCGCGAAGAAAAATGTAGGAGCCCCAGCAGTCCCGTGTGGCGTCTTCACGCCAACGCGTGACCGCTATATCTCGCCAGCGGCTGTATCCCGACCCGGCCCCGGTCAGCATGACGGCATATCGACCGTTGGACAGCAGATGTGTCCGCGGGGTCGCCTCATGTGGAGAGGTGAATCGCCGCAACACCGGCGGAATGAGGTCGCGGATGTGCGCTGCGGCAGAGACTTCTTCCGCGCGTGGTCGCGCCACCGGTACGTCGCGCGGCGTACGTTCCTGGAGCAGGAGTTCGGTGGCCCGCACCATCGGCTCGGCATGGAAACGGCTCCTCATCACCCCATCGTTCAGGACATTGGCAATCGCAACCAACGACATGCCCTGGTGATGCGACATGTAGGCTCTGATAATGGCGACGTCTTTGCCTTCGGGCACCCGTGTGCCGGTGTAATCGAGCGCCTCATAAAACCCGTAGGATCCCCTGCCGCCGGCCTCGGCGAGGCGGCCAAAGTTTTGCGTCGCGGCCGCGGGATCGATCATGGCCGCAAGTGAAGCGGCGTATGGCGCGACGACGACATCGTCGATGAGCCCTCGCTTAAGCCCCAGCCCCGGCACACCAAAGCTGGAGTACTGATACGTCAGGTCGAGATCGCGCGCATTATAGGCCGACTCCGAGACGCCCCAGGGCACACGGCGTTCGGCACCGTATTGAATTTGCCGACGGACGATCAGCTCATATGTCCGGCTCAGCAAACTGCCCGCCGGAAACCGCATCACCAAGGCCGGCATGAGGTATTCGAAGATGGAGCCGGACCATGAAATCAAGGCCGAACCATTGTCCACGGGCGTCAGCGCACGACCAAGGTGAAACCAGTGCGATGACGGCACGTCGCCCTTGGCGATGGCCATGAAGCTTGCCAGCCGGGCTTCCGATGCCAGCAAATCGTAACAGTTGGGTTCCAAGGTGTTCTCGGTTACGCGGTAGCCGATGGACAGCAGCTTACGCGTCGGATCGAAGAGGAACGTGAAATCCATGGCACGAACCATCTGCTCCGCGGTCTGCGTGATGGCTGCGAGACGGCGGATGAGTGCAGCGGCATCCGCCACAGATTGCCGTATGGCGTCAGCCAGCAGGGCGATCCTTGTCAAACTGGGCCGATGCTTCGAGGGATTACTGAGCGAGTCTTCCCGCAATTGCTCAAGCGCACGGAGCGCGGCCGCGAAACGCTCAGAGGCGGTCGCCAACGTGGGAACGGGATGAAAGAACGGGGCGATGGTCGCCCACTCAGGCACCGGCCTGCCCGAGCGGTCGAACATCGCAGCAAGATCGTTCCTACTCAGGCGGACCAACGGAAGCGACAGCTCCATGTCTCGGAGATGGCTCTCGACACACGATCGGACTGCATCCGCCCAGATGCGCAACTCGCTTTCGGGCCCATCTGCGCGCTCCTGAGCCAGCGCCTGTGCCATGTCTGCGACGGTATGGGATGAAGCGGTCAATTGGGCAAAGCGGGTGGTCCAGCCGGCGGCATCGACCGGCCGCGAGAGCAGCAACATGCCCAGGGCATCGACGGCCTGAATGAGCTGTTTCCGCGTGACGGTATGCGTCCCTTGCTCGTCTGGAATTTCGGCGAGAGCTCCGCGTATCAACACGATAGCATTGTCGATACCAGCAAACAGGTCGCCATCGACGGGGGATTGTTGCATCAATTCACGGCATCCGTTCGCCAGAGCCACCAGATGTCCGGCGAGATTGCCGCTATCGACGGAGGACACATACTTCGGCTCCAGTGGATGGAGAGTGCGCGTGTCGTACCAGTTGTAGAAGTGCCCGCGAAACCGAACGAGTCGGTTCATGGTCTCCACCGTCGCTTCCAACCGTTCAGTCGCCTCCAGGGTGCCCAGCCAACCAAGGTCACGGGCAACCAGGGTAGAAAGCAGATAGAGCCCTATATTGGTCGGCGACGTTCGATGGGCCACGACGGCCTTGGGGTCTTCTTGAAAGTTATCGGGTGGCAGCGCATGGTCCTCGGGAGACACGAACGTCTCGAAGAATCGCCAGGTACGGCGCGCAATCAATCGTAGCGTCCGGGCATCGCCTGGCGAGACCGGTCCGGCCCCGGTGAGCCGTAAAGGCAAGCTGACCCAGCGTGCAACGGCGGGAGAGGCCAGCCAGAGCAGGATGAACGGTGTTGCGGCAGTCCAGGCCTCATACGACCCGAACACTGCAACGCCACAAGCCGCTGCGACGGCGAGAACGATGCCGCCTCCCATGCGCCGATACATCCCCGCCAGTTTGTGCGTGTAGGCATTTTCGGCCTGTGCCGCGGTCACCCACTCTAACAAGTGAGCCCGCGTGATGAGGAGACGACCGAGGGTGCGAAGAATCGCGTCCGACATGAGCCAAGTCTGGTAGGCGAGGAAGGTCACGGTCAACGCGATCTGGGTCGCAGCCAATTTCAGATCGGCGATTGCTCCACGAGTATGGCTGCGCAAGGCCATGCCACGCCGGCGTGGATAGAGTCCCAGGACGAAAGACAACAGCGACGGAATCGCAATCGTGATGAGAATAAATCCGGACCATACCCAGGCCGATCCCCCCGGTAACAGCCACCCGGCGATCAAGGTCAGAAACGCGGCAGGGGCCGACAGGGTGCGGCGGAGGTTGTCGAGGATCTTCCATCGGCCGATCAAGGGAATGACCACCGCGCGACGGGGCTCAGATCGGGCATATCCGCGTCCGAAAATCCATGGCAGCAGCTGCCAATCACCGCGCGCCCATCGGTGGTGCCTGGCTGCCGCGGCCTCATAATGGGAGGGAAAGGCTTCGAACAGTTCGATATCGGTCGCCAGAGCCGCGCGAGCGAAAAGCCCTTCAAAGAGATCATGACTAAGCATCGAATTGTCCGGCACTTTGTCCGCCAACGCCGCCTCGAAGGCATCGATCTCGTAAATACCTTTGCCGGTGTAGGACCCTTCTCGAAACAAATCCTGGTACACATCCGACACGGCCGAGGCGTAGGGATCGATCCCGCTGGGACCGGAGAAGGCCGCTTGAAAACCTGAACCCTCGCCATTGGTCGGTAGTGACGGCGTAATCCGTGGCTGCACCACTCCATACCCTTCGACCACACGTCCGGTGAGAGGGTCAAACCGAGGCCGGTTTAAAGGATGGGCCATGGTGCCGACCAACCGGCGCGCGGCTCCGCGCGGCAACCGCGTGTCTGCATCAAGCGTGACGACGTACCGGACAGAAGGAATAGACTCGGGCGGATAGCCGCCGACAGATAGAAACGTCGTGCATGTCGAGCCGCGAAGCAGTTGATTCAACTCATGCAGCTTGCCTCGCTTACGTTCCCACCCCATCCATGTCTGCTCGGACTCGTTCCAGACACGCCTGCGATGAAACAGCACGAAGCGCGAGCCACCGCCGGACGGGGGGCCGTACCGCTTATTCAGGCGTGCGATACCCTCCACGGCAGTGTTCAATAGTTCGGCGTCACCCGGCAGGCTTTCGCTCGCCGCGTCTCTCCAGTCTGAGAGTAGGGCAAAGCGCAGATCGTCATCCGAATTCGCCAGATAATGAACTTCCAGTCGTTCGACCTGCTCATCGATGCCCTGTCGGCTCGTGAGTAAGGTGGGTACCGCCACCATCGTTCGTAATTCTTTGGGAATGCCGTCCCGCAGTTCCATCCGCGGCAAGGGTCGCGGTCGGAGGATGGCCATCACCGTACGATTAATGAGCGCCATGGCGAGATCGGACGCCGGTACAAGCACGAGCAGGGCGAGCAGTGCGAGGCCAGCGGTTGAGACGTCGACTGCGCCGGCATGCCACAGCGGCAAGGCCATGACCGTGGCGGTCACCACTGCGAGCGATCCCAGATAGCCCGGCGCCGAAGCCTGGACGTACCACCGCAGGAGCCGGCGTTTCCACGACACTCTGTACCCGAGTTCGCATTCAAACGCTCGGCGACCTTGAGAAATCAGGTAGTAGCCGGGATCCATGTGCCGCTCCCGTTCCGGCTGCCCACTCGCATGCGGCTCGGCTGCAGCCCGTCTGGCGCGGTCCACAAGTCGTTCGGTCACGTCGATTTCGGAGAAGCCGGTACCGCGAGAGAGATCCTCGATGGCATGGCGATACGTGTCCCGCGTGACAAAATCCATCTCGGCATAGCGGGGGTCGCGCCGCAGAATGGCGTCGACCGGGCTGACATGCTCGAAGAACACCGCCCAGTCAAACGCAGACGTTAACCGCATGCTGGTGATGATATTGCGCACGGTGACGCTCATGGCCGCCTGTTGCTGATGCTCGGCATGCACGATGTCGTCGGCGCTTGTGCCCTGGGCGGCAAGACGTTGGTCGAGCCACAGCAATATCGGACGCACTTTCGGGTCCAGATCCCGCAATCGCTGACTCAGCTGCACGGCAAACGCGGTGGCCAACGGTCTGTGCTCGAAGCGACGGAGGGCCGTGGCCGAAGGCTCCGCAGCCAATGCCCCCGTGCCCAGCAGACCGTCCGCGAGTTCGTCGGCTTCCAGTCGGGCCACGCGGCTGTGAACGATCCGTTCCGCCAGCCGGCGAAGGTTCTCGACGAGCACGATGCGCAGCGAAATGGCCACGGCCCACAATTCACCGATGGTCAGCGGTTGCACGCGCTGATAGGCCATCACAAAGCGGCGCAGTATGTCAGGGTCGAATCGACTATCCGTGTGCGCGACGAATGCCCAGGCGACTCCGAACACCCGTGGATAATTCTGCAGGTGGCCCGACGCAAGTTTGGGCAATTGTCTGTAATACCCGGGAGGCAGGTCGTCGATGATCTCACGAAGCTGTTCATCCACGATGTGAAAGTTATCGACCAACCATTCGGCCGCCGGGGTAATCGTCTTCTCTTCCCGAATCGCACGGGCGATGGTCCGGTAGGATTCCACCAATACCCGTCCGTTCTCGAGGACCCGTGGCGTGAGTAACCGGCCCCGCTGTACGTCGTCGGTAATGATCTGGGCAGCGGCAAGACTTTCCGCGTGCTGTTCGAGACGCTCGACGCCGAACAGCTCTGCCCGAATCGGTTCTTCCAACTCTTGATCAAGGGTCGTAGATGAACGGACCATCGCCTGGGCTCCGGATTAACCTCGGATTCGGCTCACGCCATCGACTTCAAAAAGCGTCTGACGAAAACGCCGTTGCAGGAGACGGCGTGACCGCTGATCTGCTGAACCGAGACCACGAGCACTCACCGCCGGTCGAGCATGACCACCGCTCAGACAGTACAGGACTTCCGGTCCCACGGTATGCCAGGGCAAAGAACCGGCAAGGTCTGATCCCACCTGCACAGTGAGGGGCGCGCGGAGGGCAAGAGGAGGCGCGAACAAAGGCAGTCAGCGCGGTTGAAACATTCTGCCAATCTCTGAAGATCCGGAAAACAACGTCCAAGG
>DATJGE010000002.1:0-4024 GCA_035495295.1 Nitrospira sp. | reverse complement strand
ACCGGCATCGGTAAAAGTTGGTTAGCTTGCGCGCTGGCGCAGAAAGCCTGTCGGGATGGCTTCTCGGTCCTGCACAAACGCACCTCCGAACTCTTCCGCGAACTGTCGGCAGCGCATGCCGACGGCAGCATCGGCCGGGTTCTGGTCCGGCTCTCCCGCATCGACATTCTGCTGCTGGATGACTTCGCCATGGCTCCGCTGAAAGATGCCGAGCGGCGTGACTTCCTGGAGATCTGCGACGACCGCTATCAGCGCCGCTGTTTGATTCTGACGTCGCAGATGCCGGTGGCCCACTGGCATGAGCAGATCGGCGATCCCACCATTGCCGACAGCATTTTGGACCGGCTGGTACACAACGCCTACCGCATCGAACTCAAGGGCGAATCCATGCGCAAGAAGCGCCGCAAGCCAGGCGACGAGGAGCCACAATGAACTCCGCCCGCATGCGTTTGAAATGTGCCGCCGGTTGGTTCGCTGCCGGCCGCGAAGTCGCCGAAGCTATGGCACTGCTTTCCGACGGTGCCTTTAAATTGTTCATATGGTTATGTCTGCACGCCGAGCGGAGTCGCGGCGCCCTCGCTCCCGATCCCAAGGTAATCGCCCGTGCTCTGGGCAAGACCGAAGCGGAGATCACCAGAGGTCTCAGCGACCTATTTCAGCTAGAAATATGCCGCCGGATGCCTGATGGATGGATCGAGATTAACGACCGCTTCTGGCCGTATGAGCGTGCTACTCCGCCTTTGGCAGCGCAGGGTGCTGGAGCCTACGCCGCCAAGGTGAGGGAACTCATGCTGGCGCGCCTTTGCGTCCGCAGCGTTTTCTCCGCAGCCGATCACAACTTGGCGCTGCAGTTGTACCATCGTGGCATCCCGCTCCAGGTCGTGGAACGTGCCATCCACCTCGGCTGTTTGCGGAAATACGCCGCCCTGTTGAATAACAACGCCGGCACACCGATCACCAGCTTGCATTACTTCAATTTGCTATTCACCGAAGTTGCAGGGCTGAAAATCTCCGACGAGTACTGGTCCTACGTCGCTTTCAAGCTCCGGAAGCTGGAGCAGACGTGGAGTCAATCGCAGCCGGCGTCCGGCACCGATCTGGCCGAAGAGCTGGAAACGAAATAATGTTGACTTCTCCTTCCACCGATCGAATCCGCCCACCGCCGGTTGACGGATGTGAATAACTTCAGGCATGATTACAACTGCCAGCGCGGCTTCGCTTCGACGGCTATTCAGATCCGTCGGAATGCTCTATTCACATCGCCGGAATACGCACGATCCGCTCGGAACCGGCTACATCCGTGCGTAGGGCGTTAAAGCAACCACACCGCCACGAGCTCGTCGTCGGGGCGCTCGATCGCGCCCGCCGAGTTCAGGCGGGCGAGACGACAACGTGCTTGACCTCCGCCATGTAGCGCCCGGCGGCCGCAGAGGCCCCCTCGGGCGTGCGCCCGCGCTCGCGTGCGTCCATGTACGCCGCGTACCAGTCCCACCAGTCGTGGGGTGGAGCGACCGCCTCGAACAACCCGTGATGCTCGGCCGTCTCATGCAGGAGCTGTGCGAGAGCCGCAACGTCGACCGTCACACCCCGGCCCGGGAGCCGCTCCTTGATCTCCTGCAGCAGCCAGCCATTGCCGTCGGGATCGCTGAAGGAGACGAACGAGCGGTAGCTGCGATGCTCGGGATCCGGACCGCTGACCCGGAGCCGCCCGAATAGGTAGGGCTGGTCCGTGCCAGCGTACACGCCACCGGCGTCGTGGAACACTTCGCTCGCGTCGACGTCACACGCGACGAGTTCGTCGCGCGCAGCCTCGATGTCGGAGACGATCAGGTACAGGCCTTGGGCAGAGCCGGGTGCCGCTGCGGTGACGTTCTTGCCGAAGATGACCGAGCACCCGGAGCCCGGCGGCGTGAACTGGATCACGCGGAAGTCGTCACCGTTGTCGTAGTCGGCGTCGAGCCGCCACCCGAGCCTCCCGTAGAACTCCTTCGCACGGTCAATATCCGAGACGGGGATCACGACGATCTCGAACTTCATATCCACGTTCGCGGCGACGGCCTTGTCAGTCGCATGGTCACTACGAACTTCAGTGATACTCATGGCTACCTCCTATGTTGGGCAGAGTGTCGCTCCCCAAAGCAATTCATGTGGGCCAGACTAGGCCGCGCATGGGTAAGGGTTGTCGGTAAGATGGATCAAAAAACATGTAAAGAAGTAATTCCAAAAACCGGAATGACGTGTGACGAGTGACTATCGGGCCGCTGAGTTTGGACTTTCTCATTCATTCGACAACTAGCACGATCCCTAGCCCTAGTAATTTTCCCCATATATTGGACCTCACGGTGGCCGTACGATGACGAGGGACGCGGCTTGGTGCTATCGTGAGGAAATCCGGCCGCTGTTCGTGAAGGCAGATGCGAATCGATGCTCACTAAGACAGACACGACAACCCATCTCGCGCAGATGCTGACTCACGCTCGTGCGGGCACCGATACCTTATTCGGCCTGGTTCGACCAGAGGCCTTTTATGAACGACCGGTCCCCGAGCGGCACCGGCTCATTTTTTACGTCGGGCATCTAGAGGCCTTTGACTGGAACCTCATCAGCCACGCAGCGGCGGTTCCATCATTTTGTCCGGAATTCGATCAACTCTTTGCGTTCGGGATTGATCCGAAACCCGGACAAACTCAGCAGGACGAGCGCTCGGATTGGCCGGAGATCGCAGACGTACGAGAATACAATCGTCGCGTTCGGCAGACACTCGACGACGTGTTGAACCAGACATCGGATGAGCTGCTCTCCATTGCCCTGGAGCATCGGTTGATGCACGCCGAGACCTTTGCCTATCTCCTCCATTCCCTTTCGATCGACCAAAAACATGTCCCCTTGGTGGCGTCATGCCCTCAGAGCGCAGCTCCCATTCAAGTGATGCTCGAAATTCCCGGCGGAGCGGTCACGTTAGGTCAACCGCGCAAGGATGCCTATGGCAAGAATCCGTTTGGATGGGACAACGAATTCGAGAGCCATGAAGTGTCTGTCGCCTCGTTTGCCATGAACAAGTACAAAGTGACCAATGGAGAGTATCTCAAATTCGTTCGCGCCAGCGGCAAACCACCTCACTTCTGGCGGTGGCATGAGGGCCAGTGGTACTGGCGAGGCATGTGGGAAGAAGTTCCGCTGCCACTGGATTGGCCGGTCTATGTCACCCACGAAGAGGCGTCCGCCTTTGCGGCCTGGAGCGGCAAGAGATTGCCCACCGAAGCCGAGTTTCATCGAGCGGCATACGGGACGAAGCATGGTGAGGAAGAACGGGCCTATCCGTGGGGCGATGAGGAGCCCGATAGCCGGCGGGGAAACTTCGGCGGGAATCGATGGGATCCTATTTCCGTGACTGCCTCCCCGCTGGGAGACAGCGCCTTCGGAGTTTCTCAACTGGTCGGCAACGGATGGGAGTGGACCTCGACGACCTTCGAGCCATTTCCCGGATTCCAAACCTTTTCCTGCTATCCCGGCTATTCGGCCCGGTTCTTTGGTGGCGACCATTACGTGCTCAAGGGGGCGTCCCCACGGACAGACGCTCGATTGCTGCGGCGATCGTTTCGCAACTGGTTTCGGCCCAACTTCCCCTATGTCTACGCTGGATTTCGGTGCGTGGAGATTTAATATGATGCCCTCACAGACTGTACACACTGACAAGCTCCGGGAGTTCGCCGTCGCAGTGAGCGACAGCCTTGGGAAGGTCGACCAACGTGAACTGCCGTCAATGTACTTGTACGATGAGCTGGGCACAGCATTATTTGAAGCGATCACCTTGTTGCCCGAATATGGGCTGACGCGTGCCGAGCTGCGGCTCCTGAGTCGCCATGCCGGAGCCATCGTCGAGCATCTCCCCCCGCCTGTCTCAGTGATCGAGCTGGGGAGTGGCAGCGGTCGAAAGACCCGCTGGATATTGGAAGCACTTGCGGACCGTGAGCCCATCGCCTATTTTCCCATCGATGTCTCGGCGGCGGCACTCCTCAAGTGC
>DATJGE010000001.1:0-3963 GCA_035495295.1 Nitrospira sp. | reverse complement strand
TCACTTCCCGCGATCCTGGCTCGAGGCGATACATGCGGAGGACCGCGAGCGGGTCCTGCAAGCTGCGTTGACCAAACAGATGGCAGGGACCTACGACGAAGAATACCGCATCGTGAGGCCCGACGGGTCCATGCGGTGGATACGGGATCGGGCGTTTCCCATCCATGACAGTGCCGGGGCGGTGTGGCGCATCGCCGGCGTGGCCGACGATATTACCGACCGCAAGAACACCGAGGAAGAGTTGGAGCGGATTCGCCATGAGCTCGAGCGCCGAGTGGACGAACGCACCGCTGCGCTCCAAGCCAGTCAAGAGCGTTTGGAGATGGCCTTTCACGGCGCAGGGCTCGCCTCCTGGGATTGGAATATCGGGACCGGAGCGTTTTCGTTCAATGAGCGCTGGGCACAGTTGCGGGGATTCGGCGCCCTGGAACCGGCGCCCCATATCTCGTCCTGCATGGACGGCCTTCATCCGGAGGATCGGTCCTTGGTCGAGTGGAATCTGAAGGCCTGTCTCGCGGGGCAGACGCCCGAATTTGAAGCCGAGATGCGCGTCCGCACCAAGGCAAACGAGTGGACATGGATTCTGAATCGCGGACGAGTGATCGAACGCGACGAGCGGGGGACGCCGGTCCGTATGGCCGGCATCGAGATCGATATTACCGCCAGGAAGCGCACGGAAGCGGCCTTACGGGAAAGTGAAGCACGGTACAGCTCACTCGTGTCGCAGGCCACCGACATTATTTATACCGCCGGTCCCGACGGTCGGTTCACGTTCGTCAACGCCGCCGCCTGCGCCATGATGGGGTATGAAGAGCCGGAACTGCTGGGCAAGCATTACCTCGAGTTGATCCGCGAGGATGTCCGTCCGAAGGCTCAGCAGTTCTATAGGGAGCAGCTGCTGGCGCAGATTCCCAGCACGTACTATGAATTTCCCGCCATGACCAAGGGCGGAGAAGAGGTGTGGTTCGGTCAGCACGTCCGGCTGCGCCTTGTGGAGGGGCGCGTGGTTGGCGTGGAAGCCATCACTCGCGACATCACGGCCCGGAAGGTGGCGGAAGAGGCGTTGAAGGAGCGCGCGAAATGCGCGGCATTCGCCGCGGAAGTCAGCCTGATTTTAAATCACGAGGAGCCGCTCGACTGCTTGCTGCAGCGTTGTACGGATGCGGCGGTGGAGCACCTCGGGGCGGCCTTCACACGTGTGTGGCTGCTCAAGCCTGGTGATCTCTGCGCCGAGTGCCACAAGGCCTCCTGGTGTCGTGACCGGACCATATGCCTTCATCTGCACGCCAGTTCCGGTCTCTCCACCAATCTGAGCGGAGAATACCGCCGTGTGCCGTTGGGCGCGCTGAAAATCGGCCGCATTGCCCAAGGCGATGGCTCGCTCTTCACCAATGACATCCTCAGCGACGATCGGTTGCCCAACAAGACTTGGATGCGCGAGCACGGTCTCCGGTCGTTTGCAGGCTTTGCGTTGATGGTGGAAAACCAGGTCTTCGGCGTCCTCGGCCTGTTCAGCCGCGATACCATTTCGGAACCCATGCGTCAAACCATCGAATCGGTCTGCAATGGCCTGGCGGCCTCAATCGCGCGCAAGGAGGCCGTGGATGCTTTGCAGGCCAGTGAACTGCGGACACGCGCTATCGTTGAATCCGCCTTGGACGCAGTAGTGACGATGGACGAACGGGGAATCATCACTGGATGGAATTCGCAGGCGGAGTCGATGTTCGGCTATCGAGAACAGGAAATCGGCGGACGATTGCTGAGTGAGGCGATTCTGCCGCACCGCTATCGCGAGGCGCATACCACCGGCCTGCAGCGGTTCCTCTCCTCCGGCCATGGTCCCATTCTCAATCGGCGGGTGGAGCTTTCCGCTCTGCACAAGGACGGACGGGAGTTCCCGATTGAATTGTCCGTCACCGCCCTGGCCATCGAAGGCCGCAAGGTTTTCAGCGCGTTTCTCCGCGACATCAGCGAGCGTAAGCAAGCTGAACGGGCGTTGAAAGAGACCTACGAGCAGCTCAGAGACCTGACGCGACGATTGACTGAAGCCGAAGAAATCGAACGCAAGCGGCTGGCGCGGGAGCTCCACGACGAATTCGGCCAGGCGCTGACCGGCCTGAAATTTGATGTCGCCTGGTTGACGAAGGAATTGTCCCGGTGGATCAAAGGCACGGGGGCCGCCGCGATGAAGTCGAAAGCCATTGGCATGTCCCAGGCCATCGACGGCTTGATTCAATCTGTGCGCGCCACGGCGGCCTCATTGCGGCCGGGCGTGCTCGACGACTTGGGGCTTGTTGCCGCCTTAGAGTGGCTCGCCACATCGTTCCAGGAACGCACAGGGCTCCCTTGCGAACTCACCATCGAGCCGTCCCTCCGCGACGCGCCGGTGGAGGTCGCACTGGCAACCACCGTGTTTCGCGGCGCTCAGGAGCTGCTCACCAACGTCATGCGGCATGCGCACGCGTCAAAGGCGGAGATAGGCCTCACGGTTGAGCATGACCAACTGGTGTTGACTATTCGTGATGACGGTCGCGGATTGCGCCCAGAACAATGGAAGGAAGGTCACTCATTCGGCCTGCGCGGTTTGCACGAGCGTGTCAAACTCGTCGGCGGCGCCGTGAAAATCGTGAGTGCGCCGGACACGGGCACAGCGGTGACCTTGTCGCTGCCCATGAAACATGAGAATGCGTCACTCGCCAAAGAGCACCGTTAAACGCCATCGTTTTCAACCTTCTGCCTTAACAAAAATCTTGTAGGACGAGTCCTACGCGTAAATTATGCTGTTCCATTTCTCGTCGGATTTCGCTACAGTATCGGCCGAAACGCTCACCGATCGTGGCTGGCACATTACGCCCGATGCTGTCGAACCAATCTGCCCATCCTTCGCAATCTCCGATCGAATCACCGAGTCCTCAAGGCGCGATGCTGAAAATTCTTCTCGTCGACGATCATGCGATCGTCCGAGTCGGACTCAAACAGATGCTGGCCGATGCGTTCGCGCAGCTTGAGGTTACCGAGGTAGGGACCGGTCAAGAAGCGTTGGCGAAAGCCCAAGAGGCTTCGTGGGATCTCGTGGTTCTCGATATCAATCTTCCCGATACGAACGGTCTCGATGTCCTGAAGAAATTGAAAACGCTTCGCACGGCGCTGCCGGTTGTCGTACTCAGTTTCCATCCCGAAGAGCAGTATGCCGTCAGGGCGCTGAAGAGCGGTGCCTCCGCGTATGTGACGAAGGATACTGCGCCCCAGGAATTGGCGACCGCGATTAAGACCGTTCTTGCGGGCCGTCAATACGTCACCCCAACGCTCGCCGAGCGGTTGGAAGCGATGCCGCTTCACGCAGCCGGAAAGCCGTTGCATACCCTGCTGTCGGACCGCGAATTACAAGTGCTGTCGATGATCGGAGGAGGAAAGTCAGTGACGGAAATCGCGGGAGCGCTCGATCTGAGCGTCAAGACAGTCAGCACCTACCGCATGCGACTGCTGTCGAAACTGCAGTTAAAGACGACATCCGCGCTGATCCGCTACGCGCTCACCCACCATCTGTAAGCAATCTCAGAATCGCAAATTTCAGATCTCCGGGAGCATGGTGTTGTAGTTAGACTGGCGTAGGTTTCCCCATTTGAGATTTGGAATCTGAGATCTGCTCGACCCGTTGCATCCCACAGAATCTGACGGTACAGTGATCCTCGGAGATTGCCACGGTGCCTGTACCGATCCGGTCAATCTGGGAGGAACGGTGGTCACACACAATAAACGGCTTCTGGCGGGACTCCTGCTCTGGTACGTTGTGCTTTCTCTCTGGACCGCGTATGAGCCGGCCGACCGACAGTTCTGGATGCTTTCCAGCATCCTTCCGGGCCTCTTGGTGCTTGTACTCGTGGGTACGCATCGGTACTTGCCTCTGTCACCTGCCTCCTACGTCTTGATCACGATGTTCCTGAGCCTGCATACGATCGGTGT